>DASUQI010000001.1:0-55950 GCA_036280655.1 Actinomycetota bacterium
GCTAGTCCGCGCGGAGCGCGGCGTGCACGCGCTCGAGCTCCTCGGCGACCGCGTCGATCGACGCCGCGCCGCCGTCGAGCTCACCGGCCTTCGCGGCTACCTCGAGCTTCCGGCTGCGGTCCGCGAGCTCGTTCGCACCCATCGTCGCCGCGTTGGACTTGAGTGTGTGCGCCGCCCGACGGACCTCCTCGGCGTCGCCGGTCTCGAGCCCCGCGCGCGCGGCCGCGACGAGCGCGGGCGAGTCCGCGACGAACTGCTCGACGAGCTCGGCGACGAAGGCGTCGTCGCCGCCCATGCTCTCGGCGAGCCGGTCGAGCACCGCGGCGTCGACGGCCGGCCGCCGGGCGCCGTCCTTGCCCTCGTGCTCATCCCGTCGTCGCGGTGCGCGCGTGATCGCGGCGACGAGCTCCCGCGGCCGGATCGGCTTCGCCACGTAGTCGTTCATGCCCGCGGCCAGGAATCCCTCGCGATCGCCCTGCATGACCTCGGCGGTCATCGCCACGATCCACGGCCGCTCCGTCTCGGTCCATCGTTCGAGGATCCGTCCCGTCGCCTCGACGCCGTCCATCTCGGGCATCTGCACGTCCATCAGCACGAGGTCGTACGGCTGGCGTTCGAGCGCCTCGAGCGCCTCGAGCCCATTGCCCGCGACGTCCGCGCGGTAGCCGAGCTTCTCGAGCAGCCGGAGCGCGAGCCGCTGGTTCACGACGTTGTCCTCCGTCACGAGGATCCTGAGGGGATGCCGCTCGGCGAGCTCCGGGTCGAGCGCGGATGTCGCCGTCGCGTCCCCGTCGGCGGCCCCGGTCCGGACGCCGAGCACCGTCGCGAGGGCGCCGTGGAGCGCGGACGCCTTGATCGGCTTCACGGTCACCGCGTCGATCCTCGCGGCCTCCCACCGCGGGTCGCCGGCGACGTCGTGCCGGGGGACCGACGACGCGAGGACCGCCGGCAGGTCGGGCAGACGCTCGTGCACGCGCGCCGCGAGCTCGAGCCCGTCCATCCCCGGCATGAGCATGTCTAGGATCGCGACGTCGAACCGTTCCTCGTCAAGTGCGGCGAGCGCCTCCTCGCCCGAGGAGGCCGTCGTCGACTCGACCCCCCACGCCGACAGGAGCGCGGTCATCAGCAGGAGGTTCGTGTCGTTGTCGTCGACGACGAGCGCACGGCGGCCGGCGAACGACGCGTCGCGGCGCAGGGCGGTCGGCGTCATGTCGGTGACCCCTGCCTCGAACGTCACCCGGAACGTGCTGCCCTCGCCGGGCACACCGGCGCTCTCCGCCGTGACCGTGCCACCCATCAGCTCGGCGAGCCGGCGGCTGATCGCGAGGCCGAGGCCCGTCCCGCCGAATCTGCGGCTCGTCGAGGCGTCGACCTGCGTGAACGACTGGAACAGCCGGGCGATCCGGTCCGGCGGGATCCCGATCCCGGTGTCGCGGATCGAGACCTCGTACGCGACGCGACCGGGCGTCGCGGCTTCGGCCGATGACAGCCGGACGACGATCTCCCCCTCGTCGGTGAACTTCACCGCATTGTTCAGCAGGTTCAGCAGGATCTGGCGCAGCCGGCTCTCGTCACCCACGGCGGTCTCCCGGGTTTCGGGCTCGATCGCGTACGTGACCTCGATGCCCTTGCGCAGGGCGATCGGGCCGATCAGGTCGACGACCGACTCCAGGCACTCGCGCACGTCGAACGGCGCGAGCTCGAGCTCCATCCGCCCGGCCTCGATCTTCGAGAAGTCGAGGATGTCGTTGATGATCGTGAGGAGCGCGTCGCCGCTGCGCGAGATCGTCGTCGCGTACTCGCGTTGTTCCGCGTCGAGCTCGGTCTCGCTCAGGAGGCCGCTCATCCCGATGATCGCGTTCATCGGTGTGCGGATCTCGTGGCTCATCGTGGCGAGGAACGCGCTCTTGGACTCGTTCGCGGCGTCGGCGACCTCGCGTGCCTCGCGGACCTCCTGGAACAGCCGGGCGTTCTCGATCGCGATCGCGGCCTGCTGTGAGAGCCCGACGAGGAAGCTGAGGTCCGCCTCGGTGAACGGCGGCGCCGGCGCGGACCGCCACATCGCCATCATGCCGATCACACGGCCGCGGGCGAGGAGCGGCGCGGCCATGATCCGTTCCTCCACGTCATCCTCCGCCCCCGGGATGTGCACGGCCCGTGGGTCGCCGTTGACGTCGTTCACGATCTCGGCAGCACCGCGGGTCGCGAGGTCGCCGATGATCCCCTCGCCGGGGGTGATCGCATCCTGCATCAGGGCGTCGCCGTACTCGCCGAGCGCGACGGCCGGCAGGAACCGTCCACCGACCTCCTCCTCGAGGAAGACCGCGCTCGAGTCGGCGTCGAGGAGCCCGCAGGCACGCTCGGCGATCCTGCCGAGGATCGGGTCGAGCTCGAGGATGCCGCCGACCTCCTTGCCGAGCTCCGCGAGCGCCGCCATCTCGCTCGCGCGGCGCCCGGTCTCCTGGAAGAGGCGGGCGTTCGCGATCGCGAGGCCGACGTTGGCGGCGATCGTGGAGAGCAAGCGCGAGTCCGCCTCGCCGAACCGCCCTGCCTGCGTCGTGCTCTGGACGCTGACGACGCCGATCGCGTCGCGCCCGGCGAAGATCGGCACCCCGAGGTACGACTTCGCCGGTGTCCCCACCACCGGGACGCCGGTCTCCGCGAACGCCTCGGGCCGGTTGAGCAGCATGGTCTCCCGGGACTGCAGGATCCTCGAGGTCAATCCCTCGCCGTAGCGCATCGGCGGGTTGTCGCTCCGTTCTCCGTGTTCGCTGTAGTACGCAAACTCGATCATGTCGGTGGCTGCGTCGTGCAGCGCGACGTACACGAGATCGGCCGCGAACACCTCACGCAGCTGGTCGCCGAGGCGCTGGATCATCGCGTCGAGCTCGAGCTGTTCGGCGAGCGCCTGGCCGACGTTGTTCACGATCGCGAGCTCGGCGGCGCGCTGTCGCGTCTCCTCGAACAGGCGTGCGTTGTCCAGCGCGACACTCAGGCTTCCGGCGAGCGTGGTGAGTAGGCTGACGTCCGCCTCGCTGAACGCGTGCTCGCGGTCCATGTTCTGCAGGGTGATCCGGCCGATCGCGCGGCCGCCGACATTCAGCGGGACGTAGACGGCCGACAGCGGATCGCCGCCTTCGCCCCAGTTCGGCGCGGGACCGAGCTCATTGGCACGCTCCGTGAATCGTTCGTTGATCACGAGCGTCTCTCCGGTGTCGAGGACCCACTTGGTCGGCCCCCCCTCGATCGACATCGGCTCGGTCGTGTACCGAGCGCCCTTCTCGAACGCGTAGGGGTTGTCGAGGAGACCGGTATCACGGTCGACGATGCCGATGGCCACCACTTGCGCGTCGAAGATGTCGCGGATGCGGTCGCCGACGAGGTCGTACATCGTCTGCATCTCGAGGTTCTCGGCGAGCCCTCGTTGCACGTCGTTGATCAGTGCCAGCTCGGCGTTGCGCTGCCGCGTTTCCTCGAAGAGCCGGGCGT
The DNA here is from genome assembly GCA_036280655.1 of Actinomycetota bacterium. Taxonomy (GTDB): domain Bacteria; phylum Actinomycetota; class UBA4738; order UBA4738; family HRBIN12; genus DASSJM01. The sequence goes on from DASUQI010000001.1 coordinate 3,490, forward strand.
TCTCGAGCGCGACGGAGAGGCTACCCGCGAGGGTCGTGAGCAGCCGCACATCGTCGTCGGTGAAGGCGTGTTCGCGGTCGATGTTCTGGAGCGAGATCCGCCCGATCGCCTCGCCGCCGACGACGAGCGGGACGAACAGCGCCGACTTCACCGACGCACCCTGGATGACGGCAGAGCCGAACTCGAGCGCCCGCTCATCCGCGTCTTCGTTGATCAGGAGCGGCTCACGGGTCTCCATCACGTGCCCGCCGAATCCGGCGATCGGTCCCGGCTCGTCGGGGAAGCGTTCGCCCTTCTCGATCGTGTACGGGAAGTGCAGGAGTCCGTCCTCCCGGTCCAGGATCCCGATGTCGACGACCTGCGCGTCGAAGATCTCTTGGATCCGGTCGCCTACGAGCTCATACATCGACTGCATGTCGAGGTTCCGAGCTAGTCCCTGCTGGACGTCGGTGATGAGTGCGAGTTCCGCGTTTCTCTGCTTCGCCTCCTCGAAGAGCCGGGCGTTCTCGAGCGCAACGGAGAGGCTGCCGGCGAGCGTCGTCAGGAGCCGGACGTCCGCCTCGCTGAAGGCGTGTTCGCGATCGATGTTCTGGAGCGAGATGACGCCCGTCGCTGTACCGCCGACCACGAGCGGGACCCAGACTGCAGACTTCGGGGGCTCCCCTTGGATGGTCGCGCCTCCGAGCTCGACCACGTGTTCCCCGATCCGCTCGTTGATCAGCAGCGGTTCGCGGGTCTCCAGCACATGGGAAGCGGGTCCGGGGCCGATATCGATCGGTAGATCCGGAAGCCGTACCCCTCGTTCGAGCGTGTACGGATAGTGGATCTGGTTCGCTTCCCGATCGACGATCCCGATGTCGACGACCTGTGCATCGAAGATCTCCTGGATCCGGTCGCCGACGAGCTCATACATCGACTGCATGTCGAGGTTCTGGGCGAGTCCGCGTTGCACGTCGTTGATCAAGGCGAGCTCGGCGTTGCGCTGGCGCGTCTCCTCGAACAGCCGGGCGTTCTCGAGCGCGACGCTGAGGCTCCTGGCGAGCGTCGTGAGCAGCCGGACGTCGGCGTCGCTGAACGCGTGCTCGCGATCGACGTTCTGGAGCGAGATAACACCAGTCGCGCGACCGCCCACGACGAGCGGGACGAACACGGACGATCTCGCGGGCTCGCCGGCGATCACCGGCGGCTGACCCAGCTCGACCGCCCTAGCATGCGTCGCCTCGTCCTGGACGACCGGTTCGCGCGACTCAAGCGCCATCTGGCGGTAGCCCAAGACCTCCATAGGCTCGTCCGGGAATCGGACGCCCTTCTCGATCGCGTACGGGAAGCGGATGCGCCCCTCGGCCTCGTCGAGGATCCCGATGTCCACGACCTGGGCGTCGAAGATCCCCTGGAGGCGGTCGCCGACCAGGTCGTACATCGACTGCATATCGAGGTTCCGAGCGAGTCCCTCCTGCACGTCGTTGATCAGGGCGAGCTCGGCGTTGCGCTGCCGCGTCTCGTCGATCGCCTGCGCGCGGGCAAGGGCCTGGGCGATGTGTTGCCCGACGAACGTCAGGATCTCGACGTCGCTCGGCTGGTAATGCTGCCCTTCCTCGTAGGTCTGGACGACCAGGACCCCGAGCGTCCGGTCTTCGAACCGCAGGGGGATGCCGAGCCAGTCCTCCCCTCTGACTCCCACATGCTCGATCTCGCCCCGAGCGATGAGGTCGTCGTAATCAGTCCCCCGCAACAGCACGGGCTCCCCCCGACGCAGTGCGTAGGCCGTGACCCCGCGCGCCTGTCCGGTCCCCATCGGCTCCCAGACGTTCGGATCGGGCACGTCTTTGTCGACCTCGTCGGCGTAGTACGGCCAATTGATCGTCCGCCGTCCCTCGTCGTAGAGGGCGATGTAGAAGTTGTTCGCGTACATCAACCCGCCGACGATGGCGTGAATGCGCGCGTAGAAGTCCTGCATATCCTCGGCGGTGCTCGCCGTCTCGGCGATCCGATACAGCGCGTCCTGGATCTTCGTCGCGCGCTCCGTCTCGTCCACCGTGGTCATGCCGGCGCCTCGACGTCGAGTGCCCAGAGGTCGATCTTGCCGGTCCGGCCGCGGATCTCGAACTCCCCGAGCGCGACGGCATCATCCGGCACCTCAGTGAGCGCATCCTTCGTCCGATCGGAGAACAGCACCGCGTGCTCGAGCTCCTTCGTCATCGACTCGATCCGCGCCGCGGTGTTCGTCGTGTCGCCGATCACCGCGTAGTCGAGGCGTCGCGGCGAGCCGACGCTCGCCGACAGCACCGGGCCCGAGTTGATCCCGATCCCCATCCGGAGCGGCTCGGCCACGCCCGACGCGCCGAGCCACGCGTTGAACGTCGCGAGCTGCTCGCCCGCCATCGCGCGCGCGGCCGCGAGCGCGAGATCCGCGTGGTCCTCGTTCGCGACCGGGGCGCCGAATGCCGCCATGATGCCGTCTCCCATGTAGTCGACGAGCGTCCCGCCGTGATCGAGGACCGCGTCGGTCATCAGCGTGAGATACGTGTTGATCGCCTCGACGACCTCGTCGATCGGACGGCCCTCCGCGAACGTCGTGAAGCCGCGAAGATCCCCGAACAGCACCGTGCCCGTCAGCTGCTCCGGGCGGATCCGCGCGTCCCCGTCGGTCCGGGCGAGCATGTCGTCGACGACCGGTTCGGGAAGGAAGCGCATGAAGAGGTCGCGGACGCGATCGCGTTCGAGCTCGTGGAGCGCCTTCCGGTCGAGCCCCGCGTTGATGCGCGCGCGCAGGATCGCCGCGTCGAACGGCTTCGGCAGGAAGTCGTCGGCGCCGATCTCGAGGCAGCGGACGACGCTCTCGGTGTCGTCGAGGCCGGAGATCATGATGACGGGCAGGTGCACGGTCGCGTCGTCGGACTTGATGCGTTCGAGCACCTCGAACCCGTCGATCCCCGGCATCTCGATGTCGAGCAGGACGACGTCGGGCGGTTCCTCCTTGATCGCCCGCAGGGCCTCGTCGCCGTCGGTGGCCGCCGTGGTCCGGAATCCCTCGCGTGCGAGCGTGGCCGTGAGGAGCCGTCGGTTCAACGCGTCATCGTCAACCACGAGGACGTGGCCGCTCCTCCGTTCCACCCCTTGACCCCCTGGTCCCGCGCGCGGCGGCGAGGGAGTGTTCCACGCAGGTGGAACGGTCGGCAACCGACCCCGAGGAGAGCCGGCCGGGCTGTGCCGCGGGAGCTTGCGGCGGAAGCGTCCCGGCGCCGTGGGTCGGGTTCGGCCTCAGGCCGCGGGCCAGGGGGTTCGTCCGGCCTCACAGAACGCGAGCTCGAGCGGGTCGAGCTGCTCGGCCTCCCACTCCTCGAGCGGCGAGAAGTACCAGAGCCCGATCCGCCACTCGTCGTCCTTGAAGAGGAACTCGAAGCTGCCGAGGACGCGCTCGGCCGGGGCGCCGCCTTCGCTCACCGCGGTCGTCCACGCGAGGTGGTAGGTCCGGCGGCGCGGGATGTCCGGCCCACACGTGCCGACGCCGACGACTCGGACCGTCCCCTCACCCAGCTCGTCCGAGAACCCGGGATCCATGCTCGTCACGACCGCCTCGAGCTGGCCGCGGTACGCCTGCTCGTCCAGGACCTCGACGATGAAGGTCGCGCCGCTCGAGCCGTGGCCGACGAGGACGTCGTCGGTCTCGCAGCCGGGGAAGTAGTCCTGGTTGACCTTCGCGCACACGAGCCGGTCCTCGCGGCTGAGCGCGAACAGCGCGTCGGCGTCGCCTGCCTGCAACGCATCGATCGTATCGACCGCCGTTTCACAGAACGCCTCGTCGTCCACCGGACAACCCGACACGTCATAGGCGACTGGCCCGGTGGGGGACGGGCTCGAGGCGGTGTCGCCGGTCGCGCCGGTCGTGTCAGCGTCCGCCGCGGCCGAGGTCTGCGACCCGGCATCACCTTCGGAACCGCACGCGGCGAGCAGGGCGACCGCGAGGACGACCACGACGCGCCGGCTCATGGCCAGAGGTACGTGACGCGGCCGACGGTGGGATGGCCGCCTGTCCCCGGTCCTACGAGATCGATCGGATCCGTTCGCGACGGGCGGGGATCCCGCGCTCGACGCGCTCCCACCGCCCGTCGCGCTCCACCTCGTACGCGGCAAAGGCGGACGGGATCCCCTTCGCCTCGAGCGGATCGGCCGAATCCATCATCTGGAAGTGCAGATGCGGCGCGGTCGAGTTCCCGGTGTGGCCGACCCGGCCGAGCAGCTCCCCGGTGCGCACGGTGTCGCCCTGCTTCACCGCGACGGATCCCGGCGACAGGTGCGCGTAGAACGCGAACGCGCCGTTCATCCGCATGACCACGTGATTCCCCGCGACCGGCGTCACGCCCTTCGCCGGGTCGAACGTGACCGCGTTCTTCACGACGAGCGCCAGCTCGCGCACGACGTGGAGCCACCCGCGCTCGGCAACGCCGTCGGCGGCGGTCACCACCTCGCCGTCGAACGCCGCGTGCACCGGTTGGCCCCAGCCGTAGCAGTCGCGCGTTCGACCGCCGATCACCCAGGAGGTGAGGGTGCTGGCCGGATGCAGGTGGAAGCCCTTGCGATGATCGATCCGGACGAAGTCGAACGCGTACCGCTGTCCGAGCATGTCCGTGCCGTGGCTCGGGATCCGGTGCGCGGGCGTGTTCGCGGCAGCCCACTCGCCGCGGAGCGGGAAGTCCACGACGACCGGATCGTCGAGCTCGCCCATCGCCGCGCGATGGTACGAGGCCGGACGCGTCCTAGGCCGGGCATCCCTCGGTCGAGAGCGGCACCCCCCGGACCGAACACGCGAGCGCGGCGACCTCGTTCCCCGTGAGCGCTCGGTCGTAGAGGCGGATCTGGGTCACCGCTCCGTCGGAGAACTCCCGGCGCGTCTCGGCGTCGTCGACGAAGAACCGGAGCGTGTCCGAGGCGATCACCCCGAGCCCGGCCTCGTCGTCGAAGGCGAACTGCTCGACACCGTCGACGTAGCCCACCACGCGCTCGGCGGAGTCCCGAGTGAGCACGACGTGCGCATACGCGTTCAGCCTGATCGCCGTCGTGGGACGCAGGGTCTCCGGGAAGAAGCTGAGGCACCCGTCCAGCACGTAGAGCCCGTCGTCCACGGAGCCGTCCTTGAAGTCGAGGACCTTCCGGTATCCCCCGACCTGGTCGAAGCGGAACAGCAGCTCGATCGAGTAGGTGCCGGGATAGACGACCCCAGTCGCCGGCGTGAGCGCGAGCCCCGCGCGTCCGGAGAAGCCCAGCACCGGTCGGTCGATGGAGGCGTCGAAGACGAAGGCCGCCGCGTGCCGCCCGGCATCGACGAGGTCGGGGGCGTTCCCCACGCTCCCGTACGTCCGCCGGAAGCGGTAGTCGGCCGCCGGGGCCGGGACGATGTCCGCCGGGGGCGCGATCCTCTCGCGGTCTCGTCCTCTGCCGCAGGGGCCGGGCGGCGCCGCCGACGTCCTCACCGTCGGATCCGAGGGGGGCGTCGGGAACTCGGCGCTGCGGGTCGCGGCCTCCGGCCCCGCGTCCTCCGGCGCGAGCGCCTCCGCGGGATCCGGTGGGGAGCCACGGACGAGCGCGTACCCGAACCCGGCGGTGGTCAGGATCAACGCGATGACGATCACCGGCCAGCGACCGTCCCGCGTCGGGGCGATCGGAAGGACCTCGTCGTCCCGGACGGATCCGACCGTCCCGCTTCGCGCGCCCGGGGCGGAGGGTGGCGACCCCAGGGTGGCCGGGCCGGCGACCTCTCGAGGACGTGTGGGCCGGGGTTCGGCCGGCCGGTAGAGCGGAGCCCCGCAGTCGGGGCAGTGGGCTCCCGCCGCGTCCCCGGTCCAGTCGCACCGGAGACAGAGTCGTTCGGTCACGACGGGAGCGTATGCCCACTCCCGCGAACGGTCAGGCTCGGTGGGCGACCACGATATGGCCCGACATCGGCACGTCGAGCGCTCCCTCCTCGGTGAGGAACGCGCGGAGCGCGGCGCCGGCATCCTCGACGATCGTCCGGATCACGTCCTCGCTCAGCCGTTCGCCGAGGGGCGTGCCTTGCACCTCGATCGCGACGACTCGTACCTGGAGCTCTCGAACTACCACTTCGTGCTGTTCCGGGACATCGCGGCGCTGGATCGTGGACGGGTCGCGATCGCCGAACGGCTGGCCCGCGCGACGTCGTTCGGCTCAGGCGTCGCGGACGACGCGGTATCGCATGTGCATGGCGTAGTCCGTCTCGCTCACGCCGGTGAGCTCGAGCGTGACGTGCTCGCCCACGCCTCCTCCGAACAGCGGCGTGCCGCTCCCGAACAGGACGGGCACGACGTGGATCGAGAGCTCGTCGATCACGCCCGAGTCGAGGAGCTGGCGCCCGACGTCGCCCCCCATGACAGCGATGTTCTTGTCGCCGGCCGTCTCCCTCGCGCGCGTGAGCGCGGTCTCGAGATCGCCCACGAACGTGTAGACGCCGCCCTCGGGCACGTCGTCGGGCACGCCGTGCGAGACCACGAAGAGCGGAACCCGGGCCTCCCCGGTCGGGCCACCGTCGCCCCAGTACGGGATCGACATGTCGTAGGTCCTACGCCCGCAGATCACGGCGCCGAGCGCTTCCACTTCGTGCTCGATCATCTTCATGCCGGCGGGATCCTTGAAGGCCCAGTCGTGGAGCCGTTCGCCGTCGTCGCCGAGCCCCGCCTCGAGCCGGACGTTCGCCCCGGCGATGAAGCCGTCGAGGGACATGCTCTTGTCGTAGATCACGTTGCCCATCGTGTGCCTCCTCGCGCTCGGCGTTCGGATGCTCCCGGTCTGGTTCTACCAAGCCGCCGCGATGCCGAAACGGGCCGGTCACGTCACGATCTCGCCGTCCATGCCGGGGTGGAACGTGCAGCGGTACCCCGTCGTCCCGTCCGGCACCACGAACGTCGCCGTCACGACCTGCCCGGGCTCGACGGTGCCGGTCGACAGGTCCATCGACTCGATCGTGAAGTTGTGGCCGTAGCTGCCGTCGTTCCGGACCTCGACGGTCACGTCGTTCCCGGCCTCGAGTTCGAGGACGGCCGGGGCGAACGCGTCATCCCGCAACGTGATCTCGACGGCGTCGGCGCCCGTCTCCCCGTCTCGAACGTCGCCCGAGCGCTCGCGCGAACAGGCGGTCAGCGCAAGGACGACGATCGCGATGACGATAACGGGCGTGCGTGACCAGGCCTTCATGCGGATCTCCTCCCGGTCGGGTCGGTGACTACTCGGGCTCGCGGTCCTCGAGGTACCGGAGCACCGCGAGGACCCGGCGATGGTCGGTCTCGGCCTGCTCGAGACCGAGCTTCGTGAAGATGCTCGTCACGTGCTTCTCGACGGCTCCCTCGGTGATCACGAGCCGCTGCGCGATCCCGGCGTTCGAGAGGCCCTCGGCCATGGCCGCCAGCACCTCGCGCTCGCGCGGCGTGAGCTCGTCGGCCGGGTGGCGCCGCGCCCGGGCCAGCAGCTGCGCGACGACCTCCGGGTCGAGCGCGGTCCCGCCCCCGGCGACCCGCTCGAGCGCGTCGAGGAACTCGCGCACGTCGGCCACGCGCTGCTTCAGCAGGTACCCGACGCCGCTCGACTCGCCCGAGAGCAGCTCGGTCGCGTATCGCTCCTCGACGTACTGCGAGAGCACGAGGACCGGCGTGCCCGGCCACCGCGAGCGGATCTCGAGCGCCGCGCGCAGGCCCTCGTCGGTGAACGTCGGCGGCATCCGCACGTCGACGATGCAGACGTCCGGCCGCTCCTGCTCGACCGCCTCGACGAGGCCGAGCGCGTCCCCGACCGTTGCCGACACCTCGTGCCCCTCGTCGGCGAGCAGGCGGGCGAGGCCCTCGCGCAGCAGGACGCCGTCCTCGGCGATCACGACGTGCACGGGATCTCCACTTGGAGCACGGTCGGGCCGCCGGTCGGCGAGAGCAGCTGCAGCTCGCCGTCGAGTGCGCCCACGCGGTCGCGCAGCCCGGCGAGCCCCGAGCCCTCGACGATCGTGGCGCCGCCGACGCCGTCGTCCTGGACCTGGATCGTGAGCCATCCGTCGTCCGCGCGGCGGACGGTCACGCTCGCCTTCGACGCGCGGGCGTGCTTCGCGATGTTCGTGAGGGCCTCGCTCACGACGAAGTAGGCGGCGGCCTCCACGGAGGCGGGTGGCCGCCTCGCGACGTTCACCTGCACGTCGACGAGCACCGGCGACCGGGCCGCGAGCGCCGAGAGCGCGGCGTCGAGTCCTCGGTCGGTGAGCACGGCCGGGTGGATCCCGCGCGCCAGGTCGCGCACCTCGGTGATCGCTCGCTTCGCCTCCTCGTGCGCCTCGTCGACAAGCTCCTTCGCTCGGTCCGGATCGGTGTCGAGCTTCTCCTTCGCGCGCCCGAGGTCCATCGCGAGCGAGACGAGCCGCTGCTGCACGCCGTCGTGCAGGTCGCGTTCGATCTGGCGGCGGTCCTCGGCGGCGAGGTCCACGGCGGCCGAGCGCGAGGCGGTGAGCTCGCGCACGCGTTCGGTCACGTCGCGGCCGAGCATCCCGCGCACGAGCGCGCGGTTGCCGTGCGCGAGCCCGCGGGTCACCCACGGTGTGAGGAACAAGACCACGATCCCGAGCAGGATGACGACCCCGTACTCGAGCGGTGTGTCGATGATCCAGTGCACGGTGCTGGACACGTTGCCGAGCTGGATCGTGAGCGGCGAGTCCGTGACGGTGAGCGTGAGCCATGAGTCGAAGACGTGGACCCCGTTGGGCAGCCACCAGCCGAAGAGCGGGGCGAGGATCAGGCTGAGGCCAAGCGTCCAGAACGTGACGACGATCGTGAACGTGATCGTGCCGATCGGCAGCAGCAGGAGGTGGTACGCCATCTCGATCCAGGTCGCCGGGTCGCTCGCTCGCGAGAGGTAGACCCGCCACCAGGTACCGCTCGGGTCCGGCCGGTAGGGCTTCGGCACTTCGGCGTCGAGGAGGAGCGCCGCGCGGACGCGCTCGAACGTCCCCATCCAGCGCGAGATGTAGACGAGCGCTACCAGGATCGGGATGCCGACGAGCGTGATGAGGAGGCTGAACCCGAGGGCGAACCCGGTCACGATGATCGTGAACGTGGCGATGCCGACCGGAAGGTTCAGCAGGAGGTGAACGGTGTCCTTCCACGTCCGGAGCTCGAACGGCGCCCGCAGCCCGCGGACGACCGGACTCGGGCTCGGGGCGGTGGGAGGGGGTGGGATGGTCATCGTGGTGTCCATGCCTGCACGGTAGGCGGTTCGCGCAGGAGGCCCAATCCTGCCACCGGGCGAGTTCGGCGTGGGGTTATCCCCCGGTCCGAGGCACGCTCCTCATACTGACCAGGTGGATCGACGGGTGCTCGTCTACGCCATCGCGGTCGCCGTGGTCCTCGTCTCGCTGGCGGTGGCGTTCCTCCTGCCGAGATACACGTGCGAGGAGCCGTACGAGTTCGAGTACATCGACGCCCCGGGCGCGGGCCCGATCTGCATCGTCTCGGACACCGGGTACCGGCCGCGGAACTGGCTGCCAACGAAGATCGCCGTCGCGGGCACCGGGATCGTGACCGCCGTCGCCCTGGTCCTGTGGAACCGGACGCGACGGATCGAGGTGTTCGGCCTCGTCGTGATCTTCATCGCGCTCGCCGTCGGCTGGTACTACGTCACGGACTGACCTTCGAACGAGACCGCGACTATGCCGTCGGCCTGGGGGGGAGCTCCAGGCGGGTGAAGCCGGCCGAGTGCACGCCCAGCCCCACGAAGGCGGCGACGAGGAAGCACACGCCTGCGACCCAGTCGATGTGCCAGAAGCCGGCGACGAGCCCCACGACGGCCGCGCCCTGCGCGAGGGAGTGCGCGACCAGGACGGTGACGGACGGGGTCCTTCGTTGGCGATAGGACTCCTGCCGGTTGAGCAGGACCAGCGTCGCGAGGAGCGGGACGGCCACCGCGAACGCGATCACGCTGATCGTCGCCGCGACGTCGAGTGAGGCGGCGCCGAGGAACGGCTGCACCATGAGGATCGCGACCCCGATCAGCCCGCTGTAGATCAGGCCCATCTGTCGCAGGGTCTCGTCTCGCCCCTCGCCCGTCTCCATGTCCTCCTTCAGGTGATCGACATCTACCTTCGTCCGCTGCGCCGCTTCTTCGGATGCGCGGACCGCCTCGTCGGCCGCATGCCTCGCCTCCTCGGCGATGCGCTCGTGCTCCCGGTTCGAGTCTTCACTCATCGGTCGCCTCCTTCCGGGTATGCGATCCGTCAGCGCGCCGGCTGCCGAACTACCGTCCGTCGTCATTTCCACCCTAGTGCTGGCCCATCGGAATTCTCCGGCGGTTGCCCGTGGGCGAGGCTGTGTGGCCCGGCGCCCCCCGTAGGGCGCTCGTGGCGGTTCGGGCACGGGTAGATTCCGTGCCATGGACGGCCGGCTGAACCTCCGGCGGCTGTGGCAGCCCCCGGGCCGCTACGCGGATCGGGCGGCGGACCGGCGGGTGACGTTCCTCGAGCTGTTCTTCGACCTCGTCTTCGTCGTCGTCATCTCGCAGCTCGGGCACCACCTCGCGACGCATCCGTCGTGGGCCGGCGTCGGGTGGTTCGTGTTCCTGTTCTACGCGGTCTGGTCTTCGTGGCTGAACGGAACGCTGTACTACGACCTCCACACGACCAACGACGTGGGCGTCCGCGTCTTCACGTTCGCGCAGATGCTCACCGTCGCGGTCATGGGCGCGTTCATCGGGGACGTGCCGGGCGAGGGAACCGACGGGTTCGCGCTCGCGTACGCTGCGAACACGCTGCTCCTCGTGATCCTGTGGTTCCGGACGGGCCTGCACGATCCGGCGCACCGGCCGGGGTCCGTGCCGTACTCGATCGGGTACCTGGTGGCTGCGGTTCTGTTCGCCGTGAGCGTCGCGTTCGAAGGATCGACGACCTATTGGCTGTGGGCGATCGCGCTCGCGTCCGAGGTGCTCGGGTTCGTGATCGGGATGCATCGATGGACCCCGCCCGAGACTCAGGGGGGCGACGCGATCATCGCGACCACGCCCTCGCTCATCGAACGCATGGGACTGTTCGTGATCATTGTGCTCGGCGAGGTGATCGTCGGGGCGGTGGCCGGCATGGCCGATCTCGACCCGCTCGACGCCACCGGCATCGTGATCGGGCTGCTCGGCGTGATCGTCGCGATCGGGCTCTGGTGGATCTACTTCGACCTGGTGTCGCACCGCGAGCCGGTTCCGAGGCACACGCAGCTCTGGCTCTACCTGCACTTCCCGCTCGTGGTGGCGATCGCGGCGGGCGGCGCCGGGGTCCTGAATACGATCGGACACGAGGCGAACGCGGTGCCAGACGAGGTGCGGTGGCTGCTCGCGGGCGCGCTCGCGGCGGCGCTGGTCACGATCGCGCTGATCACCGCCACCTTGCGGGTCCGTACCGAGTCGCCGGAGCTCTACCGGACGGTCGACATCGTCCTGATCGTCTGCGCGGTGCTCTGCCTCGGCGTCGGTCTCACCGACTGGGGCGCGAAGGGGACGCTGACCGCGATGGCGATGTTGCTGCTCGCGCCGATCGCGGTCGGCATCCTCGTCTGGCTGAAGCACACCGAGCCCGACACGGTCGAGCTCGGTTGAGCGTCACTGCGGTCGGCCCCTCGCAGGTTTCACTGATCCACGTTGGCCGAGGCCGTTCGGTACTGCGGGCGCCCGGTCGGCCGGTAGACCTGGATCGTCACCCCGCCGGCGGTGGTCCGCGATCCGAGCAGCTCGAGCGCGATATCCGGGCCGGTGTCGGGGAACAGCCGCGTCCCCTGACCGACGATCACGGGGAAGGTGAGCAGGTTCATCTCGTCGACGAGGTCGTGGTCGAGCAGCCACCGGACAAGGGCGCCGCTGCCGTGCACCTGGAGCTCGCCGTCGGGCTTCGCTCGGAGCTCGCCGACCGCGGCCCCGACGTCACCGGACAGCACGGTCGTGTTCGCCCACGGCGGGTCGCTGATCGAGTTCGACGCCACGTACTTCGGGCGCGTGTTCAGCGCCGTCCAGATGGGGCTGTCGCCCGGGTCGGGCCAGGTACCCCAGGAGGCGGCGAAGATCTCGTAGGTCCGACGGCCGAACAGGAACGCGTCGGCGCGGTGGTAGATCTCGCCGATCACCGTCATGCCCTCGGCGTCGGCGTACGGCGTGACCCACCCGCCGCGCTCGAACCCGCCGCTGCGATCCTCGTCCGGCCCGCCGAGCCCCTGCATCACCCCGTCGACGGTGACGAGCGTGGTCGTCGTCAGCTTCATCGCGAGGCGCATACCCCGCGCGGAGCTCGGATAACCCGTCGAGCGGATCGCCCGGTCTCCGAAGCTGCCCTAGGCTCCCTGCCTCAGGGCGCTGTCGGACTCGGGCAGCGTCGTGACGGACTCGAAGCCGAGGGTGGGCGTGGCCCGGAATCCCTTGACGATGCAGTAGGTGCTGAGCGAGAGCTCCCAGAAGAACTCCGGGGCCGTCGCGATGACCTGAACGGTCCCGCCTCGTTCGATCGCGTCGAACATGATGAGGATGCCGGTGATCATGACGAGCGGACCTCCGATGAGACCCAGCCACGTCATCCCTCGCGGCACCAGGCCGGACCGGTACATCAGGTATCCGAGGATCACGCCGTTCGCGAGACCCGCCATGAAGCCGGGCCCGACCAGGAACGCTCGGTAATAGATCGCGACGAATCCCTCGCCGATCACGGGGTCGGCGACCGCCGTGGCCTCCTGCCGCATCAGGATGAACGCGAGGGCGCTGACGACCCCGATGGCGATGAAGATGCCCTCGACGAGCCGCGCCGAGACGTAGCCGACGGCTCCGATCTCGCTCTCGCGCTTGAGGACCGGGTACGCGATCACGGCGGTCGCGACGTTGGCGATGATGAGGAAGATCTCCAGCGTGGCGGCGGTCGCCACGCCCGCGGTGGGATCGGCGCCGGCCCCGGTGATCAGGCCGGGGTCCTCCAGGATGCGTTCGTAGCCGACGAAGTAGGCCGGGATCGAGGTGAGGAACGTGGCCAGGAAGAACCAGCCGAAGACCCGTCCCAGCGTCTGGAGGCGATACGTGTGCCGTCCGTCGATGATGGTGGCGACAGCCATCCCCGTCCCCCTCTCTGTTCGCGGCTCACGGCCGATCGTTCGGTGTTGCAGGCTCGGACCATTCTGTTCGGGGGTGATCGTGCCTGGGTTGCGCGCTCGGTCATCACTTTGCACGTAGCCCCATTGCCCGGACCGCAAACACCCCCCGTCCTTGCGGTCGCTCGTCCCAGGGTGAGCATCCGGTGATGAGGCTTCGGGCGCTCACAGAAGCCGACGGCGAAGCCATCGCGACGTGGCGCTATCCGGGCCGGTACCAGACCTACGACGTCCACGAGGTCGCCACCCCGGAGGCCGGATTCTGGGCCGTCGAACACGACGCGACGCTCGTCGGCTACTGCTGCTTCGGTCAGGAGGCACGTGTTCCGGGCGCGGTCGAGGAAGCGGGCACCCTCGACATCGGCTACGGCATGCGACCCGATCTCATGGGCCAAGGTCTGGGTCCCGTGTTCGTCGGAGCGATCGTCGAGTTCGCGATCCAGCACTTCTCCCCGAACCGACTCCGGCTGCTGATCCTCGACTGGAACGATCGCTCACGGAAGGTCGCCGTCGCCCTGGGCTTCGAGCGCGAGGGCGTCCTGCGCAGCACCGAAGGGGACTTCCTCGTCATGACGAGGCCGGCATCGGAGAAGGCCGACGGCTAGTCGTCGGTGCGCCCGCGGACGCCGAGGTAGTGGTGCCACACGATCCGAGCCGCGACCGCTCGGAACGGGTGCCAACGTTCGGCCAGCGCCTCGAGCTCGTCGAACGTCGGGCGCTCCGGCAGCGCGAGGAGCTCCATCACGCCGGTCGCGAGCGCCTGGTCGCCGTGGGGCCACACGTCGGGCCGCAGGAGACACATCGTGAGGTACACGTCCGCCGTCCACCGGCCGATCCCGCGGAGCCCGATCAGCGAGCGCCGCACCTCGTCGTCCGACAACCGATCCAGCGCCGCCAGGTCGAACCCGTCGTTCAGCGCGATCGCCAGGTCGCGCGCGTAGCCGGCTTTCTGCCGGCTGAACCCGATCTCGCGCAGCGTCGTGTCGTCCAGCGTGAGGAACGCGGCGGGCGTCACGTCCCCCGTTGCGACCTTGAGTCGGGCGAACGCCGCGAGCGCCGACGCGAGCGAGACCTGCTGTTCGAGGATGAGGTGCACCAGGGTCGCGAACGACGGCTCGCGCGCCCAGAGCGGCGGCGGGCCGAACCGCTCGACGGACGCCGCCAGCGCCGGGTCCTTCGTCGCGAGCGTCCGAGCGGCCTGCAGGAGCGATCGCTCGGTGAGGGGTCGAGGCATCGCCCCATCATCGCGCCTCATCGAGGACGCGACGGCGGCCCTCACCGCTCGGCCGGGCCGGCCTTCAGTCGATCGCGGGCCCTGATCCGATGAGGGATGAAGGCCGGGCGGAGGTTGTCGCCCGGCCCTCGATCGTTCAGGCGTCGCCCTTGCGGTGCCAGATGTGGGTCGTCCACTCCGCGCCGGCCGTGCCGGCCTCCTCGTTGAACTGATCGCCGTACTTCTCCGAGGCCGCGTGCATCTGGTCGTGGCTCTCCCACTCGGAGATCGTCGAGACGAGTCCTGGGTCGTTCTGGTCCTCGAACACGCCGCCCCGCTTGCCGCCCATCGCCGCCATCATCGGGGCGAACTTGGTCGACGTGGCGACGAATCGATCGACGTCGGACACCTTCACGATGTACTGCACCATCACCGACATCCGAACCCCCTCCTCCCTTGACCCTGCGGTCGTGTAGTCCACACACACCTCCATCGGCGGTCCCGCAATCGTCACGGGGAACCGGACCGATCGGGTGCTTCTCGTCGATGGACTCGGTGACCCTGGTCTATATCGCTCGAACGAAACGGGCGGGATCGGAGCGCGTACCGTCACGCGACCACCCGAACACCGTCCTTGTACACGCTCCGGATCCGCTCGGGCAGCTTGTCGAACTCGAACGGATCGCCATCGACCACCACGACGTCCGCGCGCTTCCCAGGTGCGAGCGTTCCGAGCTCGTCCTGGAGGCCCATGAGCTCGGCGGCGCTGGAGGTCGCGGCGACGAGCGCCTGCTCGGGCGTGAACCCGTTCTCGGCCATCAGTACGAGCTCGCGGAGGTTCGTCCCGTGCGGCGCGACGGGGCAGTCGGTCCCCATCGCGACCTTGACCCCTGCGTCGGCGGCGAGACGGAACGCGTCGAGCTCGGGCCGTCCGAGCTCGCGCAGCTTCTCCCTGACGGGCTCGGGGACCTTGGGGTCGTTCGCCAGCGCCTCGGTCGTGTCGCCGGCCGTGAGCGTGGGGACGAGCCACGTCTTGTGCTCGAGCATCATCTCGGCGCACTCCCGGTCGAGATAGGTGCCGTGCTCGATCGAGCGAGCACCGGCGCGCACCGCGCGCTTGATCCCCTCGGCCCCGTGCGCGTGGGACATCACCCAGCGCCCGAGGTCGGCCGCCGTGGCCACGATGGCATCGACCTCTTCCTGTGAATAGTGCGGCATGGCCGGATCGTCGAAGGGCGACAGGAACCCACCGGTCGAAGAGATCTTGATGACGTCCGCGCCCGCCCGGATCACCTCGCGGACCTTCTGGGCGACGCCCTCGACACCGTCACAGACCGCGTCGGGCATGCCGGGATACGGGAGGTTCCACACCGACACCCCACCGCTCGGAAGCCAGGCATCGCTGTGTCCTCCCGTCATGCTGAGCGCGTTGATGGAGATCCGCATGCGCGGCCCCACGAGCACCCCGTCGTCGACGGCCAGCTTGAGGCCGAGATCCGCTCCGGCCGCGTCGCGGACCGTCGTGATCCCCAGGGCCAGCGTTCGACGCAGGTTCTCCGCGATCGTGAAGAAGCGGTACGAGAACGGCCGGTGCATGACGTCGAGCTCGTCGAAGTCCTCGTAGCGGCCGGAGATATGGACGTGGCAGTCGAACAGCCCCGGCAACAGGGTCGCCCCGGCCACGTCGACGGATTCGTCACCGTCGAGCCCCGGACCGACGTCGACGATCCGGCCGTCCTCGAAGGCAACGTCGGCATCGGCGGTCGGCGCGCCCGTGCCGTCGAATATGCGAGCACCCGCCAGGACGATCCGCATGCGTCCTCCCTGTGGACACCGCCGAGCCTACAGCCCGACCGCGGATATGCGATGAGTCGTCAGCGGAAGCGGCGGAAGAATGTCCGTAGGTCCTCGATGAGCAGGTCCGGCGCGTCCGAGGCTGCGAAGTGCCCGCCACGATCGAACTGCGACCAGTGAACGATGTTGTTCGAGCGCTCGGCGAACGCCCGCACGGACCGGAAGTCCCACGGGAACACCGACACGCCGGTCGGCGTCTCGTTCGGCACCTCGCGGTAGCCGGCGCCCGACCTCGCGTCCTCGAGGTACATGCGCGCCGCCGAGCCTGCCGTCGCCGTGAACCAGAAGATCGACACGTGCGTGAGGAACCGGTCGCGGTCGACGTTGTCGACGTTCTCGCCGCCCCACCCCATGAACAGCTCGCTGTTCCACGCGAGCTGGCCGGCCGGGGAGTCGGTGAGCGCGTATGCGAGCGTCTGCGGCCGCGTCTGCTGGATCTTCAGGTAGCCGGAGTGCTCGTCGAAGCTCGCGAGGTTCGCCATCCCCTCCTTCTCGAACTCGTCCATCCGGCCCATCTCCTCGGAGTCGCCCGAGGGGAACGCGAAGATCTGCAGCACGTGCACGCCCACGAGTCCGTCCGGCTTCAGGATGCCGAGCTCGCGCGTGACCAGGGCGCCGGCGTCGCCGCCGTGGGCGCCGTACCGCTCGTACCCGAGGCGCTTCATGAGCGCGTCCCACGCCCTCGCGGTGCGCGCGCTGTCCCAGCCGGTCTCGCGCGGCGGACCCGAGAAGCCGTAGCCGGGCAGCGACGGGATCACCAGGTCGAACGCGTCGGCCGCGTCGCCACCGTTCGACGCCGGATCGGTCAGCGGTCCGATCACGTCGAGGAACTCGGCGACCGAGCCCGGCCACCCGTGCGTGAGGATCAGCGGCAGCGCGTTCGGCTCGGGCGAGCGGACGTGCAGGAAGTGCACGTTGGTCCCGTCGATCGTCGCCGTGAACTGCGGGAATTCGTTCAGTACGGCCTCCTGCTTGCGCCAGTCGAACGAGCTGCGCCAGTGCTCGACCATGCCCTCCACATAGTCGAGCCCCACGCCGTAGCTCCAGCCGACGCCCGGGAGTTCGTCGGGCCAGCGGGTCCGGGCGAGCCGGTCGCGCAGGTCGTCGAGCTCGGCGTCCGAGACCTCGATCCTGAACGGCCGGATCTCCTCGGTGGTCGTGGCAGCAGTCATGGCTTCTCCTTTCTTCCGTCTCAGACCACGTCTATCGCGGTCGACTCCCCTCACGCTAGAGGCGGATGCGGACGGTATCGGTCCTGATCCAGGGGAAGCGCGACCGAGAGAGGTGCGCAGGGCGGCGTGCTCAGGAGGGGAAGTGGTTTCAGTCCTCGACGACCGGGCGGCTGCGGCGGGCGGCCTTCGCGCGCTCCTGCTGTGGAAGCAGGACCTTGCGGAGTCGCACGTTCGACGGCGTGACCTCGACGCACTCGTCCTCGCGGATGAACTCGAGCGCCTGCTCGAGCACGAGCGCGCGCTTGGGGATCAGGCGCGTGAACTGCTCCGACGTGGACTCGCGCATGTTCGTCAGCTTCTTCTCCTTCGTCGGGTTCACGTCGATGTCCTCGGCGCGGGCGTTCTCGCCGACGATCATGCCCTCGTAGACGTCCTCGCCCGGCCCGACGAACAGCGACCCGCGCTCCTGGAGCGTGAGCAGCGTGAACGTCGTGCTCACGCCCTGCCGGTCGGCGACGAGCGATCCGGTCGGTCGCGTTCGGAGGTCGCCGTGCCACGGCTCGTAGCCCTCGAACACGTGATGGAGCTGCCCGGTCCCGCGCGTCTCGGTGAGGAACTCGGTCCGGAAGCCGATCAGCCCGCGCGCGGGGACAAGGTGCTCCATGCGGATCCACCCCGTGCCGTGGTTCACCATGTCCGCCATCCGGCTCTTGCGGAGTGCGAGCAGCTGGGTGATCACGCCGAGGTACTCCTCGGGCGCGTCGATCGCCACGCGCTCGACCGGCTCGTGCAGCACGCCGTCGATCTCGCGCGTCACAACCTGCGGCTTGCCGACCGTGAGCTCGAACCCTTCCCGCCGCATCATCTCGACGAGCACCGCGAGCTGGAGCTCGCCGCGGCCCTGCACCTCCCACCGGTCGGGCTGGTCGGCGTCGAGCACGCGGATCGAGACGTTGCCGACGACCTCCTGATCGAGCCGCGACTTCAGCTGGCGCGCGGTGAGCTTCGAGCCGTCCTTGCCCGAGAGCGGCGAGGTGTTGATGCCGATCGTCATCGAGAGCGACGGCTCGTCGACGCGGGTGACCGGCAGCGGCCGCGGGTCGTCGGGATCGGCGAGCGTCTCGCCGATCGTGATCTCGTCGATGCCGGCCACCGCGACGATCTCGCCCGGTCCCGCCTCCTCGGCCTCGACGCGGTCGAGCGCCTCGGTCACGTAGAGCTCGGCGACCTTGGCGGGCTCGATCGTGTCGTCGGCCCGGCACCAGGCGACCTCCTGCCCGCGGCGGATCGTGCCGTTGCGAACGCGGCAGAGCGCGAGCCGGCCGACGTACGGGGAGGCGTCGAGGTTCGTCACCAGCGCCTGCAGCGGATGGCCCTCCTCGTAGGAGGGGGCTGGGATGTGGGTTCGAAGAGCGTCGAACAGCGGCTCGAGGTCCTCGGGAAGGTCGACCGGGTTGGGGCCGCAGCGTCCGGACCGCGCGTCGGCGAACAGGATCGGGAACTCGATCTGGTGCTCGTCCGCGTCGAGGTCGAGGAAGAGCTGATAGACGTCGTCGACGACCTCCATCGTCCGCGCATCGGGGCGGTCGATCTTGTTCACGACCAGGATCACCGGCAGGCGCGCCTCGAGCGACTTGCGCAGCACGAAGCGCGTTTGCGGCAGCGGCCCCTCCGAGGCGTCGACCAGCAGCAGGACGCCGTCCACCATCGTGAGCCCGCGCTCGACCTCGCCGCCGAAGTCCGCGTGCCCCGGCGTGTCGACGATGTTGATCTTCAGGTCGCCGTGACGAACGGCCGTGTTCTTCGCCAGGATCGTGATGCCCTTCTCGCGCTCGAGATCGGTCGAGTCGAGCACTCGCTCGGCCACGTCCTGGTTCGCCCGGAAGGCGCCGGACTGCCAGAGCATCGCGTCGACGAGCGTGGTCTTGCCGTGATCCACGTGGGCCACGATCGCGACGTTTCGGATGTCGTTCCGGGTGGGCATGACCCACATGGTAGGCGGAGGCCGCCGGGCCGCCGCAGGAGTCAGGTGCGCGGGCTCGAGCCGGCCTCAGGTCTCGCGGTGCTGGGCGTGTCCAGCAATCGATCGCGAGTCGCTCGGCCGCGATCATGCTCGCGGGCTCGCCGGTGAGGACCGACAGGAAGTGCGGTCGTCGAGCGCCATGATCCGAGCCCGGGCATTGCGTCCGCGCGTTTACCGTTCGTTCGTATTGGCGGCGCGGTGCGGGGGTCGCCACGGCTCGTGCTCGTGCGCGAGCCAGACCAGTTCGGGGTCGAGCGCGAGCACCAGCCGCTGGCCTTCGTTGTCCGGGTCCTCGAGCTCGCCGAACCAGACCGCCACGTCGCCGCCGATGACGACCGGACGTCCTCCGGTCTCGACGACGACCACCTGGCTGCCGGGTGTGTGGCCCGGCGCCGGGACGAGCCGGACACCGGGAAGCAGCTCGAGCTCACCGTCGACCGGCACGTATCGCAGGCCGGGCGCCTCGAGCCACTCGCGGATCGTGTAGTCGTCCTCGCTGCGCGCGTCGTCGAGCTCCCGACGCTGGACGTAGATCGGCTTGCCGGCGAAGAGGTGGTTGCCGCCGCAGTGGTCGCCGTGCAGGTGGGTGTTGACGACGATGTCGATGCCGGCGAGATCGAAGTCCTGCTCGTTCAGTGGCCGGAGGCGGGGATCCATGTCGGCCAACGCCGGGTGCAGCTCCGTCATGCCGGTGTCGACCAGCACGCGCCCATCGGGATGGTCGATGACGTGCGCGTAGATGGGCATCCGCTCGCCCTCAACGTGCAGGTCGGCAACGAAGACCGGCGTGACGGTGATCGAGGCGGGCGCGTTGATCGTCCGATCGCCACGGTGGTGGTTGCTCTGTGACTTCATGATGACCTCCTTTACCTTGCCGTCGATGCGTCTCGTGCGTGGACGTGTACGGCCGAGCCGGCTAGCGCACCACGCGGTGACGGAGGTAGACGACCCTCGAGCTGAAGGTGCGGGTCTCGATGAGTTCGAGATCCACGCGGCGCTCGTGCTGCGGGAAGAACGGGATGCCACCGCCGGTCAGCACCGGGTAGACCATGACCCGGTACTCGTCGATCAGATCCAGCTCGGCCGCCTGGGCGGCGAGCGTCGCGCCGCCGATCGCGATGTCGCCCTCTCCCGGCTCGGCCCGCAACCGCCCGATCTCCTCCGCCAGGCCGCCGGAGGCCAGGCGGGCAGTGCCCTGTACCTCCGACAGCGTGTTGGAGAACACCACCTTCGGGAGCGGGTTCCAGACCGCGATCCAATCGCGCCCCGTGTCGTCGAGCGACGGATCCTGGTCGGCGGTCTCCCAGTACAGCATCGTCTCGTAGAGCCGACGTCCCAGCAGGTGGACGCCGACCTCGCGGGTCTGGTCGATCCAGAAGCGGAAGATCTCCTCGCCGGGCGCACCCCAGTCGAAGCTTCCGTCCGGCCCGACGATGTAGCCGTCGAGCGAGGCGCTCATCGCATAGGTCACCCTGCGCATCGGAAGTCTTCCTCGGTATCGGGATCGACACTACGACGGCCGGACGCCCCCGGAACTCATCGCGGGCATCCGGCTCACCTGCTCCCTCTGGGCCTGGGGATTTTCGATTCGGGCGCGTCTGCGATAAGTACGTCGCGTGGATGAGCCACATGACCCCAGGCTGCCGGAGGGGGTGGACGACCAGGAGTACCGACGGATCCGTGGACTCATGCGCGCCTCGGTGCTGAACGTCTGGCGGGGGCGCCATCAGGTGATCGCTGGCCTGGATCCGTGGGATGTCGTCGACGAGGCGTGGGGCGCGATGGCCGAGAACGGGTTCTCGAGCAAGGGTCCGTTCGTCCCGCATGCCGTCGTCGTGGCGCGGAACAAGGCCGTCGACGTCATGCGCCGGGTGGAGGCTCGGCGAGGAGACCGCTCGATCGACGCTCGAGGCCGAGCGGAGGTCGAAGGCGGGGGACCGGAGAGCCTGCACGAGACCCTCGCCGGTTCGAGCGGGGCCGACGTCGACTACTTCCGAGGGCTCGACGAGCTTGCCGCCATCCAGAGGCTGGCGCTCGCCGAGGAGGCCATCTACACGGCCGAGGTGCTCACCCGGGTCGAGCGAGAGGTCTTCACCGCGGTCAGGGTCGACGGGAAGAGCCGGGCGGCGGTCGGCCGCCAGCTGGTTCCGCCGTTGACCGGTCAACGCGTGGGCCAGATCGTCGCCCTGGCCGTCATCAAGGTCCAGGCGTACGTGTCGGAACGTGAGCAGACGATGACGACGGAGACCAAGACGAAGACGAAGACGAGGAAGTCGGCGAAGGCGAAGACGAGAGACAGGAGCGGGTGAGGAGCGTGGCTGAGAACGGCGACCGCGTCCAGGAGGCGCTCGCGGCGTACCTCGAGTATCTCGAGATGGGAGGCCGCGAACCCGAGACGGACCATCTCGATCCGAAGGAACTGGACGAGCTCCGAGGGCTCATCGCGGCACTCGAGCTGACCGAAGGGGTCGAGTTCGGACTGGGACGCGACCGCGCCGGGGAGCGCGGCAAGGGGGCGTCCCCTCGCCAAGGTGCGAGCGAGCAGCTCCTTGCGCAGCTCCGCGAGGAGCTTCCTCCGGACGCCCGCGTGGAGTCGGACGCGGCCCTCGCCTTCTCCCACGTTGGGGGGATCGAGGTCACCGATGCCTGGATCGTCGGGACCTTCGGCGGCCGGATCCGGGTCTGGCTGCTCGCGATCGGGACGGCGCAGGAGCTGGAGGCCAACAACGAGTGTCTGCCGGATCTCGATCGGGCGTTCGGGGCGTTGCCGGATACATCCGCCGTCGCCCTCGTCGCCGAGGATCTCTCGTGTCTGATCGTTCTGCCCGAGGACTGCGCGCCGCAGATCACGATCCCCAGCGGCTCGCTGCTCGGCCGCGGGTACCGGCGCCCGGTCCGGCCGGCGGCCGACGCGATCGGAGATCTCCTGAGCGAGCTGATCCCGTACTGGGATCCCATCCCGGCGTTCGAGAGCGACCCGGCGTCCATCGGATCCGCGGTTCCGAGCGACGAACACGCCGCGGCCGCGATCGAGGAGCAACGGGCCATCGGGCAGCGGGCTCGCAAGGGCAACCCGAAGAAGGACGTCCTGCTGGCGCTCGGCGATGAGGAGGCCTCGACCATCTCGGGCCTGATCGACGGCCTCATCGACGGGAGCGTCGACCCCGAGGACATCGAGGAGCGGATCGAGCGATCGGCAAGGGATCGATGATCCGTCGCCTGCGGCTCCGGAGCTGGCGCGCCTACGAGGACCTCGACCTCGAGCTGGGGCCGGGGGCGACGTTCGTGGTCGCCTCCAACGGGATCGGGAAGACCTCTCTCATCATGGGTGCCAGCTGGGGGTTGTTCGGCGACGCGTCGCAGGTGGACCCGGTCGAACAGATCCGTGGCGACGCGGACGCCGCCACGGTCGGGATCGAGCTGAGGCTTCCTTCGGGGATCGATCTCGAGATCACGAGGTCGATCACCACCAAGGGCAAGATGGCCCTCGAGGCGAGGCTCGCCGATCGGGAGATCTCCACGCAGGAGGATCTCGACGACCTGCTGCGGACGGAGTTCGGCGCCGAGCCGCGCGTGCTCGCGCAGCTCACGATGATGATCCACGGGAGCGCCGTCGAGACGGCGCAGGGCGAGTTCGACCTCCAGGATCATCTCGCCGGCGTCTTCGGCGTCACGCCGCTGTTCGACGCGGCTCGGACCAGCAAGGCCGTGGCCGACCGGGCCGCGAGCGCCCTGCGCAAGATGAAGACGACCCAGCGATCGGGGAAGCGGGACAGGGACGCCCTCATCCTCGAGCTCCAGGGGATCATCGACCAGCTCGGCGCGGGCGGCGAGGAGCGTGAACGCGCGGTCGAGGCGATCGCCGAGTCGACCGAGAAGGTTCGGATCGCGGAGGAATGGGATCGCTTCCGGGCGAGCATGGCCGACCGGAACGACCGGCTGGCCGCGCTCGCCGAACGCGCATCCGCGATCCTGAACCGAGCGGTCGCGGCCGAGGCGCTGATCGACGACGTGAGCGAGGAGGAGCGTCGGAGGGAAGCAGAGCTCGGCGCCGCGGAGGGGGAGGCGGCCTCGGCTCGCGGCAAGATCGAGCTGATCAAGACGGCGATCTCCGACCTGCGCAGCGCCGACGCGCGATGCCCCACGTGTCTGCGCCCGCTCTCCGAACACGAGGCCGACGTCGCGGAACAGGAGCACGGGAGGCATATCGGGGAGCTCGAGTCCGCGCTCGCCGAGGCCGAGCAGAAGGCCGCCGCCGCGCGCGCCGAGCTGACGGAGGCTCGCGACCTGCTGCTCGAGGCCCGCGAGCTCCCCGTTCCGATGGAGCCGGAGTCAGAGGCTCCCGAGGCCGATCTCGAGGCGACGCGAGCCGAGCTCCAGCGTCGTCAGGAGGGGCTGCAGGAGCTGGACAAGCGCCTCGCGGTGCTCGCGGCGTCGGGCGAGTCGCTCCAGAACGAGCTCACGGAGCTGGACGAGAACGAAGACCTGATGCGCGAGCTGGAGGCGCTCTATCGCGAGGAGGGGATCGCCCTCGCGGCGCACGAGGCCTTCACCGCGGCGGGCCGCGCGATCACCGAGCACCACGTCGAACCGGTCGCCAAGGAGGTCGAGAGCCGGTGGAAGCGGATGTTCGGGTCCGGCGGGCTCACCCTGAGCTCCGAGGGCCGCATCACCCGGCTGATCGGCGGCCGCACGCTCGAGTTCGGCTCGTTGAGCGGCGGCGAGAAGGTGTGGGCGCTGCTGCTGACCCGGCTGCTCATCTCGAGCGCGTCGACCAGGGCTCCGTTCGTGTGGCTCGACGAGCCGCTCGAACACCTCGATCCGCGGCTCCGGAAGGTCGTCGCGGGAACCCTCGCCAGGGCCGCCTCGGGAGCGGGGCTCCGCCAGGTGATCGTCACCACCTACGAGAGCGCGCTCGCACGTCAGCTGATGGAGGACGTTCCGTCCGCGGCGCTGCTGTACGTCACCGGTTCGGACTGAGCCTTTCGATTCTCGGGGCGTCTCGATAACCACCCGAGACCACCCGAGGATCGGAGGAACGCCGATGCCGGACACGATCCAAACGCTCGACCCCGAGCTCGCACGCAGACTCGATCGATTCCGCCCCGAGCTGACCGCCTTCTGTAACCGGATGCTGAGGTCGACGTTCGAAGCGGAAGACGCGGTGCAGGAGACGCTCCTGCGCGCATGGCGGGGCCTCGGTTCGTTCGAGGGGCGTTCCAGCGTGCGCGCGTGGCTCTACCGCATCGCCGCGAATGTCTGCTACGACATGCTCGGAGGGCCCGAGCGCCGGGCTCGCCCGGTGGATCTCGGGCCTGCGTGGTCGGCCGACGAGCCGTTCGGAACCGCTGTGACGGAGACGTCGATCCTGCCGCTCCCGGATGCGCGGGTCGTCCAGGCGAACGGCGACCCCGCGGAAGCCGCGGAGATGCGAGAGAACGTTCGCCTCGCCCTCGGTGCCGCTCTCGGGTGCCTGCCGCCCAGACAGCGGGCCGCCTTGATCCTGAAGGACGTCATGCGTTGGAGGGCGGACGAGGTGGCCGAGCTGCTCGACACCACCGTCCACTCGGTGAACAGCGCCCTGCAGCGGGCGCGATCGACGATCTCGAAGAAGGATGGTTGCGCCTGCGGGTCACCGGATCGGATGGACGACCGGCAGAAGGCGCTCCTCGCTCGCTACGTCGATGCCTTCGAACGGTACGACGTGAACGCATTGACATCGCTCCTGCACGAGGATGCCGCATGATCGAGGTGCGGAGTAAACCGACGCTCCGGGGCCGCCGCCGTCGCCGCGACCGTTCATCGGGATCGGTGGAAGGACTCCGCAGGACCTCCGTCAGCATGTCGGACGTATCGGATGAGGCCCAAGTGCACGCCGCGATCGAACGGCCTCTGTCTCCCGTCCTCCACGCCGTAGCCGATCCGTACTTCCGGCGCCCGGTGGGCTGGTAGACGAGGAGCGTCACCACCTCGGCGAGCAGCACTTCCCTGGGATCGAAGGCTCGCGCGCGGCCTCGACCACCGCGCGCGAGCCGTCGGTTCAGGCAGGCGGCGCCGAGATCGCGACGATCGCAGTGACCTCGTGCCGCTTCTCGGGTCGGAACAGCTTCTGGATCGCGCGGACCGGTCCGACGAACAGCAGGTCGGACCGGTACTTCCGCTCGATCAGCCGCTTCGAGCGATCCACCTCGCTCGCCGGCAGGAGCTCGGCGTGCGCCGGCATCCCCTTCGCCTTCGGCTTGCCGCGACCCGAGCACGGCGCGATCGTCACGTACGGGTTCCGCCGGATCCGCTTGACCTTGCCGGACCTCGAGTCCGTCATGACGAGCAGCCGGTCGCCCTCGGTGGCGAACCACACCGGCGTCGAGACCCCCGAGCCGTCACGGCGGTAGCTCGTGATGCTCAGGTACTTGCCGGGGATGGCCGCGACGTCGGTCCGCGGCGGCGGCTCGAGCCGAACGCGCGCGAGCGGGTCGTCCGTGGGTGTTCGAACGGGTGTCATCGTTCGTCACCTCCTCAGGCGTGCTGCGTCGAGTGCTGGCCCCGCCGGTAGATCTCGTCGGCCTTGCGCTGCTTCCAGCCCTGCGAGAAGACGCCGGCGAACACCACCAGGGTGTTGATCACGACGGCGATCCCCCAGCCGGCGAGCACCCAGTAGAACCACCAGCCGCCGTCATCCCCCCTCGTGAGCAGGTTGATGAAGAACAGGCCGGCGTTCACCACCAGGTAGACGAGCAGGTGGATGTAGTAGCCCTGCAGCATCTCGGCGCGTTCGAGGGCGGCCTTGTAGGCCGGGTCCTCGTGGTGGGGCGGCATCTGTGCGAAGTCGGTGGACATCGCGCCCTCCTCTCCGACCGGGATCTGAACGGTCACCCGCAAGCGTGCGGCGCATCGGCCGGAGCGACCCGGGCCCGAGGTCCCGGTTCCCGGGGGTCTGACGGGAAGACTCGCGGTCTGCCGGTGGACGGACCCGCTACCAGCGCTCGCGGTGGACGACGTCCTCGATGGGACGCCGGTTGGGCCGAGCGATCGGCGAGAGCGGCCGGTCGGCCGGGTACCCGAGCGCGACGAGCCAGGCGCACTCGCGATCCTCCGGGAGCCCGAGGACCCGGCGGGCGACGTCCTGGTCGCCGACGGAGGCGTGGCCGCTCCCGATCCCGAGGTCGGCGGCCGCGAGCATGATCGACATCGTCGCTTGGCCGAGGTCGTAGTGGAGGGTGTCGCGCTCGTCGCGATCGTCGGACACGGGCATCACGAGCGCGATCGTGGCCGCCGACGTGCCGACGTGACGAGCCCAGCGCCAGACCTCGGCGAGCTCGAGCAGCCGTTCGCGTTCGGTCACGACGACGAAGTCCCAGGCCTGCTGGTTCGTCGACGACGGCGTTCGGCGGGCCGCCTCAAGGATCCGTTCGAGATCGTCGGGCGGGATCGGCCGGTCGTGGAAGGCGCGGACGTTGCGCCTCGAGCGGATCGCGTCCCACGTCTCCATCGAAACGGAACGATACGCGGTCGGCCCGACCTCGCGGCCCGTCAGCCGCCGCGGGCCCAGGGCCCGACACCGCCGAAACGCTCGGGCGTGACCCTCGTGACGAACCCGGGCGGCGGGTCCGGCATGTTCGGGAACACCACGTCCGGACCGAGGTACGTGTGCGCGAGGCGCTGGAGCAGCTCGGGGCCTCCGCCCTCCGTGACGCGCGCGGTGCCGTACACGACGAGGTACTCGAGCAGGCCCCACTCGTTCACGTTCTTCGAGGGAACCGAGATCGCGACGCGCGGGTCGCGCCGGAGGTTCCGCAGTTTGCGCTGGTCCGGGAGCGTCGCCAGGACGATCTCGTCACCCTCGACGCCGACCCACGCGGCGGTGACGTGCGGCGAGCCATCGTCGTTCAGCGTGACGACGTGGGCGACGGCATCGCTCTCCAGGAGTTCGCGGGCGGCTTCGGGGATCCGTCCCACAGGCGCAGGCTACGACCTGCGGGAGGCGACCAACGTCACGCGTCCGCGCTCGGCGAGCATGGCCATCGAACCATCGGACCACCCAGCGGACCGTCGCGCGGGGTCGACCAGCGGAAGGTCACGGAAAGGTCGCCGTCGCCTTTGCCGAAGAGCGTCACGTCGTAGGTGTCCGCATGCCCTGCAGGTCGAAGCACGGATCGCCCGAGACCGAGGGCTTCGAGCGTGATCCGTTGCGCTCGCCTGCAGCCCTCGGCACGAGCGAAGAATGCGGTGAACGACCATCCGTCGAGCGGGAACTCGACGATGATCGCTCCCGGGCTGCCCACGTGCAGGGGATCGGCGGGTGGAAGGTCGTCGGCACACGTATCGCCGAAGCAGTACGCCCAAGCGCGGAGCTCGAACGACCGGTCGCCCGATCGCACGATCACCGGCGGGGGTTCGTCGCGGACGAGTCCCTCTTCGCAGGCGCCGAGCATCAGGGTGAGCAGCGTGGCGGCAGCCCACGTCCGGCGTCTCATCGGAGACCGTGGTGCTCGAGAGCATGAGGATCGTGGCGCACGGGTTCCCTTGGGATGGGACAGGCACCAACGTACGCCTTTCTGGGTCGAGGCATCTCGAAGTCGAACCGCAGGTCGTCGAGTTCGAAGCGATGGTCGCGCGAAGAAGTTGTCTCCTCGGCGAACGACGACCACGTCGTCGCCGCCGACCATTCTCGCCCGGAGCTCGCCGGTTCAGGGAGTAGGCCGGCGCAGCGCGGTCAACCCTCCGGCGGAGGTGCCCGGCGGATGGGTGCAACGGTCGGCACCGGGTCGTTGACGAGGAAGTCCACGACGATCGCGTTGCAGAGGGCGGGCTTCTCCTGCAGGAGGAAGTGCGAGGTTCCCGGCACGATCGCCAGCTCGGCGTCGGGCAGGGCGCGATAGAACTCGAGCAGGTCCTCGAGGGGTGTGATGTCGTCGTCGGCGGCCATCACGAGGGTCCTGGTGGTGATGGCTCCGACCTCCTCGCGGGAGAGATCCGGCTCCCGCGAGCTCAGCTCGAAGTCCTTGCGCACCACGACCGGGAAGTGCGCCTCGCCGTCGGGCGACACCTCGCCGTAGCGCGCGCCGAGGAAGGCAACGGTCTGCTCGACCATCGGATCGATCGGCCGCGCTTCGGTACCGGTCTCCGCATCCGGCCGGAAGCCGCCGCTGATCTGCACCAGGCGCCGGACCAGGTCGGAGCGGCGCCGCGCCAGGATCAGCGCGACCGCGGCGCCGATGCTATGCCCGAGCACGTGTGCCGGCCCGCCCGCGACCCGTTCGATCAGCTCGGCCACGTCGCCCGCGAAGGACTCGAGCGAGAACGGACCCTCCCGGTCGCCGGTCCGGCCGTGGCCCCACAGATCGGTCCTGATCACGCGGAACCGCTCCGCGAGCTGCCCGAGGTTCTGGTCGAAGAACCGTGAGTCCACCGCGCCGCCATGCAGGAGCACGAGCGGATCGCCCTCGCCGTGGACGTCGTACCAGACGTCGCCGCTCGTGAGTGCCGCGTAGCCGGACATTGCTCGAGATGATAGGAAGTGCCGCCCTCGAACACGGAGCAGCGCTGGCGGAGGCGGAAGGAAAGGTCGTGTCCGCGGAGGCGTCGGGCCGATCGCCGCTATCTCGTGACGATGAGAGCAGGCGGCTTCACGGTCGGCAACACGACGGCCCTCGGCGACGGGTGCTCCTTCTTCGACCGACTCCAAGACCCACAAGCGACACGAGCACCGCCGAGATGGCGATCCAGGCAACACGAGCCGACCCACTTCCGCCAGGCTCCCCAGCCAGTCCCGCCCTGGTAGGCGAGGGGATCGAGCTCATCGCATCGAGGATGATGCTCTCCATCCGGGAGGTGGCGCGATACCAGGCGTCCCATCGGAGCGGTGCCACACCCGACCCAACTCCACCTGGCTTCATCACGTACGCAGATGTCTCATCGGAAGACGGATAGAAGACCCACGCCCGAGGCCAGCCCAAGCGGAGCGACTCGACCAGGATGAGGTACCGAAGGCCGCCATGGAACCGATCGCCGAGTCCGTTCTCGACCGCGTGAAGGAGTTCCGCGGCCTGGCGGGGTCCACGACACGTGACGCATCTAATCTCCCGGTAGTCCATCCACCACGCTTCTGCAGCATCGGACGAGAGACGAGCGATCGTGCCGTCCGGACCCATGACCTGCAAAGGGCCGCGCGTCGGGTCCGCCGCCGCGGACAGAGCGCCGGATGTCACGATGATTCCGATCGCGGCAAGGAGCAGCGTTCTCTTCATCTCTCCAGGCCTCCCATCGCATGAGCACTCCTGCATCCAGCTCGACTGGCTGGATGGGTCGACGGTTCCGGGTGACGGCTGAACCCGCGTGTTGCCGACGTCGGAGACGCTTGACTTCACCTCACTGCGGCGCGCGCCCGGAGCAGCGGGTGCTTTCGTCAGGACGTGAGGCGAGGGAACCGCGTCACGATCCCCAAACGGAGGCAGACAGGCCCCGTGGATGTAGCCTGAGGTCGTGGCCATGACGATGCGCATCGATCGGTTCACGTTCGGCTCGATCCGCATCGATGGAGTGACGTATGAGCACGATGTGGTGATCTCCGGTGGCCGGGTCCACAAGAGGAAGAAGAAGCGTTCGAAACCCTTCCGCGGTGCGTTCGGCCACACGCCGCTTTCCGTCGAGGAGAACATCCCCTGGGAGTGTCGACGCCTGGTGGTGGGGATGGGGGCGAGCGGAGCCCTCCCCGTGATGGACGAGGTCAAGCAGGAAGCCGCTCGACGGCACGTTGAACTGGTGAGCCTCCCGACAACCGAGGCCATCCGGGCACTCGAGGAACGGCCGGAGGGCACGAACGCGATCCTGCACGTGACCTGCTGATCCTCGATGCGGCGGACGGGGAAGGAACCGCCCCGACGGAGCGTTGTTGGCTGCCGACGGCGCCGACACGGGGTGTATGCGATGGCTGAGACGATGAAAGCGTTCGGGCTGGCAGACGAGGGCTCCGCCGCTGCATTCCTGGAGGTCCCGATCCCGGAAGCCGGTCCGGGTGAAGTCCGGATGCGCGTCCGCGCCTCGTCGGTGAACGGGTTCGATGCGTTCGTCGCGTCGGGCATGGCGCGCGGCTCGATGGAGCATCGCTACCCCGCCGTCGTCGGCAAGGATTTCGCCGGCGTGATCGACGCCGTGGGGGAAGGCGCCGAGCGCTTCCGTGTCGCGACGAGGTGACCGGCATCCTCCCGCCGGTCATGCACGTCGAGAGCGGGTCCTTCGCCGAGTACGTGACCGTTCCCGCCGAAGGGTTCATCGAGCCGAAGCCGGCGAACCTCTCCTTCGAGCAGGCGGCGTCGGCGGGCCTCGCCGCGGTGACGGCGCTCGCGTGCGTCGAGCACGTGTCGCCGTCGGAGGGAGCGACGGTCCTGATCGTCGGGGCGACCGGCGGCGTCGGTTCGTACGCGGTGCAGTTCGCGAACGCGCGCGGCGCCACGGTCGTCGCGTCGGCACTTCCGCAGGACGAGCCGTGGATCCGCGACCTTGGCGCCGACGAGATCGCGAACTACTCGAGCGACGTCCCCGGCGCGGTCCGCGAGCGGCATCCCGACGGGATCGACGGGTTGATCGTCGCCGTGCAGGTGGGCGATGGCTTCGCGGAGCTGGCCGAGCTCGTGAGGGACGGTGGCAAGGTCGCCAGCACGGTGGGCGGCGCGGACGCCGAGGCGCTCGCCGTCCGCGGGGTCGGAGCGGAGAACGTGCTCGGTCAAAGCGACCCTGCAAGGTTTGGGACCGTCCTGGGGTGGGCGGCCGAAGGCACCCTCACCGTGCCGATCACCAAGACGTATGCGTTCGACGAGGTGCCGGAGGCCCTCGGACTGGTCGGGAAACGGAGCTCGCGCGGCAAGCTCGCGATCACGATCCCGTAGTCCGATCGGCTGCGACGAAGCCCTTCGTAGGGATCCGTCTCAGTCACGTGCCGATGTCGGCCGAGGCAGTCCCGTACTCCGGGTGCCCGGCGGGGTGGTAGACCTGGATCGTAACTCCGCTGGGGGTGACCGCCTGCGTTCCGACCAGGTCGAGCGCGATGTCCTTTCCGCTGTCGGGGAACAGCCGCGTGCCATGGCCGACGACCACGGGGAAGGTAAACAGGTTGATCTCGTCGACGAGGTCGTTGTCGAGCAGCCATCGGAACAGGGCGCCGCTGCCATGCACCTGCAGCTCGGCCCCCGCCTCAGCCTTCAGCTCGCCGATGGCGGCCGCGACGTCACTGGAGAGAACGGTCGTGTTCGCCCACTCGGGGTCGAAGGGTGTGGTCGATGCCACGTACTTGGGTCGCGTGTTCAACGCCGTCCAGATGGGGCTGTCGTCTGGATCTGGCCACGTTCCCCAGGAGCCGGCGAAGATCTCGTAGGTCCGCCGGCCGAACAGGAAGGCGGCGCGCTGGTAGATCTCGTCTCAAGGATAATCCGTCGGTGCGCAACCTTGCGAGGGATGCTTCGTCTGAAGAGGAAGTTCTTCTTTCGCTCAGGGGACGGACGCATACCCGCGTTTTGGAACGGTTGTGAGATAGCCGTGCTGGAGCCAAGCGCCATCCAAAGCCTCAGAGTGACGAGCAGCAGCGAGTCCGAAGTAGGGTCCGACTGACTGGGTAGACTTTCGCGACCAACAGCGAGGATGTGACCTCACTGCCCCGAATACTGCTCATCGGATGGGATGGCGCCGACTGGCGGATCCTCGAACCCCTGCTCGACCAGGGCGCCCTGCCGAACCTGCAGGCCCTGATCGACCGGGGGCAGAAGGACGTCCTGCGCTCGACCGTGCCGACCCACTCATGGTCGGCATGGCCGTCGTTCCTGACCGGGGTCGACCCGGCCGATCACGGGGTCTACGACATCCTCGAGACCGTCCCCGGGACCCACAAGCAGTACCCGGTCACCTACCGCTCGATCAAGGAGCGGACGTTCGTCGAGGACCTCTCGGCGGCCGGCAAGGTCGGGGTCTACGCCGACCTGCCCCTGATGTTCCCGCCGCCGGACATCAAGGGGAAGGTCCTGGCCGGCGGCGTGCTGCCGAAGGGGCGCACGTACTCGCAGCCGTCCGACCTGCCCGAGCAGCTCGAGAAGGCCGGCGTGCCGTGGGTGATCAACGGCATGTCCTGGACCACCTACCGCAACCGGCCCGACCAGTACCTGGACGAGGCGCTCGAGATCACCGGCAAGCGGATCCGCGCGACCGAATGGCTGATGGACAACTCGGACTGGGACCTGATGGCGAGCGTGTGGGTCTCGGTCGACCGGACACAGCACGCGCTCTCGAACTACGTCGCGCCCGACCATCCCGACACCGCGAAGAACCGGGACACGCCGGTCGGCTGGAAGGTTCGGGACGTCTACGCGCAGCTCGACGACGCGATCGGCTCGTTCGTCTCGCGGACGCGCGAAGACGACCTCGTCCTGTTCATCTCGGACCACGGGTTCCAGTCGGTCACGCGCACGATCCACATGGACCACCTGCTGAAGCAGTTCGGTTTCCTCGAGTTCAGCGCGTCGAACGTCGTCTTCGGGCCGATGCAGTGGGGCCCCGTCCGAAAGGTCGCGCGCAAGGCGTACGACTTCCTCGGCCTGCACGGGAAGGTCTCGCTGCCGCAGTCGGTGAACTGGTCGAAGACCAAGGCGTTCACGACGATCCGCTCGACGGGCGAGGGCGTCTCGGTGAACCTCGCCGGGCGCGAGCCCGACGGCATCGTCGATCCGGCCGACTTCGAGAAGGTGCGCGACGAGGTGATGGAGCGGCTCTCCTCGTTCGTCGATCCGAAGACCGGCCGCAAGCCCGTGAAGGCCATCTACCGGCGCGAGGAGATCTTCAAGGGCAAGCACGCGGATCTCGCGCCCGACATCCTCATGGAGCCGGCCGAGACGTACTCGCTCACGCACGCGAAGTCCGCGCTCGAGGACGCCGACTGGATCTCGGGCGACCACCGGCCCGAGGGCGTGATCGCGGCGGCCGGGCCCGGCGTGAAGGCGTTCGAGCAGCCGCCGCTGCTGATCGACATGGCGCCGACGATCCTGGCGGCGCTCGGCGCGTCGGCCTCGATCGAGCACACGGGAAGAGTGCTGCACGAGGTCGTCGGTGCGGACGCTCAGGTGGGCAAGCGTGCCGACGAACCTGCCAAGCCCGCCGTCCAGATCCCCGGCATGCCGAGCGGCTCAGAAGACTCGAACGTCAGCGACACCGAGGCCGATGAGATGGAAGAGCACCTCCGAGGTCTCGGATATCTCGAGTAGACGCCTGCCCGGGCACACGGCCCGGCCTGTGACTACGCCTCGGCGGGTCGCTCTCGACGCGTCATGACCACGAAGTCTCCTTCGGTGCTCTCCTGGACGCCTTCGCTCTGAAAACCGAGCGCCTCCGCAACCTTCAGTGATCGGTCGTTCCAGTCGAGGATGAGCAACCTGAGCCGTTGCGGAGAGTACATGTCGACGGCGAAGTCCAGGATCGCTCGGACGAAGACCCGACCCAGACCATGGCCTGTGAGATCCGGCCGCATGCCGTATCCGACGTCCAGAACGCCGTCCTCGTCAACCACGCCGGGGACACGCGCCTCATGGCCGAAGCAGCAGTACCCGACGAGGTCTGCGCCGTGGCCGACGGCCCAGAACCCACGCTCAGGGGTGACGATCTCGCCGACGTCGTAGGTCGCGTACCGGCCCGGGTAGCGCCACCTTGCGATCGCTACGGCATCGCTCTTCGTGAGGTGTCGAACCTCCATGCGGCGGATGCGCCCTCCGTGGGAGCGTGCGGTCACAAAGGCGAGACCGGCGATCGCCCCTCGGGCACGATGGTCAGCTCGCGGCCAGTTCTTCCACGTACTCCCGGGTGTGCTTCTCCCAGAGCCGGATCGATTCCTCGGAGAGTCGGAAGTTGGTGCCCCCGCCGTTGTACATCGCGTCGAAGTCCTCCGGGTACGTCGCGGAGATCCAATCTCGGAAGGGTTCCCACATCTGAGGACTGAACTTCTCGATCTCCCAAACCTGCATGGCTCTGACGATCTCGCCATCACCGATGGTGAGTTCCCAGTAGCTGCCGTGGTACGGCCGGAGTCCGAGCTCATCGGACCTGATGGCGTGGAAATCGTACGGGCAGCGAACATCGACGGTTCCATAGGCGAAGCCCCTCGTCACCTCGCACGGATCCAGCATCTGCTGGTAGCCCTGGGCTTCGTAGAAGGAGATGAGCACGGGCAGTTCCTCGGCGAGGAGGCCCTCGGGTACCTCGGCCCCCTCGGCCAGATAGTCGACCGCCCGCTCCGCGTCGAAGGTCCCGATCGCTTCGACGAAGCTCGTGGCGATCTCCACCGCGTTGGCCTCCACCTGGGCGGCCGTCGCTGCCAATGGCCGGTCCGTGGCGGGAGCGTCGTCTCCGCCATCGCAGGCCGCGAGCACGAGCAGCGCCGTCGCGACGCCGATCAGAGCCCCTCGTTCGGCCTGCCTCCGCGTGGTCCTCATCTCGATCATCTCCTCTCAGCCCCCGCAACCATTGGACCCCGCGGGGCCGGAGCAACGGTCGTGCTCCACGATGAGGGTGTGATCGTCGAGCCAGACCGGAAGCGCACCTTCGGTCACGTATGAGGTCACACCGGTTGCGACATCCACGACCCGCACGTCAACCGCATGGAACACCCAGTACGCGATCCGCGTTCCGTCGGGGGACCAAGTCGCGTTCATGATCTCCCCCGAGGCGAGCACCCTGGCGCCTGAGCCGTCGGCGTTCGCCACGCAGAGATCCCATACATCGGGAGAGTTACCGCAGAGGTAGGACAGGTGCGAGCCATCAGGCGAGAGGCGGGCCTCGATAGTAAGGAACGCCCCCCAGCCGCCCCAGGTACGATCGCCGGCCAAGAGCGTCGATGCCTCGCCCCCCGTGAGCGGCACGATCCGCACCCGGAAGCTGTAGGGACGCTCGGAAGCGGTGTAGAGGATCGATGACCCGTCCGGCGAGAACTGGATGCCTAGCACTTCCTCCGTGTCGGATGTCACCTGGGTCGTCACCCCGCTCCCCAGATCGATGACGAAGCCCCTACCCGTGAAGTCACCGGTGCGGTGCCCCACGTACGCGATCTTCGTCCCGTCCGGAGACCACGCTGGCGTGGACCAGATCAATTCGGCGAGCGCGTTGTGTGTGATCTGGCGCACGTGCGTCCCATCGAGGCTCGCGACGAAGACCTGTGCGCTGCCGTCCTCTGCGCGACCGTAGTAGGCGACTTCGGACCTATCGGGGGAGACGGCATAGCCGGCGGTCCAGTCCTCCGTACCGACGATGCTCTCAGGCAGCGGCGACCTCTCGCCGGTGTTCAGATCGAGCAGGTAGTCGGTCTTGGGGATGGCGCCTATGTCCCCGGTCGGTCCGGTCGCCACCGGTCCCGGACCCGCCGGCGTCTGCGTGCGGTCGAACGGCCCACCGGTCGTCACGATCCAGACGGCGGCCGCGAAGACTGCGATCCCGACCGCCCCTGCCGCGATGCGCTGGTTCCGGCGCCTGCGACGGCGACGACCCTGGAGACGGACGAGCGCATCGTCCGGGAAGGTGAAGCGTCCGCCGACCCGCTCGAGAAGCTCTTTGGTTGCGTTCATGCCGGTTCACCCACTTGGTTTCGGAGGTTCTCCCTCGCGCGGGAGGCGAGCCCTCGCACCGTCCCCGCGGTGATGCCCAGCACCCGTCCTGCCTCCTCGCTCGAGTACCCCATGACGTCGGTCAGCACGAGTGCCGCTCGCTGTCGAGGCGTCAGCCGCCGTAGCGCCGCCACAACCTCCTGTTGATCGTCGATCTCGGCGAACGGGGCCACGTCCGGTGCGAGCGAGAGAACCTTGCGGAGGGCAAGGGCGGCTCGTCGGCTCCGCTTCCGGAAGACGTTCATCGCCGTCCTGTAGAGGTACGCGGTCGGATCCCTGATCTCCCCCACGCGGTCCCAGCGTTCCCAGAGGGCGAGGAATGCGTCCTGCATGATCTCCTCGGCCTCGGCGGAGTTCCCCGTCACCGCACACAGGCGACGAAACAACGTCCGCGCCTCAGCTTCGAAGAACTCCTCGAAGCTGACGGGCTCCAACACGATGTGGGCCTCCTCCTGGGATTCAGCCACGATCCTGAGGGGTTCGTCCATCCTGGAAAGATGGATCCGCGAGGAAGATCTAACGTTGCTCAAAGCCCCGGCGAGGTGATGGAGCGCCTGTCCTCGTTCGTCGACCCGACCGGCCGCAAGCCCGTGAAGGCGATCTACCGGCGCGAGGAGATCTTCAAGGGCCAGCACGCCGACACGGCGCTCGACATCCTGATGGAGCCGGCCGAGACGTACTCGCTCACGCACGCGAAATCGGCGATCGAGGACGCCGACTGGGTCTCCGGCGATCCCCGAGGCGTGATCGTGGCGGCCGGGCCCGGCGTGAAGGCGTTCGAGCAGCCGCCGCTGCTGATCGACATGGCGCCGACGATCCTGGCGGCTCGGCGCGCCGGCCTTGATCGAGCACTCGGGTCGCGCCTTGCACGAGATTGTGGGTTCCGCGGCCAAGGTCGAGCAGAAGCTGCAGATCCCCGGCATGCCGACCGCGATGAAAGCCCGAGCGTCAGCGACACCGAGGCCGACGAGATGGAGGAGCACCTCCGCGGCCTTGGCTACCTCGAGTAGCCGGCCGGCGCGTCACCGGCCGGTGCTAGGCTCGGACCGCGATGGACGCCGCCGTCTGGACCGCGATCGCGATCGTCGCCGGGATGTCGTTCGGAACGCTCGTCTACCTGGGATCGAGGATCGACGCCCTGGCGACTCGGCTCGACGCCAGGATCGACTCCGGGTTCTCCAGGGTCGACACGAGATTCGACGCGATGGAGGCGCGGTTCGACGCATTGGCTACTCGGCTCGACGCTCACCTCGAGCAGCACGCGAGCTGAGACCGCGCTCGCTCGAACCAAGACGTCGACCTTACGGCCGCCGATTCGCCCGTCCCGGTCAGAGGTTATCTGCGTTCGGCCGTTCACCGACTGCTCCCCGTGCTGCCTAACTTTCGGTGAGGGCGTCTGACCGTCCGGAGAAGCCTCAGGGCTCGATCCGGATGGAGTCGAGGATGGCCCGCTGCTCGGCAAGGTCCGCGCGCGGCGAGCCGGGCGACCGTCCCGCCTGGATCATCAGACGGGTCCCTTCGAGGTCGAGGATCCAGAACTGCTCCCTGTAGCCGGGGCCCGTGTAGCCGTAGAACGCGTCCCCTTCTTCGGCTCTGTCGACGAACGAGACCCAGCTCTTGAGCGTGCCTTCCTCGCATCCGGTGAAGCGGCGGTCGTCCTCCACGTCCTCGACCGGCAGATCGGGCACGGTCAGTTCCATGTACTTGCCGCCGTAGCCGTCGATGGTCACGTCCCTCGGGGGCGACGTCACCTCGAACGGAGCCAGGTCCGCCAGCGCGGTCGCGAGGTCGTCGACGCTCGGTCCGACCGGTGGATCGGCCCACGAATGATCGCGGCACCCGTCCTGCACCAGGTTCGTCACGGTGGTGATGCTCACGCCGACGTGTCCTTCGTCGGCGAACTTGACCGCTCCGATCCACATCGACCATCCCTCGGCGGGAACCTCGTACACCACGCGGAGCGGGGTGGAAGGGTCGCCGTCGGGGTCGATGAAGTACGTTTCGGGCTCGAGTGGAGCGAAGGGCTCGAGCTCCATGATGTTCTGGACCGTCGGGGTGGGGCTCGCCTCGCTCGGCACCGGTGAAGCGGATGTTCTCTGGGCACTCGTCCCCGTACCCGGTGCGCATCCCGCCAGCGCGACGAGGAGCGCCAACCCCAGCTGCAGCCTGTGGCGAAGGTGCATCCCGGCGACCTCAGCTCTGGTCGAACGTGAACGAGCGCACGACCGGCATCGCGGCGTCCACCTGGGTGCCGTCGATCTGGATCAGGAGGTTCCCGCCGTCCGGCAGATCGAGCAGGATCAGACGCGAGGTGGCGTACCACTCCCCAAACTCCTCCGTCCCCTCGGCCACCTCGGCGAGGAAGGCCCCCTCGATCGGCTCCGCCGTCACAAACCCTTCCATCCCGGGACACCTGCTCTTCGGCCACGTCTTCGCGATCGACACGTCGAGCTGGTAGCCGGCGAGCCCTCCGATCTCCACGGGCGACGGCCCACCCGTTGCGATCCCCGGATGGTCGCTCACCCAGGTCGCGAGCTGGAGCGCGGACGTGCCGACCGAGGCGTCGACGGCGTCGGAGCACCCCTCGCGGCGGGCGCGGACGTCGCGGTTGAGCTCCAGCCCCGGGTGATCGAAGAGGTAGATCCCCGGATCGTCCGGATCGTCCGAACCGTTCGACCACCCCGGCGTCCACAGCTCGAACGAGCCGCGCGTGTCCCAAGGGTTGTTCCATCCCGCCGGGACGGTGATGGTGAGCGTGGGCTCGAAGCGCTGCGACGTGTACGTCCCCTCATCGAGTGGTCCGAGGCACACCCTCGGCGGCGGTCCGTCCTGCGAATCCGCACACGGGCCGGTCCACGTGCCGTTCGTCTCGCCGTCGAAGGTCTCCGGCGTCTCGGTCGGCCGTCCCTCGTCGGCCGGGATCGTCGCCGGCGCGCTCGAACGGATCAGGCCGACGCCCCCCACGACGACAACGATCGCGCAGGCGATGCCGACGGCGCCGGCGACCGCCGTCCTCGCCATCCGACGGTAGCCGCGGCGGAGCAGCGGCTCCGGATCCACGGGTGTGGCCGGCACCTCGTCGGCGACTCGCGCGAGGAGGTCTCGGATGTCGGTGTCATTCATGAGATCACCTCTGGTGTTGTGCGGAGCGTCTCGAGGCCGCGGGCGACGAGCGAGCGCACCGTGGCCTGTCGGCAGCCGAGGAGGTCGGCGGTCGTGGCGTCCGGAAGGTCCTCGAAGTAGCGGAGGACGATCGCCGTACGCTGGCGGAGCGGGAGCCGAAGCAGCGCCGAGCGGAGCGAGTCGTACGTGGCGACGTCCGGGTCGGTGCTGACGTCCTCGGTCGTCGGACCCACGCGCTCCAGGTACGCGCGCTCGACCACTCGGCGCCGGAAGTGGTTCTTCGACAGGTTCACGATCGTGCGTCGCAGATACGGCTCGAGCGCGTCGGGGTCGCGGAGGAACCGGAGCCGACCCACGAACCGGACGAACGCCTCCTGGACGAGGTCCTCGGCGACGGCCCGGTCGCCGGTCAGCAGGTACGCGAGCCGGATGCCTCCGGGCGCCGACCGGACGTACGCGTCGGCGAGCCGGCTGCGGAGACCCGCCTCTCGATCCACGGCCGATACCACCCCGGTCCGATCGTGCTCCATGTCCTTCTGACACGCGAGCCCGTCGTCCTGTGGCAGCCCCGGTGGTGACGGCCGAACGCAGAGCTTCGCTGCGAGCGCTACCTCGAGAAGGCACCCCCCAGCCGGACTGACTGGCAGACGCCGACTACCCGCTGCTGTGCTCGAGGAGCCAGGCGTAGACGTCGTGGCCGGCCGAGAGGTCGTAGGTGCGGCTCCAGGAGGTGTGGTCGACGCCCGGATACACGGTGAGCTGCAGATCCTCGGGCGGTGGATCGCACGCTTCGAGGCTCGCGACCCGATCCTCGACATAGCGGATCGGGACGATGCTGTCGGCGTCGCCGTGGAACACCCAGACGGGGATCTCGGCGAGACTACACCCCGCCTTCGCGAAGGCATCCTCGGCGTGCCCGTCGATGAGCACCGCCGCGGACACGACCTCCTCGCCGTACGTGGCGAGGTAGTCCCATGCCCCGATCGCCCCGCAGCTCACTCCGGTGAGGTACACGCGCTCCTCGTCGACGTCGTACTGCTCGTTCGCGAACGCGAGGAACGCATCGACCTCGTCGGCGAGCTGACAGTCTTCAGCGTCGTCGACGCCGTACTGGGGCATCAGCACGATGAAGGGGCGGTCTCCGGGCCATTCGTCGTCCTGGATCAGCCTCGGGATCCCGAGCTTGAAGATGGCGTCCAGCGCCGTCTCGTCCCCGCTCCCGCTCTCGCCGGCGCCGTGGAGGAACACGAGGAGCGGTCGCGGTGTGCCGTCTCCGTAGCCCGGCGGTAGGTACTCGAGGTAGCCGAGAGGCGCACCGTCCGTTCCCGCCGGCTTGACGGTCATCCGTCCCGACGACGGTCCTTCAGGCGCGGCCGACTCATTCGTCGGATCGGGTTGAGCGCCGGGCTCGGTTCCATCCCCTCCGGCGCATGCGGTGGAGGCCAGCAGCAGCGTCAGGATCATCCATCTCGTGCGGCGGCGGATGGTCGCGGTGTTCGTGTGCATCGGCAGCGCATCTTACGGTCGTGCGACAAGAGCATCCCCGAGGTCACGAACGTCAAGAGAAGTCGATGGGCGTCACGCGCGGTGCTACGCTCGCGACCGAGATAGATGCCGCCGTCTGGACCGCGATCGCGGTCGTCGCCGGGATGTCGTTCGGAACGCTCGTCTACCTCGGCTCCAGGATCGATGCGCTTGCGACTCGGCTCGACGCCAGGATCGACTCCGGGTTTGCCAGGGTCAACACGCGCTTCGACGCGATGGAGGCGCGGTTCGACGCGGTGACTGCTCGGCTCGACGCTCACCTCGAGCAACACGCCGGCTGAAACCCAAACGCTTTCCCTGGGATCGTCAATCTGACTGGACGGCTTCGACGAGCGGTTGGGCCATCCCACCGATGTCCTCGACCCCGTGATTGCTCAGCACGACAACGACTGCGTGCGCTTCGGGTAGGCACCCTGCCCACGCCACGTAGGCGTAGCCGGTGATGAACCCACCGGTATGCCCCACCGCCTGCCCATACGGTTCAGCCACGTTGTACAGCCCTAATCCGTACCCGTCGTGGAACGTCGTCATCTGCGTCAGCGAGGCTTGCGAGACGATCTCGCCGGCGCAGAACGCCCGCCACCAGTGCGCCAGGGAAGGCGCGTCCGAAGCCATGGCTCCTCCCGCTGCACCGTCGGCGGATGCGGCAGCGAGGAATGGTAGGTAACCGCCACCCTTCTTCAGCGCGGCCCTCGACTGCCCGCCGGGCATCGCCATGGGCGCGGTCGGCTTCTCGTCCGGTTGATAGATGAGCCGCCTCGTCCCGCCGACGTGGAGGACGCCGTCGCGCAGCACATCGGCGACCGGTCGCCCGCGGACCTGCTCGATCACCAGCCCGAGCAAGATGTAGTTGGCGTTCGCGTACTCGAACGCCTCACCGGCGGGAGCGCGCTCGGTGGGGACGAACGCCAGACCTTCGGCCGGGGTCCAGAATCGTCGCGGATGCTTCAACAGCCGCTCGTCCTCGGCCTCGAAATCGTTCTGTGGGATGCCACTGCGCTGGCCGAGCAGCTGGCGGATGGTGGTCCCGTTGGTGTCGAAGTCGAGGTCCGGGGGAAGGTGATCGGTCGCGGCGTCGTCGAGGTTCAGCTCGCCAGCCTCGACCATCTGCATGACCTCGGCTGCGATCACCGACTTGACGATGCTGTGGATGGCGAACTGATCGTCGACCCGTACGTCTCGCACGCCGTCCGCCTTGCCCACCGCTCCGCTCCACGTCCCGTCGGGGGACATCACGGTGGCGGCCATCCCGGCCCTGCCGGCCATGTCGTTCAGGATCGCCTGGAACTCCGCCGCCGCTCGGTCCGAGACGGGGTCCTCGCTGATGTCGGCGAACGCCTCGATCGGGAAGGCCTCGACCGCTTCGCTCGGGGAGGCCGAGGCGACGCTCGCCTCCGAGGGCTCGACCGGCGCCGGCGTCTCCGATCTGCTCGGAGCCGTCGGTGAGCATCCCGCCAGCGCGACCATGAGGGCCAAGATCCGTCCGTGATGACTTCTCATCCTGGCCTCCCTTCCGTCGATCCGACCGCCGCCACCGTGCGGAGCGTCGTCCGGCCTACGGAGACGGCGAGGAGCTCGACGCGTCGAGCGCCTCATCCGGGTGCAGGTCTACCGTCTCGAGTGCCGCCTCGAAGTCGGGGACTGTGTAGGTCGCCGGGACCTCGTCTCCGACGTGGAGGTAGATGACGTAGCCGCGCGTCGCTGTCGCGACGATCGCCACGGAGTCGCTGCCGATGGGGGTGTCGCAGCCCTCGATCCAGGCATAGGCGCCGTCGACCGGATCCCCGCCGCCACCCCCGGCTCCAAAGGCCCGCTTACAGATCCCCCAAGACGGGGGGAGATGCCCCTGGACCCAGTCCTGTCCCGACCTGCCGCCGAGGGGCCTCGAGACCATGGCGAGGTAGAGGTCATTCCGGAGCGTCGGGTCGAAGATGACGTCGACGTCGGGCGAACCGAAGGCGACTTCGCCGTGACCCCAGGGCTCGGTCGCGGGCCTGACCGTCCATCCGGCCGGGTGGTCGATCGTGATCCCGTGGAGGGGTGAGTCAAACCTTTCCGTGTTGTCCGGGGTCGGCGCGGTTTCGTCGATGGCCGACCCGCCCGGATGCCAAGGCCCCACGCCGCCGAAGTTGAACACCTGGGCGTTCGAGCCGTCCGCGTTGGCGATCGCGAGGGGCGCTCCCGCTGCGCGCGGTCGGCCGTAGGGCAGCATGTACGCGATCCGGGACCCGTCGGGCGACCAGTACGGGTTGAAGCCACCGGTGACGACCTTCGTGAAGTCCGAGCCGTCGGGGGCGAAGGTGTAGATCGCGATGTGGCCCCCGAGGGTGTTCTCCATCGCGATGCGGTTGCCCGCCGGCGACCACGTGAGGCCGAACACGCCCTGCTCCAAGGCCGGCTCGTCCGTCAGGATCTCGTGCGCGTCGGTGCCGTCCGCGTTCGCCACCCACACGTGCTCGCGCCCCGCTTGGACCTGGCCCCCACGCCTTGGCAAGCCGAGGTAGGCGATCTGCGTCCCGTCGGGTGAGAAGGTCGGCTCCTCCCCCACCTCGGCGACCAGAGCCGGTTGGCCGCCTTCGGCATCGACGACGAACAACCCGTCGGAGGTGGCCGAGGAGTAAACGACCTCCGACCCGTCGGACGAGATCGCGGCGGCGTCGACCGGCTCGGGTGTCACCCGGGTCTCGGCCCCGTCCGCGTGGAGGATGTAGAGGTGGTCGTCGTACGGGAACGTCTGATCGGTCGGATCTCGACGCACGAGGAGCAGCTGCGTGCCATCGCTCGACCACTCGATGGGGGACCCCTCCTCGGCGCTGAGGTGCACCAGTGTTGACGGGGACGGCGCGCTCGGGTCGACGGCCCACAGGCCGAAGTCCCCCGAGTACACGATCCGACCGGCGACCGGCTCGAAGATCCCCAGATCCACGGAACGATCGTCGGGCGGATCTGCCGGGACGGGAGCCGTCGACCGGATCGCGTTGACGCCGAGCCACCCCACGGCGATCGCGATCGCCACGCCGAGCACTCCGGCCCGGATCCGCTGGTTCCGCCGCTTCCGATCCCGGCGACTGAGGAGACGCTCGAAGGACGGCTCGGGCGGCGCCTGGACTTCGACGGCTCGAGAGATGAGCTCGCGTTCGTCGATCACGCTGGTTCCTCCGTGGTCTGTCCTCTGAGCGAGGCGCGTGCGCGCGTGGTGAGCACGCGGACCGTGTTGGCCTTGATCCCGAGCAGTTCGCCGGCCTCCTTGGTCGAGTAGCCGAGGTACGCGGTGAGCACGATCGCCTCGCGCTCGCGCGGGGTGAGGTTCCGAAGTAGGCGGAAGATCTCGTCTCGCGCCTCGATGTCGCCGAGCGCGTCGTCGTGCGCCAGCAGGATCGTCGCCCGGCGAACGGCGACCGAGGCGCGGCGGAGACGCTTGCGGTAGAGGTTCAGTGCGGTCCTGTACAGGAACCCCTCGGGGGAGTCCATCGCCGAGACGCGGTCCCAGCGCTCCCAGACCTTCAGGAACGCGTCCTGCATCACTTCCTCCGCCTCGGCGCGGTTCCCGCACATGACGGCGAGCGCACCGAACAGCCGCCGGTTCTCCTCGTCGAAGAAACGTTCGAACGAGTGGCCGAGCGGGTCAGGTCCCTCATCGAGTTGCTCGGAAACGGAACGGAGTGGTGTCGCCATCGACGTCATGAACCCCCGGCACACCGTGAAGGCTTACGGGCGATCAGACAAGGGTCCGACTCGTGCCGAGCTTCGGTTCGTCGTCAGCGTGCGTGGAACTCGGTTCGTGATCGAG
Organism: Actinomycetota bacterium; assembly: GCA_036280655.1. GTDB lineage: Bacteria > Actinomycetota > UBA4738 > UBA4738 > HRBIN12 > DASSJM01. The sequence continues at coordinate 47,983 of DASUQI010000001.1, forward strand.
ACCGACGCGCCGCTCAAGCGCAGGAGAGCCCCGACGTGGGAGGCTCACTTCTCGCACCGCTACGACATCCGGCCAGAGGGTGGGGGCTCGCGCATCGTCTACACCGAGACGATCGAGCGGGTGAACTACCTGCCGTACTGGCTGAAGCCGGGGATCCGGATCCTCTTCCGGCCGCTCGTGAACAGCGCCGATCGGAAGCAGCTGCGGAACCTCGCTCGGCTGGCGGAGGAGCGCTCGGCGGGCTGAGGGGGCTGGGTCCGTTGCGGGTCGGCGGGTGGCCCCGGGCGATCCCGAGGCCACCCAGCAGGAACCGACCTACATGACCTCGAAGGTCTCGTGCACCGTGACCGAGGCGCCGCCGTGCAGGACCGGCGAACCTTTCGCGATCTTCGCCGCCTCGTCGAGCGAGCCGGCCGTCACGATCGAGTAGCCGGTGTACTGCGGCTTCGCGTCCCCGACCGTGCCGTCGGCGGTGACGGTCTTGGCCGCGGGCGTGAACGGGTTGCCGCCGTCCTTGAGGGCGCTGCCGATCTCGGCGAACCACGCGTCCCAGAGCTTCATGACCTGGGCCTGCTCCTCCTCGGTCTCCGGCATGCTCCCGCCGCTGTACAGCAGCACGAAGTCGGCCATGACTCCTCCTTCCCGGCTCCGCGAGCCGTGTCCGTCCGTCATCCCAACGACGAACGGATCCGGTGTCCTTCGACACCACAGTAGGGAAGAAGGTGAACGTCCGGGGACGGGACTACGTCGGGCGGTCGAACCCCCGCTCCACCTCGGCGAGCGCCTCGTCGACGAGGGAGTGCAGGTCCTGCTTGCCGCCCTTCGTGCACCATGAGCCGACGGCGGTCGAGTAGGCCGCGAGCCCGACCGCGGCGATCAGCCTGGGTCCCCGGTCGTCGTCGGTGCCCTGCCGCTCGGCGAGCACCTCGGTGACCCAGTTCTCCCACCGGGCGTGCTTGTCCAGGAGCCGTGCCCTGATCGCCGGCGTCTCGAGGGCGAGCCGCTTGGCGGCGATGACCCGGTCTGCGCGTTCCTCGTAAACGTCCACGAGGGACCCGAGGGCGGCCCTCAGCGCCCGGAAGGGCGGCTCGTCCGGGGGTCGCGCCTCCACCATCCCTCGGAGCTCGAGGCCCAGGTCGTCGAAGAACCCGATGACGACGTCCTCCTTGGAGTCGAAGTACCGGAAGAACGTCCTCGGGGAGACCTCGACCTGCTCGACGATGTCCTCGACGGTGGTCTCGTCGAAGCCTCGCTCCTCGAACAGGCGGAAGGCCGCGTCCGTGAGCTCGGCGCGGGTCCGCTCCTTCTTCCGTTCTCTCAGTCCGACGTTCGTATCCACGGGCACAGCATAACATTTGGCACACGATGCGATATGGCAGTGGTTGTCAAATGTCGCTCGAGGGCGTATCGTGAGGGCACTCGGAAAGCCGATGGCTCGCCGGCCCGGAGGGCGGACGGGCCTCCCCGATGGGAAGGAGAGCCACGATGCAGGCATACGTGCTGGTCCAGACCGACACCCGGAGGCGCCAGATCGCGGAGGAGCTCCGAGCCATCTCGGGGATCGTGTACGCGGAGGACGTGAGCGGTCCGTTCGACACGATCGCCCTCGCGCGCCAGGACCCCGGTGCGGACGACCTCCAGGGGATGCTCCAGCAGATCCGGCAGCTGCCGGGGGTGATCCACGCCCTCGCGGCCCCGGTGGCAGGGGTGACCGCGGGGCGCGCGCTCGTTGGGACCGAGGCGGCGTAGTCGCGCTCGTCCCCATCGGTCCTCGGGGTGAGCTCAGCGCTGCGACCGCCTCTTTGCCGACGTTCGGGACGCCGGGTGTACGGGTAAGGCTCCTGAGAAGCGGAAATCATGCAGGACAAGGAGGCACACCATGTATATCGGCGTCTCGCTCGTAGGACTCCTGCTGCTGATCCTGTTGCTCGTCTGGCTCTTCTAGCAGCGGTCGGCGCCAGGAACTCGAGAATCAGAGAGCCGGCTCGCTGGGAGCCGGCTCTCGTTCGTTCGTGATGCCCCGGTCGGCGACGCGACGATCGACGCGGTCCGGATCGATGAGGATCGGCGCATCCCCCTCCCTCCGTGCACGCCTGACCGCCCGGAGCGAGCCCATCTCGTTCGGGGCCGACTGAGGGGTCAGCGCCAGGCGACGACCGCGAGGAGCCCCGCCGTCTCGCCGAGCTCGACCGCGGCCCCGAACACGTCGCCGGTCACGCCGCCGAGGCGCCGCCTCGACCACGCGCCGACGAGGAAGGCGACGACGACGACCGCGAGCACGACCCCGAGTGTCGAGAGCCCCGCTGTCGGGACCGAGATCGCGGTCGCGATGGCGAACGCGGCAAGCGTGGCGCCCGGCCCCATCCGGTCCGTCCAGCCGCCGGTGCCGGAGCCGACGTACGGGAGCCGCCACGCGAGCGCAACGGGCGCGGCACGCGAGATCGCGCCCACGGCGACGACCTCCCACGGGAATCCCTCGACCACGAGCGCCGCGAGCAGCGACGACTTCAGGAGCAGGTCGAGCGCCACCGCCGCCATGCCGAACGTCCCCAGCCGCGGGTCGCGCATCGCCTCGACGGGTTCGCGACCCCCGAGCGATGCGCCGATCCCGTCCGCGACGTCGCCGAGCCCGTCGAGGTGCAGGGCGGCGGTCACGGCGACGCCGCTCGCGATGCCGAGGATCGCCGCGGGGAACGTGGGGAGGAGGTGCGCGGCGCCCCAGGCGACGGCCGCGACCACCGCACCGACGGCCGCGCCGACGACGGGGAACAGGACGACGCCGCGACGGAGGTCGCGCTCGCCGAGCCGCGTCCCCCGCGCGACGGGCACCGCCGTCAGGAACGAGAGCGCCGCGACGACCGGCCATGTCCGTTCACGCATCGGCGACGACGGGCAGCTCGACGTCGGCGTCCGCGCGTCCGCTCACGCCCGCCGCGTCGAACGTCGCCATGTCCGTCACGATCGCGAGCGCCGAGCGCACCAGCGGCAACGCGAGCGCCGCACCCGTGCCTTCGCCGAGCCGGAGCCGGAGGTGGAGCAGCGGCTCGAGGCCGAGCGCCTCCAGCACGAGCACGTGGCCGGGCTCGGGCGACCGGGTCGCGGCGATCGCCGACGCCGTGGAGCGCGGCTGCAGTCGGTTCGCGACGAGCGCCGCCGCGCCGGTGATGAACCCGTCGAGCATGACCGGGACCCGGCGCGCCGCGGAGCCCAGGCACACGCCGACGAGGAACGCGACCTCGAGCCCTCCGACGGCCGCGAGCACGTCGATCGGGTCGGCGTCGCGACGGGGGAGCCCGTTCGCCGCGAGCCCTCGGTGGACGGCGTGGACCTTGCGAGCGACGCCCTCGCCGTCGAGTCCGGTCCCGGATCCGCACACCCGGACCGGGTCCACCGCGAGCAGCGCGGCGACGAGCGCGCTCGCGCTCGACGTGTTGCCGATCCCCATCTCGCCGACCCCGGCGATCCCGATGCCGTCGTCGGCGAGCTCCCCCGCGAGCGCGATCCCGCGTTCGACAGCACCGACCGCCGTCGAGCGCGACATCGCCGGCCCGAGCGTCAGGTCCTCCGTCCCGCGTGTCTCGTCCACGATCTCGGAGCGCACCCCGGCGACCTCCGGCGCGTCGAGCGTGCCCGCGTCGACGACGACGAGCCGCGCGCCGGCCTCGCGCGAGAGCACGCAGATCGCCGCGCCACCGCCCGCGAAGTTCGCGAGCATCTGCGCGGTCACCTCCTGCGGGTACGCGCTCACACCCCGGGCCGCGACGCCGTGGTCGGCGGCGGCCACGACGATCGCCGGCGCGAGCGGCGCCCTGGGGACCTCGCCGCGGATCGCCGCGAGGCGACACGCCACGTCTTCGAGCCGCCCGAGGCTGCCGGGCGGCTTCGTCTTCGCGTCGAGCAGGCGAGCCACCTCGGCCGCCGCGGCGTCGTCCGGCGGCGGGATCGATCGAAGCGTGCGCTCGAGCAGCGCGCCACGCGTCACGACGGCGTCACCTCCTCGAGCGGCACCCCGCGCCCCGCCACGACGAGGAACGACCTCGACGCCTCGGCGGCGACCGCGCCGTTCACCCGGCCGAGCACGTCGCGGTACCGCCGCGCGAGCTCGTTCGCCGGCACGATGCCGAGCCCGACCTCGTTGCTCACCACGACCGAGGGTGTCGCGCGTCCGGCCAGCGCGGACGCGACCTTGCGAGCCTCGCCCTCGACCTTGTCCCCCTCCGATCCGACCTCGAGCGCGTTCGAGACCCAGAGCGTGAGGCAGTCGAGGACCACGAACGCGTCCTCGCGCACGTCCTCGACCGCCGAGAGCAGGCCGAGCGGCGCCTCGACGGTCTCCCACGTATGCGGGCGCGCGTCGCGATGCGCGCGGATCCGATCGGCCATGTCCTCGTCCCGGGCCTCGGCCGTGGCGACGACGACGACCGGCCCGTCGAACGCGCACGCCAGTCGGACCGCGAGCGTCGACTTGCCGCTGCGCGCGCCGCCGAGCAGGAACGTGAACGGCATCAGAACTCGATCCCGCGCATCGCGGCGATGCCCTCGTCGAACGCGTGCTTCTCGCTCACCATCTCGGTCACGGTGTCGGCGATCTCGCGCAGCTCCGCGGGCGCGTCGCGCCCGGTGGCGACGACGCTCACGTCCTCGGGGCGCGAGCGGATCGTCTCGACGACCTCGACCGTGTCGATCCAGCCCCAGTTCATCGGGTAGGTGATCTCGTCGAGGATCACGAGACGGTGCTCGCCGGCGCGGATCAGCTCGCTCGCCGAGCGCCACGCCTCGCGCGCGACCGCCTCGCTCCGGTCCATGTCCTTCGAGTCCCAGGTGAACCCGTCGCCGAGCGACCACCAGTCGACGCCGAGCGAGCGCCCGGCCGCCTCCTCGCCCGAACGCCACTTCCCGGACTTCACGAACTGCACGACCGCGACGTTCCAGCCCGCCGAGACGGCCCGGAGCATCACGCCCATCGCCGCCGACGACTTGCCCTTGCCCTCGCCCGTGTGGACGAGCACGCGCGAGGTCGCGTGCTCCGTCGCGCGCCGGGGGCGTTCGGTCGGCGGGGTCTCGCTCACGACTCCGGCCCCGAGAGGGGGACGACCGCCCAGCCGAGCGTCCCGTCGTCGATCACGCCGACCCGCGCGCCGTAGTGCTCGGCGATCACGTGCGGGAGGAGGACCTCGCCGCGTGAGCCCTCGGCCACGACACGCCCGCCCGACAACAGCGCGAACCGCTGCGCGAACCGGCCGGCGAGCGTGAGGTCGTGCATCGTCGAGACGACCGTGAGGCCATCGGCGCGGCGGAGCTCGTCGACGAGCTCGAGCACGCGGAGCTGCTGGGCGATGTCGAGGCCGGTCGTCGGCTCGTCGAGCAGCAGCAGCGGCGCCTCCTGCGCGATCGCCCGCGCGATCACGGCGCGCCGCAGCTCGCCGCCCGAGAGCGAGTCGAGCCGCCGCGACGCCGCCCACCCGAGGTCGAGCCGCTCGAGCGCCGTGGCCACCGACTCGAGGTCGCCCGCGCCCTCGCTCGCGAGCAGCCCGAGGTGCGGTGTGCGTCCCAGCAGCACGTACTGCTCGACGGTGAAGCTCTCGGGGATCGCCGGGAGCTGCGGCACGAGCGCGACCGCGCGTGCGCGTGCGCGACGGCCGAGCCCGTCCGCCGCGCGGCCCCACAGTCGCACCGAGCCGGTCCGTGGCACGAGCCCCGCGATCGCGTGCACGAGCGTCGTCTTGCCGGCGCCGTTCGGCCCGATGATGCAGAGCCAGCCGCCGGTCGGGACGTCGAGCCGGACGTCGGTCACGATCGGCCGTTTGCCGAGCTCGACCGAGAGGTCGCGCACCTCGAGCGCGACCGCGACGTCCGAACGTGCCTCGACCTTCACGCCGCCCTCCGGTTCCGCCGGAGCACGACGACGAAGAACGGCGCGCCGACGAGCGCGGTGATCACGCCGATCGGGATCTCGGCCGGCGCCACGACGGTGCGCGCGAGCAGGTCGACCACGATCAGGAACGACGCGCCGAACAGTACCGACAGCGGGAGCACCGAGCGGTAGCTCCCGCCCACGAGGAGCCGGACCGTGTGCGGCACGATGATGCCGACGAACCCGATCAGGCCGGCGACCGCCACGGCCGCGGCCGTCGCCAGCGACGCGGCGAGCACGACGAGGAGCCGGAGCCTCGTCACGTTCAGCCCGAGGCTCTGCGCCTCGACGTCGCCAACCTCGATCACGTCGAGGAGCCGGCGGACGGCCCAGAGCGTCGTGACCGCGAGAACCACGGACGGCAGTGCGAGCCACACGTCGTCCCACCCCGTGGTCCCGAGCCGCCCGAGGATCCACGTGTACACCTGGCGGAGCGTCTCGGATCGCTGCTGTTGCAGGAGCGTCTGCACCGCGGTGAGGAACGAGGCGACCGCGATGCCGGCGAGGACGAGGCTCGTCGCCCCGCGGCCGCCGACGCTCGAACGACCGAGCCCGTACGCGAGCCCGACGCCGACGAGGGCGCCGACGAACGCCGCCACGGGGACGGTGACGTCGATCGCGCCGGTCGGCCCGTAGGCGACCGCGATCGTGGCGCCGAGCCCGGCACCGGCGGCGGCTCCCAGCAGGTACGGATCGGCCAGAGGATTCCGGAACACCGCCTGATAGGCCGCTCCCGATGCGGACAGCGATGCGCCGACGAGCGCGGCCACGATCACGCGCGGAAGTCGCAGGTTCCCGAGGATCGCGGCCTGCTGCTCGGACATGCCGGGCGGCGGGTTGCCGAAGGACCCCAGCCACCGAAGCACATCGCCTGGGGCGATGTGCACCGGCCCCACGAGCAACCCGGCGACGATCGAAAGGAGGAGCAGCCCGACGCCCAACGCGATCCAGTGGACGCGTCGGCTCACGCCGCGTTCGCCTCCGGCACGCCCTCGACAGCGGCCGCGATCCGCCGCAGGAAGTCGACGACCCGCGGTCCCCAACGTGAGGCGATGTCGTCGTCCAACGAGATCACATCGCCTCCCTCCACCGAGTCGATCTGGCTCCAGCCGGGACGCTCCGCCACCGTGGCCGAGGATTGGCCGCAGCACTTCGTGTCGGCGAGGAAGATCAGGTCGGGGTTCGCCTGGATGATGTATTCGGCGGAGAGTTGCGGGTAGCCGCCCCCCGCCCCTTTCGCTTCGTCCGCGATGTTGACAAGGCCGATGAGCGCGTACAGCTGGCCGATGAACGTCGACGACGTGACGGAGTAATACGTGTCGTCGAGCTCGTGGTAGAAGCTCAGCGGTGGCTCGGCCGGCGCGACCGAGGCGACGATGGTGCCGATGTCCCCGCGCATCCCGTCCACGAGTTCGGCCGACTCCGTCGGGTTGCCCGTCGCCATGCCGAGCTGATCGATCTGCGCGTAGACGTCGTCGAGGGAGGCTGCCGCATCCTGCTGCAGCGCCGGGATGCCGAGGCCTTCGAGGGACGCACCCAGGTCGCCCGGCTCCGTCGCGTAGACGACCAAGTCGGGCTCGTACGAGGCGATCGCCTCCACGTTCGGCTCGAACCCCGAGAGGTCGGTGACCGGCGCATCGGGCGGGTAGTTCGACTGGTCGTCGACTGCCTCGACCTGATCGCCGGCGCCGATCGCGAAGAGCATCTCGGTAGCCGTCGGGGAGAGGGACACGATGCGCTCCGGAGGTTCCTCGAGCGTCACGTCTCCGTTCGCCGCCGCGATGGTGACCGGGAACGCGGCCGCCGTCGACGGCGTCTCCGGCGATGCGTTCGGGGTCGTGGACTCCCCGCACGAGCCGGGGAGGAGGAACAGGACGGCGGCGATCCCGCCGATGCGACGGTGGACCATGGCGCGTCTCCCTTCACGCGAAGGCGACGGTCCCCTCGCGCTCGGGCAGGTCTCCTGACTCCCGGATCCTCGCTCGCCCGACCCTTCCCGGGCTCGGTAGCTTCCTCGGCCCAGTGGTTCGCGTCGGGTCCGCTCCCCGGTCACA
>DASUQI010000002.1:0-52790 GCA_036280655.1 Actinomycetota bacterium
GCCTTTCACGACCGACTTTCCGAGCCGCCTACGCGCGCTTTACGCCCAATGAATCCGGACAACGCTCGTCCCCTACGTGTTACCGCGGCTGCTGGCACGTAGTTAGCCGGGACTTCTTCTGCAGGTACCGTCACTTTCGCTTCGTCCCTGCCGAAAGGGGTTTACAACCCGAGGGCCTTCATCCCCCACGCGGCGTCGCTGCGTCACGCTTTCGCGCATTAGCGCAAGATCCCCCACTGCTGCCTCCCGTAGGAGTCTGGGCCGTGTCTCAGTCCCAGTGTGGCTGGCCGTCCTCTCAGACCAGCTACCCGTCGTCGCCTTGGTAGGCCGTTACCCCACCAACAAGCTGATAGGCCGCGGGCCCATCCCGGACCGTCGGAGCTTTCCCGGCGCGACCATGCGATCTCGCCGGAGTATCCGGTATTAGCTCAGGTTTCCCTGGGTTATCCCGGTGTCCGGGGCAGGTTGCCCACGTGATACTCACCCGTTCGCCGCTCTCCCCTGAAGAGGGTTACCCCTCCTCAGGTTCCCGCTCGACTTGCATGTGTTAAGCACGCCGCCAGCGTTCGTCCTGAGCCAGGATCAAACTCTCCGTAGAGAACCTTTGGACCCGGCCGAAGCCGGTTTCGGGTTCGTTGGAAAGTCGGCCTCACCGGGCAGCACACCCGGATCGGCCTCCTGTGTTGCATGTACGACCGTCTCGTTCCGGGCACGACGGATCGCGCCCTTCCCTCGACGGGGAAACGCACTGGCTTTTGGCACACTGTTCAGTTCTCAAGGTGCGAGCGACGACCCAGGAGAAGGACTCCATGGAATGGGGTCGCGCGACCGACCATGGTAGGCATCCCTGCATGATGCGTCAACCGCCTCGTTGCAGGGCACCCACCTCGGTCGGCTATCCAGGATAGCACAACCCTGCGGCGCTCGAACGGCCGTTCGACCGCTGAGGGGCAGGAACCCGGTAATGGCGGGGGTTGCGCCGACCGGTATACGGTCGGGAAGCGATGAGTGTTTCGCGAGCGCCACCGGGCTGATCCGGGCGTTTCCAGGGGGGAGGAACCGATTCCTGCTGTCCGCTCGCGAGGGAGGTTCCCGTTGCCCACACCCACCACGTTTCGAAAGCCGTGGCTGCCGCTCGCCGCGACCATCGCGCTCGCAGCCACCGTCGCCGTCGCCACCCCCGCGAGCGCACAACCGGGCCCGCCGTGGAACGGCGAACCGATCTCGGCCGGGCTGGGACCGACGTACAGCGAGCCGTGGTGCGCTCCGCCGGCACCCGGATCCAGCATCGCCAACCAACAGGAGTACGACGGTGTGCCCTTCCAGGACACGCTGGCTCTGATCCCACAGGAAGCGATCGCCTGCACGCTCGACGCGATCATCGCCGACGACGCGGGTACCGGACCGCCGCGGATGTCGTACTCGGTCATCGGTCAGTCGGCGGGAGGCCGGGACCTCTACGGGGTCGTCGTGAATGCGCTCGAGACCCCCGAACAGCAGCGCGATTCCGACCGCTGGTTCCAGCTTCGCTCAATCATGGAGACCGACCCGACGCAGGGACAGGATCTGCTCGCGCAGTGGGGTGGCGAGGTGAAGATCCCGATCTTCATCGAGGCCAACATCCACGGCGGCGAGGAGGAAGGGACCGACGCGATGATGCAGGCCCTTCGGGATCTGGTGACCGCGCCGTACGGCACCAGCCCCGAGGTCGACGCGGTCCTCGATCACGCGATCCTGATCGTGATCCCGAGCCAGAACCCCGACGGCCGGTTCCTCGGAACACGTCAGAACGCGAACGGCTTCGACATGAACCGCGACCTGTTCGTGCAGTCGCAGTCGGAGATGCGCGCGAACGTTGCTCTCCAGCTCGAGTGGCTCGCGCCGGTCATGCTGGCGATGCACGGCTACGTGAACCCGACGCTGATCGACGGCCTCACGAAGCCGCACAACCCCGGGCTCGAGTACGACCTGTTTCTCAAGTGGAACCACCTCCGGCTCGACGCGAACGAGGCCGCGCTTGCGGCCGTCGAACAGGGGATCACGCGCCCGGTCGACGACTTCGGGCCGAACGGGGACGCGCAGGCCGACATCGAGTCGGACGGAGCGACCCAGACCGGGACGACGGTCACGATCACCACGGATGACCCACACGGGCTGTTGGTTGGCCAAGAGGTGGAGATCGCGGGCGTCGGCGAATGGGGCTACAACGGCACGTTCACGATCACGACGGTCCCCACGCCGACGACGTTCACCTACGAGGCGACGACCTCCGGGCTTCCGAACTCGGGGTTCGGCGTCGTGTTCATCGGGAACCCCGCGATCGCCGAGGGGTGGGACGACTGGGGGCCCTTCTACACGCAGACCTACGGCGCGTTCTTCGGCGTCGACGGCTCGACGCTCGAGATGTGCAGCAACCAGGTGTGCGGCGGACGGTTCGGCTCGAAGCGAGCGCAGTACCTCGGGTTCTACTCCTCCGCGCTGTTCTGGATCGACAACCGCAACGAGATCCTGCACGACCAGCTCGAGATCTTCCGGCGCGGCGTGACGAGCGCCGCGAGGCCCGACTGCTGCGGCGACCCGGTCATCGCCGGGCTCGGGTTCACGGAGGACGAGCACAACTGGATGGTCGATTACCCACAGGCGTTCGTGATCCCCGAGGGCGGCAGCCCGGGCGGCCACCCCCTCGCGTTCGAGGACGGTCAGCGCAGCCCGGCCGAGGCGAACCGACTCGCGCAGTGGCTGCTCGACAACGGCATCCAGCTCCATCGGACGACGCAGAGCTACGCGTACGGCGAGCAGACGATCCCGAGGCACTCGTACGTGGTGTTTATGGACCAGCCGCTCCGCGGGATCGCGTACACCGCGCTGTCCGCGGGCCAGGACATCTCGGAACGGATCACGCAGCTGTACGCGCCGCCCGGCGCGTGGAGCCACGGACAGCTCTGGGGCGCCGACACGATCGAGGTGCCCGCCGACGACACGTTCGCGCCGAAGGTGGAACCGATCACGTCGCTGAACCCGCTCCAGGGAGGCCTCCGGGGCGGCGGCCCAGCGAACTGGTACGCGCTCACGCTCCGCGGCGCCGCCGAGGTTCGAGCCGTGCTCGACGTGCTCCGATCGGACGTGGACGGCGAGGTGGCCGAGGTCTCCTTCAGCAGCGCCTCGGCAGGGGCGATGCCGGCCGGCTCGCTCCTGTTCGAGAACACGCCGGCGAACGCGAGCGCTCTTGCCACCGCAGGCCTGTCGGCTGGGGTGTACTTCGAGCGTGTCTCGAACGCCAGCAAGCCGGCGCAGACGACACAGCTGGACGAGGCACCCAAGATCGCGATCCTCGCGGGCAGCACGGCAAGGACGGACACCCTCTGGTCCCTTGAGCAGATCTTCGGCTCGGACGCACAGGTCGTCACGACCGCGTCGCTGGGGAGCGCGCCTGCGGATCCGCTGGGGAACTTCGACGTGATCTACAACGCCGGCCAGAACTGGCCGGGCAACCTGACGGCGCAAGCTCGCCTCACCGCGTTCTTCGCCGGGGGCGGCGGCTACATCGGCACGAGCCAGTCCGGCAACAACTTCACGTTCCTGGTCAACGCCACCCTGGTGGACGCGTTCGCGCAGGCCAACGTCGGCAATGCCGACGGCGGCATCGCGATCTGGAACAACGTCGGAGGCATCGCGAGCCCGCTCACCGGCGGCTTCCCCGCGCAGGACTTCCTCTACGTGCCCGACAACATCAACTACTTCACCGCCGTTCCGACAGACGCGTCGATCGACGGCCGGTTCCTCGCCGGCGCGAGCTCCGGGCCGAACGGGCCCACACCGCTGTTCGTGGCCGGCCTCTGGCGTGGCCGAGACGTCGGGGCCGCGGTGAACGTGCCGGACGCGCCGATCGCTGTCCACGGGCTCACGAGCGCCGACAGCCGCTACTTCGGACTCTCGACAAACCCGTTCTCGCGCGGCGACGCCGAGCGCGAGTGGGTGCTGATCGGCCAGGCGGCGCTCTGGTCGAACCTCACCGACGACTGAGGAGACGGTCATCGAGGGGGCGGGCACGGCCCGCCCCCTCGGTCATCCGAGCCGGACGAACCGGCGCCGGCCGACCTGCAAGACCCGCCCACGAAGGCGGTCGGGCGGAAGCGAGAATTCCTTCACCTGCTCCCCGTCGAGCCGGACGCCGCCCTGCTCGAGCAGGCCCCGGGCCCGGCTCGCCGACTCCGCGAGCCCGAACTCGGCGAGGAGCTTCGGAAGATACACGCGCCCGTCGACGACGAGCTCGAGCGGGATGGCCTCGCTCGCCATGTCGTCGGGGGTCTCGCCCTGCTTGTGCACGCGGTCGAACTCGGCCTCGACTCGCTCCCCCGCTCCCTCGCCGTGGTACAGGTCGACGACCTCGCGAGCCATCCGCCGCTTCTCGGCCCAGGGTTCGAGCGTGCCGTCCGACAATCCTTCCTCGACCCGATCGGCTTCGGCCGGATCCCGGAAGAAGTCGAGCGTGAGACGCCGGTACTCCGCGATCAGGTCGTCCGGGACCCGGGAGAGCTTGCCGAACATCTCGTTAGGCGGATCCGTGATCGCGACGTAGTTGCCGAGCGACTGGCTCATCTTCTGCACCCCGTCGGTCCCGACCAGCAGCGGCGTCGTGAGCGCGACCTGCGGGTCCTGCCCGTGTTCGCGCTGCAGGTCACGCCCGACGAGCAGGTTGAACTTCTGATCGGTCCCCCCGAGCTCCACGTCGGCCTCGACGGCGACCGAGTCCATCCCCTGGAGCAGCGGATAGAGGAACTCCATGATCGATATCGGCTTGTTCTCCTCGAATCGCTTCGCGAAATCGTCGCGTTCCAGCATCTGCGCCACGGTCGCTGAGGCGGTGAGACGGAGGATCGCCTCCATGTCGAGGGCGTCCAGCCACTCCGAGTTGTGCCGCAGCTCCGTTCGATCCTCGTCGAGGATCGTCCAGAACTGCTCGAGGAGGCGGTCTCGATGCGCGAGGACCTCCTCTCTCGGAAGGCGCGGCCGGGCGTCCGCTCGACCCGATGGATCGCCCACCCGGGCGGTGAAATCGCCCACGATCAGCACCGCCGTGTGACCGGCGTCCTGGAACTGCCGGAGCTTGCGAAGGACCACCGCCCATCCGAGGGTGACGGCCGGTGCCGTCGGGTCGAGCCCGAGCTTGACCCGCAGGGGTCGGTCGAGCGCGAGCTTGCGTTCGAGCCCGTCGGCGGGCACCACCTCCGCCGCTCCCGAGACGAGCCTGGAAAGATCACCGCCTCCCACGGCGCGAAGGCTAGCAGTGGAGGGACGAGCCTCCCGCGGCTCGGTCCGAACGCGTGAGTGCCGTGGCAAGATGGTGCCACCATGGCCGCTCGCTCGCGGACCCTCGTGGTCGGCCTGATCGTGCTCGCCCTCGCAGCTTCGGCATGCGACCTGCCGACGCTGAAGGAGGCGCGCGAGGACGCCGACGCCCTCCCCGAGACGACGTTCCTCTACGCGGCCGACGGGACGCTCATCACGCGGCTCCACGCCGGGGAGGACCGGGTGGTCGTCGGGGCGAGGCGGATCCCCGAGGTCGTCCGCAACGCGGTCGTCGCGATCGAGGACCAGCGCTTCTACGACCACCGCGGCGTCGATCTGCGCGCGCTGCTCCGCGCCGCCTACATCGACGCCGCCCGGGGCGAGATCGTCCAGGGCGGCTCGACGATCACCCAGCAGCTCGTGAAGAACGTGTACGTCGGTGGCGAGGAGTCGGTCACCCGCAAGGTCCAGGAGGCCTACCTGGCCTGGCAGCTCGAGCAGAAGCTGACGAAGGAGCAGATCCTCACCCGGTACCTCAACACGGTGTACTTCGGCAACGGCGCCTACGGGGTCCAGGCCGCGGCCGAGACCTACTTCGACAAGTCACCGATGGACCTCACGCTCACCGAGTCCGCGCTCCTGGCCGGCCTGATCGCGGCGCCGGTGACCTATGACCCGGTGACCCATCCGTCGCGGGCGAGATGGCGCCGGAACAAGGTGCTCTTCGCGATGCGCGAGCTCGGCACGATCGACCAGCCGACACTGGAGGCCGCGGTCGCCTCGAAGGTCGTCCTGAGGCTCACGGCAGAGGACGACGACGAGTACCTCGCGCCATACTTCGTCGACTATTTCAAGGAGTGGTTCCTCTCGAACCCGCGCTTCGGCGACACGCCGCAGGAGCGCTACGACCTCCTGTTCGAGGGCGGCCTGCAGATCGTGACGAGCCTGGACCTCCGCATGCAATCGGCCGCCGAACGCGCGGTGTCGTCCGTGCTGACCGAACCGGGCGACCCGTACGCGGCGCTCACCGCGATCGAGCCGAACACCGGCTACGTGCGCGCGATGGTGGGCGGCCGCAACTACTGGCACTCGGACAGCCTGTTCGCGCGGGTGAACCTCGCCACCGGGGGGAGCACCGGCCGGCAGGCGGGGTCGGCCTTCAAGCCGTTCGCGCTCGTCGCGGCGCTCGAGCACGGCATCACGCGATCCCAACCGCTGAACGGCTCGTCGGCGCACATCCTGCTCCAGACCGGCGAGTACTGGGACCCGCAGAACGCGGAGGGTGGCGGATACGGGACGATCTCGCTCGAGAGCGCGACCGTGAATTCCGTGAACATCGCGTACGCGAACCTGCTCTCCGAGATCGGCCGCGGCGACCCCTACGCCGGCGCGGCCGCGACCGTCGAGGCGGCGGTCCGGATGGGGATCCGGTGCTGCCCGAGGACGACCGAGCCGAACGGCGCGCTGGCGGCCGTCCCGTCGGCCGTCCTCGGCGTGAACGAGGTGAGCACGCTCGAGATGGCCTCCGCGTTCGGCACCCTCGCGAACCTCGGACAGCACCTGCAGCCGACGCCCGCGATCACGATCACGGGTTCGGACGGCGAGTTGATCTACCAGGCCATGCCGCACCCCGAGGCGGCCGTCGAGCCGTCGATCGCGGCCGAGGCGGTCGACATCCTCAAGGGCGTCGTGTCCTCGGGCACCGGCGCGGGGGCGAACATCGGGCGGCCGCAGTTCGGCAAGACCGGAACCGCGCAGAACGCGAGCGACGCGTGGTTCGTCGGGGCGGTGCCCCAGCTCGCGACCGCCGTGTGGGTCGGGTTCCCGCAGGGTCAGATCCCGATGTGCTGCGGCAACGTCCGGATCTCGACGGTCTACGGCGGGACCTGGCCGGCGTCGATCTGGCGCGCGTTCATGCTCGAGGCGACGGCGGGGATGCCCGAGCGGGAGTTCGGCGAGGCGCCGGACGCCGAGTACGTCACCCTGCGGGTCGACACCACGCGGGGATGCCTCGCGAACCCCTACACGCTCCCCCAGGACGTCGACGTGCTCCAGTTCCCGAAGGGGACGGAGCCGCAGTACGAGGTCTGCAAGCAGCCGAGCTCGTACGCGGAGCTCACGGTCCCCTCGGTGATCGGGCTCGACCGCGACGCCGCGGCCTCCCGGTTGCATGGCGCGGGCTTCAACGTCTCGGTCCGCATCGTCGCCTCCGACCAGCCGGAGGGCAGGGTGGTCGCGCAGGACCCGCCGGCGGGCAGCCAGCTGATCCAGACCGGCACCGTGACGATCTCGGTCGCGCGCGGCGGGCCTTCCGAGCCGGAGCTCGTGACGGTTCCGGGCGTGGTCGGCAGGACGCAGGCCGCCGCGGCCGCGGCGCTCACGAACGCCGGGTTCACGGTCGTGATCTCGTTCGAGCCGGACTGCGACCCGAACGCCGAGGGGTGCGACTACCGGCCGGGGATCGTCTGGGACCAGTCCCCCGGCGGTGGCGCGCAGGTTGAACCGGGCTCCACCGTCAACCTCACCGTGAACCCGTAGCGACGGCCGGCACCGAAGGGCGACCCGGCGAGAGGTAGGGACTCCCCCGCTCGAAGAACCGCCAGCGTCGCTCGATCCCGACGTTAACGCCCACCCGGGTGCTCCGGGCGATCGCGCGTCGGGCCACCGGCGCGCCGGAGACCACGAACAGCGACCGGTCCCGCACGAGGTCCACCCCGTTGTCGGGTCGACCGATCCCGAACGCCTGGGTCAGCCGGGCGGGTCCCGAGCAGAGCAGGCGGACGGCGTTCGTGCCGCGGGCCGCCGCCATCAGCTCGAGGCCCTCGAGCGGCTCGGCCGCCCGGAGCAGCACGGCGCTCCCCACCCCATCGTCGCCCGTCACCACGTTCGAGCAGAAGTGCTGACCGTAGGTGAAGTACACGTACAAGCGTCCCGGCGGCCCGAACATCACCTCCGTCCGCGGCGTCGGGATCCCCGTGAAGGAGTGGCTGGCGGGATCCCCCTGCTCGTAGGCCTCGACCTCGACGAGGCGAGCCGCGAGCCGGTCGCCGTTCGGCAGGACCCGGACGAGGATCCGGCCCAGGAGATCGGGCGCCACGTGCGTCGAGGGCCTCGCGAGGAACGAGCGCGGCAGCCGGCGGCCGAGCCTCAACGGCCCTTGCGGAGGAACGCCCGGAGCTTCGACAGCGGCCACGCGTTGATCACGTCGTCCTTCGTCAGCCATCCGCGTTGCGCCGTGGCCACGCCGTACCGCATGTGCTCCAGGTGGGTCGTCGCGTGGGAGTCGGTGTCGACCGAGAAGCGGACGCCGTACCGCTTGGCCCACAGGACGTGTTCGTCCTTGAGGTCGAGCCGGTCCGGATAGCCGTTCACCTCGAGCGCGGTGCCCGTGCGAGCCGCGGCGGCGAACACTTCGTCCACGTCGAACTCGTAGGGCTCGCGCTGGTTGATCTTCCGCCCCGTCGGGTGGCCGATCACGTTGACGAACGGGTTCTCCATCGCGCGGACGATCCGCCTGGTCATCTCCTCCTTCGACTGGTTGAAGTGCGAGTGCACCGAGGCGACGCAGATGTCGAACCCCTCGAGGAACTCGGGGCCCCAGTCCACGTCGCCCTCGGGGTCGATGTTGAGCTCCGTCCCGTGCAGGAGCGTCAACTTCGGGTAGCGGTCCTGGAGCGCGCGGAGCTCCTCGCGCTGCGCGAGCATCTTCTCGTCGGTCATCCGCTGCATCCACAGGTTCGGAGCGTGGTCGGTGACCGCGTAGTACGCGTACCGGCGCGACGAGGCCAGGTCCAGCATCTGCTCGAGCGTCGCGAGCCCGTCGGTGAGCTTCGTGTGCGTGTGCAGGTCGCCGCGGATCTGGGACTCGGTCAGGACATCGGGGAGCGAGCCCTCGAGGGCGGCCTCCACCTCTCCACGGTCCTCCCGCAGGGTGGGCGGGATCCACGGCAGGCCGAGCTTCTCGTACACCTGTTCCTCGGTCTCGGCGACGATCAGCTTCCCGGACTTGGCCCGGAACAGGCCGTACTCGTTCAGCTTCAGGCCCTTGCGCACGGCCATCTCCCGGATCCGGATGTTGTGCGCCTTCGAGCCGGTGAAGTAGATCATCGCGGCGCCCCACGCCTCGGCCGGCACGACGCGGAGGTCCACCTGCAGGCCCTTGGTGGTGAGGATCGAGGACTTCGTTTCGCCCTTGGCGAGGACGCGTTCGACCACCCCCACACCGGTGAAGGCCTCCATGACCGCGACGGGGTCCTCGCTCGCGACGAGGAGGTCCAGGTCGCCGACCGTCTCCACCATCCGGCGGAGCGAGCCCGCGTACTCGAAGCGCCGAACGTCCGTGCGCCCTTCGAGGCGTTCGCTGAAGTACTCGGCGAGGTCCATCGCGACGGAGGCGAGCACGCGCCCGCTCGCCTGCGTCATCCGCTCGATCCCTCGGCGGATGTTCTCCTCGGTCTTGGCGCCGAACCCCTTCAACCCCGCGAGCTGGCCGGCGTCGACGGCTGCTCCCAGCCCCTCGACGTCCGCGATGCCGAGGTCGCGGTACAGGATCATCGCTTTCTTCGGGCCGAGGCCGGGGATCGCGATCATCTCGCGGACCCCGGCGGGGATCTTCGCTCGGAGCTCGTCCAGGGCACCGATCGTGCCCGAATCGAGGAACTCGTGGACCTTCTCCCCGATCGACTTGCCCACGCTCGGGATCTGCAGGATCTGCTTGAGGTCCATCCCCTCGATGTCCTCGTGGTAGCCGCCGACCGCGCGCGCGGCCTTCTCGTACGCGCGCGCCTTGTAGGCGTCGTCGGTCACGATCGAGATCAGGTCCGCGTACTCGAGGAGCGCGGCCTCGACGGCGTCGTTCGCCCGGGCCACTCAGGCCTCCCTTCCGATCAAACCAGGCCGAGGAGCCAGAGCAGGAGCGCCTTCTGCGTGTGCATGCGGTTCTCGGCCTGGTCCCACACGACCGAGAACGGTCCGTCGATCACCTCGTCGGTGATCTCTTGTCCGCGGTGGGCCGGCAGGCAGTGCATGACGGTGACGTCGGGCTTCGCCACCTCGACCTTCTGACGATCGAGCGCGTAGGCGGGGAACACGAGCGCGCGCTCCTCCGCCTCCTCCTCCCGCCCCATGCTCGCCCACCCGTCCGTGTACAGGACGTCGGCGTCGCGGGAGGCGGCGACGGGGTCGTGGGTCACCGTGATGCTGCCGCCGGTCTCGGCGGCGATCTCGGACGCGCGCTGGACCACCTGCGGGATCGGTTCGAAGCCGGGCGGCGTGCCGGCCCGAACGTGCATGCCGGCCTTCGCGCCGCCGAGCATGAGCGAGTGCGTGACGTTGTTCCCGTCGCCGAGGTAGGTGATCGTCCGCCCCGCCAGGTCGCCCTTCGCCTCATGGACCGTGAGCAGGTCCGCAAGGCACTGGCACGGATGCTCGAAGTCCGAGAGCGCGTTCACGACCGGGACCGACGCGGCCCCGGCCAGCACCTCGAGCCGCTCCTGCTCGAACGTGCGCAGCACGATCGCGTCGACGTAGCGGGAGAGCACCCTTCCCGTGTCCTCGATCGTCTCCCCCCGGCCGAGCTGGAGCTCGGTCGAGGACACGGGCACCGGATGGCCGCCGGCCGAGGCCACCGCCATCTCGAAGGACACACGGGTGCGCGTCGACGGCTTCTCGAAGATCATGGCGACGGCGCGGCCGGCCAGGCGTTCGGCGTAGTCGCCCGGTTGCGCCTTGGCCTTCGCCGACAGGTCCAGCACGGACCCGAGCTCGCTCGGCGAGAGGTCGTCGACCGAGAGCAGATCGCGCTTCACGGACCGAGTCTATCCCGGGGCTTACCGGCGCCGCGCCGCGGTCAGTCCTCGCATCCGATCTGGACGACCGCGTTCAGGCAGATGTCCGTCCCTGCCCCGCCGTCGACGGTGTTGGCCTGCCCGTGGCCGTCGAGGATGTCGTCGCCCTGACCCCCTCGAAGCGTGTCCCGGTTGAATCCCCCATACAGGCGGTCGTCGCCGTCCTGGCCGCGGATCGTGTCGTTGCCGTCGCCCCCGTACACCGCGTCCGTCTCGTCCCCGCCGACCACGGTGTCGCGTCCGTTGCCGCCGTGGATCGCGTCCAGGCCCGGGCCGGCCAGCAACCGGTCGCGACCGTCCTCGCCGGAAAGGAAGTCGTTGCCGAACCCGCCGTCGACGCGATCGTCCCCGGCGCCCGAGAACAGCACGTCCGCGCCCGATCCGCCGGTGATCCGGTCGGCGCCCTGGTCGCCGACAACGCCGTCCGACCCCGAGCCGCCGGCCAGCACGTCGTTCCCCCCTCCACCAGTCACCGAGTCGCTGTCGGCCCCCCCACACACCCGGTCGTTGCCGCCCAGGCCCCGGATCACGTCGTCGCCGCCGACCCCGACGATCACGTCGGACCCCGACGTGCCGATCAGGAAGTCGTTCCCGTTCGTGCCGGCGATCGTCGCCCTCGCACCCGCGCACCCGGGCCGCCGCTGGGTCGGACTCGACGGGACGACCGGCGCGCTGGACTCGCATCCCGAACGGCGCTCGCCGCCGAGACACACGTCGATCCCCTCCATCCCCCGCAGTCCGTCGACGCCCTCGCCCGCGTCGAGCACATCGTCGCCGTCGTTCCCGTTCAGCCGGTCGTCGCCGTCGACGCCCACGAGTCGGTCGTCGTCCGCGCCGCCCCGGAGCACGTCCTGCCCCTGGTGGCCGACCAGGGCGTCGTCTCCGGGACCGCCCACGAGACGGTCGGCGTCGTGGTGCCCGGCGATCACGTCGTCGCCGTCCCCGCCGATCAAGGTGTCCGGCCCCGGGCCGGCGTTCAGGATCGCGTCGTCGCCAGGGCCGGCGTCGATCAGGTCACCCGCGGGATCGGACTGGCCCCCCGTCATCACGTCGTCGCCCTCACCGCCGAAGAGCTGGTCCCGCCCGGCGGTGCCGAACACGCCGTCGTTGCCCGCGCCGCCGTCGAGCCGGTCCGCGCCCTCATGGCCGATCAGGCTGTCGGCCCCCTCGCCGCCGCAGATCACGTCGTCGCCCGCGCGCCCGAAGATCTCGTCGTTCCCCCCCATCCCCGTGATCACGTCGTCGCCGAGGGTGCCGACCAGCCGGTCCGACCCCTCGTCCCCGACGATCGTGGGTTCGAGCCCGAAGCAGGTCTCCGCCTCCTGTCCGAGGGCAGTGCCGGACGAGAGCCCGATCGCGGCCAGCGAGACGACCACCCCCAGCAGGGTCGCGCGGGCGAGTCCAGCGCCGTGCGAGCGTCGGGGCGCGCGGGTTCGTCGGATCGAGATCGTCGGCTCCCTCTCGGTCGCGGCCCGGTCAGCCAGCTCGTAGCTCCGCGCCGAAGTCCCGGGCGAGCCGGTCAACGACCGCCGCCACGACGGCGTCGGCCTCCCGGTCCGTCAGCGTCCGATCCGTCGCCCGGATGTCGACCGAGAAGGCGAGGCTCCGAGTCCCCTGCGGGAGGGGATCGCCCTCGAACACGTCGAACAGCAGCACGGCGCCCACGAGCTCGCCCCCTGTCTCCTCGAGCGCCGCACGGACCGCGGCGGCGGGGACGCTCGCGTCGACCGTGAACGCAAGGTCGCGCCGCACGGGGGGGAACCTCGGGATGTCCGAGTACGTGGCACCGCCGCCGGCGCGAGCGGAAAGGACCCCGACGTCGAGCTCGACGACGGCGACCCGCGCGGGAAGGTCGAGCCGTGCGGCCACCCTGGGGCCGAGCTCCCCGATCCCGCCGACCCGCTCGCCCGCGACCTCGACGCCCGCGGAGCGCCCGGGGTGGAACGGCCGGTCGAGCGGGGCGGCGACCGTCCAGTCCTCGATCGCGAGCGCCGTCATGAGCGCCTCGAGCGCGCCCTTGGCGTCGAAGAAGTCGAACGCCCGAGCGTCGGCATAGAGCCCGTCGCCCGCGGGTCCCGCGACCAGGAGGCTCACCATCTCGCGCTCGTCCACGGGGTCCGCCGGGTGGAACACGTGGCCGACCTCGAACAGCGCCGCGCCCCGCGCCCCCCGCGACATCGTGCGGGCGAGCGCCCGGACGAGTCCGGGGACGAGACTTCGTCGAAGGAACGGCTCGTCCGCGGACGGGGGGTTCGCGACGTCGACCGCGCCGTCGTGGCCCATGAGCTCGAGGTCTGCGGACGTGGCGAACGACAGCGAGAGCGCCTCCCGAAGGCCGGACCGGACGAGCGCCTCGCGGACCCGGCGCCGGAACCGATGCTCGGGCGCGAACCCCCCCGCCTGACGGATCCCGGGCAGGGTGGCGCGGAGGTTCTCGTAGCCCTGGATCCGAGCGACCTCCTCGATCAGGTCCTCCTCGCGTTGGAGGTCGGGGCGGAAGCCGGGCGCCTCGGCGACCACGGCGTCGTCCTGCTTCTCGGTGGACACGCCGATCCGTTCGAGAGCCTCCGCGACGTCCAAAGCGGACACCTCGTGGCCGATCAGCAACGACGTCCGGGCCGGCCGAACCGCGATCCGACGGCGCGAGGGTGGTCCTCCCACGTCGATCGTCCCCCACAGGACGGTCCCGCCGCCCCACTCGGTCATGAGGCGCGCCGAGCGGCCTGCCGCGGGGCCGACGCCCTCGGGGTCGGTCCCGCGCGAGAACCGGATCGATGCCTCGGTCGGCAGCAACAGGCGCCGCGACGTGCGGAGGACCCCCCGAGGCTCGAAGTACGCGCTCTCGAGCAGCACCTGCGTGGTCCCGTCGGACACCTCTGCCGAGGCCGAGCCCATCACGCCGGCGATGCCGACCGCCTTCTCGAGGTCCGCGATCAACAGGTCGTCATCGGTGAACTCGCGCTCCGCGTCGTCGAGCGTCACGAGACGCTCCCCCGCGCGGGCGCGACGGACGACGATCCCGCGACCGGCGAGCCGCTCGAGGTCGAACGGGTGCATCGGCTGTCCGAGCTCGAGCATCACGTAGTTCGTCGCGTCGACGACGTTGGAGACCGGGCGCATCCCGGCCGCCGTGAGCCGCGCCTGGGTCCGCAGCGGGGACGGACGGATCTCGACGTCCGCGATCAGACGCGCGAGGTACCGAGGGCAGCGTTCAGGGTCCTCGACGACGACCGACGCGACCGATCCCGCGTTCTCCCCCGCCTCGTCGACCGAGACGTCGGGCGGGGTGAGCGGCACCCCGGTGGCCGCGGCGACCTCCCGCGCGATCCCGAACACCGAGAGCAGGTCCGGACGGTTCGTCTCGATCTCGAGGTCCAGGACGGCCTCGTCGAGCCCGACCGCGCCCTTCACGTCGGCGCCGACCTCGACGCCGGGCGAGAGGACCAGGATGCCGGAGTGATCGGCCGAGATCGCGAGCTCGCGCGCGGAGGCGAGCATGCCGTCGGAGGCCACCCCTCGGATCTCGCGCCGCGCGAGCGGCTCGGGCAACCCCGGAACGCGCGCGCCGGGGCCGGCGTACGGGACGAGGTCGCCGGCCGCCATGTTCCGGACGCCGACGACCACCTCGCGCTCGCTTCCCCCCACGTCGATGCGCGCGAGGCAGAGCTTCTGCGAGTCCGGGTGGTCGCGGACCTCCAGGACGCGCGCGACGACGACGCCCTCCAGCCCGTCCCAGGGGCGGTCGATCGACTCGACGTGCATGCCCTTGCGGTCGAGCAGCTCGCCGAGCTCCTCGGGAGACAGGTCCACCGGGCAGAACTCGCGGAGCCATGACAGGACGATCTTCACGCGACGCCCTCGAACTGCTCGAGGAACCGCACGTCGTTCTCCCAGAGCAGCCGGATGTCGGGGATGCCGAACCGGATCATCGCGAGACGGTCGTATCCGCCGCCGAACGCGAAGCCCGTGTAGCGCTCGGGGTCGTACCCGACGTTCTCGAGCACCGTCGGATGCACCATCCCCGCGCCCATCGTCTCGATCCAGCCGGTATAGGCGCACGTCCGGCACCCCGACCCTCCGCAGACGAAGCACGACACCTCGACCTGGCATCCGGGCTCGACGAACGGGAAGAACGACGGCGTGAGCCGCACCTCTCGCTCGGGTCCGAGCAGCTCCCGGTAGAAGGTCAGCAGCGTCCCGTTCAGGTCCGCGAACGAGATGCCCTCGTCCACCGCGAGCCCCTCGACCTGGTGGAACACCGGCATGTTCTTCGCCGTGACCTCCTCGTTCCGGTACACGCGTCCGGGGACGATCACGTAGACGGGGGGCTCCTGGTTCTCCATCGTCCGGATCTGCATCGGCGAGGTGTGGGTGCGAAGGACGAGCTCGGGATGGTCCGGCACGTCGAGGAACGTGGTGTCCATCGACGTCCTCGCCGGGTGGTCGGGCGGGATGTTCAGCGCGTCGAAGTTGTGCCACTCGTCCTCGACCTCGGGCCCCTCGACGACCCGATAGCCGATGCGGGTGAAGATGTCGACGATCTCGGCCTCGACGATCGTGAGCGGGTGGAGCGATCCCCCACGCAGGCGCCGGCCGGGGAGCGTGACGTCCGCCCGGTCGGCCTCCAGACGCTCGAGGTCGCCGCCCTCCTCGATCTCGACGCGGCGAGCCTCGAGGGCGGTGCGGAGCTCGGCGAACGCCTCGTTGGTCCGCCGCCCGACGTCGCGGCGTACGTCGGGCGGGAGCGAGCCGAGGGAGCTCTGCACCGAGGAGATCGGCGCCTTGCGTCCGAGCAGGGCGACCTTCGCCTCCTCGAGCGCCTCGATCGTCCCGGCGGCGGCGATCAGCGCCCGGCCACGCTCGAGCTGCTCGTCGAGGATGCCGACGGCCTCCGTGGGGTCCATGATCGGGCGAGTCTACCTATCGAGGCGCAGCGCCTTTCGCGGGCTTGAAGTCCCGGCGTGTTCAGCTTTCGACGGGCACCTCGAACGTGAAGCAGAGAGAGTCGCCGACGCGGGCCGTCACCGCCCCGCCCTGCGCCTCGGCGATCCCGAGGGCCACGAACAGCCCCATCTTGCTCCCGGCTGCGGTCCCGGGGGCGCGCGGCCGGAACAGGAGGTCGGCCTCCTCCTGCGTCAGTTCGGTCCGGCCGCGGCAGGCGTCGAGGACGAGCCGCCCGCGTTCGAGGCGTGCGGCGACCCGAACGGGGCCCTCGCCCGTCCACCACACGAGGGACTCGACGAACGCCTCGATCGCCGACCCGAGGCGCTCAGGGTCGACGAACGCGACCACGTCGCCGCCCTCCCATGTGACCGCGGGATGGTCGGGGTTCCGCTCGAGCGAGGCGGCGATCCGACGCACGAGCTCGCCGACGTCGGTGCGCTCGGGGAACAGCTCGAGCCTGCCGGCGGTGAGCCGCGCGGCGTCGACGAGCTGCCGAACGATCGTGTTCATGCGGTCGGCGTCGACCACGATCCCCTGCAACATCAGGTCGCGCTGCTCCGGCGTCATGCGATCCCACCTCGTCGAGAGCGAGTGGCCGAACCCCTTCATCGCCGTGAGCGGCGAGCGGATGTCGTGCGCGGCCGCCGCGATCAGCGTCTCGAGCACCGCCCGCCGGCCCTCGCGTCGCTGCCGCGCCCACTCGAAGACGCAGACCGTGGCGGCGGCCGCGAGGTTGAGCGACTCGGCCCGCCCCGCGATCGGGATCCGGACGCCGGCATCGGCGAGGCGCGCGACGTCATCCGGAAGCCCCCACGCCTCGTTCCCGAAGACGAAGGCGACCGGATCGGCGAGGTCGAGGCCGTGCAGGTCCGACTCGGCCAATGCGTCCATCGCCAACACCTTCACGCCGCGGGACCGCAACGCGTCGATCGCCGCAGGGGTGTCGAGCTCGCGGACGACCGGGACGTGGAACAGCGACCCGGCGGAGGACCGGACGGTCTTCGCGTTGTAGACGTCGACCGACCCCGCGGAGAACAGGACGGCGTCGCCTCCGGCGGCGTCGACCGACCGCAGGACCGTGCCGGCGTTGCCGGGGTCCCGCACCGCGTGGAGCAGCGCGACGCATGCGAGGTCCGATCCGAGATCGTCGAGCGGCACGTCGATGAACGGCGCGACCGCGACGAGGCCCTGCGGCGTGACGGTGCCGGTGAGCCGGGCCATGACACCCTCGCTGACGTGGACGACCTCGGCACCGGATCCGGGCCCGCGTTCGGCGAGAGGATCTGCCGGGTCGATGCAGAAGAGCGTCGACACGCCGCCCGGGCGGCCGAGCGCCTCCTCGACGGCCCCCGAGCCCTCCACGAGGAAGGCGCGATCGCGTTCGCGGAAGGCGCGCTTGTGCAAGCGGAGCGCGGCGGCGACCTTCGGGTTGCGGACCGAGGTGATCACGGGGACCCCGCGGGAGCGGTTCGAACGGTGCCTCGCGCGATCGCGCGGTCGGCGGCCCGAGGGGCCGCCACGGGTTTAGGCTGCGAGCGCGTCCTTCGCCGCCTGGACGAGCTGCCCGAACGCAGCGGGGTCGTGCACGGCGAGGTCCGCGAGCGCCTTGCGGTCGACCTCGACCCCCGCCTTCTGCAGGCCGCTGATGAACCTCGAGTAGGACAGGCCGTTCTGGCGGGCGCCGGCGCCGATCCGCGCGATCCACAGCCGGCGGAACTGTCCCTTGCGGTCGCGGCGGTCGCGGTACGCATACTGGCCCGAGTGGAGCAGCTGCTCCTTGGCGACCCGGTAGCGGCGCGAACGCGAGCCGTAGTAACCCTTCGCCTTGCGAAGGACCTCGCGGCGCTTCTTCCTCGCGTGCACCGAACGTTTGACGCGTGCCATCGTCCCTACTTCCCCAGCAGCCGGCGGATGCTCTTCCGCTCGGCCGTGACCTCGTTCATGCCCTCGACACGGCGGCGCCTGCTGCCGCCCTTCTTCTTCAGGAAATGGTTCCCCGTCGCCTTGCGATGGAGCACCT
The DNA here is from genome assembly GCA_036280655.1 of Actinomycetota bacterium. GTDB lineage: Bacteria > Actinomycetota > UBA4738 > UBA4738 > HRBIN12 > DASSJM01. The sequence continues at coordinate 18,100 of DASUQI010000002.1, forward strand.
TGCCTCGGCGAGTGATGCGGAACCGCTTTGCCGTCGCGCGGTGGGTCTTCATCTTCGGCATCGCTCTATCCCTTGCTTCCTGCGTGTGCGGTGTCTCGGTAGCCTCAGGCGTGGGCCGGCGCGGAGGGCTCCGTGCCGGCGCTCTTCGGCTCCGGGTGCTTCTTCGTCGGCGCGATGACCATCACCATGTTGCGTCCGTCCTGCTTGGGCGAGGACTCGACGACCGCCGAATCCCCCAGGTCCGCGACGAGCCGGTCCAGGATCTTGCGGCCGAGCTCGGTCCGGGCCATCTCGCGCCCCCGGAACATGATGGTCACCTTGACCCGCGCACCCGCCCGCAGGAACCGCTCGACGTGGCCCTTCTTGGTGGCGTAGTCGTGCGGGTCGATCTTCGGGCGGAACTTGATCTCCTTGACCTCGATACGTGCCTGCTTCTTCCGGGCTTCCTTCTGGCGGATGTCACGCTCGTACTTGTATTTGCCGTAGTCCATGATGCGGGCCACCGGCGGGTTCGCCTGCGGCGCGACCTCCACCAGATCGAGGTCCAACTCCTGTGCCTGTCGGAGCGCGTCCTGGGTCGGAACGATCCCGATCTGCGATCCGTCCGGGCCCACGAGGCGCACCTGCGCCGAGCGGATCCGGTCGTTTATGCGCGGATCAGCCGAGACCCCGCATCACCTCCTATCGAGACGAAGGCACCGGGCGTCCGCCGGTGCCTGGTGGAACACGGTGAACCGAACCCGCAGAGTATAGGTGCCGGTTCGAGGCGGTGTCGACGCTCGGGGCGCGCTCCCGCGATGGCCTCGGAGGCTCGTGGAGCGACCGGGGATGCGCGAGTGGGTGCCCCCCGCGGGACGGGGAGTCGGTCTCAGACGGGCCGAACGTTGGCCGCCTGCTTGCCCTTGGGGCCGTCGACCACGTCGAACTCGACCGTCTGGCCCTCGGTGAGCGACTTGTAACCCTCGCCCTCGATCGCGGAGAAGTGGACGAACACGTCGTCCTCCCCCTCGCGCGAGATGAAGCCGAAGCCCTTCTCGTTGCTGAACCACTTCACGGTGCCCTGCTCTGCCAACGTACCCTCCTGTGCCTGGAGCCCGCGGAGCGTAGCACGGGCACTCCCGCCCGCTCAACGCGACGATCACCAGTCCGGATCGAGGGGCCGCCCGTAGTCGTCCTGCAGGCGGAGCGTGTCGTCCTCGGTGGTGTAGCCGTACGCGATCTCGAGCACGCGGCCGCGGGTGCCCCCCGTGTTGGTGATCCGATGCGTCGTCTCGGCGCCCACCATGAACTCCTCGCCGGTCGAGGCCTCGACCGACCGGTTGCCGATCTGGACGTTCAGGCCGGCGTCGAGCACGACCCACATCTCGTCGCGCATCTGGTGGTAGTGGACGCTCGTCTCCTGTCCCGGCTCCACGGTGATCATCCGCACCGACGCCGGCTGGTTCAGCGCGTACGTCACGACCTTGCCCCAGGGCTTGTCCACGATCACGGTTCACGCCTCCTTGGGCAGCTGCTCGAGCAGCGACGCCATCTCGATCACGGCCGTCGCCGCGTCCCAGCCCTTGTTCCCGTGCTCCCCCCCGGCGCGGTCCAACGCCTGCTCGAGCGTGTCCGTCGTCAGGACGCCGAACGTGACAGGGACGCCGGTCGCCTCGGCGGCGGCCCGGATCCCGCTGGCCGCCTCCCGCGCGACATGGTCGAAGTGCGCGGTCTCTCCGCGGATCACCGCGCCCAGGCAGATCACGCCGTCGTAGGTTCCAGACGCCGCCATCCGTCGGGCCGCGACCGGGAGCTCGAACGCCCCCGGCACCCACGCGACGTCGACGTCGTCGTCGGCCACGCCATTCGCCTTCAGCGCCGCCAGCGCCCCGTCGAGCAGCCTGCGGGTGACGATCTCGTTGAACCGCGCGGCCACGACGCCGAACCGCCGGCCGCCGGCGTGAAGGTCCCCCCTGATCTCCCGGGGGCCTACCGCTCGCGCGTTCGCGCTCGCTCCATCAGCCCCCCGTGCCCCCCCGATCTCGTTCATGGCGCCACCTCCGGCTCGTCCTCCAGATGCTCGAACAGGTGCCCGAGCTTCTCCGCCTTCGTGCGCAGGTAGCCGATGTTCATCGCCGTCGGCCGGGTCTCGAGCGGCACGCGTTCGACGATCGACAGCCCGTAGCCCTCGAGGCCTGCGCGCTTCGCCGGGTTGTTCGTGAGGAGCCGCATCGAGCGCACGCCGAGGTCGGCGAGGATCTGCGCCCCGATCCCGTAGTTCCGCGGATCCGCCTCGAACCCGAGCTCGACGTTGGCCTCGACCGTGTCCCGCCCCTCCTCCTGCAGGCGGTACGCCCGCAGCTTGTGCGTCAGGCCGATCGCGCGCCCCTCGTGGCCGCGGATGTACAGGACGACGCCCCGCCCCTCCTTGCCCACCTGACCGATCGCGCCGTGGAGCTGGTCGCCGCAGTCGCAGCGCATCGAGCCGAACACGTCGCCGGTCAGGCACTCCGAGTGGACCCGGACGAGGATGCGCTCCCCGTCTCCGACCTCGCCGAGCACGAGCGCGACGTGCACCATCCCGTCGATGAGACTCTCGTACGTGTACGCAGTGAACTCGCCGTCCTCGGTCGGGATCCTTGCCTCCGCGGTCCGCTGCACCAGGTGCTCGCGGCGGCGGCGGTGCTCGATCAGATCCGCGATCGAGATGATCCTCAGGTCGTGCTCGGTCGCGACGCGCGTGAGCTCGGGCATGAGGGCCATCGACCCGTCCGGATGCAGGACCTCGCAGAGCACGCCCGCCGGATAGAGCCCCGCGAGGCGGGCGAGGTCGACGGTCGCCTCGGTGTGCCCGGCGCGCTTCAGGACGCCGCCCTCCTGCGCCATCAGCGGGAAGACGTGGCCGGGCATCCGGATGTCGTCGGGCCGCAGGTCGGGGTCCGTGATCGCCCGGACCGTCGCCGCCCGGTCGAACGCGCTCGTGCCGGTCGTCGTCCGGCCCTGGATGTCGATCGAGACCGCGAAGGCCGTCCCGTGGCTCTCGTTGTTCTTCGAGACCATCAGCGGGATCCGCAGCTCGTCGAGCCGCTGCCCGGTCATCGGCATGCAGACGATGCCGCGTCCGTGGGTGACCATGAAGTTCAGGCGCTCGGGCGTGGCCTTCTCCGCGGCCATGATGAAGTCGCCCTCGTTCTCGCGGTCGGCATCGTCGACCACGATCACGATCTTGCCCGCCCGGATGTCTTCGATCGCCTCGTCGATCGTCGAGAACGCCGGTGTGCTCACGCCTGCTCCCTTCGACTGCGTTCGGTGGCGGTGGCGACGGCGCGATCGGCCCGTCCGTCCACCGCCGGTTGAGGTTCCTCTGCGGTGACCCATGCCTGCACGTACTTCGCGATCACGTCGACCTCGAGGTTCACCGGGTCGCCCACCCTCGTCTCCCCGAGCGTCGTCATCTCGAGCGTGTGCGGGATCAGCGCGACCGAGAACGTATCGCCGTCGAGCGCCGCGATCGTGAGGCTCACGCCGTCGACGCCGATCGACCCCTTGTCGACGAGGGAGCGGACGAGGGGCATCGGCGCGCGCACCGTGAGCCAGGCGCCGCCCTCTCCCGGCTCCAACGCGACCACCTCGCCGACACCGTCCACGTGGCCCTGGACGAGGTGCCCGCCGAGGCGCGTCGAGAGCGTGAGCGCCCGCTCGAGGTTCACCGGATCGCCCTCGCGCAGACGGGCGAAGCTGGTCCGTCGAACGGTCTCTTCCGACAGGTCGAACGCGAGATGCTCGCTCGAGCCTTCGATCACGGTGAGGCACGCGCCGTTCACGGCGATCGACGCCCCCGGCACCGAGTCGGTCGCGACGGTCCGGCACCCGACGGACAGCCGGGTCGGACCGATCTCGCGCACGACGCCGCGCTCCTCAACGATCCCAGTGAACATCCGCCTCCACCCTCAGGTCCTCCCCGACGCGCTCGACCGAATGGATCCGCAACGGGAGCGCGTGGCCCACGGGCGCGAACCCCCGCCCCTCGAGCACGGTGGGCGCGTCCAGCCCGCCGATCAGCTTCGGCGACAGGTACAGGACGATCGCGTCGACGAGTCCGTCCTCGACGGCCGACCACGCGAGCGTCGGCCCGCCCTCGAGCAACACGCCCTGCACGTCGCGCTTGCCGAGATCGGCCAGCACGGCCTCGAGCGGGACGCGTTCGCCCTCGGCCCCGAACACCACCACGTCGGCGCCGGCGTCGCGCCACGCCTCGCGGGCCTCGATGGGCGCGAGCTCGGTCGTCGCGACGAGCGTCGGGGCCTGGCGGTCGAACAGGTCGCCCGCGGCCGGGACGCGGCCGTGTGCGTCGACGAGCACGCGGATCGGCGGGCGGCCCCGGTAGTCCGCGTCGCGGACCGTGAGCTCCGGGTCGTCGGCGAGCGCGGTGCCCGCCCCCACCACGATCGCGTCGGACCACGCGCGCAAGCGGTGGACGTCGGCGCGCGCCGCGTCGCCCGTCACCCACCGCGACGAGCCGTCGCGCGCCGCGACCTTGCCGTCGAGCGACGAGGCCATCTTCCAGACGACGAACGGCATCCCCGTGCGCACGTGCTTGGCGAACCCCCGATTCTGGCGCTCGGCGAGCTCCGCGAGGACGCCGGCGCGGACCTCGACACCGTTCGAACGGAGCGTCTCGATCCCCTTGCCGTCGACGACGGGGTTCGGATCCTGCGCGGCGACGACCACCCGCGCGATCCCGGCGGCGAGGATGGCCTCGGTGCATGGCGGGGTACGCCCGTAGTGGGTACACGGCTCGAGCGAGGTGAACAGGGTGGCGCCACGGGATCGCTCGCCCGCGGCGTTCAGCGCCAAGACCTCGGCGTGCGGCAGGCCCGGACCCTCGTGCCACCCCTCGCCCACGATCCGGTCGTCGGAGACGACGACGGCGCCGACCATCGGGTTGGGGGCGACGAGCCCCCTCCCCCGCTCCGCGAGCTCGATCGCTCGCTCGATGTGCGCCTCGTCGGACATGATCGCTCCGTTCCCGAGGCGACGTGCGGGGAACGCGGGACGGGGCGGCCTCCCGGCCGCCGCGCACCCGTCCTCTCCCATCCCGACTCTCACGGTCGGTCCCGGAATCGCACCGGGTCCACCCCCGGGTGGCTCCCGAGGGGTCGCGGACTGTCACCGCCGGTGGGGACTTGCACCCCGCCCCGAAGACAGGTACTTCGGCCCGAGTATAGGTCCGCCGGCACGGGCCGGTCACCCGGCCCAGGGTCGCCCCCTCAGTCGGCCCGTCGGCGGTCGATCGCGTACGACGAGCGCGCGTCGCGCTTGGCGAACTGTTTCATCTCCGTCGCCATCGAGACGGCCTCGCCGAAGTGTGCGTACGAGCGGACGTCGGTCGTCGCGATCCCGACCGAGACGCCCACGAGCGGGATCCGCTGCATCTCGCCCTTGCGGTCCTCCACCTCGACGAAGCCCTGCGCCATCTCCTCTGGCTCGTAGAACCCGCTGATCTGCGCGTCGAACGCCTCGACGATGCGCTTGGCCACGCCCTCGGCGATGTCCGGCCTCAGCACCGCGACGAAGTCGTCGCCGCCGACGTGGCCGACGAACCCGTCGGTCGCGAACTCCATCACGGCGTCCTGGACGACGCGGGCGGTCGCCTGGATCAGCCGGTCGCCCTGGACGAACCCCTTCTGGTCGTTGTAGGCCTTGAAGTTGTCGAGGTCCGCGTAGACGACCGCGAACGGGAGATCCTCGCGCACCATGCGCTCGATCTCCTCCTGGATCCGGATGTTCCCCGGGAGCCCCGTGAGCGGCGACAGGTTGCGCATCTCCTTCGCGCGCCGAAGCGTCCCCTTCACGCGGGCGAGCAGCTCGATCGGGTCGAACGGCTTGATGATGTAGTCGTCCGCGCCGGCGGTGAGCCCGAGGACCTTGTCGGTCGCGAGCGCCTTCGCGGTGAGCATGATGATCGACGTGGTGGCCGTCTGCGGGTTCCGGCGAAGGCGGTGCGCGACCTCGAATCCGTCGATCCTCGGCATCATCACGTCGAGCAGCACGAGATCGGGTCGGAGGAGCCCCGCCTTCTCCAACGCCTGCTCGCCGTCGGAGGCGACGGACACGTCGTAGCCGGCGCTCCGAAGGTTGACCTCGACGAAGCGCGCGATGTCCGGATCGTCGTCGACGACGAGAATCGACTCCGGCATCAGGTTCCCCCCGCCAGGCCGCGGAGCTCTCGAGCCGCATCCGCGGGGTCCGCGGCGCCGAAGATCGCCGACGCGGCGGCGACCACGTCCGCGCCGGCGTCGACGCATCGCCGGAGGGTCTGCGCGTTCACCCCGCCGTCCACGTGCACGTCGACGGCGATCCCGCGACGATCGATCTCGCTCCTCGCCGCCTCGACCTTCTCGAGCGCGTCGGGCTGGAACGGCTGCCCCGCCCACCCGGGATGCACGGTCATGACGATCAGGTCGTCGACCTCGTCGAGGTGAGCCGATGCCCGCTCGAGCGGCGTCGACGGGCCGAGCGCGAGGCCGACTCGGACGCCGGTGGCGGCGGCCTTGCGGATCAGCGGCGCGGGGTCCTCCGTGGCCTCCACCTGGAAGGTGACGGCGTCGGTCCCCGCCTCCGCCAGGTCCTCGAACAGCCCCTCGGGCGACTCCACCTGGAGATGGGCGTGGAGCGACAGGGCCGTGTGCCTCCGCAGGGCGGCGATCACCGGGGGCCCGATCGTGAGGGGCGGGACGAAGTGCGCATCCATCACGTCCACATGGATGAGGTCGACATGTGGCTCGACGAGCTTTACCTCCTCGGCCAACCGTGCGAGGTCCGCCGACAGGATCGAAGCCGCGAGCTTGGCCACCCCGGCATCCTAGCCGCGGCCTTCCGGAACCCGGCGGAAGGCCGCGACGAACATCGCGTCGCACCCGTGGCGGTGCGGCCACAGGCGGACGCGTTCGGCGCGGCCCTCCGGACCCTCGACCTCGGCGGGCTCGAGCTCGGGCGCCCGGCGGAGGAGGGCGTCGCACGCGGCGTCGGTCTCCGCGCGCGGGAACGTGCACACGCTGTACACGAGGCGGCCGCCGGGCGCGAGCAGGCCTGCCGAGGCGGTCGCGATCCCCACCTGGAGCCGCGCGAGCCCGGACAGCTCGTCACGGCGCGCCCGCCAGAGCAGTTCCGGGCGCCGGCGCGCCGATCCGATACCCGAGCAGGGCGCGTCCACGAGGATCCGGTCGAACCCGCCGGCGACGGCCGGCCGGCGTCCGTCCTGCACGAGGAATCTCGCCGTCGCGCCGAGCCGCCCGAGACCGGAGCGCGCGAGCGACAACCGGGCCGGCGACACGTCCGCCGCCACGACCTCGCCGGTGTCGCCCGCGAGGCACGCGAGATGCCCCGCCTTGCCGCCGGGCGCCGCGCACACGTCGAGGACGCGGTCGCCCGGCCCGACGTCGAGCGCGTCCACGACGAACGACGACGCCTGGTCCTGCACGGCGAACCGCCCCTCCTCGAATCCCGGGAACGACGCGGGATCGCCGGCGTCGACGAGCAGCGACCCGCCGTGGATGGCGCCGCGTTCGGTGCGGACGCCGGCGTCGACGAGCTCGCGGGCCAGGTCCTCGATCGACGCGCGACAGGTGTTCACGCGCAGGGCGACGGGCCCCCGCTCGCCGAGGGCGGCGGCCGCGGCCTCGACCTCGTCGTCGGTCGCGAGGATCCGACGGAGCTCTCGCACCGCCCACACGGAGAGACCGGTCCGGACGGACACGGCCTCGTCGGAAGCGCCCGACGGTTCGCCCGGAGACTTGGACGTCAGCCGCCGCAGCACGGCGTTCACGAACCCGCGATGCCGCCGGTCCACGAGCGAGACGGTCTCCGAGACGGCGGCGTGGGCCGGGACCCGCGTGTACCGGAGCTGGTAGGTACCGAGCCGGAGCGCGGCGCGCGGGGCCTTCGGCGCGAGACCGAGGGGCCGCTCGAGCAGCGGTTCCAGCGCGTGATCGATCGGGACGAGCCGTCGGAGCGTCCCGTACGCCAGCTCGGTGGCGAACGCGGCGTCACGGTCGGACAGCCGTGCCCGCTCGAGCGCGCGACGGAGCGCGAGGTTCGAGTACGCGCCCTCGTCGGTCACCCGTCGCACCACGTCGAACGCGACGGTGCGCGCCGAACCGGGAACGGTCACCCGAGCCGCTCGCCGGGCGCCGGCCGATGGCCGTTCATGAAGTCCCTCGCGCGCATCCTCGCGCTCCCGGCCGGCGCGAGCTCGAGCGGTCGGAACCCAGCGTCGCCGGTCGCGACGACGAACCCCTCCTTGTCCACCTCGACGATCGTGCCCGGTTCCCCGGAGGCGAGCACTTGCCGCCCATTGAAGACCTTCAGGTTCTTGCCGCGGAACGTCGTCGTGGCCCCCGGCTCGGGCGAGAGCGCGCGGCTCTGGTTCACGAGGTCGCGCGCGGCGTTCGACCAGTCCAGGATCCGCTCCTCGGGCCCCAGGATCGGCGCGAAGGTCGCCAGCGTGTCGTCCTGCGGGGTGGGCGCCGCCGCTCCGGTCGCGAACAGGTCGACCGACTCGACGAGCAGACCCGCGCCGACCCCGGCGAGTCGCTCCCCGAGCGACCCCGCGTCGTCGTCGGGATCGACGGGTTCGCGACGCTGCAGGACGACCGGCCCGGTGTCCATCCCCTCGTCCATCACGATCGTCGAGACGCCGGTCTCCTCGAGGCCGAGCAGCAACGCGGTCTGCACCGGGCTCGCGCCGCGCAACGCGGGCAGGAGCGAGAAGTGCAGGTTCACCGGCGCGATCCTCGGCAGGTCGAGGACGGCCTTCGGGAGCAGCTCGCCGTACGCGACGAGCGCGAGCAGGTCGGGCTCGGTGGACGCGAGCCGAGCCGTGCCGTCTTCCGATCGCACGGTCTCGAGCTCGACGAGCGGCAACTCGAGCTCGCGGGCGGCGTCGGCGACGGCCGTCGGCCGCGGACGGTTCCCCCGGCCCGCGGGTTTCGGCGCCGCGGTCACCACCGCGACCACGTCGTGCACCGAGCCCGCGAGCGCGCGCAGCGACGGCACGGACCACCGATCGTTGCCGAGGAACGTGACGCGCAGAGCCACGGCTCCCGAGGATACGAGTCCGCGCGGGCCGTTCGAACGCCTCAGCGCTCCGAGCGTTCCACCTCGAGCTCGCGGAGTTGACGCATGACGTCCCGACGTCCCTCGTCGTCCAGCCGGTCGAGGTAGAGCTTCCCGTTCAGGTGATCCGTCTCGTGCTGGAAGATCCGGGCGAGCAGTCCCTCCGCGCGGACGTCGAGCGGCTTCCCCTCGAGGTCGAACCCCCGCACGCGGACCTTCAGGGCTCGGCTCGTCGGATGGTACGGGCCGGGGACCGACAGGCATCCCTCGTCGATCGTCTCCTCGTCCTCGAGGCCGGACAGCTCCGGGTTGGCCACGAACCCGGCGTTCCCGTCCCGGTCGTCGTAGACGAAGCACGCCAGCCGAACGCCGACCTGGTTCGCGGCGAGCCCGACGCCGGGGGCGGCGTGCATGGTCTCCACCATGTCGTCGGCGAGCCGCCGCAGCGCGTCGTCGAACGTCTCCACGGGGACGGCGCGTTCGCGCAACACCGGATCCCCGAGCGTTCGGATCGGCAGCACCGTCACCGGTCGTCCCTCCCTACAGATGCGGTTCGGCCTCGACGCGCGTCACGACGCCGCGCTCCGCGAGCCCGCGAACGGCGCGGCCGAACGCGGGAAGGTCGGACGGGTCAAGCGCGAGCAAGCATACCGTCGCCCCCCCGGCCGCCGTACCGAGCAACGTGCGGTGCGGCACCGCCTCGAGCTCCGGCTCGAGCTCCTCGGTCCCCGCGACGCGGAAGACCGCGGCCCCCGCCGGGAAGCCCGCCTCTGCCCTCCGCATCGCCTCCGACATGTGGAATCGATCCGGGCGCGCCATCACGAGCGCCTGGACCGCGGGGTCGTTCGACGAGGTCGTCTGCACGATCACGCGCCCGTCCCGACGGGCCCAGGCCGCCGCCTCGAACCAGGCGTTCACCGCGCGCTCCCGCGACGACAGGCCAGGGCGACGCAGCGAGGCGTCGGCGCTCAGGATGCCGACGAGATCGAGGGCCGGCGACCCGACGTCCTTCAGGACCTCCTGTCCCCCGACGAGGATCGCTTCGGCCTCCGGTGCGGGCGCCGCACCCGTCCCGGCGTGCACGACGCGTCGCCGGGTCACGCCCTGCGCCCACTCGTGCACACGCTCGGCGCCCCCACGCGCGACGCCGAAGTCGGATGCACCACAGGACGCGCATCGTCCGGGCGCCTCGCACACCGTGCATCGGGCCTCGCCCGCCTGGATCCGGATCGCCCCGCGGCACGAGGCGCAGGCGACCGCCTCCCCGCACGAACGGCAGACGCGCGCGAGGCCATAGCCCGGCAGCGGTTCGTAGAGGAAGGCGCCCCTGGCCTGAGCGAGCGCGCGCACGAGCCGGGGCGACCGGCCCTCGGGACCCGGCTTCACTACCTCGACCGGCGCCCACGACCGGCCGGAGGGTTCGACGTCGACGCGCGGGAACGTCGTGGACTCGAGCGACGGGCAGAAGCCGGCCAGGACGCAGACCCCGCCCTCGATGCGGGCGCGCTCCCGCGCGACGTCACGCACGTGGTAGTAGGGAGACCGCTCCTCGCGGTGGAGCGCGTGTCCTTCTCGATGGACGTAGACGAGACCCACGAAGGGCAGCGGCGCGAACACCGCCGGCCGAGTCCCGACCACCACGCGGTAGCGCCCGGCCGCGATGTCGAGCCACATCCGGTACCGGGCGCGCTTGTCGCCGCCCAGGAACAGGGCGACGTCCTGCCCGAAGGCCTCGCGGATCGCGGCGGCGGTCGCCGGGAGCGGTTCGGCCTCGGGAACGAGCACGATCGCCGTCCGATCCCCGGCCAGTGCAGCGTCGACGCACGCCACGGCGATCGCGGACTCGTCGGCCGGAGCCGCCCGGACGACGAACGTCCCGTCCCCGCGACCGATCGCGTCGAGCAGCGCCTCGCCGTTGCGGTACGTCGAGAGGCGGGCCGGTTCGCTTCGGAGCGATGCGGGCGACGGCGGGCCGGCCGTCCCGTGGAGTCCTCGGTGCGTTGCGGCCCGCCGGCGGGGACCCGCATCCGGAGGAGCGGGCCGGCCCGCCCCCTCCTCGGATGCGACGCGGGGCGGGACCGACCTGGCGATGACCGCCGCGAGCGGAGCGACATAGCGATCACTCATCCAGCGGAGGAGCTCGAGCATCGGCTCGTCGAAGTAGCGGACCGGCGACAGCGACTTCGTGACCGCCGACATCCGCGCGGGGACGTCGTCGGTCGGTCCGAGGACCCATCCGCGGACGCGGCGGCCGTGGAACGGCACCTGAACGAGCGACCCCACGCCCGCGCCGACGTCCTCGGCGAGCTGATACGTGAACGGTCGGTCGAGCGAGAGGATCGGGCGGTCGACGCAGACCGAGACCGGCCCGGAGAGCGGCCGCCCCGACACGTCGTCCCCGATCGGGCGCCGAGTCCGCGGCACCCCCCGGGACACGGGCGTCTCCGGTTCGACGCTCGGCGTCGTCCCGGCGTCAGTCGAACGCGCGGCGGAGCTCATCCGCGCGGTCGGTCGCCTCCCAGGGGAACTCCTTGCGGCCGAAGTGACCGTACGCCGCGGTGTCTTCGTAGATCGGCCGGCGCAGGTCGAGGTCCCGGATGATCGCCGCCGGCCGGAAGTCGAACGCGTCGCGCATCGTGTCGAGGATCCGGGCGGGATCCACGCGTTCGGTCCCGAACGTGTCCACCGCGAGCGAGAGCGGGTGCGCGGTCCCGATCGCGTACGCGACCTGGATCTGCAGACGGTCGGCGGCGCCGGACGCCACGAGGTTCTTCGCGACGTAGCGCGCCATGTACGCGGCCGAGCGGTCGACCTTGGTCGGGTCCTTGCCCGAGAAGCATCCGCCCCCATGCGGCGCCATCCCGCCGTAGCTGTCGACCATGATCTTGCGGCCGGTGAGGCCCGTGTCGGCCTTCGGGCCGCCGATCTCGAACCGGCCGGTCGGGTTCACGAGGATCTTCGCGTCCTCGGCGTCGAGGTCGAACTCGCGCAGGACCGGATCGATCACCTCCGAGCGGACGTCGGGCGCGAGCAGCGTCTCGACGTCGACCTCCTCCCGGTGCTGGGCGCTGATGAGCACGGTGTGGACGCGCCGCGCCGTCGTGCCCTCGTACTCGACGGTCACCTGGCTCTTCCCGTCCGGGCGCAGATACGGAACGACGCCCGCCTTGCGAACGTCGGCCAGGCGTTTGGCGAGCCGGTGCGCCATCGCGATCGGGAGCGGCATGAGCTCGTCGGTCTCCCGGCACGCGAACCCGAACATCATCCCCTGGTCGCCCGCGCCGAGCAGGTCGAGCTCGTCGGACGAGTGACCCTCCCGGTGCTCGAGCGAGTCGTCGACGCCGCGGGCGATGTCCGCCGACTGCTCCTGGATCGACGTGATCACGCCGCAGGTGTCCCCGTCGATGCCGAAGTTCGCGTCCGTGTAGCCGATCTCGGTCACGGTCCGCCGGACCACCGCGGCGATGTCGATGTACTCGGACGTCGAGATCTCGCCCGCCACCATGACGAGCCCGGTCGTGACGAGGGTCTCGCACGCGACGCGACCCTGCGGATCGACCGCGATGATCGCGTCGAGCACCGCGTCGGAGATCCGGTCGGCGAGCTTGTCGGGGTGTCCCTCGGTGACCGATTCGGACGTGAACAGGTACGGGTGGGTCATCGAGGGGCGAGCATAGCAGTGGCCCCGGACGCTCCCGCCGGGCCCTCAGCGGGTGAGCAGCTTCGCCAGGCGGTCGCAGATCGCGGCGGCGAGCTCGCGCTTCGTCCACTCGCGCAGCGGTTCGTCCTGTCCGTCGGCCGCCAGGATCGCCGCGCGGTTCGTGTCCGAGCCGAAGCCGGTGCCCTCGTGCCCGACCTCGTTCGCGACGAGGAGGTCGATGCCCTTGGCCCTGAGCTTCTTCCTGCCGGCCGCCTCGACGTCCTCGGTCTCGGCGGCGAACCCGACGAGCACGCGGTCGCCCTTCGACGAGCCGAGCTCGGAGAGGATGTCCGGCGTCGGAACGAGCTGGACCACCGGCGGCCCATGCTCCTTCTTGATCTTGCCGCCGGCCGGGGCCTCCGGCCGGAAGTCGGCGACCGCGGCGGCCATCACGACCGCGTCCGCGTCCGAGGCCGCGCCGAGCACAGCGTCGCGCATCTCCTCGGCCGTCGTGACGCGCGCCACCGCCGGCCCCTCGGGCGGTTGGAGGGTTCCCGGCCCGACGACCAGGGTCACGTCCGCGCCGCGGCGGAAGGCCTCCTCCGCCACGGCGAAGCCCATCTTCCCGGTCGAGCGGTTGCCGACGAACCGGACGGGGTCGATCGGCTCCCAGGTCGGGCCGGCCGTGACGACGATCCGCCGACCCGCGAGGTCACCCCGCTCGAGGAGGACGTCCTCGATCTCGGCGAGGATCGCCTCGGGCTCGGCCATCCGGCCCGGACCCTCGTCGCCGGCCGAAAGCGGCCCGTGCACCGGCCCGGCGAACCGCAGCCCGCGCGCCGAATAGAGCTCCTCGAACATCCGCACGTTCTTCTTCGTCGCGGGGTGCTCCCACATGCCCGTGTGCATCGCGGGCGCGACCACGAGCGGGCCGGCGAACTCGAGCAGCGTCGCACTCAACAGGTCGTCCGAGAACCCGCGCGCGAGCTTCGCGATCACGTTCGCGGTCGCCGGGGCCACGACCGCCACGTCCGCCTCGCGCGCGAGCCGTACGTGCAGCACCGTTCCGGGCTCCTCCCACAGGTCGGTGTAGACGCGATGGTCGGACAGCGCGGCGAAGGTGGCCGGCCCGACGAACCGCTCGGCGGAGCGCGTCATGACGACGCGGACGGATGCGCCGCGCAGCCGGAGGAGCCGGGTGAGGATGCAGGCCTTGTAGGCGGCGATCCCGCCGGTGACGCCGAGCAGCACGCGGCGGCCGGAGAGGACCGAACGCTCGATCGGCGCCACGTCCCTCCCCTCCTCAGGGGTCGTCGTCGCGGCTACTTGATGCCGACGCCTTCGGGTCGCTCCGCGTTGATCTTCCCCTCCGAGATCTCCTCGAGGGCGATCGACAGCGGCTTGTTGCGGAGCCCCGACTCGACGAGCGGCGGAACGAACTCCGCGCGGCCCTCGCCGAGCTGGTTGTAGTAGGAGTTGATCTCCCGGGCGCGCTTGGCGGCCAGGGTGACCAGCGTGTATTTCGAGTCGACCTGCGAGAGCAGCTCGTCGATCTTGGGTTCGATCATGGGTCGGCCGATCCTTCCGTGGGATGCCGGGGAGACGCACCGATGATAGCAGCGACCTCCCCCGCGGCCCGCTCGGCATCGTCGTTCACGACGACCTGGTCGAACAGCTCCCGTTCGCCGAGCTCCCACTCGGCCTTCGACAGTCGTCGGGCGAGCACGTCCTCCGTCTCGGTTCCTCGGGCGCGCAACCGCCGCTCGAGCTCCTCGATCGAGGGGGGCGCGAGCAGGACCAGCACCGCCTCGGGGACGACCTCGCGGACCTGCCGGGCACCCTGGACGTCGAGCTCGAGCAGGACGTCCCCGCCCTCCGCCATCGTCGCGCGGACCGGCCCCGCGGGGGTCCCCGAGCGATGTCCGAAGATCTCGGCCCACTCGAGCAGCTCGCCCGATCCCGCCATCCGGTCGAACTCGTCTTCGGAGACGAACCGGTAATCGATGCCGTCGCGTTCGAACGAGCGCGGCGCCCGCGTCGTCACCGAGACGGAGACGACGAGATCCGGCAACCGGCGTTGCACGAGGGCGACGACCGTGCCCTTGCCGACCCCGGAGGGACCGGCGAGGACGAAGAGCCTTCCGTGGGCCAGGCCGCTACTTCTTCGCGAATTCGGCGAGCAACGACTCGCGCTGCTTCGCTCCCAATCCACGCACCCGCCGGCTCGCGGAGATGTCGAGGCGTTCCATGATCTTGCGCGCCCGGACCTTCCCCACACCCGGGAGCGCCTCGAGGACCGCCGACACCTTCATCTTCCCGACCGTGTCGTCGTCCTGACGGGTCAGCACGTCGGACAGGCTCACGTTACCGGTCTTCAACTGCCCCTTGAGCTCGGCCCGCTTCTTCCGCGCCTCGGCGGCCTTCTCGAGGGCCTTCGCACGATCCTCAGGACTCAACACCGGTAGGGGCATGACGACGCTCCTTCGCTCAGGGGCCGGGAAACCCGCGAGTATAGTCACGCCCCCTCGGGGGCAGCAACGCGACGTACAAGCGCACCACCTGCGGTTTTCCACTCGCCGAACGGTCAGCGAACGCTGGCGAGGATCGCGCGCGCGACCGCCGCCGGATCGCGCGACTCGGAGATCGTACGGCCCACGACGAGGTAGTCCGCGCCGCGTTCGATCGCTTCCTCCGGCGTGAGGATCCGCACCTGGTCGTGACCGTTCGAGCCGGCGGGGCGGATGCCCGGGACGACGAGGATCGCCTCCTCGCCCACGACGTCGCGGACGTCCGAGACGTCGTCGCCCGACACGACGACGCCGCTCGCACCGGCGGACACCGCCTCGAACGCGAGCGAGGCGGGGGACGCGAGGCCTTCCCCTGCAAGGCTCGACAGCACCGTAACCGCGACGACCGCGGGCGTGGCGCGGTCCGCGGGCGCGCCGTCGGACGCACCTCGGACCGCAGCCGCCACCATCGCCTCGCCGCCGAGCGCATGCACGGTGAGCATGTCGATGCCGAGCCGCGCCGCGTTGCGGGCGGCGTGTTCGACGGTCGTCGGGATGTCGTGCAGTTTGAGGTCGAGGAACACGGGCGCGAACGCGCGCACGCGTTCCACCGACGCCGGGCCGTGCGCGGCGAACAGCTCGAGCCCGACCTTGAGGAGACCGGCGGTTCCCTCGAGCGTTCGCGCAAGCGTCTCGGCCGCGTCCAGGTCCGACACGTCGAGCGCGACGACCAACGGGTTCTCCGGTCGCGGGATCACGGACGTGCGGACGACGTCACGCGCCGTCCCCGTTCTGGCCTCGGACCCGGAGCCGGCCGCGAAGGTCCTCGGGCGACGTCAGGCCCTTGGCGCGGAGGTACTCTGCGATCCCCCTCGCGATCTCGACGTGCGCCGAGGGGTCGACCAACATTGCCGTGCCGACCTGGACCGCCCATGCGCCGGCGAGGAGGAACTCGATCGCGTCCTCCCCCGTGGTCACGCCGCCCACACCGAGCACCGGGACGTGCGGCATGGCCCGCGCGACCCGGTAGACGGCGGCGAGCGCGATCGGCTTGATCGCCGGCCCGGAGAGACCCCCGACCGGCATCGCGGTCTTCGTCCGGAGCCGCTCGGCATCGACCGCGAGCGCCGGCACCGCGTCGATCAACGTGAGCCCGAAGGCACCCGCGCGGACGCAAGCCTGCGCGGTCTCCACGATCCCCGGGACGAACGCGGGGAGCTTGGCGAAGACCGGAACGCGGGACAGCCGCGCGACCGCGCCCACGATCTCGGTCAGGCGTTCGATCCGGCCGTAGAAGGGCTCCCCCTCCCGCTCGTCGTCGGGGCACGAGAGGTAGACCTCGAGGCCGACGATCCCCTCCTGGAGGTGCAGGGCGCCCGCCACGTTGACGTACTCGTTCAGGCTCGAGCCCGCGACCGAGGCGATCAGCGGCACCCCGCCCTTCCGCAGACGCGGAAGGTCGTGCGCGAGGAACGCCTGCACGCCGGGGTTCTGCGTGCCCACGGCCGAAAGGATCCCCGAGGGGGTCTCCGCCGCCCGGGGCGTCGGCCACCCCTTCGAGCCGGCGTACGTGAGGCTGCGGGTGACCACGGCCCCGAGCCGGTGGACGTCGACCAGCGAGGCCGGGACGTCCGCCCCCACGCCGAGGCACCCGGAGGCGGCGAGGACCGGGTTCGCGAGCCGCAGCCCGCCGAGATCCACCGCCAGGGACTGCTTCATCGGGCGTCCGAGCCGCTCATCCCGGCCACGAACGGGCCACCGGGAACCCCTCGGGCGGGGTCGGCGTCAGCCGCGGCTGGTCGCCCATCCAGAGCTCCCACAGGACGCGCGCCGAGTTGAAGACGGGACCCTCCGTGCACACGCGGAGGTTGTCGTACCCCGACCCGTCCTTGCGGATCACCGGCACGGTGCAGACGAAGCACAGACCCGTGCCGCACGCCATCTGCTCCTCGAGCGCCACCTGCGAGGGGATCCGGTTCGCGCCGCAGAACTCCGCGATGCCGCGGAGCGTCGAGCGCCGCGCGGCCGCGTACACCACCTGCGCCCCGGTCGACTCGACGACCTGCGGGAGCAGGTCGAGCACGCTCCCCTGTTCGCCCAAGGTGCCGTCCTCGGTCGTGAGCACGATCGACTGCGCGAGCCGCTTGGTCTCGATCGGCTTGAACACGCGATCCTGCGTCTCGGCGCCGACCAGCATGTCGACCCGCTTGCCGCGTTCGCGGAGCTCCTGCGCGAGGAAGTACAGGGGAGCGGAGCCGTGGCCCTCGGACACGAGCAGGCAGGCGTTCAGCTTGGCGGGATACGCGAAAGGCTTGCCGAGCGGCCCGATCACGTCGAGGAACCGGTGCGCCCGCACCTCGGAGAGCCACTCCGTCCCCGGGCCGCGCGGGTCGAACACGAACTCGAGCGTCCCCGCCCAGCCGCCGCGACGCGACGCCTGATGGACCGAGAAGTGCCGGCGGAGCAGGAACGTCCGGCCGGTCGGCATCGCGATCGAGACGAACTGCCCCGGACGGACGCGCTCGGCGACCTCGGGCGCGACGAGGGTGATCGAGTGGTACGCGCCGAGCCTGCGCGCGCTCAGCACCTCGGCCCGGACCCGCTTCACGACGCCACCTCGCGTTCGAGCGATCCGATCGGCAGCCGCGGCTGGACCGTCGCCTCGCCGCGGGTACGTTCGTGCAGCTCCTGCAGCGAGCGGGGCGACCCCGGGCCCTCCCGGAGCGCCTCGATCCCCCGCAGCGCGGCCATCGCGCCGGGGAGCGTCGTCACACACGGGATGCCGGCCTGCGACGCCGCGGTCCGGATCAGCCACCCGTCGGTCCGCGGTCCCCGGCCGAACGGCGTGTTCACGACCATGTCCACCGAACCCTCGCGGATCAGGTCGACGATCGACCGCGCCTCGGGCGCACCCTCGGCCTCGGACACCTTCTCGACGCGCGTGACGGGGACGCCGGCTCGGTCGAGCACACCCGCCGTCCCCCTCGTGGCGAGGAGCCGGAAGCCGAGGTCGGCGAGGCGTTTGGCCGGGTACACGATCGCCCGCTTGTCACGGTTCGCCACGCTGAGGAACACCGTCCCCGAGCTCGGCAGGGCGGCGCCGCTCGCGACCAGCGCCTTGGCGAGCGCGAGGCCGGGGTCCGGGTCCACGCCCATCACCTCGCCCGTCGAGCGCATCTCGGGGCCGAGCACCGTGTCGACGCCCGGGAACCTGCCGAAAGGAAGCACCGGCGTCTTCACCGAGGCGTACGGCAGGTGGAGGTAGTGACGCGGTTCGGAGGGGATCAGGCCCTCGTCCCGCAGGTCCTCGAGCGTTCGCCCGAGCACCACGAGCGTCGCGACCCGCGCGAGCGAGACGCCGGTCGCCTTCGAGACGAACGGAACGGTGCGGGACGCCCTCGGGTTGGCCTCGAGCACCCAGATCCGCTCGTCCTTGAGCGCGAGCTGCAGGTTGATCAACCCCCGCACGCCGAGCCGCCGCGCGAGCGTCGCCGTGATGCGCTCGATCTCGTCGAGCTCGTCCTCCGACAGCGTCGCCGGCGGGATCTGACACGACGAGTCGCCGGAGTGGATCCCCGCCTCCTCGATGTGTTCCATCACGGCGCCGACGAACACGTCCGTGCCGTCGCAGACCGCGTCGACGTCGATCTCGACGGCGCCCTCGACGAAGCGGTCGATCAGCACGGGGTGGTCGGGGCTCGCGGCCGCCGCGCCGGCGACGAACCGCTCGAGCTCGTCCGGGCCGTAGACGATCTCCATCGCGCGGCCGCCGAGCACGTAGGAGGGGCGCACGACGACCGGGTAGCCGATCAGCTCGGAGACCGTCCGGGCCTGTTCGGGGCCGTCCGCCTCGCCGTGCGGCGGGGCGGGGATCTCGAGCTCCTGGAGGAGACGGGCGAATCGGCCGCGATCCTCGGCGAGGTCGATCGCGTCCGGCAGCGTGCCGAGCACCGTCCACCCCGCCGCCTCGAGATCGTGGGCGAGGCGCAGCGGCGTCTGGCCTCCCATCTGGCAGAGGACCCCGACTGGCCGCTCCGCCTCGCATACGGCGAGGACGTCCTCGGCCGACAGGGGTTCGAAGTACAGGCGGGCGCTCGTGTCGTAATCGGTGGACACGGTCTCGGGGTTCGAGTTCACCATCACGGCCTCGTACCCCGCCTCGGCGAGCGCGTACGCGGCGTGGACGCACGCGTAGTCGAACTCGATCCCCTGCCCGATCCGGTTCGGCCCGGCGCCGAGGATCACCACCCGCGGGCGCTCGGCCGGGCGGACCTCGTCCTCCTCCCCGTAGGTCGAGTAGTGGTACGGGGTGAGCGCGGGGAACTCGCCGGCACACGTGTCCACCGTCTTGAACACCGGCCGGACGCCGAGCGCGGTTCTCCTCGCGCGCACGTCGCGTTCGTCCGCGCCGACGAGCGCCGCCAGTCGCCGGTCGGACAGGCCGGCGCGCTTGGCGTCTCGCAGCGCGGTCTCGGAGAGCTCGTCCACGACCCGTCCCTCGAGCCCTGCCGCCTCCTCGACCACCTGGGCGATCTGGTCCACGAACCACGGATCGATCCCGCTCGCCTCCGCCACCTCGTCGATCGTCGCCCCCGACCGAAGGGCGGCCTCCACGTGATGGAGCCGCCGCTCGCCCGGCACCGAGAGCGGCCCTGGCTCGCCGTCGTCCGCGGCCGCCCAGCCGAGGTCGAACCCGGTCCGCTCGAGCGACCGCCACGCCTTGCCGAGCGCCTCCCGGAACGTCCCGCCGATCGCCATCACCTCGCCGACCGACTTCATCGTCGACGTGAGCACCGGATCGGCCTCGGGGAACTTCTCGAAAGCGAACCGCGGCACCTTCACCACCACGTAGTCGAGCGCCGGCTCGAACGCCGCGGGCGTGACCCCGGTGATGTCGTTCGGGATCTCGTCGAGCGTGTACCCGACGGCGAGCAACGCGCCGATCTTCGCGATCGGGAAGCCGGTGGCCTTGGACGCGAGCGCGGACGAGCGCGAGACGCGCGGGTTCATCTCGATCAGCACGCGACGACCCGTCCGGGGATCGACGGCGAACTGGATGTTCGAGCCGCCGGTCTCGACGCCGATCGCGCGGATGCACGCGATCGCGTCGTCGCGCATCTCCTGGTACTCGCGGTCGGTGAGCGTCTGCGCCGGCGCCACGGTGATCGAGTCGCCGGTGTGCACGCCCATCGGGTCGACGTTCTCGATCGAGCAGACGACGACGACGTTGTCCGCCCGGTCGCGCATGACCTCGAGCTCGAACTCCTTCCATCCCGCGATCGACTCCTCGACGAGGACCTCCGTCACAGGGCTCGCATCGAGCGACCGGGCCGCGAGGCGACGCAGCTCGTCGCGGTCGCGCGCGAACCCGCTCCCGCCGCCGCCGAGCGTGAACGATGGCCGGACGATCACCGGGTAGCCGATCGCGTCGCCGAGCCCCAGGCCCTCCTCCACGGTCCCGGCCGTGTCGGCGCGCGGGACGTCCAGGCCCGCTTCGAGCATCGTCGCGCGGAACCCGCTGCGGTCCTCCGCGCGCCGGATCGTCTCGAGGCTCGCGCCGATCAGCCGCGCGTCGGTCCGCTCGAGGTCGCCCGACTCGGCGAGGGCGACCGCGACGTTCAGCGCCGTCTGGCCGCCGAGCGTGGGAAGCACCGCGTCGGGCCGCTCGCGTTCGATCACGCGCAGGACCGAGCCGGGCGTGAGCGGCTCCACGTACGTCCGGTCCGCGAACCCGGGGTCGGTCATGATCGTCGCCGGGTTCGGGTTCACGAGCGAGACGTGGAAGCCCTCCCGCCGCAGGACCTTGCAGGCCTGCGTCCCCGAGTAGTCGAACTCGCAGGCCTGCCCGATCACGATCGGCCCGGAGCCGATCACGAGGATCCGTTCGACGTCGGTCCGCCTAGGCACGCATCAGCTCCCGGAACTCGGCGAACAGGTACCGCGAGTCGTGCGGGCCGGGCGCGGCCTCCGGGTGGTACTGGACCGAGATCGCCGGGACGTCAAGGCACCGCATCCCCTCGAGCGTCCCGTCGTTCAGGTTCCAGTGGCTGAGCTCGACACGGCCGAACGGCGACTCGGCGACGTCGCCCCGCCGCGCCCATCCGTCCTGATCGACCGCGAAGCCGTGATTGTGGCTCGTGATTTCCACGCGCCCCGTCCGTGCGTCCCGCACCGGCTGGTTCAAGCCGCGGTGCCCGAACTTCATCTTGAATGTCCGGCCGCCGAGCGCGAGGCCCAGCAGCTGATGACCGAGGCAGATGCCGAGCACGGGGACCTGCCCGAGCAGCGCCCGGGCGGCCTCGACGCCGTAGGTCGTCGCGGCCGGGTCGCCGGGGCCGTTGGAGAGGAACGCGCCGTCGAACCCCTCGGCGATCAGCTCGGCCGCGGGCGTCCGCGCGGGGACGACCGTCCCCTCGATCCCGGCCGCCGCAAGGCGTCGCAGGATCGACCGCTTGAGCCCGAAGTCGACCACCGCCACGCGGAACACCGGGCCGAGGCTCGCGTCGGCGGGTCCCACCACGGAGGCGGCGTCGTAGCGTTCGGCCACGGTGACGGAGTGGGCGAGGTCCGCGTCCTGCATCCCCGGCTGCTCGCGGACGCGCCGGAGCAGCGACGCGACGTCGTCGTCGAGCGTGGAGATCCCGCAGCGCATCGCGCCGCGCTCGCGCAGCCGCAGGGTCAGCCGGCGCGTGTCGATCCCCTCGATCCCGATCACGCCCGCGTCGGCGAGGTCGTCCCGCACGGTCCGCGTCGCTCGCCACGAGGACGCCCTTCGCGACGCCTCGCGGACCGCGAAGCCGGCGACGCGGACGCGCGTCGACTCGGGGTCCTCGGCGTTCGTCCCGTAGTTGCCCTGGTGCGGGGCGGTCATCGCGACCACCTGGCCCGTGTACGAGGGGTCGGTGAGCACCTCCTGGTAGCCGGTCATGCCGGTGTTGAACACCGCCTCGCCGAACGTCTCCCCCGCCGCGCCGAACGATCGCCCGCGGAACGACGTGCCGTCCTCGAGGACGAGCAGTGCGTCGCTCATCGCTGCGCCTTGCCGTCCGCCACGACCATCGCGCCCCGGTACAGGGTGTGGACAACGCGGCCTCGGAGCGTCCTACCGAGGAACGCGGAGTTCCGGCTCTTGGAGCCGAACGGCGGCTCGATCACCGCTTCGGCGTCGGGATCGAACACCACGAGGTTCGCCGGGCGGCCAGGCTCCAGCGGCCCGCCCTGGTCGGGCGCCCCCACGATCCGCGCCGGCGTGGTGGACATCGCCTCGATCGCGCGCGTCAGCGACAGGCGGCCGGGATGCACGAGGTGCGTCAGGACCGCGCCGAGGGCCGTCTCAAGTCCGATCGTACCGACCGGCGCGAGGTCGAACTCCGCCTCCTTCTCCTCCACCGCGTGCGGGGCGTGGTCGGTGGCAACCGCATCGATCGTCCCGTCGACCAGGCCCGCGACGAGTGCCTCGCGGTCCTCGGGCGAGCGCAGCGGCGGATTCACCTTGAAGTTCGTGTCGTAGGTGAGGAGGTTCTCGTCGCTGAACACGAGGTGATGGGGCGTCACCTCGGCGGTCACGCGGAGCCCCTCGGCCTTCGCGCGGCGCACCATGTCCACCGAGCCCGCGGAGGAGAGGTGGCAGAGGTGCAGGCGGCCGCCGGCGAGCCGGGCCACCGCGAGGTCTCGGGCGACGGCGACCTCCTCCGCCTCCCGGGGCTGCCCGGCCAGGCCGAGCGAGTACGAGTGGAACCCCTCGTGCATGTGGCCACCCTCGGCGAGCGACGCGTCCTCGCAGTGCTCCGCGATCACGACCCCGTCGAATGTCCGCGCGTACGTCAGGGCGTTCCGAAGGACGCGGGCGGTCGGGACGCACCGGCCGTCGTCGCTGAACATCCGGACGCCGGCCTCCACCATCTCCCCGATCTCGGCGAGCGTCTCCCCCTCGAGGCCGCTCGTGATCGCGCCGACCGGCAGGACGTCGACGAGGCTCGCGCGGGCCCCGAGCTCACGGACCTCGTGGATCACCGCCGCGTGGTCGGCGACGGGATCGGTGTTGGCCATCGGCGAGATCGCCGTGAAGCCGCCGAGGGCGGCGGCTCGCGAACCGGTCTCCACCGTCTCCTTGTCCTCACGTCCCGGCTGCCGGACGTGCGTGTGGAGGTCGACGAGCCCCGGCGCCAGCACGAGCCCGCCACAGTCGACGACGGTCGCGTTCTCGCCGTCGGGAACCGCGAGCACGCCCTCGGTCACGAGCACGTCGGCGACCTCGTCCCGCCCGGCGGCGGGATCGATCACGCGGGCACCGCGGAAGAGGATCCGCTCAGCCATCGGCCGCTCCCGTCCGCGCGCCGACCGGCTCCTCGCCCGGGGAGCCCGACCCGCCGAGCAGCAGGTACAGGAGCGACATCCGGATCGCGATGCCGTTCGTCACCTGCTCCTCGATCACCGCGCGGGGCAGGTCCGCCACGTCCGAGTCGATCTCGATCCCGCGGTTCATCGGCCCGGGGTGCATCACGAGCGCCTCCTCAGGCAGGAGCCCTACCCGCGCCCGGGACAGGCCGAACAGCCGCGAGTACTCGCGGACGCTCGGGAAGTACTGCTGTCGCTGACGCTCCTTCTGGACCCGGAGCAGGTAGCACACGTCGAGCTTGGGCAGGACGGCCTCGACGTCGTGCGCCACCTCGACGCCCCAGGCGGGCGCGTCGGGGGGGATCAGGGTCGGCGGCCCGACGAGCGTGGTCTCCGCGCCCATCTTCACGAGCGCGAACGAGAGCGACCGCGCGACCCGGGAGTGCAGGACGTCCCCGACGATCGCGACGCGGAGCCCCTCGAGCCGCCCGAGCCGGTCGCGCATCGTGTAGAGGTCGAGCAATGCCTGCGTGGGGTGCTCGTGGGTGCCGTCGCCCGCGTTCAGCACGCTGCCGTTCACCCAGCGGGTGAGCGTGAGCGGCGCGCCGCTCGAGGAGTGCCGGATCACGATCGCGTCCGCACCCATCGCCTGGAGCGTGAGCGCCGTGTCCTTCAGGCTCTCGCCCTTGGACACGCTCGAGCCGCTCGTCGAGAAGTTGATCACGTCGGCCGACAGGCGCTTGGCTGCGAGCTCGAAGCTGATCCTCGTGCGCGTCGAGTTCTCGTAGAACAGGTTCACGACCGTTCGGCCGCGGAGCGCCGGCACCTTCTTGATCAACCTGCTGCCGACCTCGCGGAACGACTCGGCCGTGTCGAGGATCCGGACGATGTCGTCGGCGTCGACATCGTGGATCGACAGGAGATGTTGGTTCATGCGCCCTCCCTCCGGGCGGTCGTGGTCATGGCCTCCTCGAGCAGGACGGCGTCCTCGCCGTCCACCTCGCGGATCGCGACGCGCACGTCCTCGTCGACGCGGGTCGGCACGTTCTTGCCGACGAAGTCGGCCCGGATCGGCAGCTGGCGGTGGCCGCGGTCGACGAGGACCCCCAGCTGGATCGCGCTCGGCCTGCCGAAGTCCACCAGCGCGTCCATCGCCGAGCGGATCGTGCGGCCGGAAAACAGGACGTCGTCGACGAGCACCACCGTGCGCCCGTTGATGTCGAAGTCGATCCGCGTCTCGTGGACCTCGGGGGCCTCGGCCCGCATGCCGATGTCATCGCGATAGAAGGTGATGTCGAGGGCGCCGACCGGCACGGTCGTGCCCTCGATGCGCTCGATCTCCGAGGACAGTCGCCGCGCGAGGTCGTCGCCCCTCGCGGCGATCCCGACGAAGACGAGCCGCTCGGCGCCCTTGTTGCGCTCGAGGATCTCGTGGGCGATCCGCGTGAGCGCGCGGCCGATCTCGGCGGCGTCCATGAGCCGCGTGGGCCCCGCGCCCCCCGGCCCCGTCAACGGAGAACGCCCTGCCGCGCGTGCGGCGGGGCGTCGTGGTCGTGCCTCATCCTGGTCTCCCTTCCCGGCCTCACGGGACCGGACTTAAAGGGGGAAGCTCCGGAGAGGATAGCCCCTGTCGCAGGGTCGAGCAACGGCGCCTGTCGGGCCAAGCGGCCCGGCAGGTCCTACACTGGGGACCCGAGCAAGGAAGGTGGAACGGATGGTTGCCTACAGCCCCGGTCCCGAATGGATCGTGGTCTTGGTGATCGTGGTCCTGATCTTCGGGGCGAAGAAGCTCCCCGAGCTCGCGCGCTCGGTGGGCAAGTCCACGAGCGAGTTCAAGAAGGGCATGAACGAGGGCGCGAGCGGCTCCGAGGAGGCGGGGACCTCGGACGACTCCGAGAAGCGCGCCGAGGGCAAAGCCTCGAGCTCGGAGTAGTCCCGCCTCACTCCCGCTCGACCGGCGACCCGTCCGCGGAGGCCCGCGCGATCTTTCCGAGGACGCCGTTCACGAACCGCCCCGAGTCCTCCGTCGACAGCTCCTTGGCCGCCCGGACCGCCTCGTCGATCGCGGCACCCACCGGGGTCTGCCGCCCGACGAGGAGCTCGTAGGCCGCGACCCGAAGGATCGTCCGGTCCACCGATGCCATCCGGTCGACGCTCCACCCCTCGGACCGCGCGCCGATCTCGCGATCGAGCTCGGGGAGGTGGCCGGCGACCCCCTCGACGAGCTCACGCGTGAAGACGGGGACCTCGCGTCCGGACGCCGACCAATCCTCGAGCACGACCCGTGGGTCGCTGCCGGTGACGTCCGATTGGAACAACATGTCGATCGCGAGGCGGCGCTCCTGCCGGCGCGAGCTCAAGCAGTCACTTCACCCGTTCGATGTACGCGCCCGAGCGCGTGTCCACCTTCACGCGCTCGCCCTCGGCGACGAACATCGGCACCTGGATCTCGGCCCCGGTCTCGAGCGTGGCGGGCTTCATCGCGTTCGTCTTCGTGTCGCCCTTGACGGCGGGCTGGGTCTTCGTGATCGCGAGGGACACGGACGCGGGGAGCTCCACGGAGATCGGCGACCCCTGATGCATCGAGACCTGCGCCGTGGCGCCCTCCGAGAGCCAGCTCGCGCCGCCCCCCACGACCTCGGCCGCGACCGGGATCTGCTCGTAGGAGTCCATGTCCATGAACGTGAACGCGTCGCCGTCGCGGTACAGGTACTGCATGTCCTTGCGTTCGACGATCGCGAGCCCCACCTTCACGCCGGCGTTGAACGTCCGCTCGACGACGGCGCCGGTCTTCACGTTGCGGAGCTTCGTGCGGACGAACGCGCCGCCCTTGCCGGGCTTCACGTGCTGGAACTCAACGACCTGGAACAGCACCCCGTCGAGCTCGAGCGTCATGCCGTTCTTCAGGTCGTTCGTCGAGACGCTCACAGGACGATCAGCTCCCTGCTGGAACGCGGCATCGGGCGGCCCCCGTCGGTGGTCACCTCGACCATGTCCTCGATGCGGACGCCGCCGAGGCCGGGAATGTACACGCCGGGCTCGATCGTGACGACCATCCCGCGCTCGAGCTCGATGCCCGAATGCCACCGGAGGAACGGGTCCTCGTGGATCTCGAGCCCCACGCCGTGGCCGAGCCCGTGCGGGAAGGCGTCCGCGTACCCGGCGTCGGCAACGACGGTTCGCGCCGCGGCGTCCACCTCGACGGTCGTGGCGCCCGGACGGACCGCTTCGGTCCCGGCCCGATTCGCGGCGGCCACGACATCCCGGATGTCGCGCAGGCGCGGGTCGGGCTCCCCGAACGCGATCGTGCGCGTCATGTCCGCGTGGTAGCCCTCGGCGAGGGCGCCGAAGTCGAGCTTCACGACGTCGCCCGCCGAGAGCTCGCGATCGGTCGGATGGTGGTGCGGCTCGGCCGCGTGGTCGCCGAACGCCACGATCGAGTCGAACGAGCGGTCGTCGGCGCCGGCGTCCAGCATCGCGGTCTCCATCTCGCGGGCGAGCCGGCGCTCGGTGACGCCGGCACGCAGGCCGCCGTTCAGCGCGATCCGTTCGAACACCTCGTCGGTGACGTCCTGCGCTCTCGCGATCAGGCCGAGCTCGTCTGCGTCCTTGACCCGCCGCAGGACCTCGACCTCGGGTCCCGTCGGCACGAGCTCGATCCCGTCCGCCGCCTCGCCGAGCTGCGCCCAGTCGTCGTAGACGAGGCCGCGGCCCTCGAACCCCGCCTTGCCGGCCCCGAGCGCTCGGCACGCGTCGAGCAGCGGCCGCGGGTACCCCTGGCGGTACGCCGTGCGTTCGAGGTCGGGCACCTCGTGCGTCGCCTGCTCCTCGTAGCGGCCGTCAGTGAGGAATACGCCCGACCCGTCCCGCGCTATCACGACCTGGCCGTTCGACCCGGTGAATCCGGTGAGGTACCGGACGTTCGGCAGGCGGGTGACGATCAGGGCGTCGAGGTCGAGCGCGCCGAGGCGTTCGGAGAGGCGCTCGCGACGGGATCGGTGGTCCATCCGCCCCTCAGTCCCCGATCCACCGCAGGGCATCCAGCGCGACGTGGTAGCCGCCCTCGCCGGCGCCCGCGATCGTCGCCCGGCACACCGGCGAGATCACCGAGTGCCGGCGGAACTCCTCGCGCGCGTAGATGTTCGTCATGTGGACCTCGATCACCGGGAGGCCGCACCCGGCGACCGCGTCCGCGAGCGCGTACGAGTAGTGCGCGAGCGCCCCCGGGTTGATGACCACCGCCTCGAACGCCTCGCCCGACGCGCCGTTCAGCCATCCGATCAGCTCGCCCTCCTCGTCGGACTGCCGCCACGCGATCTCGTGCTCGAGCCGCGACGCGCGTTCGCCGACCTCGTCCATGATCTCGGTGAGCGTCCGCGTGCCGTAGCGCTCGGGCTCTCGGCGACCCAGCGCGCCGAGGTTCGGGCCGAACAGGAAGAGCACGCGCACCTCAGCCCTCCGCCTTGCCCATCGGTGCCATCGCCTCCAGCGTCGCCCGCACCACGTCCTCCGGGACGTCATACTCCACGAAGGGTCGCCCGACGTCCTCCAGCAGGACGAATCGGACCCCACCCCGGTACTTCTTGTCCATCCGCATCGCCGCGAGGACGTCCTCGGTCGGCGGGAGCGGCGCGTCCGACTCGAGCCCGAGCGACGACAGCAGCCGCGCGTGCCGGGCGACCAGGCCCCTCGGCGCCCGGCCCGTCGCCTCCGACAGGCGCGCGGCGAAGACCATGCCGAGGGCGATCGCCTCGCCGTGCGAACGTCCGGCGAACGCGTCCAGCCGCTCGAGGGCGTGGCCGAGCGTGTGACCGTAGTTCAGGACGAGGCGGCCCGCCTCGTCGCGTTCGTCCGCGCCGACGACGGCCGCCTTCGCAAGGACGCAGCGGGCGACGAGCGGCTCGAGCGCCGCGGGTTCGCGCCGCAGGAGCGGCGAGGGATCAGCCTCGAGCGACGCGAGCAGCTCGGGGTCGAGGGTGAGCGCGTACTTCGCGACCTCCGCGAGCCCGCTCCGGTATTCGCGCTCGGGAAGCGTGGCCAGTGTCGCGACGTCGGCGAGCACCGCGACGGGCTGGTGGAAGGCGCCGACGAGGTTCTTGCCCTCCGGCAGGTTCACCGCGCCCTTGCCGCCGATCGCCGCGTCGACCTGCCCGGTGAGCGTCGTCGGCACCTGGACGAAGGGGACACCCCGCATGTAGGTGGCCGCGACGAACCCGGCGAGGTCCCCTACCGACCCTCCGCCGAGCGCGACCACGGGGTCGGCGCGATGGGCACCTTGCGTCGCGAGCTGCCGGTGCAGCGCCGTCATCACCTGGACGGTCTTCGCGTCCTCGCCCCGAGGCACCGAGAGATGGACGGCGCGGAGCCCGGCCGGCTCGAGACCCTCGGCGAGGGAGCCCAGGTACCGCTCGGCGACCCCCGGGTCCGCGATCACGAACGCCCGCTCGGCCGCGGGAAGCGCCGGCAGGTGGTCGGCGGCTCGGGCGAGCAGGCGCTCGCCGATCGTGACGTCGTAGGTCCGGCTCGGGACCGCGACGCTCACGCGCTCCAACGGAGCAGTTCCCTCTCGATCGCGGCGGCGACGTCGGAAGCGGGCCCGCTCGCGTCGACGACGTGCTGCGCGAACTCGCGGTACAGGGGCTCGCGACCCCGGTACAGACGCTCGAGGTCGCCCTCGGCGCGGATCAACGGCCGGTCGGCCCCCGGCACGATCCGCTCGCGCAGCACCTCGAGCGGCACGGAGAGGAACACGACCTCTCCCGATGCTCGGAGCGTGATGCGGTTCGCCGGCTCGAGGACGACCCCCCCGCCGCACGAGACGACCGACGGGTCGAGACGCGCGGCCTCGGCGAGGGCCGCCGCCTCGAGCTCCCGGAACCGGGCCTCGCCCTCGCGCTCGAAGATCTCGCGGACCGAGGCGCCGGCGGCCCGCTGGATCTCGTCGTCGAGCTCGACGAAGGGGACGCCGAGCCGCCCGGCGAGCTCGGGCCCGACGGTGGATTTGCCCGAGCCGGGCATGCCCACGAGGAACACGATCACGGGAGCCCCGCCGCGTAGGCCTCGAGGTTGCGCCGCGTCTCGGGGAGCGAGTCGCCGCCGAACTTCTCGAGCACGGCGTCGGCGAGCACGACCGCCGTCACGGCCTCCCCCACCACGCCGCCGGCGGGGGCCGCACAGACGTCGGTGCGCTGCGCGATCGCGACGCCGGGCCGCCCCGTGTCGAGGTCGACCGTGGCGAGCGACTTCGGGACCGTGGAGAACGGCTTCATCGCCGCGCGGGCCCGGATCGGCTGGCCCGTGCTCATGCCGCCCTCGATCCCGCCCGCGCGGGCGGTCTTGCGCCGCAGCTCGCCCTTGGCCGTCACGATCTCGTCGTGCGCCCGCGATCCCGGCCGGGTCGCAGAGGCGAAGCCGTCGCCGATCTCGACGCCCTTCACCGACTGGATGCTCATGAGCGCGAGCGCGAGCCGGGCATCGAGCTTGCGGTCGTAGTGCACGTGCGACCCGAGCCCCGGCGGGCACCCGAACGCCACCACCTCGAACACGCCGCCCACCGTGTCCCTGGCTTTCCGGATCCGGTCGATCTCCGCCACCATGCGATCGGCCGCGACCTCGTCGAAACACCGGACGGGCGAGGCGTCGACGGCCTCCAGGTCCTCGGGTCGCGGCACGCGCGTGGAGCGGACAGATACCTTCCCGATCCGGACCACGTGCGAGAGCACGGCGATCTCGAGCTCCGCGAGGAATGCCTTGCAGAACACGCCGAGCGCGACCCGCGTGGCCGTCTCCCGGGCGCTCGCGCGTTCGAGGACGTTGCGCACGTCGTCGAACCCGTACTTCTGCACGCCGGCCAGATCCGCGTGCCCGGGCCGCGGGCGCGTCAGGCGCTCCGTCTCGTCGGCGGGAGCCTCCACCGCCATCACGTCGCGGTACTTCTCGGCCCATTCGGCGTTCTCGATCGTGATCGCGACCGGGCTCCCGAGCGTCCGACCGTGGCGGACCCCGGACACGATGTCGAACCGGTCGGCCTCGAGCTTCTGGCGCCCGCTCCTGCCGTGGCCGTGCCGGCGCCGGGCGAGCTCGCCCGCGATCTCCTTCGGCGAGACCGGGATGCCCGCCGGCAGGCCCTCGAGCACGCCCACCAGGCCCTTGCCGTGCGACTCGCCGGCCGTGAGCAGGCGCAACATCGGTCCATCATAGGAGGCACCCGGAGGCGGGACGGCCGATCGCGCCCGGACGCGGTCGCCGGGATGGGTGAGGGCGACCCCGTGAC
Organism: Actinomycetota bacterium; assembly: GCA_036280655.1. Taxonomy (GTDB): domain Bacteria; phylum Actinomycetota; class UBA4738; order UBA4738; family HRBIN12; genus DASSJM01. The sequence continues at coordinate 48,953 of DASUQI010000002.1, forward strand.
CGGGGCCGCCCTCGTCGGACCGGCGACCGCTCCCCCGAACGCGGGTCAGCCGGTGGCTCGCGTCTCCCCTACTTCTCGCAGAGCTCGAAGCTCTGATCGCCGAACAGGAACTTGGCGCAGCGCCCGTCGATCCGCACGAGCTTGAAGTTGTCGTCGAACGTCGCGCCCGGCTCCACGGTGTAGCGCTTGCCGTCGACCGAGACCTCGAGCGACTTCTCGTTCCCGGCGATCGAGTGCAGCTTCACGGTGTGCCCGCCGATCTCCACCTTGTGCCCCGGCTGTTCCGGCGGGGGCGGCGGGGGCGGCGGGGGCGGCGGGGGCGGCGGGGGCGGGGGCGGCGGAGGCGTGCTCGGGGGCGTCGTCGGTGGGGGGGGCGTGAACGTCGAGGTCGGCGGCGTGAACGTCGAGGTCGGCGGCGCCGTGGTCGTCGGCGGGACGGTGCCCGTGGCACCCGGCGAGGTCGTGGGGCCGACGCCGCCGCCCGTGAGCTCGAGGCCCGGCGGGATCGAGAAGGGATCCCGGGACCCGGCGAGCGACACGGGCGGCAGCGTCTCGCGGGGCGTTTCGGACGGCGTCACGCTGGGCGATCCCCCGGTCGCCCCGGTGAGCCCGGTGGCGCCGGTGGGGAACTCTGGGAGCGCGACATCTTCGCCGTCGTCCGGCCGCAGCACGAAGAAGTACAGGAGCAGCAGCAGGGGAAGGACGACCCCTGCGATCTGCAGGATCCGCTTGTCTCGGGGGGTGAGTTGCATCGCTACGCTCCCACTTCCGTCGTCGTGGTTCCGACGCTCGGGCCCGGGATCGAGCCGGGACCGGCGCTCGTGTCCGTCGTGAAGAACTCGACCGTCATCTGGAGTTGAAGTGAGCTCGTCGTGGTCTCCTCGGTCGTCGACGTGCCGGTCACCGCGATCGTCGTCACCTTGGCGGCGCGCGGCAGCGTCTCGAGCAGGAACAGGAACTCGTCGATCGCGAAGTACCCGCCCGTCACCGTGACCTGGGACGAGATCGTCGAGTACTGCGAGGTCGGGTCCACGACCGGCGTGCCGGGCGTGAACGAGAAGAAGTCGACGGCCGCGCGCGATGCCGCGCTGTCGAGCAGCCGGAAGAGCGCCGGCAGGTCGGCCGTCGGCGGGATCGCGTCGTCGATCGCGGCGATCTCCTGCTCGGTCTCGGGCGCCTGCTCCTGCGCCTGCTGGAGCGCGCGCAGCTCGGCGGCGAGCGCGATCTCCTGATCCTGTGCTGCCTGGAGCTGGTCCTCGGCCTCGCCGACCTCCCGCATCTTCGGCAGCACCAGCAGGAAGACGAGCAGGAGCGCGACCACGACGGCGATCGCGGCGGCGACGATCGGGGCGCGCCGGTTCATGGTGCCTCCCCCAACCCGCGTGCGGTCGCCGCCTCCTGGGTGAGGTCCAGACCGTTCGAGAACGTGTAGATGTTCGAGAACGGCGCGTCCTCCTGGGCGCTCGTGACCCACGCGTTCACCCAGCCCTGGACGAGCTCGAGCTGCGTGATCCAGGTCGCGATCGTGTCGACCTCTTGCGCGACGCCCTGGAAGGTCATGTTGCCGATCAGCGTGGTGTCCGGCGTCCCGCCGGTGGGCTCGGCCACCTCGCCCTCGAGGGTGGCCGTGACCTGCCCCGTGAGGTTCGTGAGGTACGAGGCGTCCGGGATCACACGCGAGACGTCCAGCAGGGCGCCGGACCACGACACCTCGTTCACGAAGATCGTCGAAAGCAGCTCCTGCTTGGCCGCGAGCTCGGCCTGCAGGGCAGCGAACTGCTGGAGCCCGGCGATCTCGCTCTGCAGCTCGGCGTTGCGGTCCTGCTGGGCCGCGAGCTCGTCCTCGGCATCGGCGAGCCGCTGCAGCTGGAGGAAGTAGAAGACGCCGATCAGCGCGAGCACGCCGAGCGCGACGGCGACGACGAGCGACGTCGTCCGGCGGATCGCCAGTCGCTGGCGAAGTTCGGGGGGAAGGAGGTTGACCTGGCTCACGCCCGCCTCTTCCCTGGCATCGCCAGGCCGACCGCCACCGGCAGCACCGCCTCGGCCTCAACCGCGGCCTCCGCCGACAGGTCAAGCTCGGACTTCACGCGCTCGAAGAGCCGGCCACGGTCCACCGGCACGGGGATCCGCTCCTGGAGCAGCTCGACGAACCCGTCCAGACGCGACCCGCCGCCCACGACGAGCACGCGGCCGATGCGGGCGCTCGGCACCTGGGCCGCGTAGAACTCCAGCGACGAGCGCACCTCGTCGACGAAGCTCCCGGCGCGGGCGAGCGCGAGGTCGCGCACCTTCTCCGGATCCGGCGACTCGGGGCGCTCCGCGGACCGCGGCGTCTGGGCCTGCGGCCGTTCGGCGAGGTCGGCGAACCGGTCCGCGCGCTCGAGGTCGTCGCCGGCGGCCCTCGTGGGGGGCGCGGCCTCGACCGTGGGTGCCTCGGGGACCCCGGGGGCGTCTGGAGCCTCGGGGGCGCTCCCGCCGGCCTCGGCCGTCGCTCCGGCGCCCGCAGGCTCGAGCTCGTCCTCCGCGGGCTCCGACAGGTCGCCGCGCTTCAGGCGTTCCGCGACGTCGTCCGCCACGCCGAGCCCGCCGGCCACCGCGAGCGTGATGTCGCGGCCGCCCGAGGGGAGCATCCGGACGAAGCGGCTCGTCCCGCGGTCGTGGACGCAGATCGACGTGACGTGGGCGCCGACGTCGATCACGGCCTCGTCGCCGGGCGTCTCGAGGTCGAGCGCCTCGTCGCCGCTGCCCACCGCGCGGACCACGGCGAACGGGGCGAGGTCGATGCCCTGGGGCTCGAGCTTGGCCGTCTGCGCGGCCTCCACGAGCGCGTTCACCATGCCCTTGTGGGCCGCGACGAGGAGGATCCGCTGCATCCTGCGGCCGCCCTGGTCCATCTCGCCGAGCGGATCGAAGTCGAGCACGGCGTCGTCGGCGGCCATCGGGATGAACTCCTGGACCTGGAAGGCGAGCGCGTCGCGCTGCTCCTTCTCGGGCAGCCACGGGAGGGCCACCTCGCGGACGACCACCCGCTGGTTGCCCACGCCGAGGAAGACCTGCTTGGTCTTCACGCCCGCCTTGCCGAGCGCCTCGCGGAGGGCCTCGGCCACGGGACCCGGGTCCCGGATCTCGCCGGCCTCGACGGCCCCCGGAGCCACCGGCACCTGGGCCGCCCGCACGAGCACGGGGATGTCGCCCGCCGCGACCTCTGCGACCCGAACCGCCGTCGACCCGATGTCCACGCCGACCCTCGTGCGCGCCATCTCAGGCTCCCTCTACCTGCACGGATCGGTCCGCCAGGTAGGCGTCCACGTCCGACTCCCGGATCCGGTAGTTCTTGCCCACCCGCAGCGCCGGGAGCTCCCCGGTCTTGATCAGCCGGTAGACGGTCATGTTCGAGACCCGCATGGTCGCCGCGACCTCAGCGACGGTGAGCAGGCGGTCCCCCGCCTGCCGGCCGGTCCATCCCGTGCGAGACCCTCGACCCACCGTCGCCCCTGCCTCTACACCGATCGCTCCGACAGATACCGGTCCACGTCCGACTCCCGGATCCGGTAGTTCTTCCCGACCCTGATCGCTGCCAGGTCTCCGCTCTTGATGAGGCGGTAGACCGTCATGTTGGAGACGCGCATCGTGGCGGCGACCTCGGCCACCGTGAGAAGCCGATCTCCCACGAAGGGCCTTCGCTTGCTCATCTAACGCATCTCCCACATCGGCATCATGTTTCACACCTTCAACATCTGCCTCATCCCCCACCCTCCTCCGGCGGGGTCGCGCACCGTAACAAGTGCAACATCTATCGTCAATAACCCCATGTGCCTACTTTCGGCACGCAAGG
>DASUQI010000003.1:0-95293 GCA_036280655.1 Actinomycetota bacterium
CTGGGCGTTCGGCACCTCCTTGCGGACCAGGCGGAACGCGTCGATCACGCCGAGCGGGTCCTTCCACGGGTCGAACCGCGAGACCTGCGTCACGAGCGGCCGGTCGGGGTCGACGCCGAACGGCTCGATCACGGCCCGCCATGCGCCCTGGCTCATCGGCGCGTTCTTGGGGCTGAGCGGGTCGATCGACGGGGGGATGAACGCCTTCACCGGCCCCATCACACCGGGTTGCACGTACTCCTCGGCCGTGAAGATCGCCGCGTCGAACCGGTTCACCGCGGGCTCGACGAACTCCCAGACGGGTTGGTACGGCGCGGACAGGTCGATGTGGCAGCGCCAGATCCACCGGCCCTTGCGGGAGTCGGTCTCCTCGAGCACCTGGAGGATCCCGGCGGGCTGCGGGTCGTGGATGATCATGACATCGAAGCCGGGCGGGAGCTCCGGGGCGTTTGCCCGGATCCGTTCGATGTACGTCGCCCGCATCTCCTCGTCGAGCTGTGTCTCCGCGCCCTGCAGGGCGTTGTGGATCGCCTTGGTGACCACGAAGAACGCGTCCGAGCCCTCGATCAGCGCCCAGCTGGTCTCGACCCCCAGGTCGTTCATGAGCGGCACCTGCGTGTGCAGGAGCTCGGCGACGCCTCCGCCGAAGGCGGTGCTGCTCACGTGCAGGACGCGCAGCCCCCGGAGCGGATCGGCGACGGCGCGCAGGCGCTCGACGGCCTCGTCGCCGGCGGCCTCCGCGTAGTCGGAGACGTGCTTGGGCTGAACGGGAACGGTGGGAAGCACGGAACCCCGAGTGTACCGAGAGGGCAACCGGGTCCGGTTCGGGGCCTGTCGGGAGGTGGGTCAGGCCCCCAACGAGGCGAGCGCCCGCTGGCGGCGTTCGGAGCGTTCCTCCGAGGACATCCCGCCCGCGCGGCCGACGAGCTCGACGAGCTCGATCGGCGAGAAGGGCTTGGTGAGGTACTCGACGCACCCGGCCCGCCACGCCTTCCGGCGGTCCTCGAGCTGGGTCTTGGCGGTCAGCATGATGACCGGGATATGGCGGGTCGCCTCGGACGAGGCGAGCTCCTGCAGGACGGTCAGGCCGTCCAGGTTCGGGAGCATGATGTCGAGGACGACGACGTCCGGTTCGATCGTGCGGGCGAGCTCGAGGCCCGCCCTCCCGTTCGCGGCCTCGAGGACCTCGTGGCCGGCGAGCTGCAGGTTGACACGGCAGAGCAGGAGCACGTCCGGCTCGTCGTCGATCACCAGCACTCGCAGCGGGGGTCTCCGTAGGTCTCTCGGCTCCCCCTTTTGTATCGGCCAAGCGCGCCTCCGAGAAAATGCCCCGAACGGGTCATCTCTGGACCACCCGTTCGGGGCACCCGCTGAGGGCCGGGGCACCCCTCGTTGACAGTGACGAAGCCCGTTCCTAGATTGCCCTGCAGGGTGCGCAGGCCGTGCTGAAGATCTCGCAGAAGCTCGAGTACGCCATGAGGGCGATGATCGAGCTGTCGATGCGCCGGGAGGGCGGCGGGCTCGTCCCCGCCCGGGAGATCGCCCAGGTGCAGCAGATCCCCCCTCGATTCCTTGAACAGCAGCTGGGCGCTCTGCACAAGGCGGGCCTGGTCGAGAGCTTCCGGGGCGCGGGGGGCGGGTGCCGCCTCGCCCGCGATCCCTCGGACATCACGGTGGCCGAGATCGCGGACGCGATCGAAGGCCAGCTCTACCCGATGTTCTGCCTCGAACCCACGGACCACACGTGCTTCGCCGACTCCCGGTGCGGCCTGCAGGGCTTCTGGGGCGACGTGGCGCGGGCGATCCAGGAGGTCTTCGAGCGGACCACGGTCGCCGATCTGGCCGAGCGCCACCAGCGCACGGCGGGGCCGACCGTGTTCACCTCCGAACAGCTCCTCTCCGGCCTGAACTAGGCACGGATCCGACGACGGGAGGGTGGAGCCGGCCCGGGCGGGCCGGTCTCCGACGGCGCACCCTCCTAGGCGTCGGCCTTGCCCAGGATCCGCATGACCTTGGTGCCGCACTTCGGGCAGGTGCCCTGGGCAGCCTTGCGGCCGTTCTTGAGCTCGACCACGGTGCCCTCGAACTTCACCTTCTCGCGGTCCTTCACGCAGTACCCCTCGTACTCCACGCCGCTCCTCCTTCCCCCGACGGGGTTCGAGGCCGCCTCCATGGCGGCCCCGTAGGCACGATGCTGGGACCTCCCAGGCACGGATGCAAGCACCTGGGCACGCCATTCCCGGATGGCCCGCCCAGGCTGGGAGCCGTACGATGCGTGCCTGCGTAGCCGTCGAAGGAGGCTGTACCCATGGCGCAGGTCGATCGGAACATCGAGGCGCTGCTGTCCGAGGAACGTGTGTTCGAGCCGTCGGAGGAGTTCGCCTCGAGGGCGGTCGTCCAGGACCCCACGATCTCCGAGCGCGCGGAGGCCGATCCTGAGGGGTTCTGGGCCGAGCAGGCGGACCGGCTCTCCTGGTTCCGCCGCTGGGAGACCGTGATGGAGTGGACCCCCCCGCGGGTCAAGTGGTTCACGGGCGGTCGGCTGAACGCCTCGTACAACTGCCTCGACCGCCACGTGGAGGCGGGCGGCGGCGATAAGGTCGCCTACTACTGGGAGGGCGAACCCGGCGAGGAGCGCACGATCACGTACCGCGACCTCCTGGACGAGGTCTCGCGGCTCGCGAACGCGCTGCGCGCGCTCGGCGTCACGAAGGGCGACCGCGTCGCGATCTACCTCGGCATGATCCCCGAGCTCCCCGTGGCGATGCTCGCGTGCGCGCGGATCGGCGCGGCGCACTCCGTGGTCTTCGGCGGGTTCTCCGCCGAGTCGCTGCGCGACCGGATCAACGACGCGGGCGCCAAGGTCCTGATCACGGCTGACGGCGGCTACCGGCGCGGCGCGATCGTCCCGCTGAAGGCCAACGCCGACGAGGCGCTGAAGGAGTGCCCCTCGATCGAGCACTGCGTGACGGTGCGCCGGACGGGCGGCGACCACGCGTTCGTCGAGGACCGCGACCTCTGGTACCACGAACTCGTCGAGGGCCAGTCGACCGAGTGCGAGCCGGAGCCCATGGACGCGGAGGACTTCCTCTACCTGCTCTACACGAGCGGCACCACCGGCAAGCCGAAGGGGATCGCCCACACGACCGGCGGCTACCTCACGCAGGTCGCGGCGACCCACCGGTTGATCTTCGACATCCACGAGGACGACGTGTACTGGTGCGCGGCCGACATCGGGTGGGTGACGGGTCACTCGTACATCGTGTACGGGCCGCTCGCGAACCACACCACCGGGATCATCTACGAGGGTGCGCCCGACTGGCCCGACAAGGACCGGCTGTGGCAGATCGTCGAGAAGTACAAGGCGACGATCCTGTACACGGCGCCGACGGCGATCCGTTCCTTCATGCGCTGGGGGACCGAGTACCCGCAGAAGCACGACCTGTCGTCGCTCCGGCTCCTCGGGTCGGTGGGCGAGCCGATCAACCCGGAGGCCTGGGTCTGGTACTGGGAGGTCATCGGCGGGGAGCGCTGTCCGATCGTGGACACGTGGTGGCAGACGGAGACCGGGGCGATCCTGATCACGCCGCTCCCGGGGATCACCTCACTGAAGCCGGGCTCGGCCACGTTCCCGTTCCCCGGCGTCGAGGCGGACATCCTGGACGAGCAGGGACAGTCGGTGGGGCTTGGCGGCGGCGGGTACCTCGTGCTGAAACGACCCTGGCCCGCGATCGCGAGGACGATCTGGGGCGACCCCGACCGCTACGTCGAGACCTACTTCTCGAAGTACGGCCCCGAGATCTACGTAGCCGGCGACGGCGCGCGCCGCGACGAGGACGGGTACTTCTGGCTGCTCGGCCGGATCGACGACGTCATGAACTGCGCGGGGCACCGGCTGTCGACCTATGAGATCGAGAGCGCGCTCGTCGACAACAAGAAGGTCGCCGAGGCCGCCGTCGTCTCCAAGCCCGACGAGATCCTCGGCGAGGCGATCGTCGCGTTCGTGACGCTGAAGAGCGGGTACGAGGGGGACGACGCGGTCGCCGCGGAGCTCCGGGACCATGTCGCCACGAAGATCGGGAAGATCGCGCGGCCGCACGGCCTCATCTTCACGGGGGACCTTCCCAAGACCCGCTCCGGGAAGATCATGCGGCGGCTCCTCCGCGACGTGGCGAGGGGCAGGCCGCTCGGCGACGTCACAACGCTCGCGAACGCGGAGGTGGTGGAGCAGATCCACGAGATGGTCGAGGCAGGCGCGGCCGTGGAGGAGTGACGTGCGGCGCCTCGTCGGCGCCGCGGCCGCCGCCGCGCTCCTCGTCGCTCCGAACGCGGCACTCTCGACCAAGGCGGCTCCCTCCGGAGTCGCCGGCTGCACGATCACCGGTACCCGCGGCGACGACGTGCTGCGCGGGACCCCACAGGCTGACGTGATCTGCGGTCTGCGCGGGGACGACGGGATCCGGGGTCTCGGCGGCGCCGACCGGCTCTTCGGCGGGCCGGGGAACGACCGGATCGACGGAGGCGGGGGCGACGACGACGTACGCGGCGGCCGGGGGGCCGACCTCGTCGGCGGGGGCGGGGGCGACGACGACGTCGAGGGTGGGCCGAACCGCGATGCCGTGAACGGCGACGGCGGCTCGGACATCGTGCAGGCGGGCCGCGGCAACGACTTCTGCGTGGCGACCGAAGACGGCGTCGGCGGCAACGACGCCGCGAACGGCGGGGCCGGCCGGGACGCCTACGACGCCGACGGGGGCGACGTGCTCGTGCGGATCGAGCGCTCGGCGCCCTGCGCGAGCGTGGCGGCCTGACCCGGGCCTGCCCGCGCTTGCCATCCGGCGACGGCGCTGGGTAGCATGCCTTCCTTAGCACTCGACACCCTCGAGTGCTAGCAGTCCGAACGGGGATCTGCGGAGAGTAGGAGGAGGCAGCGGATGGCACCCAAGCTCATCTCGTACGACGAGGAGGCCCGGCGGGCGCTCGAGCGCGGCATGGACATGCTCGCCGACGCCGTCAAGATCACGCTCGGGCCCAAGGGCCGCAACGTGGTCCTCGAGAAGAAGTGGGGCGCCCCTACGATCACCAACGACGGGGTCTCGATCGCCAAGGAGATCGAGCTCGAGGAGCCCTTCGAGAAGATCGGGGCCGAGCTCGTCAAGGAGGTCGCCAAGAAGACCGACGACGTCGCCGGCGACGGCACCACGACGGCGACGGTGCTGGCTCAGGCGATCGTCAAGGAGGGCCTGCGCAACGTCGCGGCCGGCGCCAACCCGATGGCGATCAAGCGCGGGATCGAGCGTGCCGTTGAGCTCGGCGTCGAGAGCATCAAGAACCAGTCCAAGGAGGTCGAGCAGAAGGAGGAGATCGCCCACGTCGGCGCCATCTCCGCCGCCGACCCCGAGATCGGTGAGCAGATCGCCGAGGCCGTGGACAAGGTCGGCAAGGACGGCGTGATCACCGTCGAGGAGTCGAACACCTTCGGCATGGAGCTCGAGCTCGTCGAGGGGATGCGGTTCGACAAGGGCTACATCTCGCCGTACTTCATCACCGACCCCGAGCGGATGGAGGCGGTCCTCGAGGAGCCGTACATCCTGATCGCCAACCAGAAGATCTCGGCGGTCAAGGACCTGCTCCCCGTGCTCGAGAAGGTCATGCAGGGCGGCAAGCCCCTGCTCGTGATCGCCGAGGACGTCGAGGGCGAGGCGCTCGCGACGCTCGTCGTGAACAAGATCCGGGGCACGTTCCGTTCGACCGGCGTCAAGGCCCCCGGGTTCGGCGACCGCCGCAAGGCCATGCTCCAGGACATCGCGATCCTCACGGGCGGCCAGGTCATCTCCGAGGAGGTCGGCCTGAAGCTCGAGAACGCGACCCTGGACCTGCTCGGCAGCGCCCGCAAGATCGTCGTCACCAAGGACGACACGACGGTCGTCGAGGGCGGCGGCAAGGAAGAGGACATCAAGGGCCGGATCAACCAGATCAAGGGCGAGATCGACAAGACCGACTCGGACTACGACCGCGAGAAGCTCCAGGAGCGCCTCGCGCGCCTCGCGGGCGGCGTCGCGGTCATCAAGGTCGGAGCGGCCACCGAGGTCGAGCTCAAGGAGAAGAAGCACCGGATCGAGGACGCCGTGCAGTCCACCAAGGCGGCCGTCGAGGAGGGCGTCGTGCCCGGCGGCGGCGTGGCCCTGCTGAACGCGCAGGCGGCGCTCGACAAGAACGATCTCGAGGGCGACGAGCTCACCGGTGCCTTGATCGTCCGCCGCGCGCTCGAGGAGCCGATCAAGCAGATCGCGGCCAACGCCGGCCTCGAGGGCGGCGTGGTGATCGAGAAGGTCCGGGGCATGGACGCCGGCACCGGCCTGAACGCCGCGACCGGCGAGTACCAGGACATGCTCAAGGCGGGGATCATCGACCCGACGAAGGTCACGCGTTCGGCGCTCCAGAACGCGGCCTCGATCGCGGCGCTGTTCCTCACCACGGAGGCCGTGGTCGCCGAGAAGCCCGAGAAGACCCCGGCCATGCCGGCCGGCGGGATGCCGGGCGGCGGCGACATGGACTTCTAGGTCCGACCGGAACACCGGCTTCAGCGAAGGGGCTTCCCGCGAGGGGAGCCCCTTCGCATGTGCGCGACGGCTAGGCTTCGGGCATGTCGTCCGGCGGGTTCACGCTCGAGGGCCGGAGCGCGTTCGTGACCGGCGCGAGCCGCGGGATCGGGCGCGCGATCGCGTTGGCGTTCGCCGAGGCGGGCGCGAACGTCGCGGTCGTCTCGCGGTCCGAGGACGCGCTCGGGGAGATCGCCTCCGAGGTCGAGGCGCGAGGCAGGAAGGCGGTGGCTCTGGCGGCCGACGTCGGGGACGCCGACGCGGTCCGCGCGGCCGTCGAAGGAGCGGGCGAGGCCTTCGGGGCGCTCGACCTCGTCGTGAACAACGCCGGGGCGGCGCCGTTCCGATCTGGCGTGGCCGAGACCCGGATCGAAGGGTTCGAGAAGTATGTGCGCGTCAACTTCCTCTCGGCCGTCTACGCGCTCCAGGCGGCGGCGCCCCGCCTGTTCGAGAGCGGACGCGGCTGCGTGCTGAACGTCGCCTCGGTCGGCGGACTCTCGGCCGCCCCCGGCGTCGGGTACTACGGCGCGGCGAAGGCGGCGCTCATCAACCTCACGAAGACCCTGGCGGTCGAGTGGGCCGAGCAGGGTGTCCGCGTGAACGCGCTCGCGCCCGGCTGGATCGAGACGGACATGAACACTGCCCTGCGGGAAGACGCGGCGTCGCGCGAGCGCATGCTCTCCGGGATCGCCATGGGGCGGTTCGGCACCGCGAAGGAGGTCGCGTCGGCGGCCGTGTTCCTGTGCTCGGACGCGGCGTCGTACATCACGGGCGAGGTGCTCGTGGTCGACGGCGGCGAGGTGGGTCGCGCCGGGGCACCGGCGTGAGGATCGGCGTCGGCCTGCCGAGCACCGTCCCCGGCACGCCGGGCGGCCTCCTCGTCGACTGGGCCCGCGCGGCCGAGTCGGGCCCGTTCTCGAGCCTCGGGGTCCTCGACCGGCTCGTGTACGACAGCTACGACCCGTTCGCGTCGCTCGCGGCCGCGGCCGCGGTGACCGAACGCATTGGGCTCGTCACGATGGTCGTGATCGGGCCGCTCCGTCCAGCGGGGACGCTCGCGAAGCAGGCGGCCTCGGTCGACGCGATCTCCGGCGGGCGGCTGACGCTCGGGGTGGCGCTCGGCGCTCGGGTCGAGGACTACGAGGTGGCCGGCGTCCCTGCCCGCGGCCGCGGCGACCGGTTCGACGAGCAGCTCGGGGCGCTCCGGACGGCGTTCGCGGATGGTCAGGTGTTCCCGCGCTCGGCGCGCCCGAACGGCCCCCCGCTGCTCGTCGGAGGGTTGACGGGCAGGTCCTACGTGCGGATGGCGCGGTTCGCCGACGGCTACGTGCACAACGGCGGTCCGCCGAGGGCGTTCGCGCGCGCCGCGGAGCAGGCCCGCGCGGCGTGGACCGACGCCGGCCGCCCCGGGGCGCCGGCGCTCTGGGGCCAGAGCTACTTCGTGCTCGGCGACGAGGAGGCGGGCGCCACGTACCTGCGCGACTACTACGCGTTCACGGGGCCGTTCGCCGAGAAGATCGCCGCGGCGAACCTCACGACGCCGCAGGCCGTGATCGACCAGATCCGAGGCTACGAGGAGGCAGGTTGCGACGAGCTCGTGCTCCTGCCGACCGTCCCGGACCGGTCGCAGCTCGACCGCCTGGCCGACGTGGTGGCCTCGGCGGTCTGAGCCGTGCGGATCGAGGTCGTCGGGGGCGGTCCCGCCGGGCTGTACTTCGCGCTCCTCGCGAAGAAGGGCGATCCGAGCCGCGAGATCGTCGTCCACGAACGCAACGCGCCGGACTCGACGTTCGGGTGGGGAGTCGTGTTCTCGGAGGAGACGCTCGGGTCGTTCCGAGACGCCGACCACGCGACGTGGGCAGAGATCACCGACACGTTCGCCCGGTGGTCGGCGATCGACGTGCACTTCCGGGGCGCGACCGTCCGTTCGGTCGGCCACGGCTTCTCGGGGATCGCCCGCAAGCGGCTGCTGCTGATCCTCCAGGAGCGGTGCCGGCGGCTCGGCGTCGAGCTGAGATTCCACGACGAGGTGCCGGGCGTGGACGCGTTCGATGACGCCGACCTCGTGGTCGTGGCGGACGGCGTGAACAGCGCGATCCGGCGGGCCGACCCCGAGGCGTTCGGCGCGCGCGAGCAGGTGCACGGCACGCGGTACGTCTGGTTCGGGACCGATCGGGTGTTCCGCGCGTTCACGTTCATCTTCCGCGGGACCGAGCACGGGATGTTCCAGGTGCACGCGTATCCGTTCGACGCCGACCGGTCGACGTTCGTCGTCGAGACTCGCGAGGACGTGTGGGCGCGGGCGGGCCTCGACGGGGTCACGGAGGAAGGATCGATCGCGTTCTGCGAGGAGCTGTTCGCGCCCGAACTCGGCGGCCGGTCCCTGCTCTCGAACCGCTCGCTGTGGGTGAACTTCGTGACCCTGCGATGCGAGACGTGGCACCGCGGCAACGTGGTGCTGCTCGGCGACGCCGCGCACACGGCGCACTTCACGATCGGGTCCGGGACGAAGCTCGCGATGGAGGACTCGATCTCGCTCGCGGGCGCGCTCGAACGGCATCATCGGGACCTCGAGGCCGCGCTCACGTCGTACGAGCTCGAACGGCAGCCGGCGGTCGAACGGCTGCAGCGCGCCGCGCTCGACAGCGCGACGTACTTCGAGCACGTCTCGAGGTACGCGCGGTTCGAGCCGGTGCGGTTCGCGGTGAACCTGCTGACGCGGAGCGGGCGCATCTCGTACGCGAACCTGACACAGCGCGACCCCGAGCTCGTCCGCCGGGCGGACGCGGCGTTCGCCGGCCGGGAGGACGGGGCCGTGGCGCCGCCCCCTGCGTTCGTCCTCGTGACCGCGCGTGGACTCGAGCTCGCGAATCGGGTGGTCGCGTCGCTCGCGAGCGAGGACGACGCGTCCGGGGGGACGGCGTCCGCGGCCTTCGAGGAGCGGATCGCCCGGACCGCGGCCGTGGGCGCGGCGCTCGTGCTCTCGGAGCCGGTCGCCGTGACGGCCGAGGGGCGGGTGACGCCCGGCTCGGCGGGTCTGTACGAGGAAGCGCACGCGGCGGCCTGGTCGCGGATCGCTGCACGTGTTCGAGACGCCAGAGCCGCGTTCGGCCTCCTGCTGAGCCATGCCGGTCGCCGCGGCGCGACGCGGCCCCGGTCGCTCGGCGCGGACCTCCCGCTCGCCGAGCCCTGGTCGCTCCTCGCTCCGTCCGCGCTCCCCGCCTTCCCGGGCGGCACCGTCCCGCGCGAGATGGACGACTCGGACCTCGAACGCGTGCGTGAGGCGTTCCGGCACGCAACCTCCCGCGCGTCCGAGATGGACGTGGACCTGCTCGATCTCGACCTCGCCCACGGCAACCTGCTCGGCTCGTTCCTATCGCCGCTCGCGAACGTCAGGACCGACGCCTACGGAGGGTCGATCGAGGCGCGCATGCGGTACCCGCTCGAGGTGCTCGAGGCTGTTCGGGCGGCGTGGCCGGAGGACCGGCCGCTCGCTGTCCGGGTCCCGGCGACCGAGTGGGCGCTCGGCGGATTGGACGTCGACGACGCGGTCGCGCTCGCCCGGGCGGTGTTCGAGCGCGGTGCCGATCTCGCCCATGTCGCGACCGGCGGGCCGGTCGCGGGCTCGAACCCGGAGTACGGTCCCGGCTACCTCGTCGCGTTCGCCGATCGCATCCGGAACGAGGCTGGGGTGCCCGTGATCGTCGAGGGCAGGCTCTGGACGCTCGACCAGGCGAACACGATCCTCGCCGCGGGGCGCGGCGACCTCGTCGTGATCGACGGGCGCTAGGCGCCGACGTCGTAGAGCTGCCCCGGCTCCACGTCGAGGTCGTTCGCCACCTGCCACAGGGCCGCGAGCGCCTTCGTGGCGTTCGCTCGAGCGAACGGCGGGAGCTCGTCGCCGTGCTCCCGCAACGTGGTTGCGAGCTGCTCGTAGCACTCGACCAGGCTTGACTCCGCCGCCCCTAGCTCGGCCCCCACCGCGTTCTTCACGTCTGCCTCGCTTCCCCTTCGGTCCCGATCACGATCCGTTCGTCGACCACCCGCTTCGCCTTGAGCTCGAAACGGGGCAGCGAGCCGACCTCCACCTCACGCACGCCGAAGGAGAGGTTCTCGTGCGCGTCCGCGAGCTCGCGCCCCAGCGCCTCGAGGATCGCCGAGCCCTCCAGGCCCTCCTCCGGGATCTCGACGAGCACCTCGATCTCGTCGCGGATGCCCTCCGCCGTGTAGAGCCGGATCTGGAACTCGTCGACCTCGGGGTGGTCGCGGACGATCGCCTCGACGGCGCGCGGGTAGACGTTCGTCCCGCGGACGAGCTTCATGTCGTCGACGCGGCCGCGGAGCCCGCCCTCGTAGATGTCGAACGTCCGTCCGCAGTCGCACGTGTCGTGCGGCACCTTCACGACGAAGTCCCGCGTCCGGTACCGCAGCACCGGGATGAACCCGCGGCCGAACGACGTCACGATCCGTTCGCCCATCCCGCCGTACGGGACCGGCTCGTCGGTGTCGGGGTCGACGACCTCCTCGATGTAGTGGTCCTCGATGATGTGGGTGCCGCCGGGCTGCCGGTCGCATTCGAACACCATGATCGTGCCGAGCTCGGTCATGCCGGCCGTGTCGCCGGCCTTCGCGCCCCACTGCTCCTCGATCAGCGCCTTCGTCGCCGGGATCGAGCCGGCGGGCTCGCCCGACAGGATCACGCGCTCGACCGGGCCGTTCGCGAGGTCGATCCCGAGCGACTTCGCCTCCTGCGCCATCCGCAGCGCGTAGGTCGGCGTCGATGCGACCACCGTCGCGCCCATGTCCACGATCGTCTTCACCCGGACGTCGGTCGTCATCGCGCCGCCGGGCAGTACGAGCGCTCCGATCTTCTCGCACGCGTAGTGCAGGCCCCAGAACCCGATGAACGTGCTGTACCCGAACGCGATGAAGGCGACGTCGCTCGGCCGCACGCCGAACCCCCACAACCCGTAGCACCACATCTCGGCGATCCACTCCCAGTCCTTCATCGAGTCCAAGACGCGGATCGGCGTTTTGCCGGTGGTGCCGGACGTCGTGTGGTACCGGATCGCGCGCTCGGGTTCGGCCGCGAGGATCGCCCCGTACGGCGGACTCTCGATCTGGCTCTCCATCCACTCGTCGCGCGTCATGAACGGGATCCGTCGGAGGTCATCGAGCGAGCCCAGGGAGTCCGCGGTGACGCCGGCGTCCCGCAGGCGTTTCGAATGGAACGGCACCTTCTCGTCCGCCCACGCGACGAGGTTGCGAAGCTTCCTGAGCTGCAGCCCCTGGAGCTCGTCGCGGGGCATCGTCTCGTGCGCGGGATTCCAGTACGGGGGATCGGCCATCGTGTCCTCCTCGTCTCGACCCATCATGCTGAGTGCCGCCGGTCCGGGCAAACGCCCGCGCCCACGGCGGCACTAGAGTTGCCGCGATGCCGGAACCGTCGCGTTTCCAGCTGTCGGACGAGGAGCGCACGCTCGTCGCCGACGCCCGGCGGGTCGGGGAGGAGACGTTCGAGCCGATCGCGCGCGCCGGCGAGGAGGGCCGCGTCAACCGCGAGCTCGTCCGGGCGCTCGCGAGCCACGGGTTCCTCTCGCGGCTCGAACCCGAGCACCCCGTCATAGGCGGCGGTCCCTCGGCCCTCGAGCTCTGCCTCGTCCGCGAGGGGCTCGCCGGCGGCTCCACCGACGCCGAGACGGCGTTCGCGCTGCAGGGCCTCGGGTCGTACCCGATCCTGACCGCAGGTACCCCCGAGATCATCGAGCGGTTCGCCGGACCGGTCCTGCGAGGCGAGGCGGTCGCGGCGTTCGCGCTCACCGAGCCCTCGTCCGGGTCGGACGCGGGCGCGCTGCAGCTCGAGGCCGTCCGGGACGGGAACGCGTTCGTCCTGACCGGGGACAAGGCGTGGATCTCGAACGCGCCGGAGATGGACGTGATCACGGTGTTCGCGCGGACGAAGCCGGACGCCGGCCCGAAGGGGATCACCGCGTTCGTGGTCCACGGCGAGGCGACCGGGCTGTCGGGCGATCCGGTCGAGCTCCTCGGGCCGCACCCGGTCGGGCGGCTGCGGTTCGACGACGTGCGCGTTCCCGCGAGCCACGTCCTCGGCCAGGTCGACAAGGGGCTTCGCCTGGCTCTCGAGACCCTCGATCGGTTCCGCCCGAGCGTGGGCGCCGCCTGCGTCGGGATGGCGCAGGCCGCGCTCGACGCGGCAGCGGCGTACGCGTCCGAGCGCGAGGCCTTCGGGAAGCCGATCCGCGAGTTCCAGGCCGTGTCGCACCAGCTCGCCGAGATGTCGACGCGCGTCGACGCCGCCCGCCTCCTGGTCTACCGGGCCGCCGCGGCGCTGGACGCCGGCGAGGCCGCGACGACCGCGTCGGCGATGGCGAAGCTGTTCGCGACCGAGACCGCGCAGCGGGCGATCGACGCCGCGATCCAGGTCCACGGTGCGGTCGCGCTCGAACGCGGCCACCTGCTCGAGCGGCTCTACCGCGAGGTGCGCGCCACCCGGATCTACGAGGGCACGAGCGAGATTCAGCGGGAGATCATCGCCAGGGGCCTGTTCGGGCGTCGGGAGCCTCGCTAGCGCTCGGCGATGACCGCGACCCCGACGAGCTCGACCTTCGCCGCCGGGTCGAACAGCCCGGAGACCTCGAACAGCGCCATCGCGGGGTAGCGCCGCCCGAGGCGTTCGCGCCAGATCTCGCCGATCCGCCCGAGCGACGAGCGGTACTCGTCCGCGTCGGTGACGAAGATCTGCACCGAGACGAGGTCCTCGGTCCGCGCGCCGGCGCCCTCGAGCGCGAGCGCGAGGTTCGCCGCCGCCCGGTCGAACTGCTCGGCCGTCGTCGCCCCCTCGAGCGAGCCGTCGGGCGTGTGCGCTGTCTGGCCGCCGAGGTACACGGTCCGGCCGGTCGCGGCGATCACCGCGTGCGAGTAGCCGCGTGCGGGCGGCAGGCCCTCCGGGTTCACGAGCTCGTGCGACATCGCGCCTTCAGCGGCCCGACCAGGACGGGTCCCGGCCCTCCGTGAACGCGGCGTAGAACTCGGCGTGGTCGGCGCCCCGCAGCAAGAGCGCCTGCGCGATCGCCTCGACCTCGAGCGCGGCCGACAGGCTCATGTCCTGCTCGCGCGAGAGCAGCGTCTTCGTCACCGAGTACGCGAGCGACGGCCCGCTCGCGAGCCGGGCCGCGAGCGCGACGGCCGCGCCTGCGAGCTCGGCGTCGTCGACCACCTGCGACGCCAGCCCGATCTCGAGCGCCCGCTCGGCCGGGACGTCCTCGCCGAGCAGCAGAAGCTCGGTGGCCCGCCCGAGCCCCACGAGCCGCGGCAGCAGGTACGCCGAGCCCATGTCGGCGCCCGCGAGCCCGACCCTCGTGAACAGGAACGCGAAGCGCGCCGACCGGGCGAGCAGCCGGAGGTCGGCGGCGAGCGCGATCACCGCGCCGGCGCCCGCCGCGACGCCGTTCACGGCGGCCACGACGGGCAGGGGGCACTCGCGGAGCTCGCGCACCACGGCGCCGGTCATCCGCGTGAACTCGAGCAGACGCCGCTGGTCCGCCTCGCGGAGCGCGCCGATGATCTCGTGCACGTCGCCGCCCGAGCAGAACCCGCGCCCGCTCCCGGTGATCACGACCGAGCGGACTTCGTCGCGGTGGGGGAGCTCGGTGAGGACGTCGCGGAGGTCCGCGTACGCGTCGAAGGTGAGCGCGTTCAGCTTCTCCGGTCGGTCCAGGGTGATCGTCGCGACGCCCTCGTCGATCTCGAGCCGCAGGTGCTTCCACGACTCGGTGAAGCTGGCCGACGCTCGGAACGGCGCCATCAGTCGTACTCGTAGAAGCCGCGCCCGGTCTTGCGGCCGAGCCGGCCCGCCGCGACCATCCGCCGGAGCACCTGTGGCGCCACGTAGCGCGGGTCGCCGAACTCGCGGTACAGCACGTCGGCGACGTGGACGACCGTGTCGATGCCGATCAGGTCCATGAGCGCGAGTGGTCCCATCGGGTGCCCGAGCCCGAGCGAGATCGCGGCGTCGATGTCCTCCCGCGTGGCGAGGCTCTCGTCATACAGGCGCGCGGCGTCGTTCAGGAACGGGCAGAGCATCCGGTTCACGATGAAGCCGGCGTGGTCCTTCGAGACCACCGTCGTCTTGCCCACGCGCTCGCCGAACGCCCTCGCGAACGATACGGTCTCGTCCGAGGTCGTGATGGCCGGGATCAGCTCGAGCAGCTTCATCACCGGCGGCGGGTTGAAGAAGTGCATCCCGATCACGCGGTCGGGGCGGCCGGTCGCGGTCGCGAGCTCGACGATCGGGAGCGAGGAGGTGTTCGAGGCGAGGACGACCTCGGGCCGCGTGATCCCGTCGAGCTTTCGGAACACGGCGAGCTTGGCCTCGAGGTCCTCGGTCGCCGCCTCGATCACGAGGTCCGAGCCGGCGAGCGCGCCGAGGTCCGTCGACCCGGTGATCCGGCCGAGCGCTCCCTCGGCGTCGCCGGCGTCGAGCTTGCCACGTTCAACCGCCTTCGCGACCGAGCGTTCGATCCGTGAGTGGCCCGCCGCGACGAGCTCGTCGGTGGGCTCCACGTAGGTCACGTCGCAGCCCGCGCGCGAGCAGACCTCGACGATGCCCGAGCCCATGAGGCCCGACCCGACGACCCCGACCGCTCGAACGTCTTCCGCGCGCACGACCACCCCTTCGGCTCGGCCGAAGCCTAACGCGCCCCTCGGCGGTCCCGTCAGGTCCGGCCGGCGGGCGGTCCCAGCACCACGCAGCACTCCTCGGTCGTCGGCTCGAGGGTGACGTCGAGCGTCTCGTTGCCGAGCCCTCGGACGATGCCCTCGACGAGCCGCTCGTTGAGCGAGCAGACGAGATCGCGATCCTGTTCGGCGAGCTCGTGGAACGGGCAGCTCCGCAGCCGCACGCACCCGGTGCCGTCGCGGTACGGCTCGTAGCCCCGCTCCTCGAGGACGTGCTTCGTGGCCGCGAGGGCGCGTTCGGCGCCCGGTCGTGGGATGCCCAGCCGGGTTCGTTCGGCCCGACCGATCTCCTCGCCGGTCTCCTCGGCGACCCGCCGAGCCGCGTCCTCCCCCGTCTCGTCGCCCGCTCGAGCGCGGAGCGCGCGGACCAGCAGCGAGCTCAACACGTCGTAGCGCCGTTCGGGGATAGTGACGTTGATGCGGCGGTCCGAGGGCTCGTAGTACTTCGCGGTCCGGCCGGCGCCTCGCCCGCCCCTGCCGGGCGGCCGCGCGAACGAGGTCCTGAGCAGCCCGCGATCGACCAGCTTGTCGAGGTGGAACGCGGCGAGCTTGCGCGAGATCCCGGTGGAGGCGGCCGCCTCGTCGCGGTTGACCGGACGGCCCTGCGAGCGAACGAACAGGTACAGGTTCCTCCGTAGCTCGTCCTCGAGCACGCCGAGCGCCTCCGCATCTCGCCGCAATCCCCGAAGCATGTCCCCGATGGTAGCACCAAGCGATGCTGGAGTTACAGGTCCCTCCTGCGGCGCCATGCATCTACAGCCCAGGGAATCTAGTTCTACGGCGTTGACGGAGCCCTGAAGGCGGTGATACGTTCCGGCTTGTAACGCCAGCAGGCGCTGGTGTTAGGAGAAAGGAGGAGTCATGGGTCTCAGATCGAGGTCCCCCGGACGTGTCCTCACGGCCGTGATGGCGGTCCTCACCGTCGGCCTCATGGGCTTGGGGGCGGCGTCGCTCGCCACGGCCTCGCCGCATGCGGCCGTGGGAGTCCACGATGCCGCCAAGGTCGGCAAGCGGGAGCTCCACGACGGGATGCGCCGACTCTGGGTGGACCACGTGACGTGGACGCGACTGTTCATCGTGAGCTTCGTCGCCGACCTCCCCGACCTGCAGGCAACGACGGACCGGTTGCTGCAGAACCAGGTCGACATCGGCGACGCGATCAAGCCGTTCTACGGGAAGGCGGCCGGCAACCAGCTCACGGGCCTGCTCACGGATCACATCCTGACGGCCGCGGAGCTGCTCGGAGCGGCCAAGGCCAACGACCAGACGGCGTTCGAGGAGGCGAAGACCGACTGGTACGCCAACGCGCGCGCGATCGCGAGGTTCCTCCACGACGCGAACCCGGATCACTGGCGGCTGGCCGACCTGCGCACGATGATGAAGGAGCACCTCGACCTGACCCTGCAGGAGGCGGCCCAACAGCTCGGCGGTGACTACGCGGCCAGCGTTGCCACCTACGACGAGGTCGAGACCGAGATCCTGCACATGGCCGACATGCTGTCTGCCGGGATCGTCGCGCAGTTCCCGTCCGCGTTCCGGTGATCCACGCCGTCGACCCGGCGGCCGGGAGGCCGCCGGTCGACCCCGAGGAGGTTGTCGAGATGGAACTCCGATCAGGCTCGCAGCGGCCGGTGGTCCACGACGCTCGCACCCCGGGTCTGCTCCCGGCCGCCGCGTCGATCGGGGCCGGCGTCATCCACGCGCTCGTCGTGCCGGAGCATCTCGAGGAGTGGTGGCTCTTCGGCGCGTTCTTCGTCCTGTGCGCGGCCTTCCAGATGGCGTGGGGGGTCGCGTGGATCGTCGCTCCCTCGACGGGTCTCGCCCGGGTCGCGATCGTCGGCAACGGAGCCATGGTGGCCGTCTGGGCCGCGTCGAGGTCGGCCGGTCTCCCCATCGGACCCGAACCGTGGATCGCGGAATCGATCGGATCCCTCGACCTCCTCGCTACCGGCCTCGAACTCTTCATCGTGGTCGCCGCGGCGCACGCGCTCCGGGCGGCCGCGGCACGACGGCACGCCGATCCGGTCTGACGGCGCTCCGCACGACCGCCGTCGCACGCCTCGGGCGTGCACGGCCGGCGCGGTCGGGGCAAGATGCCTCCGTGGCCACCGCGAAGCTCCATCTCGCGTTCCCCGAGCAGCTGGCGACCGTGCCGGTGATCCACCGTCTCGGCTCTGAGTTCCGCCTGGTGACGAACATCCATCGCGCCAACCTCGGCGAGGGCGGCGGCTGGATCATCCTCGAGGTCGAGGGCGACGACGAGCGGATCGGCGAGGCGATCGGATGGCTCGTCGGGCAGGGGCTCCAGGTCGATCGGATCGAGGAGTGAGCGAGCTCGAGAAGCGGATCGAGATCCGCTGGCGCGACGTCGACGCGTACCGCCACGTGAACAACGCCGTGTACCTCACGTACCTCGAGGAGGCCCGCGACGCGTGGGTCGAGAAGGTGCTGGGTGCGGTCTCCGAGAACACGTGGGACTTCGTGCTCGCGCGCGTCGCGATCGACTACGAGGCCGAGCTCAGGCTCGACGACGGGGCCGTCGTGGTCGCGTGCCGGCTCGAGTCGATCGGGCGGTCGAGCGTTCGGACGGTCGAGGAGGTCCGCAAGGAGGACGGCACGGTTTCGGCGAAGGCGTCCGCGGTCGTGGTGGCCCGCGACCCGGGGTCGGGCCGCGCGAGGCCGCTCACCGTCGCCGAACGCGAAGCGCTCGAGGGCGAGCTCGACGCCTGAATCAGGCCGCTAGGACCCCATGATGTGCCGGCCGTGCTTGAAGTGGTCCTGGTACCAGGTGCCCGTCACGTAGGTGAACGTCACGCCGGCGTTGCTGCTCCCCGAGTCGATCGACCATCCGTTGCCCACGTACGTGTTGACGTGGTCGACGCGCCCGTCGCCGTCGCCGTCGTAGAACATCAGGTCGCCCGCGCGGAGATCCTTGAACGAGACCTTCTTGCCGACCGCCGCCATCGTCGCCGAGGTGCGTTCCGGCAACGACCAGCCCGCGTAGGGACGAGGCGGCGTGTTGTCCCACCCGGAGACCGACGCCTTCATCACCCACCACGTCACCCCGGAGCAGTCGAAACCGCCGACCGGCTGGGAGCCGCAGCAGTAGCCGGTCGACGTGGGCTCGTTCCACTCGCCGCCCCAGACGTACGGGTACCCCACGTAGTCGGCCGCGAACTCGACGACGGCCTGCAGCTTCGGCCCCAGGTTCGGCAGCTCCATCGTCGCGTACGGGGCGAGCGAGTCGCGCACCCACGAGGGCGCCGTCGCGGCCCGGTAGAGCGACCAGGCCACCTCGGCCCGCGGGAGCGGCGAGTCGGCGCCGACGTCGAGCGACTCGTCGCCGTGGTTGTAGCGCAGGCCGAGACGCATCCCGAGCAGCAGCGTGCCGAACCCCGGGGGGGTGTCGATCTGGGTGCCGTCCCTGAGGTGGAGCGCCTCGGCGCCGGCGGCGAGGTCGCCGAGCCCGAGCGCGAGCACCAGCGCGCGGTGCACGTCGCGTGTCGTCACGGGCTCGGTCGGACGGAAGGCGCCCGACCCGTCGACCGTCAGCCAGCCCGAGGACACGGCGACGTTCGCCGACTCGTAGAACTTGTCGTCCGAGGCGAGGTCGGGGAACTGCAGGTTCGGATCCTGAGGGAGCCACGCGCCGAACGCCCGGATGATCGCCCGCGCGAACAGCTGCCGGCTCTCGAGCCGCTTCGGCCGGAACGGATAGCTGCCGTCCTCGTTCGCCTTGAAGTCGAGCATCCAGTCGTTCGATGCGGCGACGTAGTCGATCGCGTTCTTCGCCCAGTGCCCTTTGGGAACGTCGGACCACGTCGCGCCGTTCACCGCGAACACCCCGTCCAGCGACCAGGTCTCGGGTCCGGAGCCGCGCTCGCCGGCCTTCATCGCGTCCCGCCGGGCAGGCGCGGATGCTGCGGCCTCGGGGATCACGAGGCACGCGAGGACGAACGCGACGGCGACGCAGCGCCGCAGGGGCCGTGCGGGCATACCCGGCTACCCTCGGCGCTCGACTGATGCGTCTCAAGTCGGTCGTTCGGGGGATGCGGGCCCGCGGAACGGGGTGTGCGCTAGCCTGCGACCGTGCTCCGCGAGCGCGAGGCGATGGTCGTTGAGGTGAAGCCGTGGGACGTCCACGGCGTCGGCTACGTGGACGTGACCGTCGTGTACCAGGACCGCGAGACCGAGACCGCAAGGCTCGGGCCCGAGAGCGTCCCGGACGAGCTGAAGGCCGGCGAGCGGGTGCTGGTCTACCGGGCCGTGAACATGATCGTCTCGATCGAGCGGGCCTGATGTTCGGCTGGACGTACCTAGATCGCGCGGGCGAGGAGGTCGGTCGCTCGCCGCGGTTCGACGACGCCGAGCGCGCCGAGGAGTGGATGGGGTCGTCCTGGCAGGAGTTGCTTGAGCGTGGCGTCGAGGCCGTGGTGCTCGTGGACAACGAGCACGAACGGGTCCTCTACCGGATGGGGCTCGGGGCGGACGAGGCCTGAGTCCTCAGGCGGACGGTCCTTCGTCGCGGACCTTCTCCACCGTCCGGAGCGCCTCGCGCAGGTCGGCGAGCCACTCGTCCTGCTTCTCCGCGACCAGCCGAACGCACCAGGCGAGCGCGTGGCTGCGCGACCGTGCGACGCCGCCCTCGACGAGCGTGTCGAGCACCCGTCGCTCGGACATCCGGAGCCGCGTCATCGCGGGGACGCTCACGGTCGTGAACAGCTTGCGGACGTCGCCGCACTCGGCGCCCCACGACACATGGCGGCCGAACCGATGCTGGGCCTCCTGGGCGATCCGCATCCGCCGCTCGCGCGTGTCCTCGCGGAACCCGTCGATCCGCGCCCCGCGCGCGGCGCCCACCGCGTCGGGCGTGGCGTCGCCGGGGAGCTCGGGGTCGGGGAGCGTCCCGACGACGAGGATCTCCTCGCGGTCGAAGGACACCCCGGGGCCCCCGACGAACCAGTCGTCCGGCAGGCGCCCGGCGAACCAGCCGGTGAGCTCCTCCCGCGTCGGTGAAGGCTGTCCTCTCATCTCGGCGAGAATTACATAATTACTAGTAATCGTCAACCCCACCGGCCTGTTGCAGAGAGCTGGCGGGCCGTCGGCCGAGGTGTGGAAGGATGTGCCGGACCGGCGCCCGCCGGTGAACGGAGGCGTGATGGGGGACACGGCAAGCACGGGAAGGGCGCCGGTCGGCGCGATCCTGGCGATCGCCGGCGGGGCGCTGCTCGGGATCGGCTCGTTCCTGGCCTGGGCGGAGGTCTCGGGCGGCGGAACGAGTGTGACGGCGAAGGGCATCGACGGATCTGACGGCTACATCACGCTTGGCACGGGGATCATCGCCGTGCTGGTCGGCATGCTGTTGCTCCGGCAGGCCAAGCGCGCGCTCGCGGTCCTGGCGATCGTGGCGGGGCTCGTGGGGGGCGGCGTCGCGGTCTACGACGCGCTCACCGCGAAGGACAGCGTCCTCGACTCGGCGGCTGAGGAGCTCGCGCCCACGGTCGGGGCAACGCCCGAGCAGGTGCGCGTCCTACTCGACGAGGCGATCGACGCGGGACAGATCAGCATCTCGCTCAGCATCGGCATCTACGTGGTGATCGCGGGCGGGTTGCTGGTGCTCGTCGGCGGGATCCTGTCGCTGCGCGGGACCGAGGAGAAGCAGGAGGAGCCCGCGTCGGGGTGGGCGCCGTCGACCTCCGAGATGCCACCCGCCACGGCACCGTCGGCGCCGCCCGCGTCGGAGGCGAGCCCACCGGCCGCCACGCCGGCGCCCGCTCCACCCCCGTCCGAAGGCGGTCCGTAGGGCCCATGTCCGGGCGAACGACCCTCGCGGCCACGCTGGCCCTCGCCGGCGGCGTGGCCGCGGCGGTCGGTTCGTTCCTTGCCTGGGCCGAGGTCTCGGCCGGCCCGTTCACCGAACAGGCCAGGGGCATCGATGGCTGGGAGGGCAAGGTCACGTTGATCGCCGGCATCGTGATGGCGGCTGGCGCCGCCCGGGTCTTCCTGCAGCGTCCACGGGCCACATCGGGCCTCGCCATCCGTGGGGTGCTCGGAGGCGTCGTCACGCTCGGCGTCGCCGTGTACACCGCCGCCACGGCACGGGACCAGCTCCTCGACGCGGCCGAGACGCAACTCTCGCCCGGACAGGCCGAGCGCGCCCTGGACTCAGGGCTGCTCGAGCTGTCCCTCGCCTTCGGCCTGTTCGTCGTGATCGCCGGCGGGATCCAGGGCGTGCTCGGCGGCCTGCTCTCGATCGGGGCCGGCGAGGAAGCGGCGACGTCGGGCCGGGGACTGACCGGCTGGTCGGCGCCGCAGTCCGGCGACGATCCGGACCCACCACCGTGAACCGCGCGGAGCATCGCCTCGACACGAGCGGCCGCCGGGTGGTCGACGTGACCGACCTCGTGGCCGACTTCTGCCTCGAGGACGGGCGCGACGGCCTGGTGCACGCGTTCGTGCCGCATGCGACCGCCGGCCTCGCGCTGATGGAGACGGGGTCGGGCTCCGAACGCGACCTCGAGGACCTGCTCGAGCGGCTCTTGCCCCGGGAGGACCGCTACGTCCATCGGCATGGCTCGACCGGCCACGGCGGCGATCACCTGCTCCCGGTGATCGTCTCGCCGTCGCTCTCGATGCCGGTCGAGGGGGGCAGGCTCCTCCTGGGGACGTGGCAGCACGTCGTCCTCGTCGACCCGAACCGCGAGAACGACGTGCGCCGGCTGCTGTTGACGTTCGTGCCGGCCTGAGCCGGCGGCTACAGGTACTGGCCGGGCTCGGGATCCTTGCCGTCGGGCGAGGAGGAGATCGCCTGCACGTCGCGTTCGCGGAGCAGGAGGCATTCGCGCCCCTGCAACTCGACCTCGAGACCGGCCTGCGGCAGGTAGAGGATCCGGTCGCCCGCCTTCGCCGAACGGACGTCCGGCCCGACGAGCAGGACCTCGCCCCAGACGCAGCGCTTCGGCGCGGGCATCGCAGTGGCCGGGATCACGAGGCCGCCCCTGGAGGTCCGCTCGCCGTTCTCGGGGTTCTCGACCACGATGCGGTCGCCGGTGAGCCGGACGTCGTCGGCGTCGGGCCCGCGTCGCTTGCGGGGCTTGGCCGTGGTCGGGCGCTTGGCCATGCGTGCGATTCTCGCACGCGCCGGCCCGCCGTTCGTGCCGACCTTCGCCAGGTAGCATGCGTCGCCGATGAGGGCATCCGAGGCGCTCGAACCATCCGTCGCGACGCTGAAGGCGTCGACCGCGATCGACCACTGGCAGCGCGACCGAGAGCGGATCGAGGCGGAGGACCTCCTGCAGCACGCGCTCGGCGTCGACGAGTACCGGCCGGATCTCGAGGTCCCGGCGGGCGCCCGGCGCCGGTTCGAGCGGATGATCGCGCGCCGCGCGGCCGGCGAGCCCGTCCAGCTGATCAAGGGCTACGCCGTCTTCCGCGGGCTCGAGATCCTGGCGAGCCCGGGTGTCTTCGTCCCGCGCGACTCGACCGAATACCTTGCGGAGCAAGCGGTTCGACGCCTCCGGAGGCGGCATGAACCCGTGGCCGTGGATCTCGCGACCGGCGGCGGGACGGTGGCGCTCGCGATCGCGAACGAGGTGCCGGGCGTCCGCGTGCACGGCACCGACATCTCCGCGACCGCGATCCGCATGGCGCGGAGGAACGCCGAGCGGCTGGACCTTGCAGCGGACTTCCACGTCGGCGACGTCTACGGCGGGTTGCCGAGGAGGCTCGCGGGCGCGGTCGACGTCGTGACGCTGCACCCCCCGTACGTCGCCCTCGGGGAGATACGGGAGCTGCCGCAGGAGATCCGCCGGTTCGAGCCGGTCCACACGCTGACCGACAAGAGCCCGGACGGCCTGGGGTTGATCGGCCGCGCCACGGCCGGGGCGCCGGAGTGGCTGAAGGCGGGCGGCTGGCTGCTGATCGAGGTCAGTCCCGACCGGGCGCGGCCGACCGCGACGGTGATGCGCCGGGCCGGGTTCGCCGAGGTTCGGAGCACGGTCGACCGGGGGTTCAAGGTGACGCGCGTGCTCGTGGGACGGTGGCCGGGCTGACCCCGTCACCCGTTCCGTACGGTGCCTGGCCGTCCCCGATCTCAGCGGATCGGGTGGCCCGGGCCTCGGTCTACCTGTCGGAGTCGCTCGCCGACGGAGACGCGACGTGGTGGATCGAGGAGCGGCCCGACGAGGGCGGCCGCTACGTCGTGATGCGCACGGGTCCCGGCACCGAGCCGACGGACGTGCTCCCCACTCCGTGGTCGGCGCGGACGCGCGTCCACGAGTACGGCGGCGGGGCCATCGCGGTGCACGAGGGCGTCCTGTTCTTCACCCACGACGAGGACCAGCGGCTGTACCGGAAGGAGCCGGACGGCGAGCCGGTCTCGATCACGCCGGCGCCACCCTCGCCGCGCGCGCTCCGCTACGCGGACATGGACGTGTCGCCGGACGGCTCGCTGATCGCGTGCGTCCGCGAACGCCACGGCGCGTCCGAGCTCCCCGAGAACGAGCTGGTCGTGCTTCCGGCCGACGGGTCAGCCGAGCCGACGGTCGTGGCCTCGGGCCGCGACTTCTACGCGTTCCCGCGGTGGTCGCCCAACGGCCGCCGGCTCGCGTTCATCGAGTGGGACTTCCCGCGGATGCCGTGGGACGGGACCGAGCTCATGGTCGCCGAGGTCTCGGGGACCTCCGCCGCACCCGCCCGCCTGGTCGCGGGGGGCCCCACCGAGTCGATCTTCCAGCCGGCCTGGAGCCCCGACGGCCGGCTGCACTTCATCTCGGACCGGACGGGCTGGTGGAACCTCTACCGTCAGGAGGACGACGACGGCGAACCGACGAACCTGGTGCCGATGGATGCCGAGTTCGGCGGGCCGATGTGGATGTTCGGCTATTCCTCGACGGTGTTCCTGCCCGACGGACGCATCGCCTGTCTCTACCGGCAAGGTGGCGTGCAGCACCTCGCGCTGCTCGACCCGACGACGGGCGAGCTGCTCGATCTCGACCTGCCGTTCGCGAGCTTCGAGCCGTACCTGCGCTCGTCCGGCGACCGGCTCGTGTTCGTCGCGGGTGCCCCCGCGATCCCGCACCAGGTCGTCGAGCTCGACCTGTCGACGCGCGCGATCGAGACGGTGCGCGAGAGCGATCCTGTCGAGCTCGATGAGTCGCGCTTCGCCGAGCCGCGACCGATCGAATTCCCGTCGGCGGGCGGACGACGAGCGTACGGCTACTACTACCCCCCGACGAACCCGGACGTCGTCGCTCCCGACGGCGAACGCCCGCCGCTGCTGGTCCGGATCCACGGCGGTCCCACGTCCGAGGTCACGCCCGAGTTCGACCTCGCGAAGCAGTACTTCACGAGCCGGGGGTTCGCCTACGTCGACGTGAACTACGGCGGGAGCACCGGCTACGGCCGCGCCTTCCGGGAGTCGCTGTACGGGCAGTGGGGCGTCGTCGACGTCGAGGACGCCGAGGCGGCGGCCCGTTACCTCGTCGGCGAGGGATTGGCCGACCCCGATCGGCTGCTGATCCACGGCGGGAGCGCCGGCGGGTGGACCACGCTCTGCGCGCTCACCTTCGGCGACGTGTTCGCGACCGGGACGAGCTACTACGGCGTGTCCGACCTGGAGCCGTTCGCGACCTTCACGCACAAGTTCGAGTTCAAGTACAACGACATGCTCGTCGGGCCGTGGCCGGAGACCTCCGATCTCTGGGCCGAGCGCTCGCCGGTCCGCCACACGGACCGGCTCTCGCGGGGGATCCTGATCCTGCAGGGCGACGAGGACGAGGTGGTGCCCCCCTCGCAGGCGGACCTGATCGTGGAGGCGCTCGAGGCGAAGGGGCTGCCCTACGCCTACCTGCTGTTCGAGGGCGAGCAGCACGGGTTCCGCAAGGCCGAGAACATCCAGCGGTCGCTCGAGGCCGAGCTCGCGTTCTACGGCGCGCTCCTTGGGTTCGAGCCGGCGGACGACCTCCCGCCGCTCGACATCCGCAACCTCAAGTGAGGCCGAACCTCGAGAGGGGGTGCGGGGGCCGGGCTCAGTGCCCGACCCCCGCCCGTGAGAGGGGCGCGGCCTCTCGGTACCCGCAAGCTAGTGGGGGCGCGTGACCCGCCCGTGGCGCCTACGTGTCGGCGCCGTGAACGCTCGGCCGGGGGCGGGTCTGGTGCCTGGTGGGCAAGCGCGCGGCCGCGATGGCGGCACGGCCGATCCGGCGCCGGAAGCTCTGGTCGGAGGCGGCCTGCGCGCGACGCGTCGACTTCGCGAGCCGCGCCGCCTCGGCCTCCCGAACGCGGTCGGCGATCTGGGAACGAGCCATGTCTCCGCTCAGCATCTCCGGTCCTCCTTCCGAACCACGCACGGACCGTATGCCCCGCAACCGTTCTCGAACCGTGACCGCCGTCACCTCCGGCGGGTGCGCCGCGTCACGTTGCGCATCGTCGTCGCTGGGTCGAAGATGCGCGGCGTGAATCGGGGGAGCACGCGCCTCTGGCTGCCGATCGTGGTCGTCCTCGCTGCCTCCTGGGCGCCCGCGATCGCGCTCGCCCAGACGGGCCCGGGGGAAGGCTCGCCCGGACCCGGACCCACCGTCTCGGGCGAGGTGGCCGGGGACATCGTGGAGGGTTCCAGGCTCACCCTCTCGGTCGACGCGACGATGCCGGGCGGCTGGGAGGGGCTGCACCTGATCGAGATCAGCGCGCGTTCGGGCAACGAGGAGCTGCAGCACATCCGGTTCGACGTCGAGGACAACCAGCTGCGCGTCGGCGAGCTGCCGATCGCGATCGGCACCGGGGCGGCCGCTCAGAGCGCGTACCTGCGCATCAGCGGCTCCGACGTCGTCGTGACGACCGGCGGCGCCAACCTCTCGTTCTCGGTCGAGGCGGACGTCGTGACCAGCTTCCCGGAGGACGTCACGTTCCGGGTGAGCGCGACCACCGACGACGACGTGACCGTGAGCGCGGAGGCCGAGCGCTCCAACCCCGTCGGCACCGGGCTCACCTGGGGCGCGGTCGTGGCGGCGCTCGTCGTTGCGCTGCTCGCCGGAGGGTTGATCGGGAACATCTCGGCGTCCCGGCGGCGACCGCCGCCGAAGGTTTCGGTCTACGGCTCGATCCAGCGAAAGATCGACGACGAGCGAAGATCGGTCCCGGAGTCGGGATGACCGGCCTCTACGAGCAGATGGCCGTGCGGCTCGACGAGGCCGCCCAGGAGGACATCGAGGGAGTGTGGGACCGGATCGGGGCGCTCGTCGACCCCGCCGAGTACCGTCCGCAGCTCCGCGACGATATCGAGATCAAGATCTTCCGCCTCAAGTGGGGCAACGACTACGCGATGATCGCCAACCCCACGGACCTCCTCCATTACGAGATCCCCGTCGACGACGTCGACGTCCTCCGGTTGATGGACGGGACCCGCACCGTGAAGGAGATCGTGGTCGAACGGTTCCGCGAGTCCGGCGACCTGGAGCTCGACGACGTGGTCGACCTCGTGAAGATGCTCCGGACGAGCAACTTCCTCACCGACCGCTACGTCGACACGACGGCCATCGTGCGCCGCGCGGCCGACCCGGTGTCGGTCGGACGAGAGAAGGCGCGCGAGTTCGTCAAGACGCTCCAGGTCGAGTGGAAGGACGCCCACCGGCTCGTCGAGTGGTGCTACCGGCACGGCGTCAGGTACTTCTTCAAGCCCGCGGTCTCGATCCCGGCCGGGATCATCGCGCTGCTCGGCTTGGTCGCGTTCCTCGCCGTGCAGCAGTCGGGCGACTTCACGCTCGGCGGCCAGCACCTGGCGATCCAGACGATCCTGCTGCTCGTGATGGACTACGTGCTCACGTTCATCCACGAGCTCGGCCACGCGGTCGTCCTGGTCCACTACGGACGGAAGGTGAAGAGCGCGGGCTTCATGATCTATTTCGGCTCGCCGGCGTTCTTCGTCGAGTCCTCCGACGGGCTGATGCTCGACCGCGGACAGCGGATCGTGCAGTCGTTCGCGGGCCCGTTCGCCGAGCTCGTGGTCTCGGGCATCGCGTCGATCGTCCTGTGGCTGTTCCCCGAGATGCCGTTCGCGCATCTCCTGTACACCTGGGCCCTGCTGAACTACTTCATCGTCTTCCTCAACCTGATCCCGCTGCTCGAGCTCGACGGCTACTGGATCCTCGCGGACGTGATCCAGGTGCCGGACCTGCGCCCGCGCTCGCTGCAATTCATCCGCTACGACCTGTGGCGAAAGCTCCGAGATCGCGAGCGGATCACGAAGCAGGAGGTCGGGCTCGCGCTGTACGGGTTCATCGGCGTGGCGTTCACGATCTTCTCGTTGTTCACGGCGTACGTCTTCTGGGAGACCGTGTTCGGCGGGCTGATCTCCGAGCTCTGGGACGCCGGCCTCGTCGGGCGCCTGTTCCTCGCGGCGCTCATCCTGTTCCTCGCCGGGCCGATCATCCGCGCGCTGATCTCGCTCGCGCGGATCGCGTTCCGCAAGCTCAAGGGGCTCGCGGACGCCCTGCAGTTCAAGCTCCAGACGAAGTGGCGCGTCGAGGCGGCGCACACGATCGACCGGTCGCCGATGTTCGACGACCTGCCGGAGGACCTGCTCTCGGACCTCGCCGGGCGGGTCTCGCTCGGCCGCTATCCCACCGGGAAGCCGGTCTTCCGCCAGGGAGACCGGCCGGACGCCTTCTACATCGTTCGGACGGGGACGCTGCACGTGGTCGAGGAAGATCCCGAGACCGGCAAGGACCGGGTGCTTCGAACGCTCGGGCCCGGCGATGTCTTCGGCGAGCTCGGGCTCGTGAACGGCGCGGCGAGGAGCGCGACCGTGCGTCCCGTCGTCGACGCGGAGCTGTTCGTGGTGGACGAGAGCACGTTCGACCGGCTCCTCGCGGGCATGATCACCAAGCAGGACATCGAGCCGACCCTGCAGATGGCCGCCGAGCTGCGGACCCTGCGCCCGTTCACGTCGCTCACGTCGTCGGACATCGGCCTGCTGATGGAGCACGGGGACTGGCAGAACGTGCATCCCGAGGAGGCGATCATCCGCGAGGGAGAAGAGGGAGACTCGTTCTACGTGGTCGGCTCCGGCAAGCTCGACGTGTTCCGCGACGAGCAGCTGATCGGGACCCTGGGACCGGGGTCGCACTTCGGCGAGGTGGCCTTGCTCATGGACGTGCCCAGGACCGCTACCGTGGTGGCGAAGACGCCGGTGCGGGTGTTCCGGATCGACCGGGAGGCGTTCGACCGGGTGATCGCCGCGGCGTTCAGGCGCGGCACCCTGATCGAGCACAGCGCGGTTGCGCGGACGGCACAACACTGAGTTGCTCCGAAGGAGATCAGATGGATTGCTGGCACTGCAAGAGGACCGCCGTGGGATCGTGTCGATTCTGCGGCCGCGGGATCTGTGAGGACCACGTCGAGACGCTCCCGTTCGTCCTCGAGCTCTTCAAGACCCAGGACGTGACCCACGCGCTCGTGGTCGAGGACGCGTTGTACTGCGGCGCATGCACACCTCGGCCCGATCCGCTCTCGCTCCCCGAGCTCGACGAGCAAGTGTGACGCACGTCACATCGGGGTCGTGACCGGTGACACACGGGGGCCGGTGACGCGCGGCACACGCGCGGTCGTGGCGGAGGACGAGGATGGGCCAGCACGAGGGACCTGCAAGAGCCCTTCGGGGCGGACCATGCGGGGGAGGTGAGCAGGGATGGCGGAGAAGAAGGTGACGCCGAAGGCGGCGAAGAGCACCACCAGCAAGTCGACGACCGGTGCCGCGACGCGGGTGACCAAGCGTACGGCTCGTAAGGCGCGCAAGGCGCGGAAGGCCAGGAAGGCGAGAAAGGTCTAGCTCGCCTGACATTCAGGTTCGTGACGAGGCTCGGCCACACGGCCGGGCCTCGTTCCATCTCCCGATCCGCACGCACGGAGGGCGCCGGATGACTACGCTTGCCCCGATGACACCGACGACCACGATCCCGGCGGGGATCGTCCGGCAGATGGCGCAGACCCCGCTGTTCGAGGGCACGCCGGGGCGGGCCGTCGAGGACCTCGCGAACCGGGGGAGCACGCGCCGCTACCGGCGAAACACCTACCTGTTCCACCAGGGCGACCAGTCGCCCGAGGTCTTCTTCCTGCTGTCGGGGCGCGTGGAGATCAGCTCGGACTCGGCGAACGGACACCGGCAGCTCCACACGACGATCGAGGTGCCGCAGTTCTTCGGCGAGCTCGGCGTCCTGGGCGAGATGCCGAGGACCGCGGGCGCCCTCGCCCTGGAGGAGACCGAGGTCTGGCGGGCCGAGGCCACGGAGTTCCTGGACTTCCTCTCGGACGATCCGAGCGCCTCCCGGGCACTGCTGCGAGCGCTCTCCCGCCAGGTGCAGTCGCAGGAGGCGTTCGTCGACGACCTCCTGTACCTGGACCTGAAGGGACGGGTGGCGAAGCGCCTGCTCCAGCTCGTCTCGCCCTCGCTCGACGAGCTGCCGGAGGACAACGCCGTCGTCCCCTCGATCGTCACCCACGCCGACCTGGCGAGCCTGTGCGGCGGAAGCCGCGAGAACGTGACGAGGATCCTGTCGGACTTCCAGCGCCGGGGCTTCGTCGAACGCCAGGGCAGGCGGTTCGTGCTGCTGAAGATCTCGGGCCTGGCGAAGCTCGCCGGCCTGTAGTGCCGTGAGCTACCGGACCTTCAAACGCCGGCTGAGCGAGATCGCCTCGCACGACCTGCTCGAGTGGTTCGCGTTCGCGCTCGGCCTCGCGTTCTTCGCGCTCGCGATCGCGTGCGTCTGGGGAGTGGTGGTGGCGATCTCGTCCCTCGGCGACCCGGACACCGAGTTCAAGACGAGCGCCGGCTTCCTCCAGGCGACCCGCGGGGTCGGGATCGTCCTGTTCGGCCTGTTCGCGCTCGTGGCCGCGGGTGTCGGATGGTTCCTCGCGGGCGACACGATCCGCAGGCTCACCCGGCGCGCGCCCCGCTCCTGATCGGGGTCGCGCTCCTCGTCTAGCCGCCGATCGCCGACATCGAGCGTTCGGGCTGGCGGAAGTCCGGGTGGTTGATCCGGTGTCCCGACCACTTCCGCCAGACGTTGCCGCGGATCTGCGCCTCGAGGTCGTCGTCGCTGGCGCCCGAGCGGAGCGGCCCGCGGAGGTCGGTCTCCTCGAGCGAGAACAGGCAGGCGCGCAGGTCCCCCTCGGCCGTGATGCGGAGGCGATTGCACGTCTCGCAGAACGGCGCCGTCACGCTGCCGATGACCCCGATCCCGCCCGGCGCGCCGTCGGCGAACCGGTAGCTCGTCGCCGGCTCGTGATCGGGCCCGTCGGGTTCGAGCCGGTGGACTGCGTCGATCGCCTCGAGGATCCGGATCGAGGGCACGACCTTCGCGCGCTCCCACGCGTGCTGCGCGTCGAGCGGCATGTACTCGATGAAACGGACGACGTGGCCGTGCTCGCGGGACCACCGCGCGAAGTCGACCACCTCGCCCTCGTTCGTCCCGCCGATCACGACGCAATTGACCTTGATCGGGGTGAGCCCGGCCGCCTCGGCGGCCCGGATGCCCTCGAGCACCCGTTCGAGCGCGTCTCGGCGCGTCATCTCCTCGAAGCGGTGACGGAGCAGGGAGTCGAGCGACACCGTCACGCGGTCGAGCCCGGCGTCCGCGAGCGGCTGGGCGAGCCGGTCGAGTAGGACGCCGTTCGTGGTCATCGAGAGGTCGATGCCCGGGGCCACGTCGCGGAACATGCGGATCAACTCGGGCAGGTCCGCCCGGACCGTCGGTTCGCCGCCGGTGACCTTCACGGAGCTGATCCCGAGGCGCCCGACGAACAGGCCGAGCAGCCGCGTCATCTCCTCGAACGTCAGGATCTCGTGCTTCGGCAGCCACTCGAGGCCCTCGGCGGGCATGCAGTAGGTGCACCGGAAGTTGCACCGGTCGGTCACCGAGACGCGCAGGTCGTCGGCGACGCGGCCGAAGGTGTCGACGAGCGGCCCGTCAGCGGGGGCAGGTGTCGTGGGCGGGGTCCAGGTGTCCATCCCGTCCAGCCTACCCCCGCCCGCCGAAGGTCATCCGTCAGGCGGTGAGGGCAGAAGGCCCTCGGTCGTCTCGAGCGCGCGTCGCAGGGCGTCCGCGCGCGTGGCACCTCCGCTCGTCGCCCGTCCGACGGACGAACCGAGCAGGAACGCGGCGAGGGGCGTGATCTTCCGCTCCACCCGGTGGGCGACGTCGCGTGCGGCCCCGAGCAGGTCGTTCGCCTCCTCCCGCGTGAGCGCCTCCTCGCCGAGCGCCTCGGCCAGCTCGTCGATCCACCCCTCCATCGTGCCCTCCCTCGTCGTCGGCCCGCGGGAACGGTACCCCCGCCGCGCCGGGCCGCGTCTGGCAGGATGAGCGCGTGGACCGCACCAGCGCCTCCGCCGCCGTCGTGACGGTGTCCGACGGCGTCGCCGAGGGCACGCGCACGGACGGGTCCGGCGACGCGGTCGAGGCGATCCTGATCGGCGCCGGGTTCGGCATCGCCGTCCGCTCGGTGGTCCCCGACGACCGCCCGCAGATCGAGGCGGTCCTCCGGGTGCTCGCGGACGAGCGCGGCGTCCGGCTCGTGGTGACGACCGGCGGCACCGGGTTCGGACCGAGGGACGTGACGCCGGAGGCGACCCGGGCCGTCATCGACCGCGACGCGCCGGGGCTCGCCGAGCTGATGCGCCGGAGCGGGCTCGAGCACACGCCGATGGCCGCGCTGTCCCGCGGCATCGCCGGCTTGCGCGGCGAGACCTTGATCGTGAACCTCCCGGGCAGCCCCACGGGGGCGACCGAGAGCCTCGAGGCGATGCTGCCGGTGCTCCCGCACGCCGTCGAGCTGCTCGGCGGCGCGACCGGCGCGCATCCGACCGGCCACGAGGCGCCGCGTGTCGAGGAGGCCGACCGCCGGGCCGCCGAGGCCCCGTCGGTGACGGCCAAGGCGATCCGCGTCCACGGCGCGCCGCCGTGCCGCCTCGGCAACGCGATGACGATCGTGCCCGGTGGGGCCGTCCACGGGACGCTGGGGTGCGCCGAGTTCGACGAGGCGGCGGTCCGCGACGCGGCCGAGATCCTCGCGTCCGGCGAGCCGGAGGTCCGGACCTATCACCACGAGCAGGGCGACGTCGAGGTGTTCCTCGAGCCGGTCCGTCCCGCGGCGGCGCTCGTCCTCGTCTCGGCGAACGACGTGTCGCGCGCGCTCGTCCGCCTCGCACGACCGCTCGGCTACGCGCCGGTCCTGGTCGAGCCGCGCTCCGAACGGGTGACCGACCGGGACCGTTCGACCGTCGAGGTCGCGCGGGGGTTCGACGACATCCAGATCGACGAACGGACGCGGGTCGTGTTCACCGATCACGACGCACCGGACGTCGCCGATGCGCTCGCGATCGTGCTGAAGTCGCCGGCCCGGTTCGTGGGGGTGGTGGGGAGCCGCCGGCACGTTGGGCTGTACATCGAGCGCCTTCGCGAGCTCGGGTTCGGCGACGACGACCTCGCCCGGATCCGTTCCCCGCTCGGGGTGGATCTCGGCGGGCGCGAACCGGAGGAGATCGCGGTGTCGATCGCCGCGGGTCTCGTCGCGGACACCCACGATCGCGACGCCGGATGGCTCGACCGATGAGGCCATCCGGGCGGGCGCGAGCGAAGGGCCCGCGAACCACCTCCCCGCGCCACGTCCTGCGCAACCGAGCGAGCTGGAACCGGGATGCGGACGCGTACCAGCGCGAGCACGCGTCGCAGCTAAACCGGTTCGACCGGCCGTCGTGGGGCGTGTGGGAGATCCCCGAGGCCAAGCTCGACGTCCTCGGCGACCTGAAGGGCAAGGACGTCCTCGAGTTCGGCTGCGGCGGCGGCCAGTGGTCGATCGCCCTCGCGCGCCGCGGCGCGCGACCCGTCGGGCTCGACCTCTCGATCCGGCAGCTCGGTCACGCCGCACGGCTGATGTCGGACGCGGGCGAACGCTTCTCCTTGGTGAACGCGAACGCCGAACGCGTCCCGTTCGCCGACGAGAGCTTCGACGTGGTGTTCTGCGACCACGGCGCGATGACGTTCGCCGATCCGTACGCCACCGTCCCCGAGGTTGCGCGTGTCCTGCGCCCGGGCGGGCGGTTCGCGTTCAACATGGCGAGCCCGCTGATCTGGCTGTGCTGGGGCGACGGCGAGGAGCCGCCGGGCCCCGAGCTCGTCCGCGACTACTTCGGCATGCGGCGCGGGTCGTGGCCGGACACGTTCGAGTTCCAGCTGCCGTACGGGGAGTGGATCCGCCTGTTCCGAGCCAACTGCTTCGAGGTGCTCGACCTCGTCGAGCTGCGCCCGCCCGCCCGGGCCCGGACGACCTATCCGGAGTTCGCCCCGCCCGAGTGGGCCCGTCGGTGGCCGGGCGAGAACATCTGGAAGCTCCGGAAGACGGGATGAACGGCGGGCCCCGCGAGCCCACCGCGCCCTCGACGCGGATCGGCCTCGCGCTCACGCTCGCAATCGCGGCGATCGCGTGGGGGGTCGTGGTCCTGCCCGACGTCGGCGGCCGCGAGCGGACGCCGCCGAACGTGGTCGTGATCGTCACCGACGACCAGACCGTCGAGTCGATCCCGGGTCCGACGCCCGTGATGCCGTTCCTGCAGGAGCGAGCGCTGGATCCCGACGATCACTGGGTCGTGTTCGAGAACGCGTTCGTGAACACGCCGCTCTGCTGTCCGTCCCGCGCCACGATGCTCACCGGCCGTTTCTCCCACGAGACCGGCGTCGTGGACAACGACCACGGCAGGCTCCTCGACGAGGACGCCACGGTCGCGTCGTGGCTACACGATGAGGGCTATCACACCGGGCTCGTCGGCAAGTACCTGAACGGTTACCCGTTCGGGCGCCCGCCGTTCGTCCCGCGCGGCTGGGACAGCTGGTCGGCCAGGCGGCAGGGACCGGTGACGAGCCTGTACTACGACTACACGCTGATCGAGCAGGGTATGCCGGTGAGCTACGGCGACGATGAGGCGGACTACTCGACGGACGTGTTGGCGGCCCGGGCGGTCGAGTTCGTCCGCGAGGCGCCGTTCGGCCGGCCGTTCTTCCTGTGGTTCGCCCCCACCGCGCCACACCCGCCGTGGACGCCGGCGCCGAGGCACGAGGGGTCCTACTCGGGCCTCGCGGTGCCGTCGCCGCCCTCGACCGGCGAGCCGGACGTCTCGGACAAGCCGGCGTGGGTCCGCGAGCTACCGCCGCCGGACGCGGCGACGCTTGCGTCCTACCAGGACGCCCGCCGGCGTTCGTACGAGACGCTCCTGGCGGTGGACGAGGCCGTCCGCGCCGTCATCCAGGAACTGCGCGCGCGCGGCGAGCTGCGCAGGACCGTGATCGTCTTCACCTCGGACAACGGGCTCGCGTTCGGCGAGCACCGATGGGCGAAGAAGACGTGCGCCTACGAC
This sequence comes from Actinomycetota bacterium, assembly GCA_036280655.1. GTDB lineage: Bacteria > Actinomycetota > UBA4738 > UBA4738 > HRBIN12 > DASSJM01. Next base: position 34,762 of record DASUQI010000003.1, read on the forward strand.
GAGTGCCTCCGCGTGCCGTTCCTGGTCCGGATGCCGGGGGTCGAGCACCGCGTCGAGACCTCGTTCGTCTCGACCGTTGATCTCGCGCCGACGATCGCCGGGCTCGCCGGCGTCGAGCCGCCGAGGTCCGTGGCCGGCTCGAGCCTCGTCCGCCTGCTCAGGACCGGCCGGGACGACGGGCTCCCCGACCGGGTCTACGCCGAGTGGGTCGGCGAGGGGCTCCCCGTCCCCGGGTGGTGGGCGCTCCGAACGCCGGGCTTCGCGTACGTCGAGCTCACGACGGGCGAGCGCGAGCTCTACGCGCTCCGTGAGGACCCGTTCGAGCTCGAGAACGTGGTCGACGAGCCCCGGTTCGCCGCCGTGGTCGAACGCCTGTCGGCCGCGCTCGACGGCTACATCGGGTGAGGCTGCGCCGGCCCCTCGCGCTCGTCGCATCGCTCGTGGCGGGTGCGTGCGCGGGCGTGCTCCCGGCCGAACCCGCGTCCGCGCAGACCCCGGATCCCGACGGTCCCCCCGACATCGTCCTGATCGTCACCGACGACCAGCGGTGGGACACGCTGTGGGCGATGCCGACGGTGTCCGAACGCCTCGCCGCACCCGGCGTCACGTTCTCGGAGGCCTTCGTCGTGAACCCGCTCTGCTGCCCGAGCCGCGCGAGCATCCTGACGGGCAACTACTCGCACACGCACCTCGTGTACCGGCAGGATCCGCCGTTCGGACGGTTCGACTGGTTCGACGACTCCTCGACGCTCGCGACATGGCTCGACGCCGCCGGCTATCGCACGGGGCTGTTCGGCAAGTACATCGACGGCGGGCAGCACGCGGCGGTCACCGGCTACGTTCCGCCCGGGTGGGACCGGTGGGTCGCGTTCGTGCACACCGAGATGCTCGACTACGGACTCACGTTCGACGGCACGGTGTTGCGTTTCGGCACCGAGCCCGAGGACCACTCGACCCAGGTGCTCGCCCACGAGGCGGTCGCGTTCGTCCGCGAGACCGAGGGCCCCCTGTTCCTCGTCTACGCGCCGGCGGTTCCCCACGCGCCCGCGATCCCGTCGCCCGGCGACGAGAAGGCGTTCGCCGACCTCGCGCCGGCGCGTCCCGCATCGTTCGACGAGGCCGACGTCGTCGACAAGCCGGGATGGGTGCGAGACCTCCCGCGCCTGTCCGACGACGAGGAGGCGGCGATCGACGCGTTCCGTCTGCAGCAGTACCGGTCGCTGCTCGGCGTCGACCGGGCCGTGGGTGAGATCCTCGACGCGCTCCGGGCCGGCGGCCGTCTCGAGAACACGCTGATCGTCTTCACCTCGGACAACGGGATCCTGCACGGCGAGCACCGCTGGACGAAGAAGGAGGCGCCGTACGAGGAGGCGATCCGCATCCCGCTCGTGCTCCGCTGGGACGCCGCAGGGTGGACGGCGCGGACCGAGACCGCGCTGGCGCTCAACATCGACCTCGCGCCGACGATCGCGGACGCCGTCGGCGTCCCGACCCCCGCCACGGACGGCGAGAGCCTGCTACCGGTGCTCGACGGGCGGACGGATCCTCGCCGTGACTTCCTGATCGAGCACCTCGAGGGGACCAACCCGGTCACCACGTACTGTGCCGTGCGTTCGGCGCGGTGGAAGTACGTCCGCTACGCGACGGGCGAGGAGGAGCTGTACGACCTGGACGCCGACCCGTTCGAGCTCGAGAGCCTGGCCGCCCGGCCGTCCGAGGAGGAGACGCTCACGCGGTTGCGGACGCGGCTGCGCGAGCTTTGCGTTCCACCGCCGCCCGGCTACGACGACCGCTCCGAAACGCAGGTTCCGTTGCTCGTCGGGGCGCTGTTCGCGCTGATCGCGTTCGAGATCGTCGCGTCGCGGCGGCGACGGTCGCCGAACGGCTCGTTTTCCAGGAGGCCGCCGGTAGGCTAGCGACCCATGAGCTCGACCTCCGGTCCCGGCTCGCGCGTCCCGACGCCGCGCGGACAGCGCTCCGCGAAGCGCCGCGCCGCGCGCCGCCGCGGCTTCGCCGTCCTCATCGCGCTGCTCGTCGTCGTCATCGCGGGGTTGGCATGGGCGACCGGCATCGGGGACGGCACCGACCGAGCCGACGACACTACCGGTCCGCCGGCCGCGACGGGCAACGGAATACCCGGCGACGGGAACGGCGCGACCGGGCCGACCGGCGGGCAAACGATCGTGCCAGGACAGACGCCGATCGAGCACGTCGTGTTCATCGTCAAGGAGAACCGGACCTTCAACAACTACTTCGCGACCTACCCCGGCGCCGAGGGCGCGACGGAGGGCGGCACGATCCGGTGCGACGAGGAGGGCTGTCGGGACGGCCCCGTCGTGCAGCTCACGAGGGGCCCGGACGTCTACCCGCACGACCTCACGCACTGTTTCCGGTGCGGGCTCGTCGCGATCAACGACGGGAAGATGAACGGATTCAACCGGATGAACGGCGTGATCCCGCAGTCCGAGAACGCCGACCTGTACGGCGCCGACATGAGCGGCTACTCCTACCTCGACCGAGACGGCGTGCCGAACTACTGGGCGTACGCGGACCGCTTCGTCCTGTCGGACCACTTCTTCACCTCGATGTACGGGCCGACGCTTCCCGAGCACCTCTACACGGTCGCGGCTCAGGCGAACTGGATCGTCGACAACAAGGGCAACGCCGAGACGCCGGGGAGCTACTGCGACGACTCCACGGAGTACGCCACCCGCTTCAACCCCAGCGACGCTCGCGAGTTCGAGAAGGAGATCATGCGGCTCGAGCGCGAGATCACGCAGAACGCCTCGAACACGTACGACCTCGCCGACTTCTGGGGGCAGATCCGGCTGTGCTTCGACATCGAGGTCCTGCCCGACCAGCTCGAGGACGCCGGGATCTCGTGGAAGTACTACGCGAACGAGAACGCCTGGATGAACGCCCTGCAGATGATCCGGCACGTGCGCTACGGGCCCATGTGGCAGAAGGTGCGGCCGCCCACGGAGTTCGTGCAGGACGTCCGGCGCGGCGAGATGCCCGAGGTCTCGTGGATCGTCCCGGACGAGTCCTACAACGAGCACCCGGGGGCCGGGAAGAGCACGTGCGCCGGCGAGAACTGGACCGTGCACCAGGTGAACGCGATCATGAAGAGCGAGTACTGGCGTTCGACCGCGATCGTCGTCGTCTGGGACGACTTCGGCGGCTTCTACGACCCGGTCGCGCCGCCCCAGGTCGACATCATGGGGCTCGGCCCGCGGACGCCGGCGCTGATCATCTCGCCGTACACGGTCGCGGGGGACAACCCGGAGGGGGGCGCCGTCGACGACACCACGTACGAGTTCAGCTCGGTGCTGGCGCTCATCGAGCGCGTGTTCGATCTCGACCCGATGACGAAGCGCGATCGCGACGCCGACCCGTTGTCCGGCGCGTTCGACTTCGAGAACCCGAACTTCGACAAGCTCGTGCTGCCCCTTCGCGACGACTGCCCCTACGGCACGTCGTTCTCGCACTTCCGGGCGTCGTGGCCCCACCTGCGGACGATCGGGAAGCCCGGCGACTGAGCGGCCGGCAGATCAGACGGGCTGGAGCTCGAGGCCCTGGTCCTTGGCCATGAACTCACGCCAATACTGCTGTCCCTCTTCTGGGAGGGTGAAGATCGGATCGTAGTACGGGTACTCGCGTTCGAGCGCCTCGGCGTCGTCGTACTCGATCCCGGTCCGGTAGTTCTTCCTCCAGGACGTGATGCCCTTCACGCGGTCGTAGCCGCTCGTCATGTGCACCCAGCGCTTGCCGACGAACGGCACGTCGCAGACGAACCTCGGGGTCGCGAACCCGGGAAGATATCCCATGACCGAGAACTGCAGCTCCTGCGCCTCCCACACCGCGAGCCGCCAGTGCTCGCTGTTGGGGATCATGTCGCACATGTAGAAGTAGTACGGCATGATCTTCGCGTGATCCAGGAGCGCGAAGCAGAGCTCCAGGATCTGTTTCGTGGTCGTGTTGACCCCGCGGAGCAGCACCCCCTGGTTCCGAACGTCGCGGTAGCCCATGTCGAGCAGCTTGCGGACGGCCGCGCCGACGAGCGGCGTCACCTGCTGGGCCGCGTTCACGTGCGTGTGGATCGCCACCTCGACCTCGCGCTGGTGCGCGCGCTTCGCGATCGCCTCGTAGCCCGCGAGCACGTCGTCCTGCAGGAAGTGCTGGGGGATCCCCATGAGGCCCTTCGTCGCGATCCGGACGTCGCGGATGTGCTCGATCTCGAACAGGCCGAACAGCCACTCCTGGAGCCGCTTGATCGGCACGTTCGCCATGTCGCCGCCCGAGACCACGACGTCGCGCACCGACGGCGTCTTCCGTAGGTAGTCGAGCATCGCGTCCCAGCGCTCGTTCTGCTTCATCTCGAACTTGTACTTCAGGATCTGCGACGTGTCGTTGCCGACGAGGTCCATCCGTGTGCAGTGGCCGCAGTACTGCGGGCACGTCGGGATCAGCTCGGCGAGCACCTTCGTCGGGTAGCGGTGCGTGAGCCCCTCGACGGCCCACATGTCGGCCTCGTGGAGCGAGTCGCGGCTGGCCATCGGGTGTGAGGGGAACTCGCGTTCGCGGTCCGAGAGCGCGGGTGCCATGTAGTGGCGGACGGGGTCCGCGACCAGGTCGGACTCGTCCATCGTGTTGACCATCTGCGGCGGGATCAGCATCGACATCGTGGCCCGCTCCTGCTGGTCGCGTTCGATGTCGGCGTAGAGCTCGTCCGTGAGCAGGTCGCCGAGCGCCCGCTTGAACTCGATGAGGTTCTTGATCGAGTGGGCGCGCTGCCACTGGGCGGACTCCCACTGCTCCTTCGTCACGTCGGCGAACCCCGGCAGGCGCCGCCAGTCGGGCTCGACGAACTCGCGCCGGAGCGGGTAGGCGAACGGCTGCTCGGACGCGTGCGCGTGCCCGGCCTCGTGCGTGGGACGAAGGTCGGAGTCGCTCATGCGGAAGGCTCCGTGCTCATGCAGGAACGATACCCGTGCGAACGGCGAGCGCCCGGCACCGTCGGTCAGTAGGGGGGTCGGTCAGCGACGACCGCGGGGGCCGCCGCGACCGCCGTCGCGCATCCCCATGCGCGGGCGGCGCTCGAACCGGCCCTGGTCCTTCTCGGGCCGTGGCATGCGCAGGCGGAGCGGGGTCGGGCCGGTGCGCTCGTAGCGCACCCAGATATGGTCGATCTCCTGGCGCCGCTCCATCTCGCGCCAGCCGTCGGCGAGCAGGTGCTTGTGGCGGCCGGCCGCGTTCTTGCGCAGCTTGTCGGTGTTCGGCACCTTCACGAAGAGGCGCTCGACGCGAACTTCCTTGTAGTCGGCCATGAGGCCCGGAAGGGTAGCAGGCGGTCTCGTTCGGCAGCCGAGCCGGGCGGATGAACGGTGCGCGCCCGGGGAACCTAGACTCCGACGGACGGATCTCCAGGAGGCTTGCGATGGGCACGGTGCAGGAGTGGAACGAGCTGGCGGCCCAGCTCGCGGTGGACTCGATCCGGTGCTCCACCGCCGCGGCCTCGGGCCATCCGACCTCGTCGATGTCGGCCGCACATCTCATGGCGGTCCTGTGGAGCGATCACCTGCGGATCGACGTCGCCGACCCCGGCAACCGAGCGAACGACCGCTTCGTCCTGTCGAAGGGCCACGCCTCCCCGCTGATGTTCTCGACACTGAAGGCGGTCGGCGCGATCTCGGACGAACAGCTGATGACGTTCCGGCGCTTCGGGTCGCCGATCCAGGGCCACCCCGTACCGCTCCCCGACATGCCGTGGGTCGACGTCGCGACGGGCTCGCTCGGACAGGGGCTCCCGATCGCACTCGGGATGGCGCTCGCCCAGAAGATGGACGACCTCCCGGCGCGCGTGTGGTGCCTGCTCGGCGACTCGGAGTCCGCCGAGGGGTCGGTCTGGGAGGCGTTCGCGAACGCGTCGCACCACGGCGCCGACAACCTGATCGGGATCCTCGACGTGAACCGGCTCGGCCAGCGGGGGCCCACGATGCTCGAGTGGGACATCGACGCGTACGCCGAGCGGGCCCGGGCGTTCGGCTGGCACGTTGTGGAGGCCGACGGCCACGACGTCGCCGCGATCGACGCGGCGTACACGGAGGCCGAGGGCGCGGACCGCCCCTCGCTGGTGGTCGCACGGACCGAGAAGGGACACGGCGTGTCGTTCCTCGCGAACCAGGAGGGCTGGCACGGCAAGGCGCTCTCCGAGGAGGAGGCCGAGCGCGCGATCGCGGAGCTCGGCGGACCGCGCGAGATCCGCATCTCGCCGCACAAGCCCGAGGCGGGCGCGCCGCCGCCCGCGAACGGCGCCGCGGTGCGGCTGCCTTCGTTCGCCGACGCGATCGCCACGCGCAAGGCGTTCGGCGAGACGCTCGCCGCCCTCGCCGCCCGTCCCGAGGTCGTCGTGATCGACGGCGAGGTCGCGAACTCCACGCACACCGAGGACTTCCAGAAGGTCGCGCCGGAGCGCTTCGTCGAGAGCTATATCGCCGAACAGAACATGGTCGGCATGGCGGTCGGCATGCAGGTGCTCGGCAAGGTCGCGTTCGCCGCGACGTTCGCTGCGTTCTTCACGCGCGCGTACGACTTCATCCGGATGGCGGCGATCAGTCGCGCGAACCTCCGGCTCTCGGGTTCGCACGCAGGCGTCTCGATCGGCGAGGACGGCCCGTCCCAGATGGGGCTCGAGGACCTCGCGATGATGCGGGCGGTTCAGGGCTCGACCGTGCTCTACCCGAGCGACGGGAACTCGACCGCGAGGCTCGTCGCCGCGATGGCCGAGCTGCCCGGGATCTCGTACCTGCGGACGACGCGCGAGAAGACGCCGGCCCTGTACGGGGAGGGCGAGGACTTCCCGATCGGCGGTTCGAAGACGCTCCGCTCCTCCGGCGAGGACCGCGTCGCGATCGTCGCGGCGGGGATCACACTGCACGAGGCGCTCGAGGCGGCCGAGACGCTCACCGGCGAGGGGATCCCGGCCCGGGTGATCGACTGCTACTCGATCAAGCCGATCGACGTCGCCACGCTCCGGGCCGCGCTCGCCGAGACCGGCCTCGTCGTCACCGTCGAGGACCACTGGATCGACGGGGGCCTCGGGGACGCCGTGCTGGCGGCCCTCGCCGCCGAGGGCGAGCTGTCCGGCAGGGTCGTGAAGGTCGGCGTCACCGAGATGCCCGGGTCCGGCACGCCCGAGGAGCTCCGCGACTGGGCGGGGATCTCGGCGGGACGGATCGCGCGGGCCGCGCGCGACCTCCTCGCCTAGCCCCGCCTACACCTCGAGCGGGACGAGCTCGAACCGGTTCACGTCGACGAGTCCGTGGTCCGTGAGCTTCAGCTCGGGGACCACCGAGAGCGCCATGAACGACATCGCCGCGTAGGGCGCCGGCAGCGTCGTCCCGAGCTCTTCGGCCGCTCGCTCGAGCGCGCCGGTGCGGGCCGCCACCTCCTCCACTGGGAGGTCGGACAGGAGACCGCCGAAGGGGCAAGGCACCTCGGCGAGCACCTCGTTCCCGGCCAGCGCGACCTGCCCCCCTCCGATCTCGCGCAGGCGGTTGGCCGCGGCGGCCATGTCGGCCTCGTCCACGCCGACGACGACGAGGTTGTGCGCGTCGTGCGAGAGGCTCGTCGCGATCGCGCCCCGGCGGATGCCGAACCCGCGGACGAAGCCGATGCCGATGCGGCCGGAGCCCGTGTGCCGCTCGATCACGGCGATCTTGGCGAGCCCCCGGTCGGGATCCGCGACCGCCCGCCCGTCGCGAACCGCCGGCGTCTCCACGAGCGCCTTCGTCACGATCTGCCGCGCCTCCGCGCCGATCACCCGGACGGGGCCGTTGGCGGCGACCGCGAAGTCCTCGGCGCCGAGCACGCGAGTCCGGATGCTGTCCCGCATCCCCTCCGGCAGGCTCACCTTCGGTACACCGATCGCTCGGCCGCCGTGCGCCACCAGGCGACCGTCCTTCCACACTTTGGCGGGGCGGACGTCGACGAGGTTAGGCACGGCGAGGATGTCGGCGAGGTACCCGGGCGCGATCGCCCCTCGCCCCGCGAGGCCGTGGTAGCGAGCCGCGTTCAGCGACCCCATGACGACGGCGTCCGCCGGCGGACACCCGAGCGCCACCGCCTTGCGCACGACGTCGTTCACGTGCCCACGCTCGAGCAGGTGGTCCGGCTCGAGGTCGTCGGTGCAGAGCAGCGAGTTCGTCGGGCCGTGTTCGAGAACCATCGGCAGCAGCGCCGCGAGGTTCCGGGCGGCCGAGCCCTCGCGGATCATGATCCACATCCCGAGCCGGCGTTTCTCGAGCGCCTCCTCGAGCGTCGTGCACTCGTGGTCGCTCTGCACGCCGGCGGCGAGGTAGGCGTTCAGGTCTCGACCCGAGAGCCCGGGCGAGTGGCCGTCGACGTTCCGACCGTCCGCCGCCTCGAGCTTCGCGAGCGCGTCCTCACTCCCCGCGACCACCTCCGGGTAGTTCATCATCTCCGCGACGCCGATCGCGTCCGCCTCCTCCGAGAGGAACCGCGCGATGTCGTCGGCGGTCACGGTCGCGCCGTTGGATTCGAACCGCGAGGCCGGGACGCACGACGGGACCATCACGAAGACGTCGAGCGGCACCTCGTCGGCGCTCCGCAGCATCGCCCGCACGCCGTCGAGCCCGAACACGTTGGCGATCTCGTGCGGGTCGAGCACAACCGCGGTCGTGCCCCAGGGCAGGGCGGCGCGCGCGAACTCGTCGATCGTGAGGTGCGTCGACTCGAGGTGCATGTGGCCGTCGATGAAGCCCGGCAGGAGGATCAGGCCGGAGACGTCGACGCGCTCGCGACCCTCGTACCCGTCGCCGACGCCCGCGACGTGCTCACCGCTGATCGCGACGTCGGCTTCCAGGAGCTCGCCCGTGAACACGGACAGGACGCGGCCGCCCGAGAGCACCAGGTCGGCGGGTTCAGCCCCGCGGGCCACCGCGATCCGGCGAGCGAGGTTGGTCCCCATCTCCGAAGGGTAGTCGAAAGGTGTGTCGATAAGATTCGCGCATCCGATGGGCGACGCTCTCCCGATCTTGAAGCCTCGCCTCCGCGGCCGGATCCACCAGGTCGCGTTCTTCGTCTCCGTCCCGGCGGGGGCGCTCCTCGTGCTGCTGGCCAACGGCGCCGCAGCCACCGCGGTCGCGATCATCTACGCCGTGAGCCTGAGCGCGGTGCTCGGCTCGAGCGCCGCCTACCACCGAGGGGCCTGGTCGGAGCGAGCGCGCCGCTGGATGAAGCGGCTCGACCACTCGATGATCTTCGTGCTCATCGCGGCCAGCTACACGCCGGTCGCGGCGCTCGTGCTCGGGGGGCCGTGGGAGGTCGTCCTGCTCTCGGTCGTCTGGGCGGGGGCGGTCGTCGGCATCACGATGAAGCTGGCGCGACCGGACGGGCTCAGGGTGCCGACCGCGGTGCTGTACATGGTGCTCGGATGGCTCGTGGTCGTGGTCTTCCCGCAGCTGCTGCGAGAGATGTCCACCGCCGAGGCGAGCCTCCTGGTCGCCGGCGGTCTCCTGTACACGGCGGGCGCGATCGTGTTCGCGAGTCGCCGCCCGGATCCCCGGCCCTCCACGTTCGGCTACCACGAGATCTGGCACGCGTTCATGGTGGCGGCGGCTGCCTGTCACTACGTGATGATCTTGCTCGTGCTCCTCGCATCGTGACACGTTGCTGGTATCGTGATGCACGAGGACGGCATCGCCGTCCGTGAGGTTTCGCTCCTCGTTCCTCCTTCTGGGTCACCTGACCGGAGTCTCGGGGCAAGGCCAAACCTCCCCGTGATACCGCGGCCGAGTGCCGCGAGCCGACGCTCCCGGAAGGAGTCGAACATGACCACCACCTTCGCCGACCTCGGCGTATCGCGTCCCGTGATCGAGACGCTTCGCGCCCGAGGGATCGACGCCCCGTTCCCCGTGCAGTCGCTCGTGCTGGGCGACGCCATGGCCGGCCTCGACGTGCTCGCGCGTTCGAACACCGGCTCGGGCAAGACGCTCGCGTTCGCGCTGCCGATCGTCGAGCGCATCCGTCCGAACGACGAGGCGCCGGCCGCGCTCGTGCTGGTGCCCACGCGCGAGCTCGCGCAACAGGTCGCCGACGAGTTCGCCGACATCGCGAAGGTCAAGGGGCTGCGTGTCGGGGTCGCCTACGGCGGGACGAACGTGAAGGAGCAGTCGCGTGGCCTCGGCCGTGCCCACGTGCTGATCGCGACACCCGGCCGGCTCCAGGACATCGCCGAGCGGAAGCTCGTGCGGCTCGACCGCGTCCGGATCCTCATCCTGGACGAGGCCGACCGCATGCTCGACATGGGGTTCCAACCGCAGGTCGACCGGATCGTGCGGCGGATCCCGAAGGACCGCCAGACGATGTTCTTCTCCGCGACGCTGGACGGCGCCGTCGGGAACCTCGCGCGCGCGTACACGCGAGATCCGATCCGCCACGAGGTCGAGTCGATCGGCGAGACCGTGGAAGGGGTCGAGCACCGGTTCGTACAGGTCTCCGTGCATTCGAAGGTCGAGGCGCTTCTCGAGCTGCTCGAGCACGACGGCGGGCTCTCGCTCGTCTTCGTCCGGACGAAGCGCGGCGCCGACCGGCTCGTCCACAAGCTGCGCGCGAAAGGCGTCCGCGCCGAAGGCATGCACGGCGACATGCCGCAGCGGGCCAGGCAACGCGCGCTCGAACGCTTCGAGAACTCCAAGGTGGACGTGCTCGTCGCGACGGACGTCGCCGCTCGCGGGCTCGACCTGCAGGGCATCAGCCACGTCGTGAACTACGACCCGCCGCAGGACGACAAGGGGTACGTGCACCGCGTCGGACGGACCGCCCGCGCCGGCGGGACCGGCACCGGGATCACGCTCGTCACCGCCGATCAGCAGGGGGACATCGGACGCATGGCCGCACGGCTCGAGCTGGGCGAGGCGTTCGAGGGAGAGGGCATGAAGGTCGCCCCTCCCCGGGTCGTCTTCTCCGCCTCCGCGAAGGGGCGGCGCTCGGGCCTGCGCCCGCCGCGCCGGCGGAAGTTCTAGCCGGTCGCGGCAGCGACCACGCACCCGCTCTCGTCCGGCAGCAACGGGCGGAAGATCAGCTGGTACTGGCCGCCGTCGCTCGTCCACGGCGTGATCTCGTTCGCCGCCCCCGCGACGGGCAGGAGCGTCGAGAGGTCGTCGCCGGCGACGACGCCGCACCGCATCGGCGCGCCGTAGTCGGGGACCCGGTCGCCGAACGAGTCGAGCGGTACGCCGAGCGGCCACGCGACCTCGTCCTGAGGCGGCTCGGGTCGGCCCTGATAGGGCTGCGTGTAGACGCGGAGCTCGCTCGGGTCGAGCGGCTGCTCCTGCCCGACCGATCCCTCCGGGAGCCAGCTCGACAGGTCGCCGAGCGCCGCCTGGAACTCCGCGAGCGCGGCGCGCTCGTCGGCCTCCTGCTCGTTCCCGCAGCTTCCGGCCGGCTCGCCGACGTCGAGCGCGTACGCGGAGACCACGGAGGTGCTGCCGTTCGCGTTCGTCGTGAAGACCGTCGTCGCGGCGTCGGCGATGCAGTCGTTGCCGTACGAGGCGTCGCCGTCCATGAGCCCCGCGTCGCGGGCGGCCTCGAGGATCGCCTGCACGCCGTCCTCCGAGATCGGCGTCGCGGTCAGGCCGGGGAGCGCGGGGGGCGGGTAGATCTCGATCTGCGGGCCCTGCATCACGAGCGTCCCGTCCCCGTAGAGCGTCCACGAGGGGATCGTGCGGAGGGTGTAGTCGACGGGGACGAACCCACCCGCGTACTCGACGCGGAGCACGACCTCGTCCGCGCCGGTCGGGTGCTCGATCCCAGTGGAGCCGGTCCCGCCTGTCCTGCCGCCGCCTCCGGTCGAGCCACCGTCGTCGGAGAGACGGCCGCAGGCCGCGAGCATGAACATCAGGGGAATCAGGGCCCAGAGCTTCCGCGGGGTCATCGGTTCCTCCGTGGTCGGGTTCGGCTTCGACGCCCAGCAGAGCCTGGAGGTTCCGAGCGGCGGGGGCAAGCAGCGGGGCGCTAGGCTGGCTCCGTGGGCACGATGCGTGCGCTGCGGAAGACGGCCCGCGCTCCCGGCGCCGAGCTCGTGGAGGTCCCGGTCCCCGAGCCCGGCGAGGGCGAGGTCCTCGTCCTGGTCCACGCGGCGTCGATCTGCGGTACCGACCTGCACATCTACGACTGGAACGAGTGGGCGGAGGGCCGGATCCACGTCCCGATGACGTTCGGCCACGAGGTCGCGGGAACGGTCGAACGCGTCGGCCCCGAGGTGCACCACGTGCAGCCCGGGTCGTTCGTCGCGGCCGAGACCCACATCGCGTGCGGCGTGTGCTCGACGTGCCGGACCGGGCGGGCGCACATCTGCCGGAACCTGCGCATCCTGGGCGTCGACACCGAGGGCGCGTTCGCCGAGTACGTGGTCGTGCCGGCCGCCAACGCGTGGATCGTCGGCGAGGGGATCCACCCCGACCACGCGTCGGTGATGGAGCCGTTCGGCAACGCGGTGCACGCGACGTTCGGCACCGAGGGCGGCGAGGACCTGCTCACGAACCCGGTCGCGGTGATCGGGTGCGGGCCGATCGGCCTATTCGCCGTCGCGATCGCGAGGGCGCTCGGCGCGTGGAAGGTGATCGCGATCGAGCCGAACGACGAGCGGCGGGCGCTCGCGTTGAAGATGGGCGCCGACCTCCTCGTGGATCCGAAGTCCGAGGACCCGGTTGCGGTCGTGCTCGGCGCGACGGACGACAGCGGGGCCGAGGTCGTGCTCGAGATGTCGGGCAACGCGACGGCGATCGATCAGGGGACGCGCATGGTGGCGCGGGGCGGACGGATGTCGCTGCTCGGCCTGCCCGACGGGCCGGTCACGCTCGACCTCAACGACCAGGTGATCTTCAAGGAGGCGAGGGTCCAGGGCGTGACCGGGCGCGAGATGTTCCGCACCTGGCAACAGACGACGACCCTACTCTCGACGGGGCGGGTCGACGTCTCCCCGGTGATCACGCACCGGTTCCCGATCGGCCGCTTCGAGGAGGCGTTCGAGATCGCGGCGTCGGGTCACGCCGCGAAGGTGATCGTGTTCCCCGGCGCGAACGCCTAGAGGTAGCCGGCGGTGCCGGTCGAGGGCTGTTGCGTCGCCTGCCGCGTGCGGTCGGCGAGCGCCTCCACGCGGAACGGCAGCGTCTTCAGGTCGGTCCCGTCGACGGAGACGATCACGCGATAGGTCCCGGGGCGGGGGAGCGTGAGGCCGTTCAGGTTCAGCGCGATCGGCACGACCTGCTCGTCCTCGGCGCCGGCGGTGAACTCGCCGCCGATCCGGTTGACCGGGCCCTGCTGCCCCGAGCCGAGCACGAGCTCCTCGTCCTCCGGGCCGAGCAGCCGGAGCTCGAACCGCCGCGCCCTGCGTTCGGACCCCGCGCCAACGCGGAACAGGAGGCCGATCCCCACGCGGTCGTGCCGCCCTGGGAACAGCGCGACGGCGATGCGGTTCCACCCGGCGCCGAGCGCGTACAGCTTGCCCTGCACGTTCGCGACCGAGTCCGCGAGGAAGCCGTCGAGCTCGATGTCCACGTCCTTCCCTCCGGTCGGAACCTCAGCGTACGTGATGCGATAGCGTGGCCTCTCGATGCCCGGAGCGCTCGACTACCTGAAGGAACGGCTCGCGGAGCTCGACGAGCAGGGGCTGCTGCTCCGCGAACGCGAGCTCGAGGGGCCGACGGGCGCCCGGGCCAGGTTCGACGGACGCGAGGTGATCAACCTCGCGTCGAACAACTACCTCGGCCTGTCGAACCACCCACGGATGAACGCGGCCGCGTCGAAGGCTGCCGCCGAGCTCGGCGCGGGGTCGGGCGCCGTGCGGACGATCGCCGGGACGATGTCGATGCATCGCGAGCTGGAGCAGCGGTTCGCGGCGTTCAAGCACGCGGAGGACTCGGTGATGTTCCAGTCCGGCTTCACCGCGAACGCCGGCACCGTCGCCGCGATCCTGGACAAGGGCGACGTGATCGTCTCCGACCGGCTGAACCACGCGTCGATCATCGACGGCGCGCGTCTTTCTCGCGCCGAGATCAAGGTGTTCGAGCACAAGGACGCCGGGCACGCCGACCGGCTCCTCGAGGAGACGAAGGCGCCCGACCGGCGGCAGCTCCTGATCTCCGACGGCGTGTTCTCGATGGACGGGGACATCGCCCCCCTGCCCGACCTCGTCGAGGTCGCCGAGCGCCACGGCGCGATCATGATGGTCGACGACGCGCACGCCTCGGGCGTGCTGGGGACGCAGGGCGCTGGCACCGTCGACCACTTCGGGCTGCACGGGCGGGTCGACGTCCAGGTGGGGACGTTGTCGAAGGCGATCGGCGTGCTCGGGGGGTTCGTCGCCGGGCCCGGCGACCTGATCGAGTGGCTTCGCAACCGTGGGCGCCCGTACCTGTTCTCGACGAGCGCGCCGCCGGCCGTCACGGCGGCCTGCCTCGAGGCGCTTGACATCATCGCGGACGAGCCCGAACGCGTCGAGCGGCTGTGGACCAACACGCGGTCGTTCAAGGCGGGCTTGCACGAGCTGGGGTTCGACACGGGGGAGAGCGAGACGCCCATCACCCCGGTGATCACCGGCGAGGAGGAGGCGACGCAGACGTTCGCGCGCAGACTCTTCGAGGAGGGCGTCTTCTGCCCGGCGATCGTCTTCCCGACCGTCGCGCGCGGGCGAGCCCGCGTCCGGACGATCGTGACGGCGGATCATACGCAGGACGACCTCGCCGAGGCGCTCGAGACGTTCGGCCGCGCGGGGGCGGAGCTCGGCCTGCGCTAGGCGACCGGCGTCCGGTCCTCGACGCGGGCCCGGATGCCCCGGATCATCAGGTCGAGTCCGAAGTCGAACTGCTCGTCGGTGGAGCAGTCCGCGAAGTAGGGGAAGCAGGCCACCACGTTCGGCAGCCCGGCCCCCTGGAGCGTGTCGACCATCTGTTCGTGCTGCTTCGCGTGGTCCTCGTCCGCCCCGAGCATCAGCCCCTGCTCCATCATCACGAACCCGAGGATGTAGCTGCCGAGCGCGTTGAATGCCTGGGCGGCCTCGCGGTCCGAGAGCCCCGCCTCCCGCAGGACGCCGAGCGCCGCGTCCATGGCCCGGAACGCGGCCAGGCCGTCCATCGGCTTGTGGCGTTCGGCGAGCAGCTGGCAGACGCTCGGATGCAGGCGGAGCAGCCTCCGCCACTCGCGGGACATCGCGAACGCGTCCTCGGTCCACTCGCCCGAGGAGGGAGGGAACTCGAACTCGTTCATCGCCCGCTCGGTGACCCCCTCGAGGATGTCGTCCTTGTCCTCGACATGGTTGTAGAGCGACATCGCCTCGACGCCGAGTTCGCGGCCGATCCGGCGCATCGTGACGGCGTCCAGCCCCTCGGCGTCCATGACGTGCAGGGCGGCCTCGATGATGCGCTCACGCGTGAGCGGCTCGCGTCGCCGGGCGCTGGAAGCCTTCTCGGACGTGGTTGCTCGTGTGTTCATCGTGCGTCCATCTCCGTCGGGGAAACTTCTTGGCCGTCCCGGGAAGGAATCGGGGTTTCCCGGGTTGACACCTTACATCGTACGCCTATACTCCGTACATTGTAAGCATATGCCGTAAGTCGCGTCGGGGCAATCCTCCCCGGCCATCGAGAGTGAGGGGGACGGGATGAGGCTCAACCCCGAGTCCATCGCACGTGCGAGCAGCAGGCACCCCTGGCGCACCGTCGCGGTCTGGCTCGTGATCTTCGTGCTGGCCGGCGCGTCGAGTTCGGCGTTGCTGGGGTCGGCGCTCACGACCGACATCGACTTCACGAACACGCCCGAGGCGAAGGAGGCGCAGCAGATCCTCGAGCAACGGCGCCTCGAGCAGGACATCGTGACGGAGAACTGGATCATCGCCGGTTCCGAGGAGGGCGCCGTCGAGGATCCCGCCTTCGTCGAGACGGTGAACACGGCGCTCCAGGAACTGAACGCGCTGGGTCCCGACGCCGTGACCTACGTGCCCCCCGCGTTCCCGCTGCCCGCCGAGGTGGCCGAGGATCCGCAGACGGCACCGCTCGGACCGTTCCCGTCGGAGGACGGGCAGGCGGTCCTGTTCACCGTGATCATGGCCGGGGACGTCGACGACGCCGCCGAGCACGTCGAGGAGGTCGAGGCGATCCGCGAGGAGGCGAACGCCGGCGGGACGCAGGCGTTCATCCTCGGCGAGGCCACGTCGACCGAGGACTTCCGGAAGGTCTCGGAGGAGGACCTCCGATTCGGGGAGTCGATCGGCATCGTCGCCGCGATCATCGTCCTGATTGCGGTGTTCGGCGCGCTCATCGCGGGCGTCACCCCGATCATCATGGCCATCTTCGCGATCTCGGTGACCCTGGGGATCGTCGCGATCATCGGCCAGGTCTGGAAGTTCACGTTCTTCGCCCCGAACCTCATCTCGATGATGGGTCTGGCGGTGGGGATCGACTACTCGCTGTTCATCGTGTCGCGGTATCGCGAGGAGCGCGCGAAGGGTGGCGACAAGCTCCGCGCGATCGGCCGCTCCGGTGCCACGGCGAACCGCGCCGTGTTTTTCAGCGGGCTCACGGTCGTGATCGCCCTGTCGGGCATGCTCCTCGTGCCCACGACGATCTTCCGCGGCCTGGCGGGCGGCGCGATCATCGTCGTCCTGGTCTCGGTGGCGGCGTCGATGACGCTCCTGCCGGCGGTGCTTGCCCTGCTCGGAAGGCCCGCGAAGCGCGTGGGGGCGGATTGGCTCGACTGGCCGTGGATGTCGCGGATCTCGAACGCCCTCGCACTCCTCGGCATGATCGTGGCCGCGGGCGTGGTCGCGACCCTTGCGTCGGTCGTCGGCGCACCCAGCGCCCTCGTCGGGCTCGCGGGATTCCTCGGGTTCGTCGCTGCTGCGATCCTCCTGACCCGCTGGGTACGCAGGGACTCGTCGTGGCTCTCCCGCCGGGTCCGGCACGGCCAGATCGAGCAGGGGCGACCGGGAGGTTTCTGGGACCGGGCCAGCCGGGCCGTGATGGCCCGTCCGGTGATCAGCCTCGTGCTCTCGGCGAGCTTCCTGATCGTGCTGTCGCTCCCCTTCTGGCTGCAGTCGCACCCCGAGGACGACGGCCGCGGCATCAAGCAGGGGCTCTCGGGCATCACCACGCTGCCGGATGACATCCAGACCAAGCAGGCCTTCCTGGCCCTGGTGGAGCACTTCCCCGAGTCGGGCGCGCAGTCGCCCGCGCAGGTCCTGATCCTGGGCAACCCGACCGACCCGGAGGTGCAGCAGGGGATCGAGGCCCTCGACGCCGAGGTCGCCGACGACCCGCGCCTCGGGACGCCGGCGGAACCTCGCGCGAGCGAGGACGGAAGCGTCACGCTCGTCGAGATCCCACTCGCGGGGGAGGCGACCGACACCCAGAGCGAGGCGGCGGTGCTCGCGATCCGCGATCTGCGCGGGACCTACATCCCCGAGGCGTTCTCGGGTTCGGGCGTCCGGGTGCTCGTCGGTGGCGAGACGGCGTTCATCACCGACTTCTTCGACGTCTCGAGCGACTACACGCCACTGATCATCGTGATCGTGCTCAGTCTGTCGTTCATCCTGCTCACGGTCGTGTTCCGTTCGTTGGTCGTGCCGGCCAAGGCGATCGTGATGAACCTGCTCTCGGTCGGAGCCGCGTACGGGCTGATCGTCCTGGTGTTCCAGAAGGGCGGTCCGGCGATCGGCAAGACGATCGCGGACGCCTTCGGGTTCCAGCAGACCGATGCGATCGAGGCGTGGCTGCCGCTGTTCCTGTTCTCGATCCTGTTCGGGCTGTCCATGGACTACCACGTGTTCCTGCTCACGCGGATCCGGGAGGAGTACGACAAGACCCGAGACAACGCCGAGGCGGTCACCTACGGCCTGCGGACGACCGGTGGGATCATCACGGGCGCCGCGATCATCATGGTCGCCGTCTTCGGGGGGTTCGCGGCCGGCAGGCTGACGGCGCTCGAGGAGATGGGGTTCGGGCTCGCGATCGCGGTCTTGATCGACGCCACGATCGTCCGGTCGATCCTCGTCCCGTCGGCGATGAAGCTCCTCGGCGACCGCAACTGGTACCTGCCGAGGTGGCTGCAGTGGCTGCCCGACCTCGACGTGGAGGGTCACGAGGCCAAGGAGGAGCCGGTTCGGGTCCCCGAGGTCCAGCCCGTGGGAGCTCGCAAGGACGGCTGAGCCGACTCGAGCTCGGCAACGGAAGGGGTTCCCGTGCGGGGGCCCCTTCCTCGTTGTAGGGTCCGAGCGCCGTGGAGGATCCTCGCGAACTCGAGCTCCGCGAGGAGCGCGCAGCGCTCCGTGAGGCGCTCGGCCGGGTCGGCGCGTGGAGCTTCAACCTCGAGGTGCTCTCCGCGTCCGAGGAGGCCGATGCCGTCGCCGAGATCGAATCGCTCGGCTACCCCGCGATCTGGTTCCCCGAGAGCGTCGAGAGTCGCGAGGTCTTCAGCCACGCCTCATGGATCCTCGCCAACACCGAGCGGACGATCGCGGCGAGCGGCATCGCCAACATCTGGGCCCGCGACCCGTTCGCGATGGCCAACGGGTGGCGGCTGCTCACCGACGCGTACCCGGGACGATTCCTGCTCGGGATCGGCGTGAGCCACTCGCCCTCGGTCGCCCGCCGGGGCGGCACGTACGAGCGCCCGTTCTCGACGATGCGGGACTACCTCGACGCGATGGACCGGGCGCCGTCGACGGCAGCCGAACCGGAGTCGCCGCCCCGGCTCATGCTCGCCGCGCTGGGGCCGAAGATGCTCGGGCTCGCGGCCGAGCGGGCGCTCGGGGCGCACCCGTACTTCGTCCCGGTCGAGCACACCGCGTTCGCGCGCCAGCGCGTCGGCCCGGGGCCGGTCCTCGCGGTCGAGCAGACGGTCGTGCTCGAGAGCGACCCGTCGGCCGCCCGATCGATCGCGCGGAGGTTCGGCGTGCGCTACCTGCAGACCGAGAACTACGCGCGCAACCTGAAACGCATGGGCTGGACCGACGCCGACATCGCCGGGCAGGGCAGCGACGCGATCATCGACGCCGTGATCGCCTGGGGCGACGTCGACCGCATCGCGGTCCGGGTCCGCGAGCACCTGGACGCCGGCGCCGACCACGTCGCGGTGCAGGTCGTGGGCGAGGACGACCTCGACCCGTGCCTGAAGGAGCTCCGCGAGCTCGCACCCGCGCTGCTCGAGCTCTAGCGGGACGCGCGCGCGAACCGCAGCCGGACGGCCGAGCTCTCGAGCTCCCGCAGGGCGTCGCGCGCGATCCACCGTGCCGATCGCGAGTCGATCGACTCGATCCGCTGGGCCGTGGCGATGGCCCGCTCGTGCAGGCCCGCGCTCCGCTTGCCGATCTGGCGCAGCGCCCAGGAGACCGCCTTCTTGACGTAGTTGCGCTCGTCGGTGGCCTCGGCCCGGATCCTCGCCAGGAACGCGTGGAAGTCTCGGTCGGGGCGATCCTTCCGGTGCACGGCCACGCTCGCCATCAGCGCGAAGCCCGCGCGCTTCTCGAACTCGGGCTGGCGGGCACTCCACTCGAGCGCCTTGTCGAACGCGAACGGTGTGCGGTCGAACAGGTTCATGCAGACCTGATCGCACAGGTCCCAGGAGCCGAACTCCCGGACCCACGACTCCATCTGGCGCTCGGTGACGGCGTCGGGGTCGTCGACGATCGAGGCGAGGATCCGCGCCTCGTGGATGCCCGAGGCCCAGAGATCGGCCGCGAGCGCGTGGTCCTTCCCGGGCCCGCGGGCGAGCCGCCGCAACTCGGTCACGGTGACGCCGAGCGCGGTTCGCGTGTCGATCCCGAACCGCGCCATGCCCTCGAGGCGCGACTGGTCCGCGAGCTCTTCCAGCGATCGCAACAGGGATCGGGCACGGTCCGTCGCCCGATCGGACGGGGGCGTCACCGACCGACGCTTACTTGCGGGGGATCATCGGACCGCCGGGTCCGTCGTCGGGGCGCAGGTTCTGATCGTGGGGCCAGGGACCGACGTCGTAGGCGGACCGCCGGCGCCGGTCCTGCTCGGTCCGGGTGTCGAACTGGCGCTGGAACTCTCGGAACCGCCGCTTCGCGTACCAGGAGCCGATCCACGCGAGCAGCACGATCGAGAGGACGAGGGAGAGCACGATCACGAGCGTGACCTCGAGCACCGCGCCAAGCACGCCGGTGAGCGCCGCGACCAGCAGCAGGATCAGGAGGAAAACCAGCACCCCTCCATCCTACGAGCGATCGTGGGCAACCTCGGGCGGCCTATGCTCGCGCCCGGACGAGGGGAGGAGGCGCCGTGTACGGGACGCTGGGCCGGATGACCCCGAGGGCGGACAAGCGGGACGAGCTCGTCGCGCTGATGAGCGAGCCGCCCGCCGGGGAGGCCGCGAAGGGATACCGGGGGTCGTACCTGCTGAAGGCCGACGACGGGGACGTGGTCGTCGCCGTGATGTACGAGGACAAGGACGCGTACTTCGCGATGGTCCACGATCCCAAGACCGACGAGAACTTCGGGAAGATCGTGGCGCTGCTCGAGGGCGAACCCGCGTGGGCCGACGGGGAGTGGCTGGGTCCGATCTGACCGATCGGGCCCGCGGTAGGCTGCAGGCCCCTGACGCCGGAGGCACCGTGGCCGAGACGCTGCAGAACTTCATCGACGGGAAGTGGCTCGACGCCCAGGACGGTGAGCGCTTCGACGTGTTCAACCCGGCCACGGGCGAGGTGATCGCGACCGCGCCGGACTCGAAGGCCGCCGACGCTGAGCTCGCGGTGAACGCCGCCCGCCGTTCGTTCGACGAGGGCGCGTGGTGGCCGGGGACGACGCCGCGGGAGCGGGGCCGGATCCTCCTGCGCGCCGCTGAGATCGTCCGCAGGGAGCACGAACGGCTCGCGCAGATGGAGGCACTCGACTCCGGCAAGCCGATCGGCGACGCTCGCGAGGACATCGGCGAGGTCGCCTTCATGTTCGAGTACTTCGGCGGGTGGGCGACGAAGATCGACGGCGACGCGCAGCACCTGTCGGCCGACGCGATGTTCATGGTGTGGAAGGAGCCGATCGGCGTCGCCGTCGGCATCACGCCGTGGAACTACCCGATGATGATGGCGACGCAGAAGCTCGCGCCCGCGCTCGCGGCGGGGTGCACCTTCGTCCTCAAGCCGCCCGAGCAGACCCCGCTCACCGCGCTCGAGCTGCCGAAGATCCTCGAGGAGGCGGGGCTGCCGAGCGGCGTCTTCCACGTGGTCACGGGGTTCGGCGAGACGGCGGGTGCACCGCTCGTCGCCGACCCGAGGGTGGACAAGGTGACGTTCACGGGCTCCCGCGAGGTGGGCAAGCTGATCCAGCGCAACGGGGCCGACACCCTGAAGCACGTCACCCTCGAGCTCGGCGGCAAGTCGCCGAACATCGTGTTCGCCGACGCCGACCCGGAGGCGGCGTTCGAGGGTTCGGCGAACGGGGTGTTCTGGAACCAGGGGCAGATCTGCTCCGCCGGGACCCGCGTCTACGTCGAGGCGCCCGTCTACGACGATGCGGTGAACGCGTTCGTCGACCGCGCCTCCGCGATCGTCCTCGGCGACGGCCTGGACGAGGCGACCGAGATGGGTCCGCTCGTGAGCCTCGAGCAGCTCGAACGGGTGGAGGGCTACATCGCGGTCGGCGAGCGCGAGGCGAAGCTGGCCGGCCGTGGGAGCCGACCCGACGACGCGCGCCTCGAGCGCGGCTACTTCGTCCCGCCGACGGTCTTCGCCGACGTCGACAACGCGGCGACGATCGCGCGCGAGGAGATCTTCGGGCCGGTGATGTCCGTGATCCCGTTCAGGGCGGTCGACGACGTCGTGGCGCTCGCGAACGACAACGAGTACGGCCTCGCCGCGGCCGTGTGGACGAACGACATCAAGAAGGCGATGCTCACGACGCGATCCCTCCGCGCCGGCGTCGTCTGGATCAACGACACGCAGCCCGCGCCCACCGAGATGCCCTGGGGCGGTTACAAGCAGTCCGGGGTCGGCCGAGAGCTCGGGAAGGACGGCGTCGAGGACTTCCTCGAGAGCAAGTCGGTCTACGTGAACCTCGGCTGAGCGCCCCGGCGCCCGCAC
Organism: Actinomycetota bacterium; assembly: GCA_036280655.1. GTDB lineage: Bacteria > Actinomycetota > UBA4738 > UBA4738 > HRBIN12 > DASSJM01. Next base: position 56,876 of record DASUQI010000003.1, read on the forward strand.
CGGCCGCGGGGTGTATCCTCGCGCGGTCATGGCTGGCGGAGAGGTCGTCCTCGTCGATCTCGTGAAGCGGTTCGGCGACGTCACGGCGGTCGCCGGGATCAACCTGTCGATGCCGCCCGGCGAGTTCTTCTCTTTGCTCGGACCCTCGGGGTGCGGGAAGACGACGACGCTGCGGCTGATCGCCGGGTTCGAGCGGCCGGACGAGGGCCAGATCCTGCTCGACGGGGTCGACGTCGCGCAGACGCCGCCGCACAAGCGCAACGTCAACACGGTGTTCCAGAACTACGCGCTGTTCCCCCACCTGTCCGTGGCCGACAACGTGGGGTTCGGCCTGCGGTACCAGGATGTCTCGAAGCAGGAAGCGAAGCGCAAGATCGGCGAGGCGCTCGAGCTGGTCCGGCTCCAGGGCTTCGAACGCCGCCGGCCGTCGCAGCTGTCCGGCGGCCAGCAGCAGCGCGTGGCGCTCGCCCGCGCGCTGATCCTGAACCCGGCCGTCCTGCTCCTCGACGAGCCGCTCGGGGCGCTCGACGCGAAGCTCCGCAAGGCGCTGCAGATCGAGCTCAAGGCGCTGCAGGAGGAGGTCGGCATCACGTTCATCTACGTGACCCACGACCAGGAGGAGGCGCTCACGATGAGCGACCGCCTCGCCGTGATGAGCAACGGCCGCGTCGAGCAGATCGGAACGCCCTCCGACGTTTACGAGGAACCGACGACCGCCTACGTCGCGGACTTCCTCGGCGTCTCAAACCTGATGGACGCCGATGCCGACGGCATGGACGGAGAGGGCCGCGCGAAGATCACGATCGGCGAGTTCGAGCTCGCGGCCGGTCAGGGCGACGTGGACGCCCGCGGCGCGGTGAAGATCGTGATCCGTCCCGAACGCGTCAGGCTCGAGGAGACCGGAACGAGCGGCGAGAACCGCGTGCCGGGCATGGTCGACCGCGTCGTCTACGTCGGCTCGACCATGCAGGTGTTCGTGCACCTGGCGCCGGGGCAGACCCTTCAGGCGTGGGTCCAGAACAGCGGCGAGGGCCTGCCGTACGCGCAGGGCCACCCGGTCTCGGTGCAATTTCCTGTGGAGGCCCTGCGCGTCCTGGCGGACACCGGTGCACCGGCGCCCGACCTGGAGGACGCCACGACCGCGTAGGTCCGCTCAGACGTTCGCGAACTCGGAGGACGGCGGTCGCGAACCGTGCCTTGCGCGGCCGAGCAGGCTGTGATACTCAAAGTTTCATCGGTTTGAACGGCGAATCAAATGCTGCCCGCGAGGAGGCGCACGCGATGGCACCGCATCCCATGGACCGACGACAGTTCCTCCGGCGCGCCGGAGGCGCGGCCATCGCGATGCCGAGCCTGACGGCGATCCTGGCCGCCTGCTCGAAGCCGGGCACCTCCGGCGGATCGGGTCCCTCGCCGAGCACGATCCCGATCGCGACGTACGACAACCCGGTAACGCTCCCGTTCAACCGCGACCCCATTTCCGCGACCACTCCGATCGAGTCGGGGCCGCTCGTCTACTACAACTGGGCCGACTACATCTACAAGCACGAGGTCAAGAGGTTCGAGGAGAAGTTCGGCGTCGACGTGGAGATCACCACCTTCAACAACATGGAGGAGGGCATCGCGAAGGTCGAGAGCGGTCAGGTGCAGCCCGACGTCTTCTTCCCCATCAAGGGGTACCTGCGCCGGTTGGTCCAGAACGACCTGATCCAACCCTTGCAGCATGAGCTGATCCCCAACATCGAGAACATGTGGCCGGTCTTCTGGCAAGACCCGGGACCGTACTACGATCAGCAGTGGCGATATAGCGTTCCCTACGTGACGTACACGTGGGGGGTCGCCTACCGTCGCGATCGCGTGAGCGACGAGGAGCTCGCCGCCCAGGGCTGGGATGCCCTGTGGAACCACGACTATGCGGGTGAGATCAGCCTGTACGACTCGTACGGGGACACGATCGCCGTCGCCATCCTCCGGAACGGCAGCCTCGACGTGAACACGGACGATCCCGACCTCATCACGGCCGCCAAGGATGCGATCCTCCAAACGATCGACGAGAACGGGGCGAAGCTCACGATCAACGGCGTGTACGCCAAGCTACCGGCCGGCGACTACACCGTTGCCGAGGCCTGGTCGGGCGACATCGTCGGGGCCCAGTGGTATCTGCCTAAGGGCGTGGATTGGGACGTGCTCGGGTACTGGCGTCCGGAGCCGGGAACGAGCATGACCGACAACGACCTGATCGCGATCCCGACGGGGGCCAAGAATCCTCGCCTGGCCCACGAGTTCATCAACTTCTTCCTCGACGAACGAGTCAGCTACGACAACTTCCGGTACTGGAACGGCTACCAGCCACCCCTGACCTCGCTCGACCCGGACAAGCTGATCGCCGACGGGGTTGTGCCGCCGACCCTCCCGATGGCGGTCGTGAGTCAGGACATGTTCAGGGAGGACCTGACGCCGTACGAGCTGCGGCCGGAGGACGATCAGCTGTGGCAGGCCGCCTGGACCGAGATCAAGGCGGGTGCCTGAGACCATCGCGGAGGCGGCCGGAACCGACGTCGTGACCTCGCGGCGCCATCGGCGGCGCCGCGAGGGTCAGACGGAGCAACCCAGCGGCGTCTGGTACCCACGCTGGTACTGGCCATCCTTCACCCTTCCCGGCGTTCTGATCCTGGCAGTCCTGTTCGTGCTGCCGGCCTACGTGGTCGTGTCGGTCGCGTTCGGCACCGTGGACTTCGAAAACTTCGGCCGGCCCGTCCCCTATTACGCGCCGTGGTGGTGGTCGTTCGATACGTTCAATCAGACGCTCAGCCAGTTCTGGGGAAAGGACGCCATCTACCAGGATGCGCTGATCCGCACGTTCGTCTACGTCTTTGCCGCGTCCGCGATCTGCCTCGTCCTCGGATACGCCGTGGCGTACTTCACCGCCCGGAAGGCGACCACCCACAAGGGCCTGCTCCTCATCCTGCTGATCTCGCCCCTGTGGATCAGCTACCTGATGCGCATCTACGCCTGGCAGGGTCTGCTCGACCGGGGTGGGCCATTCAACATCCTGCTCGGCCCGTTTGGCTTCCGGGACACCGACTTCCTGTCCGGTTTGCCGATCACCGTGATCCTCGGACTCGTGTACGGCTATATCCCATTCATGATCCTGCCGATCTACGCCTCGCTCGATCGCATCCCGGAGAGCCTGCTCGAGGCGGGCCGCGACCTCGGCGCAGGCGGTCGTCAGACGTTCTGGCGCGTCACGCTGCCGATGTCCAGGCCCGCGATCCTCACCGGCATCGTCATCGTCACCTTGCCGATGTTCGGCGACTACTACACGAACGATCTGCTGGGCACGGCGAGGACGTCGATGTTCGGGAACCTGATCGCCACTCAGAATGAGCTCACCGGCGGCAAAACGAGGATGGCGTCGCTCGTGCTGATCCTATCCGTCATCGTGCTGCTCCCGATGATGTACTACCTTCGCGAGACCAGGCGCGCCGCGGAGCGTGGCGCGTGAGCACGACGCTGGAGTTGGGTTCCGAGCCCACCCGCGCCCGCGGGTACTTCAAGAACCCATGGCGGAAGCCGCGCGTCCTGCAAGGCATCACGATCGCGTACCTGCTCTGGTCCATCCTCCCGGTCGTCATCGCCGTGATCTTCTCGTTCAACGGCGGCCGTTCGCGGATCGCCTGGCAGGGCTTCTCGATGCGGTGGTGGACAGCTGACCCCACCGACTCGATCCTCCACGACCCAGAGATGCGGGCGGCGCTCGTCCAGACCTACAGGCTGGCCATCCTCGTGGTGCTGATCTCGGTCCCCATCGGGACGCTGTTCGCGATCGGGATCGATCGATGGCACGGACGTCCGGCTCGTGGCGCGAACTTCGTCATGTTGCTGTCGTTCGTGGTTCCCGAGATCATCCTCGGCACGTCCCTGTTCATCCTGTTGACGACGCTGTTGAAGTTCGTGGACCTGGGGACGGAGGCACAGACCCTCGGGCTGGCGGTGTTCCAGGTCAGCTACCCGGCCGTGATCGTCCGTGCCCGGCTGCTGTCGATCGGGCCCGAGTACGAGGATGCCGCGCTGGACCTGGGCGCGACGCCCAACCAGGCGATCCGCAGAGTCCTGCTTCCACTCATCGCTCCCGCGATCCTGGCGAGCGTCGCGCTCGTGTTCGCGGACGTCGTGGACGACTTCGTGACCGTGAACGCGCTCTCGGGAGCTGCGAACAGCGAGACGGTGGCTCAGAAGATCTACTCGGCCTCGAGGGCCTCCCCGACGCCCGAGGTCAACGCCGCCGCTACCGTCATGCTGGTCACGACCCTGCTGATCGTCTCCGTCGGCTTGCTCCTCTACCGACGACTCACGCGCGGCCAGACCGGCGGCGGCGTCGCCGACCTGGCACAGCTCTGACGTCCGGCGTTAGCCTGACGTGGTGAAGCCTCGCCGCCCGGGCGCCATCATCGCGATCTTGCTGACGACGCTCATCGCCGGAACGGCGTGTGCCCGCGAACCCGACCCGTACGGGCCGCTTCGGCAGAGGACGACCCAGCCGATCCCGGGGACCCTCAGTTTCGTGCTCGAGCCCGTCGGCGACTTCCGCCCATCGTTCGATCCCGATGCGGCGTACGCGAACCTGGTCGAGCGCGCGCCGGGCGGGGTGACGATCACGCTCGCCACCGTTCACGACACGGACTTCGGGACCACGTGGGGCCCGGCGTGGGTGCTGTTCGCGCGCGACATCTGCTTCGCTTCCTCGAAGGGTGACATCGTCTCGCCGGCACGGTCGGGCAACGACGCGTGCGGCAACGCGAACCTGTGGGTGCAGGCGATCGACGCCGGGGACGGACGCTCCCTCGGCTCGTTCACCGCGTACGACGGCACCACGACCTGGATGCCGGATCGCGAGGGCGACCCCGCTCAGGTCAGCGGCACCACTCGGTTCCACTGATCGAGCCACCGCGCCTGCTCGGCGGGCCCGAACCCGACGAGCATCTGGCCTCCCGCGAACGCTTCCTCCGAGAGGATCGCGTTCCGAAGGTTCGGCGGCACCGCCCCGTGCCAACGGAAGGAGGGGTCGGCGAACGCGTCCTCGGTCGCGCCGCGGAGCGGGGGCTGGTACCCGTTCCACGCGAAATTGTCCATCGCGGTCTCGAAGTCCAAGAGGTGGTCGACGAACGCATGCGCAAGGACAGGGTTCCGTCCGCTCGCGCAGACCGCCGTCAGGTCGCAGCCCACGACGAGGCCGGGGCCCGACGGTACGCGGTAGCGGAGCTCTCGGGCGACGCGGGCCCCTGCCCCTGGCTCGTACCGATCGGCGTAGCGAGGCGCCGTCAGGACGTCTCCCGACCACGCCTGGTGCGCGACGAACTCGCCCCGGGGAAGCCCTTCCTCGGCGCCGTCGATCGTGAATCGCAGATCCGCGACGCGCACGGCCTCCTCGAGGGCGTCCGCGGCCCGCTCGAGGTCCGCTTCGGTCGTTGCCCTGAGGTCCACGACTCCGTCGCGGATGAGCGCCAATGAGAGCGCCTCCAGGTACGAGTCGTAGACGCCCAGCCGTCCGCGGTATCGGTCGTTCCAGAGGATCGCGAACGGATCTCGAGCATCGGGAGCATCGGTCGACGCGACGAGATCGTCACGCCAGCCCACCCCGCTCGAATAGACCGTGTACGGGACGGAAAACGCGAGGCCCGGGTCGTAGAAAGGACGGTCAGCTCCCCGGAACCACGACCACACGTTCACCACGTTCGGCAGATAGTCGTGGTTCAGCGGGCGCAGGAGCTTCGCGCCGATCAGATCGGGCAAGACGTCGATCGTGGCGAAGAAGACGTCGAAGTCGGCCCCGGGCTGCTGCAAGCGCGCGATCGCCTCGTCCATCCGTTCGAAGCTTTCGACTTCGATATCGACGTTCGCGTCGGCGAAACGACGAGTGAAGGCGTGGAGGACCTTCGTCGCCAGGTAGTCCTTCCACTCGTAGATGCGGAGCGTTGCGTCTCGCTCGACCGGCAGACCGCTCTCGAGCGCCGGAACCGGCGTGGCGATCGGCTCATGGGGCGCGGTGCGCGTGCACGCGGCGAGGAGCGAACCGAGCGTTGGGATGGATACCGAACCGACCGCCGCGGCGCGCAGAAACGTCCTGCGGGGGATCCCCGAACGTCCTTCGAGTGGCCGCATCCGCCTCCCCTCCCGGGGCCGACGTCTTCGCCCGAGCATACGCCAGTGAGTCCCAGGCCCCTTCGGGTTCGCTCCGACGCATCTCGATGCGCCGCTCGAAGGCCTGGGACATGGGCGCTCACCCTACGCGAGCCATCTATCGTGGGTCTGTGCCCAACGGGGTAACGTCGCGGTGGCGTTCGCCGGTGAGCACACCGGCCGGCGAGCACTCGGGCACGATGGAGGGCGCGCTCCGCAGCGTCGCGTTGTCGCCCAGGTCCTCGAGCGCCTGAACCTCCGCGGTTTGAAGTGCCGTTCAGGCGCCCGTGTATCATGCGCCGCACCCCTAGACCGGGACCGGAGTCTGACGCGGCGATGAGCAGCGACGTGCACGAGGACGGCCCCGTGCTCTTGTCCGAGGACCTCGGCCCGGTCCGCCGGCTGACGCTCAACCGGCCCGCGTCTCTGAACGCGCTCAGCAGCGAGCTCATGGAGGCGCTCGACGACGCGTTCGCGGCCGCCGCAGCCAAGGAGACGGTCCGTGTCGTGATCCTTCGCGGGGCCGGTCGCGCCTTCTGCGCCGGGTACGACCTGAACCAGGACGCGGAAGAGGGCGCGCTGGACGCGGAGGCCTGGCGCGAGGAGCTCCGCCGGGACACCGACCGGCTCCTTCGGATCCTGCACCACCCCAAGCCCGTGATCGCGTCGATCCACTCGTACTGCCTGGCCGGCGGAACGGACCTCATGCTCGCGTGCGACCTCGCGGTCGCCGCCGACGACGCCTTCTTCGGGTACGTCGACGTCCGGTTCGGCTCCGGCGTCGTGTCGATGCTCCTGCCGTGGGTGGTGGGGGTCCGCGTCGCCAAGGAGCTCATCTTCACCGGCGAGGACCGCGTGCCCGCCGGCGAGGCGCTGCGGATCGGGCTCGTGAACCGCGTGGTGCCCCGCGAGACGCTCGATGCCGCGACGCTCGAGCTGGCCGAGGAGATCGCGAAGAACGAGCCGTTCGTCGTCCGCTCGATGAAGGTCTCGATCAACCGAGCCTGGGAGGTCGCCGGCATCGCCGAGGCGCTCGAGGCGAATCTCGAGCTCGACGTGGAGATCGAGACCGCGAACCTGCCCGCCCGCGACGAGTTCCGCCGCATCACCCAGGAGAAGGGGCTGAAGGCCGCGATCGCGTGGCGGGACGCGCGGTACCGCGGCGGCGAGTGACCCCCGCGTGATCTACGGCCTCGCCGCGGCGCTCGGCTGGGGGCTCTCCGACCTGTGGGCCGCGATGTCGGGCCGGCGGATCGGCAGCGGACGGACGGTCGTGATCTCGCAGGTCGCTGCGGCGATCGTGATCGGCCTCATCCTGCTCCTCGCGAGGCCGTCGCTCGACCGGATCCCGACGGTTGCGGGGTGGCTCGTCGTGAACGCGTTCCTGGGGGCGGCCGCGTACGCCACCCTGTATCGGGCGCTCCAGCTCGGCCCGATCGCCGTCGTCTCGCCGGTGCTCGCGACCTATGCGATCGTCCCGGTCCTGCTGGCGGTCGTGATCCTCGGCGAGTCACTGGACGCGCTCGCTGCGATGGGCGCCGCGGTCACGATCGCGGGCGCGGTCCTCACCTCGACGGATCTCCGCGAGCTGAGGTCGGAGACGCGAACGAGCGTCCCCGGCCTCCCCTGGGCCGCCGTGTCGACGCTGCTGTTCGGCGTCGCCACCTACGTGATGGGGTGGTCCGCGCAGGAGGCGGGGTTCCTCCCCTCGCTGTGGTTCGGACGGACCGCCATCGCGATCGTCGTGGTCGTCGCCGGGATCGTCGTGTGGGCGCGTTCGCGGAAGCGTGGGGTCAGGGGGGCGGACATGACGACCCGGGCGATCTGGTTCGCGGCGGCCGTCGGCGTCGCCGAGCTCGCCGGGACGATCGTCTACGCGCGTGGGGCCGAGGTCGGGCTCGTCTCGATCGTGACGGCCGCCTCGGCGACCTATCCGCTGATCCCGGTGCTCGGCGGTCTCCACCTGCTGCACGAGCGGCTCGCGCCCTCGCAGTACGCGGGGATCGCGCTCGTCGTGGCCGGGCTCGCGACGCTCGGCCTGGCGGCCTGAGTCAGCCCGCGGCCGGCCGGCGTTCGTGCCGGTAGAACCCGACCTGCTCGGCGGGCAGAGGCGTGGCGCCGAGGATCAGGTCCGCCGCCTTCTCGGCCACCATCATCACCGGCGCGTAGATGTTGCCGTTCGGCACGTAGGGGAAGACCGAGGCGTCGACGACGCTCAGCCCCTCCACGCCGTGCACCCGCATCGTGGCCGGATCGACGACCGACATCGCGTCCGTGCCCATCTTGGCCGTACACGAGGGGTGGAGCGCCGTTTCGCCGTCGCGGGCGACCCACTCGAGGATCTGCTCGGGGGTCCCGACCGACGGGCCGGGCGAGAGCTCGCCCCCGTTGAACGGCGCCATCGCCGGCTGGTTGAGGATATTCCGGGCGACGCCGATCGCCTCGACCCACTCGCGCCGGTCGGTCTCGGTAGACAGGTAGTTGAACCGCAGGGCCGGGTGGACGCGCGGGTCGGCGCTCACCGCCTTCACGGTGCCGCGGGCATCCGAGTACATCGGGCCGATGTGGACCTGGTACCCGTGACCGCCTTCGGGCGCCGAGCCGTCGTACCGGACGGCGACCGGGAGGAAATGGAACATCAGGTTCGGGTACGCGACATCCTCGTTGCTCCGAGCGAACCCGCCGCCCTCGAAGTGGTTCGTCGCCCCGGGTCCGCTCCGGAAGAACAGCCAGCGGAAGCCGATCCACGGCCGGTACCGCCACTTGAGGTACGGCGCCATCGAGACCGGCTGCGTGCACGCGTACTGGACGTAGACCTCGAGATGGTCCTGGAGGTTCTCGCCGACGCCGGGCAGGTCCTGGACGACGTCGATGCCGAGCGCGCGGAGCTCGTCCGCGCCGCCGATGCCCGAGAGCTGGAGCGTCTGCGGCGTGTTGATCGCGCCGCCGCACACGATCACGTGCCCGGCGTCGACCTGCTGCGGTGCGCCCCGGCGCCGGCGGACCTCGACGCCGACGGCCCGGGTCCCGTCGAACATGATCCGGTTCACGAACGCCCGCGTCCGGATCTCGAGGTTCGGGCGGCGCTCCACCGGGTGCAGGTAGGCGCCGGCCGCGGACAGGCGGCGGCCGCGGTGGACGTTGCGGTCGAACGGCGCGAACCCCTCCTGGCGGTAGCCGTTCACGTCGTCGGTGAGCTCGTAGCCGGCCTGCTGGACCGCCTCGAAGAACGCGCCGAACAGTGGGTTCGTGGCGGGTCCGCGTTCGAGCACGAGCGGGCCGTCGTGGCCGCGGCGCTCGTCGTCGCGTTCGGCTGCGAGCGCGTTCTCCATCCGCTTGAAGTAGGGGAGGCAGTGCGCGTAGTCCCAGCTCTGCATGCCGGGATCTGCGGCCCAGCGCTCGTAGTCGAGCGGGTTCCCCCGCTGGAAGATCATCCCGTTGATGCTGCTCGAGCCGCCGAGGATCTTGCCGCGAGCGTGGTAGACGCGGCGTCCGTTCATGTGCGGCTCGGGCTCGGACTCGTACTTCCAGTCGTAGAAGCGGTTGCCGATCGGGAAGGTGAGGGCGGCCGGCATGTGGATGTACACGTCCCACGGGTAATCCGGGCGCCCGGCCTCGAGCACGAGGACGCGGTTCGAGGGGTCGGCGGATAGGCGGTTCCCGAGCGCGCAGCCCGCCGAGCCGCCGCCCACGATGACGAAGTCGTACCGGGACGCCATCGGAGCACAGTCTGCCGCATCGGGCCGCTCAGCGCGCCCGGTGGCAGGCTGCCTTGCACGGTTCGACCGCTCGGGGTCATGATGCGCACCGGACGCGCCCGCGGGCGCGTGGGCGGGCGCCGAGCCCGTCCGGTCGGGGAGGATCCGAGTGACCCAGGCAGCCACCGCCACCGCCGTCTCCTGTCGCGGGGTCTGGAAGGTCTACGGGCCGCACCCCGAGCGCATCGTGGGATCCCCCGAGGCGGATCTCCCACGACCCGAGCTGCTCGAGAAGACCGGCTGCGTGGCCGCCATCAAGGACGTCTCGTTCGACGTCGCGCCCGGAGAGGTCTTCGTCGTCATGGGTCTGTCGGGCTCGGGGAAGTCGACCCTGGTCCGGATGATCAACCGGCTGCACGATCCGACGGCGGGCGAGATCGTGGTCGACGGCGAGGACGTGCTGACGATCGGTGCCGATCGGCTGCGAGAGCTCCGGCGGCGCAAGATCAGCATGGTGTTCCAGCATTTCGGGCTGCTGCCCCATCGCCGGATCGTCGACAACGTCGCGTTCGGCCTCGAGGTGCAAGGGATCGAGCGCGACGACCGCGAGCGCAAGGCGGACGAGGTGCTCGAGGTCGTGGGGCTCGGCGGCTGGGGGCAGCACTATCCGGACGAGCTGTCGGGAGGGATGCAGCAGCGCGTGGGGCTCGCCAGGGCCCTCGCCACCGATCCGGAGATCATGCTGTTCGACGAGCCGTTCAGCGCGCTCGACCCGCTGATCCGTCGGGACATGCAAGACGAGGTGATCCGGCTCCAGCGCGAGGTGCGCAAGACCATGGTCTTCATCACGCACGACCTCGCCGAGGCGCTCAAGCTCGGCGACCGCATCGCGATCATGAAGGACGGCCGGTTCGTGCAGGTCGGCACGCCCGAGGAGGTCGTCGCCCACCCGGCGAACGACTACGTCGCCGACTTCACGAAGGACGTGCCACGCGCGCATGTCCTGACGGCGCGCGCGATCATGCGCCCGGCGAACGGGCAGGCGCCGCCCGACGGCCCGACGGTCGGTCCCGGGACCACCGTTCAGGACCTGATCGCGATCGTGGCCGATACGGACCGGGCGGTCCGGGTGGTCGATGACGGCGTCGTGCTCGGCGTCGTCGACCGAGATGCGGTGATGGCGGCGCTCGTCGAGGAGTCCTGACCCGTGGCGGTCGCCCCACCAGCGGCTCGGCCGCGCGAGCTCACGACGCTCCGGGCGGTCGAGGCGCCGAACCCCTGGCCTCGGCGGATCCTGTGGATCGCGATCGGCATCGCGGTCGCCGCGGTGGGGGCCATGTGGCTGCGGCCGGGGTGGTGGGACACCCTCACGGTCGACTTCTCCCGCTGGTTCGACGAGTTCCAGCACTGGGCCGCCGTCAGCCGGACGACGAGCCCGATCTTCGTCTACTTCCTGACGCCGATCCAGGACGCCGTTCAGACGGCGTTCGACCAGGTGGTGCAGCTCCTCAGTCGACTGACGTGGCTCGGCTTCGTGACGACGGCGTCCCTGATCGCGGGCCTCGTGGCCGGGTGGCGGATGCTGGTCCTCACGGCGGTCGGCCTGTTCTGCATCGGGCTCCTCGGGGTGTGGGAGGCGGCGATCGAGACGATCGCCCTGATGACGGTGGCCGTGTCGCTCGCCCTCGCGATCGGGATCCCGTTCGGGATCTGGGCCGGTCTTCGGCCGAAGGTCGAGCGTGTCCTCCGTCCGATCCTTGACGCGATGCAGACGATCCCCGCGTTCTCCTACCTGCTCCCGGCGTTCCTGCTGTTCGGCGTCGGTGCTCCCGCCGCGCTGATCGCCACCCTCGTGTTCGCGCTCCCCCCGGCGATCCGCCTGACGGCGCTCGGCGTCCGCACCGTGCCCTCGACATCCGTCGAGGTCGCGGACTCGTTCGGCACGACGTCGAGGCAGCGACTCCGACTCGTCCAGGTTCCGCTCGCGAAGCCCTCGATCATGCTCGGTGTGAACCAGACGATCATGGCCGCACTCAGCATCGTCGTGATCGCCGCCGTCGTGAGCGCTGGCGGTCTCGGGCAATCCGTACTGGATGCGTTGCAGCGACGCGACCTCGGGGGTGCGCTGGAGGCGGGGATCGCGATCGTGCTCCTCGCGATCATCTTGGACCGCGTCACCACGGCGTGGAGCGTACGGAGCCGCCGACGCACGAAGCCACTGCGGATCGGCGCGTGGATCGTGTCCCGTCGTGTCCAGATCGTTGCGGCGATCGCGATCTCGGTGGCGGCCGTCGTGATCGGCCGCGAGGTGCTGCGTCAACAGGAGTTCCCGGATGCCTGGGACACCGACGTCGTGGCGAACCTGGCGAACGACGTGATCGTCTGGTCGCAGACGAACCTGCAGGGGTTCACGAGCGCCGTCAACGACTTCCTGATCCTCTATCTGCTCGATCCGCTCGAACGGCTCCTCCTCGAGGAGCCGTGGTGGATCGTGGCGGGGGCCTTCGCCCTTCTCGCGTGGCGGGTCGCGACGTGGCGGCTCGCACTCTCCGTGTTCGCGTGCTTCATCGGCATCGGGCTGATCGGGACCTGGGAGTTCAGCATGATCACGCTGTCGCAGGTGCTCGTCGCGGTCGCGGTCACGGTCGCATTCGCGATCCCGCTGGGGATCGTCGCCGCGAAGAGCGACGCCTTCGAGAAGATCTCTCGGCCGATCCTGGACGCGATGCAGACGATGCCCGCGTTCGTCTATCTGATCCCGGTGCTGCTCCTGTTCGGACCCGGGCGCGTCGCCGGCATCATCGCGTCGTTCGTCTACGCGCTGCCGGTCGGGATCCGTCTCACGAACCTCGGCATCCGCCAGGTGCCCAAGGAGATCGTCGAGGCAGGGGTGGCCTTCGGGTCGACCTCGCGGCAGCTTCTGGGCAAGGTCCAGCTTCCCCTGGCGAAGCCGTCGATCCTGCTCGGGGTGAATCAGACGATCATGATGGTGCTGTCGGTCGTGATCATCGCCGGTCTCGTGGGGGGGCCCGGGCTCGGCCTCGAAGTGGCCCAGGCGCTGGGACAGGGCGAGATCGGGCGAGGTGTGGTAGCAGGGGTAAGCATCCTGCTCCTGGCCATCGTCCTGGACCGTATAACTCAGGCGATGGGGGCCGCACCGAAGACGTCGCGTGGCCCGGTCGGTCAGTTGGGGTTCGGCAGGTGGCCGCGGATCCGGGCCTTGGTCCCGGGCCAGTCGGCGCAGGCCACCTCCGGCGAAAGAGAGGGGGAGTGATGAGGCGACTCGGCAGAGTGCTGGCGGTCGGGATGTCGCTGTTCGCGCTGCTCGCCGCGGCATGCAGCGACGTCGAGGAGGAGCCAGAAGCGGGTGGTGGAGGTGGCACCGCCCCCGATACGGCCAACGTCGCGCAGTGCGGCGACGATACCCTCGTCTTGGCGGTGAACCCGTGGATCGGCGCGAAGGCGAACGCGGCCGTCGCGCAGGTCCTGATGGAACAGCAGATGGGCTGCACCGTGGAGCTCGAGGACCCGATCGCCGAGAAGGCACAGTTCCCAGCCATGGCGGATGGCGACGTCGACGCCACGCTGGAGGTCTGGCCCTCGGGGCACGCGGACGACTACGCGCAGTTCATCGAGGAGGCGGGGACCGTCGTCGACGGTGGGCTCCTCGGGATCACCGGGAACATCGGGTGGTTCGTGCCGAGCTACGTGGTCGACGAGAACCCCCAGTTCGCGACGTGGGAGGGCTTCCAGGACAACGCCGATATCTTCTCGACCGCCGACACCGGCGACAAGGGGCGTTTCCTCGGAGCAGACACGACCTACTCGATCTTCGACGAGCAGATCATCGCGGCGCTCGGTCTGGATCTCGAGGTCATCTACAGCGGCAGCGAGGATGCGTCGCTCGCGGCGCTGGACACCGCGGTGCAGAACGAGGAGCCGATCCTGATGTACTGGTGGACGCCGCAGTGGGCGAACGCGAAGTACGACCTCGTCGAGGTCGAGCTGCCGGCGTTCGATGACGAATGTGCCGACATCGCGCTCAACGACCCGGAGGCCGTCGGCTACGACTGCGACTACGCCGACGATGTCCTCTACAAGGCGTTCAGCGCCCAGCTGGAGGAGAAGGACCCGGCCGCGTTCGAGTTCCTGTCGAACTTCCAGTGGACCGAGGAGGACCAGAACGGTGTCGCGCTCGCGATCCAGGAAGGCGCCGAGCCCGAGGAGGCCGCGCAGGAATGGATCGACGCCAACCAGGACGTCTGGCAAGCCTGGCTGCCGGCGGCCTGATCGAGCCGTTCGAGGACGACGGGAGGGGCGGCCTTCGGGCCGCCCCGAGCCGTTGGGAGCGAGGTCATGAGCGAGCAGACGCGGATGTGGATCGACGGCGCGTGGGTGGACGCCGAGGGCGCCGCGACGTTCGAGGCCTACAGCCCGTCGACCGGCGAGGCGATCGCGACGGTCCCCGAGGGCACGCGCGCCGACGCCGGGCGTGCGATCGCGGCGGCCGGTCGGGCCTTCCCCGGCTGGGCGGCCCTGTCGGCGTTCGACCGTGCGGCGGCGATGAAGCGCGTCGCCGCGGCGATCGACGCCCACCGGGACGAGCTCGCCCGCACGCTCGCGCTCGATCAGGGGAAGCCGCTCGAGGCCGAGGCTCGGGACGAGGTCGAGGAGCTCACCGCCTACTTCGACATGGCGGCGGCCGACGCGACGCGGGCCGAGGGGGTCATCCCGCCGTCGATCGACGCCGGCAAGCGCGTCTTCCTGTACCGCGTGCCGCTCGGGGTCGTGAGCGTGATCAGCCCGTGGAACTGGCCGTACACGATGCCGGCCGAGATCGTGGCGCCCGCGCTCGCCTACGGCAACGCGGTGGTGCTCGCGCCCGCCCCCACCACGAGCGTGTGCGCGGTCCGCATGGCCGAGTGCATCGCCGAGGCGGACCTCCCGCCGGGGGTGTTCAACCTCGTGACCGGTCCCGGCCCGGTCGTCGGCGACGAGATCGCCGCGAACCCGGCGACGGCGGCCGTCGGGTTCATCGGCTCGAGCGCCACGGGGCATCGGGTCGCCGAACGCGCCGCCGGCAAGGAGCTGCTGCTCGAGATGGGCGGCAACGGGCCGCTCGTCGTGCTCGAGGACGGCGACCTCGACGCTGCGGTCGAGGCGACCCTCGCCGCGTGCTACCTGAACGCCGGGCAGAGCTGCACCGCCGGCGAGCGGATCCTCGTGCAGGAGCAGGTCCACGAGGCGTACGTGGGCAAGCTCGCCGCTGCGGTGGCCGAACGCATCCACCTCGGCGACCCGTTCGACGACGCGACCACGATGGGGCCGCTCAACAACGCGCCGGTCGCGGACAAGACCGAGCGCCACGTGCGCGAGGCCATCGACCGCGGGGCCTCGGTCGTGACCGGCGGGTCGCGCGCGGGCACGCTCGGCAGCGAGCTCTTCTTCGAGGCCACGATCCTCGACGGCGTCACCGACGAGATGGAGGTCGCGCGCGAGGAAACGTTCGGGCCGGTGGTGCCGGTCTCGACGATCCGCCACGAGCAGGAGGCGATCGATCTCGTGAACGGTTGGGAGTACGGGCTGCTCTCGGCGGTGTTCACACGCGACCTCGGTCGCGGTCTCCGGTTCGCCGAGGCCGTTCGGACGGGCTGGGTGAACGTGAACGAGGGCACGAACTACTGGGAGTCGCACCTCCCGTTCGGCGGGCGCGCAGGCTCCGCGAGCGGGATCGGCCGCGTCGGCGGGCGCTTCTCGATGGACCGCCTCACCGAGCTCAAGACGATCGTGGTGAACCTCGGCTAGCCCCGGGATGCGGGATCGCGCGAGGACCGTGATCGTCGGCGCCGGGATCGTCGGCGCCTCGGCCGCGTACCGCCTCGCCGAGCTCGGCGACGCCGACGTCCTCGTACTCGACCAGGGTCCGCTGTTCGAGACAGGCGGCTCGACCTCGCACGCGCCCGGTCTCGCGTTCCAGACGAACGGCTCGCGGATGATGTGCCGGATCGCGCAGGACTCGGTCGCGCTCTACGCGACGTTCGAGGCCGACGGCGAGCCGTGCTGGTACGGCGTCGGCGGGATCGAGGTCGCGACGACCGACGCGCGGATGCGGGAGCTGAAGCGGCGGCTCGGGTTCGCGCGCTCCTACGGCCTCGAGGGCGCCGAGCTGCTCACGCCGGCCGAGGCGGCCGAGAGCGTCCCGCTGCTCGACCCGTCGACGATCCTCGGCGCGTACCACGTGCCGAGTGACGGCATCGCGAAGGGCGTCCGGATCGCGAGCGCGCTCGGGCGCAGGGCGACCGACCGCGGCGTGACGTTCGAGGGCGGCGTCACCGTCACCGGCTTCGCCGTCCGCGACGGCCGGGTGGTCGGGGTCCGGACCGACCGGGGGGACGTCGAGTGCGAACGGGTGCTGCTCTGCGCCGGGATCTGGGGGCCGTCGGTCGGCGCGCTCGCCGGCGTGCCGGTCCCGCTCGTCGCCGTCCAGCACCAGCTCGTGTGGACGGATCCGGTGCCCGGGCTCGAGGGCGAGTCACGCGAGGTCGCACACCCGATCCTCCGCCACCAGGACATGGCGATGTACTTCCGCCACCGCGAGGACCACTACGCGGTCGGCAACTACCGGCACGACCCGATCGCGACGCCGCAGTCCGAGCTCCGCCGGCCCGGCGAGGACGCGTTGATGCCGTCGCTGATGCCGTTCACGCCGTCGGACTTCGACGTCGCCGAGGCCGAGGCCGCCCGTCTGCTCCCGGCGCTGAAGGGACGGATGCGCCCGGCCGATCCCGAGCGCTCGATCAACGGGATGTTCTCGTTCACGCCGGACGCGGGCTCGATCGTCGGCGAGTCGGCGACGGTCCGCGGCTTCTGGCTCTGCGAGGCGGTGTGGGTGACCCATGCCGGCGGGTTCGGCCGCCTCGTCGCCGAGTGGATGCAGGAGGGTGAGCCGTCGGTCGACATGGCCGAGGCCGACGCGAACCGCTTCTACCCCTACATGACGACGCCGCCCTTCGTGCTCGAACGCGGAAAGCAGCAGTACCGGGAGGTCTACGACATCATCCATCCGCGCCAGCAGATGGCTCGTCCTCGCAAGCTGCGGTTGTCACCGTTCTACCGGCGGCAGGTGGAGCTCGGCGCGGAGTTCGTCGTCGGCGCCGGGTGGGAGCGTCCCGAGTGGTACGAGACGAACGCGGCGCTCGTCCCCGACGAGGCCCCCTGGCTCGAGCGCGACCCGTGGGCGGCGAGGTTCTGGTCGCCGATCGAGGGCGCCGAGCACCTCGCGACCCGGAACGCCGCCGCGCTCTTCGACCTCACGGCGTTCGCGAAGTTCGACGTGCAGGGGCCGGATGCACTCGCGTTCGTCGAGCGCGTGTTCGCGAACCGGATCGACCGGCCCCTCGGGACGATCGTCTACACGCCGGCGCTCACGGCGCGCGGCGGCATCCGCCTCGACCTCACGATCACGCGGAAGGACGACGAGGTGTTCCGCGTGGTGACCGGCGGCGGGAGCGGCCAGCACGACATCGCCTGGCTCAGGCGGCACCTCCGCGACGGCGAGCGCGTCACGATCACCGAGCGGACGGGGTCGTTGTTCGCGCTCGGCCTGTGGGGGCCGAACGCGCGGACGATCCTCGAGGCCGTAACCGACGTGGACGTCTCGAACGACGCGTTCCCGTACATGACCGCGCGGTACCTGAACCTCGGCGAGGTCGGTCCGGTCTGGGCGCAGCGGATCTCGTACGCCGGGGAGCTCGGATGGGAGCTCTACGGGCAGTTCGCGATGGGGGACCGCGCGTGGGAACTGCTGTGGGGGGCCGGCCGCGATCACGGGCTCGTCGCCGCCGGTCTCGGGTGTTTCGACACGCTCCGGCTCGAGAAGGGCTACCGGTTCTGGGGCCAGGACATCGACACCGAGCGCGACCCGTTCGCGGCGGGCCTCGGGTTCGCCGTCCGGATGGACAAGGGCGAGTTCGGGGGGCGCGAGGCGCTCGCCGCGCTGCTCGAACGCCCCCCGAAGGAGAAGCTCGCCTGCCTCACGCTCGACGATCCGGGCAGCGTCGTGCTCGGCAGGGAGCCGATCCGCGCGGACGGTGCGGTCGTCGGCTACGTGACCAGCGCCGGCTACGGCTACACGGTCGGGTGCTGCATCGCGTACGGTTACCTGCCCGCCGAGCTCGCGGTCCCCGGCACGGCGGTCGAGATCGAGTACTTCGACGAGCGACTCCCGGCCACCGTGGCCGAGGACCCGCTCTGGGACCCGAAGGGCGAACGCCTGAGGGCGTGACCGCGGAGGGCGGGCACGCGGGGGAGCGAAAGGAGCACCAACGATGGGCATCGTCGAGAACCCGGGCATCCTCCTGTACACGAGGATCCGCAAGTCGCCGTACTTCTACGCCTCGCGAAAGCACGGCGTCGCGCGCTACAGCGTCTACAACCACACGTTCCATCCCCGCCACTACGGGGACCCGGTCGCCGAGTACTGGCACCTGGTGAACGGCGTCACGCTCTGGGACGTCGGCGTCGAGAAGCAGATCCAGATCAAGGGCCCGGACGCCTTCGACCTCACGAACATGATCGTCCCGCGCGACCTCAACAAGTGCGCGGTCGACGAGTGCAAGTACGTGTTCATCACGGCGCCCGACGGCGGGATCCTGAACGACCCGGTCCTGCTCCGCGTCGCCGAGGACGAGTTCTGGCTCTCGCTCGCCGACTCCGACGTGAACCTGTACGCGCTTGGGATCGCGGCCGCGAAGGGGATGGACGTCACCGTGCAGGAGATCGACGTCGCCCCCGTGCAGATCCAGGGACCGAGCGCGAAGAAGGTGCTCGTCGACCTGTTCGGCGACAAGGTGCTCGAGATCCCGTACTACGGCCTCATGAAGGCCGAACTCGACGGCATGCGGGTCGTCGTGTCGAGGACCGGCTACACCGGCGAGGTCGGGTACGAGATCTACCTGTACGACGCGTCGAAGCACGGCGTCGCGCTGTGGGACCGCGTGCTCGAGGCCGGCAAGCCGCACGGGCTCGAGGTGATCGGGCCGTGTCACATCCGCCGGATCGAGGGCGGCATCCTCGCGTTCGGAGCGGACATGTGGTACGAGCACAACCCCTTCGAGGTCGGCTACCACTACACGTGGATGGTCGATCTCGAGCAGGAGGCCGACTTCATGGGCAAGGAGGCCCTGAAGCGGGTCAAGACCGAGGGCGTGACGCGAAAGCTCGTCGGCGTGGACATCGAGGGCGAGCCGCTCGGCACCTACATCGACAACGAGATGATCGACGTGTTCCCGGTCTGGATCGACGGCGAGCTCGTCGGCAAGGTGACGTCGGCCTGCTTCTCGCCACGGCTCGAGAAGAACATCGGGTTCGCGATGCTGCCGATCGAGCACACCGAGCTCGACACGAAGCTCGAGGTCGAGACGCCGGTGTCGGGGAAGGTCGCGGCCACGGTCGTGACGATGCCGCACTGGGACCCGACGAAGGAGATCCCGAAGGGTTAGGCGCCTCGGCCCACCCAGGCCGGGAAGACCCCGAAGACGCCGGTGAGCTCGCTCACGTCGAGCTCCGCGGAGCCGTCCGGACTCACGACGACGATGGCGCCCTCGCGCGTGTAGACGATCCCGTGCTCCGACCAGTCCGGGAACTCGTCCACCGTCTCGAGGTCCGCGGTGACGTTCCGGAGCTCCGAGCCGTCCGGCCGCATCACCCAGATGTCGGAGTCGCTGGTGCGCTCGGGGTCGTAGGGCGGCGGCTCGAAGTCGTCCGGGGTCCCGCGCGTCGAGTCGAACGCGATCCAGCGCCCGTCCGGTGACCACGTTGGGTAGTCGTCCTTGCTCGTGGGGTCGTCGGTGAGGTTCGTCACGTCGGATCCGTCCGCGTTCATCACGAACACGTCGTAGTCGGGGTCGCCGAACGGCGTGGTGCCGCCGACGTAGGACTCGAAGGCGATCCGGCCGCCGTCGGGCGACCACGCGGGGTACTCGCCCCACCGGTCCGCCAGGGGCTCCACCCCGGTCCCGTCGGCGTTCATCACGTACACCTGCGGCTCGCCGCCCCGGTCGGAGTTGAAGGCGATCCTTTCCCCGTCGGGAGACAGGGCCGGACCCCATTCGTTGCTGTCGGGCGCGTTCGTCAGGTTGACGAGCTCGTCGCCGTTCGCGCCGACGGCGTAGATCTCGTCGTTGATGTTCACGCCGTCGCGGACGTCCCGGAACACGACCAGCCGTCCGTGCGCGTCGGGGTCGAGCCGGTCGCCGCGTTCGGACGTCACTCGCGCATCGGCGCCGCTCGGCAGCTCGAGCAGGTGGATCTCGCCGTCGTCGCCTGCGAAGACGATCGCCCCGGCCACCTCGAGCGTCCGGGGTGAGGCGCTCGGCGTCGGCGGTGGCTGTGACGGCGACCGCTCGGACGTGCAGGCGATCAGCAGGAGGAGGGCAAGGCACGCCGGCGCGAAGTTCCGCATCACCGCCGCCTACACCGCCCGGCCGCGGCGGGTTCCCTCAGGGGGCCCTCGGGATCACGAAGCGGATCGTGGTGCCGCGCCCGGGCTCGCTCTCGGCCGTGATCGTCCCGCCATGGGCCTGCACGAGGCTCTTCGCGATCGCGAGGCCGAGCCCCGCACCGCGGGACTCCGGCGACTTGGCGAACCGGTCGAAGACGGTCGGGAGCTCGCCGACGGGGATGCCTTCCCCCGTGTCGGCGACCTCGAACGAGACGGCCTCGCCGGCCCTGGCGACCGCGACGGTCACGGTCCCGCCCGCCGGCGTGTGCCGGATCGCGTTCGCGATCAGGTTCGACAGCACCTCGCCGATCCGGACGCGGTCGACGTCCAGCCTGGGGATGCCCCCCTCGTTCCGCGTCTCGAGCGCGATGCTCGCCTCGCCGGCCTGGGCGCGGTACGCGGCGACGGCCGCCTCGACGAGCTCCGCCGGCTCGAGGCGCTCGCGATGCAGCGGCAGGGCGCCGGCCTCAGCGTTCGACAGGAGCTGGAGGTCCCCGAGGAGGCGGGCCAGCACTTCGGTCTCCTGCTCGATCAGCTCGAGATGCTCGGCGTCCACCTCGTAGACGCCGTCGCGCATCCCCTCCACCCGGCCGCGGATCACCGACAGCGGGGTCCGGAGCTCGTGCGCCACATCCGCGAGCAGGTCTCTTCGTTGACGCTCGTTGCGTTCGAGCCGGTCGGCCATCCGGTTGAACGCGCCGGCGAGGTCCCGGACGTCCGACGGCCCGTGGACCGGTGCGCGCGCCGAGAGATCGCCGTCGGCGATCCTCCCGGCCGCGTCCATCACGTCGCCGATCGGCTTCGCGGTTCGCCGGATCAACCGGCCGAACGCCACGAACCCGATCAGCAGGACGATCGGGAAGAACAGGAACCACGGGAAGAAGCCGCGGTGTTCCTCGCCACGCTCGAACCAGCCCCCGCCGAGCGCGGCACCGAGCCATCCGATCAGGAAGACGAACAGGAAGAAGACGCCGAACCCGATAGCCAGCCGCCGGAGGAAGTGCCCGCGCATCCCCCGCCACGGACCGCGTTCCGGGGGGAAGGGTTCGTCCTCAGGCCACCACGGGGGTCGGAACCCGGACCGACGGTCGTGATCATGCATCGGCGAACCGGTAGCCGACGCCGTGGACCGTCAGGACGTACCTCGGTGAGCCGGGCGTGGGCTCGATCTTGCGGCGGAGGTTCTTCACGTGGGCGTCGATCGCGCGCTCGTAGGACTCGATCGCCACCCCGTGCACGGCGTCGAGCAGCTGGGCCCGGGTGAAGACCCGTCCCGGCTCGCGCGCGAGCGCCGCGAGGAGCTGGAACTCGGTCGGGGTGAGCTCGACGGCCTCGCCGGCGACCGCCACGCGCATCTTCGCCGTGTCGATCTCGACGTCGGCGACGCGGATCACCTCGTCGCCGCGCTGCGTCGCCCGGGTCCGGCGGAGCACCGCCCGCACGCGGGCGACGAGCTCCTTGGGGCTGAACGGCTTCACGACGTAGTCGTCCGCGCCGAGCTCGAGCCCGACGATCCGGTCGGACTCGTCGCCGCGCGCCGTGAGCATCACGATCGGCGTCTCGGACCACCGGCGGACCTCGCGGGCGACGTCGAGCCCGTCCGTTCCCGGGAGCCCGAGGTCGAGCACCAGCAGGTCGGGCCTCGCGCTCCGGACGCTCGCCACCGCGGAGCCGCCGTCGCCGACCACGATCACCTCGAAGCCGGCGTGCTGCAGGTAGTCGCGCACGACGCGCGCGATCTCGAGCTCGTCCTCGACCACCAGCACCGTCGTCATGTCCGCCCTCCGCCGCGGCTAGCCTGCCGACGCGAACGGGCGGTGGCAACCGCCACCGCCCGCCGCGTGCTCGCGATCCTCAGCCCGCCGGCGGGCCGGTCGTCTCCTCCCCTCCGGTCGCCTGCTCGTGCTGGCGCCGGTGCCAGTCGCCGGCCCGCTCCTCGAACCGGGCACGCCCCTCGTCCGACCAGGGCCCGTAGCCGGGCCCGTGTTCGTGGCCCCATCGCCCGCGCCCGCCCCGGAACGCCCACCCGATCAGCAGGAAGGTCCCGATCAGGAACAGCGGGAACAGGAAGAACCCGAACGGGAAGAACCCGTGCCCGTAGCCGTACCGGCCGTTCACGACCTCGACCACCTGGCCGGCGTCCGCGCCGCGCCGGATGCCCTCGTCGATCCCGGCGTTGTAGGCGCCGATCGCGATCCCGACCACCGCCAGGCTCACGAGGATCGCCGCCACGATCGCCCATCCGCGTCGCATCTCGATGCCTCCTCCCGACGAACATTCGCCGTCGTCAGGGTTCATGCTGCGGCGCGCATGTGAAGCTCTCGTGAAGGAGGGTGGGAGGATCGGTGCGGAACGCGGGGGTCGGTGCGGAACACGGGAGGGCCGGGCTCGCCCCCTGCTCGAGCCCGGCCCGTTCCGTCGTCCGTCCTGCCTCACTCCCGAGGCGAACGCTTCGGGACGTGGGGGGTCAGGATCGGATCCTCGGCGCCCACCTGCCCGACGGCGCGGCCCTCGAGGATCGCCTTCAGCTCACCGGGCTCCAGCGCCGGAACGGCGGCCCGGGCGATCGCCTGCTCGGCAAGCCCCTGACCTTCGAGGATCCCCTTCAGCTCACCGGGCTCGAGCGCCGGCACGACGGCTCCGGCGGTCGCCACCTCGGCGAGCTGGCGACCCTCCATCGCCTCGAGCTTCTGCGCGTCCCAGAGGGGGGACTGCACGGACGTGACGGCTGCCGGAGCATCGTCGTCGAACGCGATCCTGACGGTGCCGACGGCGAGCGCGCCCAGCCCCAGCGCGGCGACGATCGCGATCACGACCGGCCTCCAGGCGGACTCCCGGGCCGGTGTCGACTCGACCCTTGCGCTCATCTCGCACCTCCTTCCGACGAAACCTGGAAGGAGCGTGCGCCTCCGGAGTCGTTCGTGCGGTGGTGGCGGCCACTCACCGCGTGTGCGGCTCGTCACCCAGTTCGGCCTACGCCGCCGCTCGGCGGCGAGCCTCAGTCCAGGGGGTCCGGCGGGGTGAGCGCCTGGATCGTCCGGCGGGTCGCCTCCGCGACCATCTGCTCGCGCAGGCGCGCGAGCTCCTCGTCCGGGTCGAACGGGAGCGTGCGAGCGGCGTCGATGCGATCGCTGAACGCGTACGCGGTCTCGCCGTGCACTCCGCGATCGAGGCCCTCTTCCTCCACCTCCGCGCTCACGCGGAGCCCCACGAGCCGATCGACCACCCGCAGGATTGCCATCGTGGCGACGAACGAGAAGACCAGCGTGACGCCCACCGCGACCGCCTGACGCCCGACCTGCGCGAGGCCGCCCTGCGCGCCCGCCGGATTGACGACGAGGCTCGCGAACACGCCGGTCAGCAGGGCGCCCACGATGCCGCCGACCAGGTGGACGCCGACGACGTCGAGCGAGTCGTCGAGCGCGAGCCGGGTCTTCAGCTCGACCGCGAAGAAGCAGACCACGCCGGCGGCGAGCCCGATCGCGAGCGCCGGCAGCGGCGCCACGTAGCCGGAGGCCGGCGTGATCGCGACGAGGCCCGCGACGGCACCCGTCGCCGCGCCGATCGTCGTCGCACGCCGGTGGCGGATCCGTTCGGGCACGAGCCACCCGAGCATCCCGCCCGCCGCCCCGAGGTGTGTGGCGACGAACGCGCTCGACGCGAGCCCGCCCGCCGAGAGCGCGCTCCCGGCGTTGAAGCCGAACCAGCCGAACCACAGGATCCCCGCCCCGAGCAGGACCATCGGAACATTGTGGGGTCGCAGCGCGCCGGTCCCGAAGCCGCGCCGCCTTCCGAGGTACAGCGCCGCCGCGAGCGCCGCCGCGCCGGCGTTCACGTGCACCACCGTGCCGCCCGCGAAGTCGAGCGCGCCGACGCCCGAGGCGCCGAGGAACCCGCCGCCCCAGACCCAGTGCGCGACCGGCGCGTAGACGAGCACCGACCAGAGCCCGAGGAACAGGAGGTAGCCGCCGAACCGCATCCGCTCGGCGAACGCGCCGGTGATGAGCGCCGGCGTGATCACCGCGAACATCAGCTGGAAGACCATGAACGTTGAGGCCGGCACCGTCGGCGCGAGCGCCATCGGCTCGTCGCCGACGCCGGAGAGACCGACCTGCCCGAGACCCCCGAGCAGGCCGTGGTCGGAGCCGAACGCGAGCGAGTACCCGACGAGCATCCAGAGGACCGAGACCACGCCGAGCGCGATCAGCGACTGCATCACGGTGCCGAGCACGTTCTTCGCGCGGACGAGCCCGCCGTAGAACAGGGCGAGCCCCGGGACCATGAACATCACGAGCGCGGCGGACGCGAGGACCCAGGCGGTGTCACCGGTGTCGATCTGCACGACGGCTCCTTCCTCTTCGGCTCCTGGGCACATCGAACGGCGCGAGAGGTCGCGAGGGAACGAGCGGCGTGTAACGGGTTCGTTAACGCGGTTGCGCCGGCGCGGTGACCTCCGCGGCGTCGGCGCCGAGGAAGCCGATCAGGTCGGCGCCGGCCACGTGCAGGTTGACGCCGTGGCCGCCGCCGCCGATCGCGACGGTGTCGATCGCCGCGATCGTCGCGTCGGCGATCACCGGCCACGCGTTCGAGGAGCCGAACGGCGTGATCGTCCCGCGCTCGTAGCCGGTCGCGGCCCTCGCCTCGTCGGCGTCGGGCAGCGAGAGGCGGCTCACGCCGAGGTGCGACCGGAGCTTCGGCCAGTCGATCTGCCGCCCGCCGGGCACGAGGACGAACACGTAGTCGCCCTCGCCGCGCCGCACGACGATCGTCCGCAGCAGCTGCCCGAGCTCGATCCCCTGGAACGCGGCGCTCTCCTCGGCCGAGCGCGCGCGCTCGGTCCGGACGACCTCGTACGCGAGGTCCGAGCCGGCGAGCGCGAAGAGCGCGGGCGTGTCGGGGTCCACGGTGCGCGAGCCTACCCGACGGCCTACACCGGGGAGTCGAGCAGCGCGATCACGTAGCTCGCGAACGACGGCCGGACGAAGACGCGGGTCGCGTCGGGGCGTTCGTGCAGCAGGACCGGCGCCGCGCCGAACACCGTCTGCGCGCACCGGCCCGGTCCCCACGAGCGCGGGTGTAGGTCGAGCGGGCAGGCGATCGCGAGCCGTTCGAGCCGGGCCGGCCCCCGAAGGTCGAAGATCGCTCGGGCGGCGGAGACGTCAACGATCGAGTGATGCACGCGCGCAAGCGCGCGTCCGAGCTCCTCCTCGAGCTGCTCCGCCAGGAGTTCCGGCTGGTCCGACTCGGCGACCACGAGCCATTCATCTGGCCCCAGCCACAGTGTGTCGCGCCACGACGTGGATGCGGTCGTGTTCGGCTCGAGCGGGAAGCCCATCGCATCGAGCGGGAAGCCCAACGTTGTGGCAGCACCCGTGCCGATGCGAACGTCGAGCTGAACGAGGAACGGGAGCTCTTCCGCGTCGAGCCGGGCGAGGTCGGCCGCGAGGCCGGCGAGGGGGCGCCTAGCCGTCACGGCGTTCCCCCTCGGGGTCGTAGAAGGCGGGCGGGGTCACCTTCGCGGCGATCGTGCCCTCGGGAAGCGGCGCGTACACCGTCCGGCCGTGCATCGCGTGACCGGCCTCGAGTAGGCCGAGCGCGAACGTCCGGTCCAGGGCCGGGCTCCGGTACGAGGACGTGACGAACCCCGACATCGGCATCGGGATCCGACCCGTGTCCTCGAGCACGAGCTGCGCGCCCTCGGGCAGGAGCGCGGCCGGGTCCTCGGGGAGCAGGCCGACGAGCTGCTTGCGGTCGGGCCGGACGAGATCGCTCCTCCGGAGCGACCGCCGGCCGAGGAAGTCGCCCTTCGACGGGTTCACGATCCAGTCCATCCCGAGGTCGGCCGGCGTCACGGTGCCGTCCGTCTCCTGGCCGACGATGAAGAACCCCTTCTCGGCGCGGAGCACGTCCATCGCCTCGAGCCCGTATGGCCGGATCCCGAATGGCTCCCCGGCGGCGAGTACCGCCTCCCACACGGCGAGCCCGTGCCACGAGCTCACGTGCAGCTCGTACGCGAGCTCGCCCGAGAAGCTCACACGCGCGAGCCGGGCCGGGACGTCGGCGAGCGTCCCGTCGCGGAACGTCATGAACGGGAAGGTCTCGGCCGAGAGGTCGACGTCGGTGCCGACGGCCGCGAGCACGTCGCGCGCCCTCGGGCCGTTCATCGCGATGACCGCCCGCTGCTCGGAGACGCTCGTGCAGAACACGCGCAGATCAGGCCACTCGGTCTGCAGCCACTCCTCGAACCGGTCGAGCACGTTCGCCGCGCCGCCGCTCGTCGTGGTGACGTAGTAGCGATCCTCGGCAACGCGCATCGCGACGCCGTCGTCCCACACCATCCCGTCGAGCCCGAGCATGACCCCGTAGCGGATCGAGCCGACCGCGAGGTTCGACATGCGATTCGTGTACATGCGGTCGAGGAACGCCGGCGCGTCGCGGCCGACCACCTCGATCTTGCCGAGCGTCGACGCGTCCATCGCGCCGACCGCGTTCCGGACCGCGAGGCATTCGCGCTCGACCGCTTCCTCGAGCGGCTCGCCGCCCGGCGCGAAGTAGCGCGGTCGTTTCCACTGCCCGGTGTCCTCGAACACCGCCCCGTGCTCGAGGTGCCACGCATGCATCGGTGTCGTGCGGGCCGGGTCGAAGCGGTCGCCGGCGAACGGCCCCGCGAGCGCGGCGAACGAGACCGGCGCGTACGGCGGGCGCGCGCCGCTCGGCCCCTGCGCGCCCGGGTCCTCGCCGAGCAGGTGGTTCACGATCTCGGCCGCGAGCACGCCGCTGGTCCGGCCCTGGTCGACCGCGGTCCCGATGTACGTCGCACGCTTCACGTGCTCGACGGAGCGGAGCCCGCGGCCGAGCGCGGCGGCCACGTCGGCGACGGTCTGGTCGCGCTGCAGGTCGACGAACTTGTCCGCGTCCTCGCCCTCGGCGACCACCCACAGCGGCTCGCTCTCGGGGACCTCGCCCGCCGCGGCGCCCGCGACCGAGAGCCACGCGGGACCCGAGCCCGGGCGGCTGCGCGGGACGAAGCACGAGCGCGCGGCGTCATACGTCAGGTCGCCGCCGATCGAGCGCCACAGGGTCAGGTTGGGGTTCCACCCGCCGGAGACCGCCAGCAGGTCGGCCTCGAAGGACCCCTCGCGCCCCGCCGCGTCCAGGACGACGATCCGTTCGAGCGCACCGTCGCCGTCTGCGGCGACGACCCGTTCGCCCGCCCGCGCGTCGATCGTGCGGACTACCTCGACCCCAGCGGCGGCCAGGACCTCGGCGACGCCGAGGCCCCAGTCGTTCGTCGCGAACACGGCCGCGCGCTCGCCGGGCCCGACGCCGAACCGCTCGACGTACGCCGCGACCGAGCCCGCGAGCATCACGCCCGGGACGTCGTTCCCCGCGAACGCGATCGGGCGCTCGAGTGTGCCCGTCGCGAGCACGACGTTCCGGGCCCGGACGTGCCAGACGCGCTCGAGGTCCGGCGTCCGTTCGTGGATCACCACGTAGCCGGCGTCGTAGACGCCGAGCGCGGTCGCGTTCGGCAGGACCGTCACGTCGTCGCCGGTGGGCGGGTCGTCGATCACCGCTCCCTCGTCGACGAGCAGCACCCGGTCGCCCCGTGCCGCGGCCTCGGCCGCCGCCGCGCGGCCCGCGATCCCCCCGCCGACCACGAGCGTCTCGACGTGTCGGTGCCGTCGGCGCGGCTCGCGCCGGTCCGCGGTCTCCACGAGCGTCCCCACACCCGGCCGGGACTCGGCGACGAGCCCGTCAACGGCGGACATGAGCGTCGCGGGGACGATGACGTCGGTCCACGGCTCGAGCACCGCGACGAACGCGTTCGGCTCTTCCGCGCCCGCCGACACGATCCCGCGCGGCCGGCCGAGGATCGGGCTCCGGAAGCCGCCGACGACCCCGTTCGCGAGCAACGCGCTCGCGAGCGTGTCGCCCTCGAACGCCTCGAGGTCCCGGCCGTCGAAGCGGACGGAGATCGGCCTCGCACGATCGATCCGCGAGCCGCCCGACGCCAGCCGCCGGCCCGTCATCGATCCGGCTCCCCGGGGTCGACCGGGGGCGGCGTGGTCGCGCCGAACGCGTACGTCACGGTGTCGCGCACCGCGTCGAACCACCGTCGGCATCCAGCGGTGTGGAACCACCGCTCGGCGAACGCGCCCTTCGGGTTCTCGCGCATGAACAGGAAGTCCGCCCACTCCTGGTCGGTGAGCGCGTCGGGGTCGGCCGGGTAGTCGATCCCGGCCTGACCGCCGTAGCGGAACTCGCGCTCGTCGCGCGGGCCGCACCAGGGGCAGGGGATCAGCAGCACGTCAGACCGCTCCCTCGTCGAACGCCGACACGAGGCGCTTCGGCGCCGTGAGCCGCCACGCCTCGGTGACGAGCTCCGAGAGCTCGTCGCGGTCGACGGTGCGGATGCGGACCCCGACCCACCCGCTCGGACCGACGTAGGGCGGGACGAAGAACGTCTCGGGGTCCGTCTGGGTGAGGGCGCGCTGCTCGTCGAAGTCCGACTTGACCCACAGCTCGCGTTCGCGGTCGCTGAACATCACGAAGATCTTGTTCCGCACGCGGAACGTGGCCGTCTCCCACGTCTCGCGCTCCTCGGACTCGGGCAGCGAGAGCGCGATCCTCCGGACGGTGCGCGCCTGCATCAGCCCGCCACACCGGTCAATGGGCCACCGCCGCGGCGCCGTGCTCGTCGATCAGCGCCCCGCTCGTGAACCGATCGAGCGAGAACGGCGCGGCGAGCTCCCCGGGCGTCCCGTTGGCCAGGAGGTCGGCGAACACCCATCCCGAGGCGGGCGTCGCCTTGAACCCGCCGGTGCCCCAGCCGCAGTTCAGGAACAGGTTCTCGATCGGCGTCGCCGACAGGATCGGCGAGGCGTCGGGGCAGACGTCCACGATGCCGCCCCAGGTCCGCAGGAGCTTCGCGCTCGCGAAGATCGGGAAGAGCTCGATCGCGGCCGCGAGCTGGAACTCGATGATGCGGAACGAACCGCGTTGGGCGTACCCGTTGTAGGGATCGATGCCCGCACCCATCACGAGTTCGCCCTTGTCGGCCTGGGACACGTAGACGTGGACCGAGTTGGACATCACGACGCCGCCGAGGACGGGTTCGAGCAGCACGGAGACGAGCGCCTGCAGCGGGTGGGACTCCAGGGGAAGCCGCAGCCCGACCATCGAGGCGAGGACGCTCGAATGCCCCGCCGCGACGAGCGCGGCGCGGCCGGCCGCGATGTCGCCGCGCGACGTGCGGACGCCCACGACCCGGCCGTCGGTCTCCCGGTCGAACCCGGTGACCTCGCAGTGCTCGACGATGTCGACGCCGAGCTCGCTCGCCCGGGTCGCGAACGCCCACGCCACCTTGTCGTGCCGCGCGACGCCGCCGCGGCGCTGCAACGTGCCGCCGACCACCGGGTACCGGATGTCCGGCGAGAGGTTCACGATCGGACAGAACTCCTTGACCTGGTCGGGCGTGAGCCACTCGGCGTCGATGCCGTTCATGCGGTTGGCGTGCAGACGCCGCATCGACGACCGCACGTCGGCGAGGTTGTGGGCGAGGTTCAGGACGCCGCGCTGGCTGAACTCGACGTCGAACCCCAGGTCCTCCTCGAGCCCCTCCCAGAGCTTCAGCGAGTGCTCGTAGATCGCGGCGCTCTCGTCCCACAGGTAGTTCGAGCGGATGATCGTGGTGTTGCGGGCGACGTTCCCGCCCGCGAGCCACCCCTTCTCGAGCACGCAGACGTTCGTGATGCCGTGGTTCCTCGCGAGGTAGTACGCGGTCGACAGGCCGTGCCCCCCGCCGCCGACGATCACGACGTCGTAGGACCGCTTCGGGTCCACGGAGCGCCACAGGGGCCGGTCGGTCACGAGCAGATTCTCCACATCGCGGTGCCCGTGCGCTCGCGCCGTGAGCGCGGTACGGTCGGGTCGTGCCCGGGGACGACCTGCCGGTGCGCGCCGTGCGGCGGCAACGGGCTGCCCAGCGACGCAGGAACCGCCGGTTCCTCGCGCTCGTTATCGTCGGCATCGTGGTGCTCGGGGGCGTGCTCGCCTACCGGGCGCTCACCGCATCGGCGATCGAGATCCCCGAGGACCCGTGCGCCGAACGCGTCCCGCTGCGGAACGTGGACGGCGTGCGCCTGCAGCCGGTCGCGATGCGGGCGTTCCTGCAGGCCCAGCGCGACGCCGGCGTCGACATCTCCGTGGTGCAGAGCTACCGCTCGTGCCCCGAGCAGCGGCGCGCGTGCGAAGGGATCTGTGGGAACCCTCAGGGTTGCCCCGGGCTCTGCGCGCCCCCGGGCCTTTCCTGGCATCAGCTCGGCGCGGCGGTCGACATCACCGAGGAGGGTGTGGCGGACCCGGTGATCGTCCTCGCCCTGGAGTCGAACGGCTGGTGCCAGGCGCTCCCGGACAGCGACCCGGGGCACTTCTCGTTCGACGGCTGTCACTGAGCGCCGGGCGCCGGCAGGAGCGCCTCGTCGAGGAGCTCGCTGATGCGCCAGGCGCCCTCGCTCGTGTTCGAGATCACCGTGTGGGTGAGGCCGGCGTCCGGATCGTGGATGCTGCGGAACGACACGCCGGCGTCGTACCCGTGGAGCTCGACCACGTCGAGCGACGCGTGCAGCCAGAACCCCAGCCCGTAGCGCGCCTGCTGCGCGGGTGCGTCGCTGTGCGGCCGAACCATCTCGGCCACCCGCTCCTCGGGCACGATACGGCCGTCGAAGAGCGCGGTCCACAGCCTCCTGATGTCCGCCGCCGTCGAGTAGATGCCGCCGTCGCCGGATCCCCGGACGGGCAGGTGGAACACGTTCGTCCGGTTGCCCGTCGCGTCGAGGTAGCCGAGCGCCTTGCTCTCGGGGAGCTCGTCCGACCGGAGGAACGCCGTATCGCGCAGCCCGGCCGGGACGCACACCCGCCCGACGACGAGCTCGTGGAACGGCCGCCCCGAGGCTCGTTCGGCGAGGAGCGAGAGCACGACGTAGCCAGCGTTGCAGTACGTGAATCGCTCGCCGGGCTCGAACGTCATCGGGTAGCCGTCCAGGACCCGCAGGTAGCCTTCGATCGTGTCAAGCTCCTGCATCGGCACGGGCAGGACGTAGTCGGTGATGGGACGCTTGATCTCCTCGTCGAAGTAGTCGCCGATCCCCGAGCGGTGCGCGAGCAGGTGCTCGACCGTGACGCGGTCGTCGATCAGCGGCAGGTCGTCGCCGAGGAGCGATCGAGCGGTCGTCGCGAGGTCGAGTGTCCCCTCCTCGACCAGGCTCATCACGGTGAGCGCGGTGAACCCCTTAGCGCCGCTCGCGATCCCGAACCGCGCCTCGACGGTGTTGGGGATCTCGAACGCGCGGTGCGCGAACCCGTAGGCCTCGGCGAACGCGAGCTCGCCGTCGCGGTCGACCCGGACGACGCCGGAGAAGGACGTCTCCGCCACGGCCTGCCCGATCCTGGTCTCGAGATCCACGGTCGCCGAGTCTCGCGGCGCGGGTCCGGCCGTGGCAACCCGCGGCCCGTCTTGCGCCGGGTTTGAACGGGGAGTCAAACTGGGGCATGGAGCGCCCCGAGACCCTCGTCTGGGATGCCTACGCCCGGGCGCTGCCCTCGATGCTCGACGCGGTCGGCCGCACGCCGCTCGTCCGGCTCACGCGCGTCGCTCCCGAGGGCCTGAGCCTGCTCGCGAAGGTCGAGTGGTACGGCCCGACCGGGTCGACGAAGGACCGGATCTACCGCCACATGATCGAGCGGGCGGAGGAGCGCGGAGCCCTGCGACCGGGGATGACGATCGTCGAATGCACCACGGGCAACGCCGGCATCGCGTGTTCGGCCGTCGCCGCGGTGAAGGGGTACGACTGCGTGATCGTGATGCCGCGCGGCATGAGCAACGAGCGCAAGCGGATGATCGAGGCCTACGGCGCGGAGCTCGTGCTCACGCCCGGCGGCGGCTCGGACATCGACCTCGCGTTCGAGAAGATACGCGAGATCGTGGCCACCGATCCCGACCGCTACTTCTTCCCGGCCGAGTTCGAGAACCCCGACAACCCCGACGCGCAGACGATCTCGGGGGAGGAGATCTGGCAGCAGTGCGGCGGCCAGGTGGACGCCGTGGTGGCCGCGCAGGGGACCGGCGGCTGGATCAGCGGCGTCGCCCGCGCGCTGAAGTCCTACGACCGCGAGATCCGGGCGTACGCGGTCGAGCCGTCGGAGAGCCCGCTGATCTCGGAGCAGCGGTGGGGGACCCACGGCGTACCGGGGATCGGGGACGGGATCGTCCCGCACAACCTCGACCTCTCGCTGATGGACGGGATCGTTACCGCCTCGACCGAGGAGGCGCTCGAGATGGCGCTCCGGCTCGCGCGCGAGGAGGCGATCCTCTGCGGCCCGTCCTCGGGGATGAACGTAGCCGCGGCGTTGAAAGTGAGAGACAAGCATCCCGAGTTCGCGACGATCGTGACGGTCGTGCCCGACACCGGGCAGCGGTACCTGTCGGGAGAGCTGTTCGGCGAGCGCTCCGACGAGGCGTCGCCCGAGCGCGACCACGCTGTCGACCCCGACTCGCTCCGGCAGATCGAGGCGAACCGCGACCGTCTCGAGTTCATCTCGTAGGGTTGGGCCGCCGTGACGAGCTACCCGATGTCCGACGCCGACCGCGAGATCCAGGAGCGCGCCCGGAGCTTCATCGACGAGCTGATCCCGCTCGAGGTCGAGACCGAGCTCGCCGACGGCAAGATCTCCGACGAGCTGCGGAGGCAGCACCAGGAGCGGGCGATCGAGCTCGGCCTGTTCGCGATGAACATGCCGAAGGACCTCGGCGGCGGAGGCTTCACGGCGTTCCAGCAGGTCCTGGTCTCCGAGCAGATCGGGCGCGTCACGAACGGGCTCGGCTGGTGCATCCACACCCCGCCCGAGTGGGCCCCCGACGTCGTGAGTCCCGAGCAGCTCGAGCGGTGGATCGCGCCGACCGTCCGCGGCGAGCGCCAGGAGTGCTACGCGATCACCGAGGAGGGCGCGGGCTCCGACGTCGACGCGATCGCTGCCACGGCGAGCCGCGACGGCGACGATTACGTGCTGAACGGCACGAAGTGGCACGTCACGTCGTTCAACACGGCCGACTACGTGTTCTTCCAGGCCAAGATCGCCGACGGCCCGAACGCCGGCGCGCATGCGATGTTCTTCGTCGACGTCGACACGCCGGGCGTCCGCGTCGTGCGCGAGCCCGCCTACACGCACACGCTCGTCGACTCGCACGCGGTCGTGTCGTTCGAGGAGGTGCGCGTCCCAGCCGCGAACCTGATCGGCGAGGAGGGCGACGGCCTGAGCTTCGTCTACGCCTGGTTCCGCTACGAGCGGCTCATGATCGCCGCGCGCTGCTGCGGCGCCGCGGAGCGTCTGATCGAGGAGTCGACGGCGTTCGCGAAGGAGCGCGTGCAGTTCGGCAGGCCGATCATCGAGAACCAGGCGATCGCGCACATGCTCGCCGACTCGCTCACCGAGCTGTGGGCGGCCCGGCTCATGACCTACGAGCTCGCGAAGGGGATCGACCGCGGGATCGACGTGAAGGTCCAGCACGCCCAGTGCTCGATGGTCAAGCTGTTCGCGAGCGAGATGGCGGGGCGCGTCGCCGACCGGGCGGTGCAGGTCTTCGGCGGCCGCGGCTACATGCGGGAGAACGTCGCCGAGCGCTTCTACCGCGAGCTGCGCGTCGAGCGGATCTGGGAGGGGACCTCCGAGATCCAGCGCAACATCGTCGCCGATCAGCTCGCCAAGCGCGGGGCGCGTATGCTCTCGGGCTGATGGAACGCACGGAGCTGCTCGACCGCGAGGCCTCGTCCTGGGAGGCGCTCATCGCGGCCGTGGCCAAGGTCCCCGAAGGCCGCCGCACCGAGCCCGGCGCCGTCCCGGGGTGGTCGGTCGCCGACCTCGTCTGGCACTGCGGCTACTGGGCCGACGACGCGGCCCGCAGGATCGAGCTGATCGCCGCCGGCACGCCCGAGCCCGACGAGGCGGAGTCCGTCTGGCAGAAGACGAACGACGAGATCGCCGAGGACTCCAAGGCGATGGCGTGGGACGAGATCCTCTCCCGGTCGGAGGCGGCGAGGGAGCGGATCCGCGGCGCGCTCGCGTCGCTGTCCGAGATCCCGCCCGACGCCGAGTCCGAGTTCGTCGAGGAGACGTTCGAGCACTACGACGAGCACGCGGCCGAGATCGACCGGTTCGCCGCCGGCGGCTAGCCCTTCGCCGGCTGGAGCGCGAACCCGAGGACCTGCGCGGAGACCTCGATGCACGTCCGGTGCATGCGCTCGGTGGTGACCACCGAGTCGTCCATGATGACCTGGATCGCGAGGCCGTCCATCAGCGCCGCGATCCGGAGCGCGAGCTCGTCGGGGTCCTCGGCCGAGGAGAACTCCCCCGAACCCTGGCCGCCCCGGATGATCTCGGCGAGCTGCGACCGCCACCGCTGATCGAGCGCCTCGCGGTCCTTGGCCATCTCGGGATCGCGGAGCGCGCGCACCCATACCTCGATCCACAGCGCCCACTCGTCGAGGCGACCGTACTCGGGGAGGTAGCCGGGCACCGACAGGTCGATCACGCGACGGAGCTGCTCCCTCGCCGAGGGGATGCGCCGGATCTCGCGCGAGGTGCGGAGATAGAACTGGTCGTTCGCGAACGTGAGCGCCTCGGCGAGCAGGCGGTCCTTCGACTCGAAGTAGTAGAGGATCAGCCCCGGCGAGACGCCCGCCTGCTCGGCGATGTCGGAGATCCGTGTCTCGGCGAGCCCGCGGTCCGTGATGACGCGCGCGGCCGCGTCCAGGATCTCCTGGTGGCGGTCCTTGCCCTGCTTCGCGGGTCCGGTGTTCATCTGCGCTCCTGAACGCGGGACAGTCTGGCGACCTCCGGGACGCCGAACTGAACGAGGGTTCAGCAACTCTAGCGGTCTGACCTGCGAAGTCAAGCCGTGGAGGCGCGGGCCTCGCTTGACTGACCATTCAAACGCATGGGAGGATGGCGCCCTTCCAGGACCGAGGAGACCGAACGACGATGGCCAACGTCTACGACGCGATCGTGATCGGGGGCGGACACAACGGCCTCACCGCCGGCGCCTACTTCGCCCGGGCGGGGGCCCGCACGGTGGTCCTCGAGGCGCGGGGCAAGACCGGCGGGGCGGCCGACACGAGCGCGCCGTTCCCCGACCATCCCGAGATCAATGTCACAACCTATTCGTACGTGATGTCGCTGATGCCGCCGACGGTCATCCGCGAGCTGGACCTCAAGCGGCACGGGTACGACGTCACGCCGTTCGGCCCGTACTACCAGGCGTATCCCGACGGGCGTTCGATCAAGGTCTACCCGGACGACGCGGCCCGGAGCCACGACTCGATCGCGCAGTTCTCGAAGAAGGACGCGGAGACCCTCCCGCAGTGGGAGGCGTGGCTCCAGGAGGTGGCCGACGTGCTCGGGCCGCTGCTCTTGCAGAAGCCGCCGAAGATCGGCTCGATGGCGTTCGGCGACCTGATCGAGAGCGCGCGCGCTGCCTGGAAGATGCGCAAGCTCGGCGTCCGCGGGGTCGGCGACGTCACGCGGCTGTTCACGATGAGCATCACCGACCTGCTCGACGACTGGTTCGAGTCCGACGAGATCAAGGGCATGCTCACCGTGAACGGGATCATCGGAACGTGGGCGGGCCCCGACGAGCCGGGCACCGCGTACGTGATGCTCCACCACTCGATCGGCGACGTCGGCGACGGCCACCTGGGCTCCTGGGGCTTCCAGCAGGGCGGGATGGGCGGGGTCTCCGATTCGATCCGGCGCTCGGCGGAGTCGTTCGGGTGCGAGATCCGCACGGACGCACGCGTCGCGAAGGTGCTCACGAGCGGCGGGCGGTTCCTCGGCGTCGCGCTCGAGAACGGCGAGGAGCTCCGGGCGCCGGTCGGCGTGACGTGCATCCACCCGAAGACGGCGTTCCTCGACCTGGTCGGGCGCGAGGAGCTCCCCCCGGACTTCGCGTGGGACATCGAGCGGTGGCGCTCGCGCTCTGGCGTCGTGAAGATCAACGTCGCGATGTCGGAGCTGCCCGACTTCATCGCCGACCCCGGGAAGGAGCTGCAGGACCACCACACGGGTTCGGTCGAGCTGTGCTTCTCGCCGCAGTTCGCCGAGGAGGCGTTCCAGGACGCGCACATGGGCCGGAAGGCCTCGGAGCGGCCGTTCGTCGACGGCGTCATCCCCACGACGATGGACAAGAAGCTCGCGCCCGAGGGCGTGCACGTGTTCTCGATGTTCACGCAGTGGGTGCCGGACGACTGGGTGCACGAGCCGCACCGCGAGGAGCTCGAGCAGTACGCCGACCGGATCATCGACCTGTACACGGAGCTCGCGCCGAACTTCAAGGCGGCGGTGATCGACCGGCAGGTGCTCGGCCCGTACGACATGGAGCAGGAGCTCGGGCTGATCGGCGGGAACATCTTCCACGGCGAGCTCTCGGTGGATCAGCTGTTCCACATGCGTCCGGCGCCCGGCTACGCGGACTACCGAACGCCGATCCGCGGCCTGTACCACGGCTCCTCGGGCACGCACGCCGGCGGCGGCGTGAACGGCATCCCCGGCTGGCAGGCGTATCGTGCGGCCGTGAGGGACCGGGCGGTCAAGAAGCCGCGGTGACGCCGGCGTCTCCGCAGGCGTCCTCGGACGGCCGGACCGCGATCGAGCGCATGCTCGAGGCGCGCTCGGTCGCCGTCGTCGGCGCGAGCGTCCGCGAGGGCTCGGTCGGCAACCAGAGCATCGTCGAGCTCGTCGAGGGCGGGTTCGACGGTCGCATCGTCCCGGTGAATCCGAAGTACCACGAGGTGCTCGGCCACCGGGCGTTCGGCGCGGTTGCCGAGATCGGCGAGCCGGTCGACCTCGTGATCCTCGCGGTCTCGAACGCGCTGCTCGAGGAGCAGCTCGCGGCCGCCGCGTCGGCCGGCGCCGGGAGCGCGGTGATCTTCGCGAGCGGCCACGAGGAGCCGCGCGACGGTGTGCCGCCGTTGACCGAACGCCTCGCGGCGATCGCGCGGGGCGCCGGGATGGCCGTGTGCGGCGGCAACTGCATGGGGTTCGCGAACCTCGAGCGGCGGGTCCGAGCGCTGGGCTTCTACGAGCCGAAGGACGCGCCGGTCGGCGGCGTCGCGTTCCTCTCGCACTCGGGCTCGGCGTTCAGCGCGATGATCCACAACGACCGCAACCTCGGGCTGAACCTGGCGGTCTCGGCCGGGCAGGAGCTGGTGACGACGGTCGCCGACTACCTGCGGTACGCGCTCGGCCTCGAGAGCACGACGGCGGTGGGCCTGTTCCTCGAG
Source organism: Actinomycetota bacterium (assembly GCA_036280655.1). Taxonomy (GTDB): domain Bacteria; phylum Actinomycetota; class UBA4738; order UBA4738; family HRBIN12; genus DASSJM01. Next base: position 94,591 of record DASUQI010000003.1, read on the forward strand.
ACCGTGCGGGATCCGAGCGCGTTCCGTTCGGCGCTGGAGCTGGCTGCCGAACGCGACGTGCCGGTCGTGGCGCTCAAGGTCGGCCGTGAGGCGCGCACGCGCGAGCTCGTCGCCGCGCACTCTGGTGCGCTGGCGGGCGAGGACGGGGCGTACGAGGCGCTGTTCGACGCGTACGGCGTCTCACGGGTCGAGAGCCTGGACGAGATGGCGGACACGCTCGCGCTGTTCGCAGCCGGACGTCGGGCCGGCCCCGGCGGGCTCGCGAGCGTCCACGACTCGGGCGGAGAGCGGGCGCTGCTGATCGACGCCGCGGCCTCCGTCGGCGTCCCGCTCGCCGAGATCTCGCACGAGACCTCGAAGCGGATGGAGGCGCTGCTCGACCCGGGGCTGCCGCCCGTGAACCCGCTCGACTTCTGGGGGACGGGGACGAACGCGCACGAGATCGTCACCGGGTGCGTCCGGGCGTTGCTCGACGACCCGGCGGTTGCGGCGCTCGCGTTCACCGTCGACCTGACGACCGAGGACTACCCGGACATGGGCTACCTCGCGATGGCGCGGGAGACGTTCCCCGAGACCGACAAGCCGTTCGCGATGTTGTCGAACTTCTCGAGCGGCATCGACCGCAACGACGCGAAGCTGCTCGAGGGCGACGGGATCCCGGTGCTCGAGGGGACGCTCACCGGGCTCGCGGCGTTCGGGCACC
>DASUQI010000004.1:0-4979 GCA_036280655.1 Actinomycetota bacterium
ACGGGCCGCACCGGCGGGGTCACGGCCGGCTGGTGGGAGGGCCGGCCGTGGCGACTGATCCAGACCAACCTGCGCGAGATCGACATGCGCGACATCGACGCCGCCCGGTACGTCGAGGAGCTGCGGGCGTTCGACGCGACGCTGGCGATGATCAACACGTCGGGCATCATCGCGAGCTACCCCACCCGGCTCGAGTTCCATACTCCGAGCGCGTTCCTCCAGGGCGACGGCCTCGAGGCGATCATCGAGGCGTGCCACGCGGCGGACATCCGCGTGATCGCGCGGATGGACTTCTCGAAGGTCCGCCGGCCGCTCTACGAGCGCCATCCCGAGTGGGCCTACCGGCGGAGCGACGGCGAGATCGTGGACGAGCACGGCGACGTGCACGTGTGCCCGAGCGGTGCCTACCAGCAGGAGTGCGCGCCGCGGATCGTCGAGGAGACGATCACCGTGCTCGATGTCGACGGCGTGTTCCTCAACATGGCCGGGTTCCAGACGCGGGACTACAGGGGCCGCTACCACGGGATCTGCCACTGCAGGGCGTGCGCCGAGGGGTTCGAGACCGCGTTCGGGCTGCCGTTGCCGGAGGCCGAGGACCTGGAGGATCCGGCGTTCCGGCGCTACGTGGCCTTCAAGCGGCACGTGCTGCGGGGGCTCGACGAACGGATCCACGGCACGATCCGGCGGATCCGGCTCGACATCGCGATCGACCGGTCGTTCGAGGACGGGCGTGGCTTCGTCCGCCAGGAGTCGAACACGGCCCTGGACCGGCGCGAGGACTGGCCGTACAGCGGCTCGGAGAACACGAAGTGGGTCGCGAGCTCGTTCCCGGCGATGGTGTCGAGCAACAGCTCGGTCGACTTCATCGACTATCCCGTGCGGCACGTCGCGGTCTCCCCGTACCGCCAGCAGCTCCGGCTCGTCGAGGGGATCGCGAACGGCGGCGGGCTCGACTACTACGTGATCGGGCGTCTCGACGGCCACGCCGACCGGTCGGGGTTCGATGCGGTGCGCGAGATCTTCCGGTACCACGCCCGTCACGAGCGCGAGTACGCGGACCTGCGGCCGTCCGCCACGACCGCGCTCGTGACCGGGCCGTTCGGCAACGTCGAAGAGTTCCGCGGGTGGTTCCGCGTGCTCACGGAGCTGCACGTCGTGTTCGACGCCCTCGTCGTCGACGCGCTCGACGAGGGCGTGCCCGAGCGTTTCCGTGCGCTGGTGCTCCCGGACCTCCATGCGCTGTCCGACGGACAGGCGCGCGCGATCGACGGATTCGTCCAGCGCGGCGGCACCCTGCTCGTGACCGGCCGGACGGGGTTCCGGGACGAGGAGTACGAGCCTCGCGACCGACCGGCGCTCGAGAGCCTGGGCGTCGAGCGGGTCCGCGCCGTCCGCGACGACGTCCGCGGTGCCTACCTCGTGATCGACGGCCGGGAGGGGTTCGGCCGGCTCGGACTCACCGACCTCGTCTTCCTCGACGGCCCCTACGTGGACGCCGAGTACCGCGAGGCGGCCGTCCGCAGGATGCGACTCGTCCTACCGGGGCCGTTGGGCCCGCCCGAACGCGTCGTCCTCGGCGACGCGACCGACGACCCTGGGCTCGTCGTGCACGCGTTCGGCGAGGGGCGCGCCGTCTACATCCCGTGGCTCCCGGGCACGCTCGTCCACCGGCACGGCCATCCGAACTCGGCGGCGTTCGCCGCGGACGTGCTCGAACACCACGCCGGGATCGAGCCGCTCGGCGGCAACCTCCCTCCGATGGTCGAGGCAACGCTGCTCGAACGCACCGACCGGAGCGCGCGCCTGCTGCATCTCATCAACCACTCTGGCCACTTCGGCGCGAGCTACGTGGCGCCGATCCCTATCCGGGACCTCGAGGTCGAGCTCCCGACCGAGGGCGAGCCGAGTGGCGTCGCGGGTCTCGTGGCCGGGCGCTCGTACGCGTGGAGCGCCAACGACGGGCGCCTTTCGATCAGCGTCCCGGAACTCGGCCTGTTCGAGGCGATGAGGATCGAGCTCGGCTAGGCCCGCCGGCTGCTACAGGCGCCCGGCCTCCGGCACGACCTCCCGGCCGATCAGCGCCACGGCTTCGAGGTCGTCGTGGACGAGGTGCTGGAGGAAGACGCGCTCCGCGCCCGCCTCGGCGAACGCCCGCAGGCGGTCGAGCACCTGCTCGGGCGTCCCGACGGTCATGTTCGACCGCATCCCTTCGATGTACTCGTCGACGTCGCCCCGCTCGTCCTGCACCTCCATGAGCGCACGGGCCCGTTCGCGCACCTCATCGTCGTCGGCTCCGATCACCAACCGGGTCATGACAGAGAACCGAAGCTCGTCCGGATCGCGACCGATCGACGCGCACGCGGCCCGGACGCGCTCGCGCTGTTCCCGGGCGGTCGGGGGATCGGAGAACACGACGTTGTACTCGTCGGCCCACCGGGCGGCGAGGGCGGCCGAGCGCGGCCCGGCGCCGCCGCCGACGATCAGCGGCGGGTGCGGGTCCTGCACCGCCTTCGGCAGCGACGGGCACGCCTCGAGCCGATAGTGCGTCCCGTCGAAGTCGACCGCGTCCTCGTTCCGGTCCCACAGCCGGTGCACGATCTCCACCTGCTCGGCGAGGACGTCGTGCCGTTCGGCGGTCGGCGGGAACGTGAAGCCGAACGCTTTGTGCTCCCGCTCGAACCATCCGGCGCCCACGCCGAGCTCCGCACGGCCGTCGGAGGCGTGATCCACGGTCACGACCGCCTTCGACAGGAGCGCGGGATGCCGGAACCCGACCGGCGAGACGAGGGTCCCGAGCCGGATCCGCTCCGTGATCGACGCGAGCGCCGCGAGCGTCGACCACGCGTCGAACGCCCCCCGCTCCATCGGATGGTCGAACGAGAGGTAGTGGTCGGAGCGGAAGAGGCCGTCGAAGCCATGCTCCTCGCATGCGAGCGCGAGGCTCAACCACTCGTCCCAGGTCACCCCCTCCTGGCCCTCGATCATCAGACAGACGTCCATGGCCCTCCCGGTCAGGGTTCGGCGAGCTCGGTCAGGCGGTGCATGCCCTCGCGCATCGCGTCGTACGACGAGCGGTACACGTCGTACAGCGCGTCGTAGGTCTGTGTCGCGCCCGGGTCGGGCTCGGTCACCTCGGGCATCGTCCGGACCACGGCCGCCGCCTCGTCCACGTTCGCGAACGTGCCCGCCGCCACGTGGCCGAGGAGCGCGGCACCGTACGCGGCGCCCTCCTCGATCTGCAGACGGTGGACGGGGAGCCCGTAGACGTCGGCCTGCAGCCGCAGCCACAGGTCGGCGGACGCCCCCCCGCCCGTCGCGCGGATCTCCTTCGGCCGCACCTCGAGGTCCCGCATGATCTCGAGGCCGTCGCGCATGCCGAGGAGCACGCCCTCCATGAGCGCCCGGGTCATGTGGCCCCTCGTGTGCCGAGCGGTCAGGCCGAGGAACACACCTCGCGCCCGCGGATCCAGGTGCGGCGTCCGCTCGCCGGTCAGGTAGGGGAGGAACAGGAGACCCTCCGAGCCCGCCGGCACGAGCTCGGCCTCGGCGACGAGCTCGTCGTAGCCGACGCCCGTGACGTCCCGCCACCATCGGAGCGAGCCGCCCGCCGAGAGCGTGACCGAGAGCAGGCAGTACCTGCCGGGGACCGAGTGACAGAACGCGTGGATCCGCCCCGACGGGTCGACCGCCGGCGCGTCGGCGTGCGCGAACAGCACCCCACTCGTCCCGATCGAGCTCGACATGAGCCCCTCGCGGACGATCGCCGTGCCGATCGCTGCGGCCGCGTTGTCGCCGCCGCCGGCCGCGATCGGCATGCCCTCGGGGAGCCCGAGCTTCCCCGCGACCTCCGGTCGGAGGACGCCGGCCACGTCGGGGCTCTCGCGAACGGCCGGGAGCCAGCCAGCCGGGACGCCGAGCGCCTCGAGCACCTCGCCGGACCAATCGCGCTTCCCGAGGTCCAGGAACAGCGTCCCGGCGGCGTCCGACGCATCGGTCGCGAGCTCGCCCGAGAGCCGATACCGGACGTAGTCCTTGGGAAGCAGCACGTGCGCGACCCGGGCGTAGGCGTCCGGCTCCTCGTCCCGGAGCCACAGGACCTTCGGCGCCTGGAACCCGGTGAGCGCGGGGTTCCCGGTGATCTCGACGAGCCGCCGTTCGCCGACGAGCTCGGTGATCGCCTCGCATTGCCGCGCCGTTCGCTGGTCGTTCCAGAGCAGCGCGGGCCGGATCACCTCGCCGGAGCCGTCGAGGAACACGGACCCGTGCATCTGGCCGGTGAGACCGAGTCCCGACACCACGTCGCCGCCCTCGGCGACCCGCTCCGCCGCCGCGCCGATCGCCTCGCGGGCGCCCCGCCACCACGCGACCGGGTCCTGTTCGGTCCATCGCGGCCTCGGCGTGAGGAGCGGGTAATCGGAGGAGCCCGTGGCGACCACGCGCCCCTCGCCGTCGACCGCGATCACCTGCGCGCCCGTGGTGCCGACGTCGAGACCGATCGCGACCGTCATCGGGTGGAGCCCGCGCGCTCCTTCGACATCGGCGCGACGGATCCGCGTTCGAGCAGCTCCGTCCGGAACACGACCGTGCTCGGCGGGCCCTCGCCATCCTCCTGGAGTCGCCGCAGCATGAGCTCGGCTGCGCTCCGGGCCATGTCGGCGGCCGGCTGGCGGACCGTCGTGACCGGCGGATCCACCATGCCCATCCACTGGACGTCGTCGAAGGCAACCAGGGACATGTCGCTCGGGACCGTCATCCCGAGCGCCGCGAGCGCCATGAGGCTCGCCTCCGCGAGGATGTTGTTCGCCGCGAAGATCGCGGTCGGCGCCGGCTTCGCGCGGATCAGGTCGGTCGCGTCCTCGATCGCGTGCTCGCGGTGGAAGGAGCCCGCCTTCACGAGCTCCCCATGAACCGGGATGCCGGCCTCCTCGAGCGCGCGCTCGTACCCGGTGAGCCGCTGCCGCGCGGTGGGAACGTCCAGG
>DASUQI010000005.1:0-16146 GCA_036280655.1 Actinomycetota bacterium
CCGCCCCACAGGTAGTGCGCGAGGGCCGTGAGGAGCGTCACGCCCACGAGCGCCGAGAACAGCCAGCCCTGCATGAACTTCAGCCACGGGAGGCTGAAGACGTAGAAGGCCGGGTCGCGGCCGAACAGGGGCTCCGGGTTCCCGAACGAGAGCCCCGAGCCGTTGCGCCACAGCAGGTACGTCTGCCACTGCCCCGTGACCCCGATCCCCACGAAGACCGCGATCACGAGCGCGAACAGCGGGAGCAGCCAACGGATGTACGGCTCGAACTGCATCCGGTAACGCTCGATCAACTCCTGCTCGGGGGTGAGCGGCCGGTACTTCGGGGTGATGCGCCGGACGATCCAGAGGTTGGCGTACAGCAGCACGAAGAACGCCAGTCCGAACGCGACGCCGAGCAGCACCTTCGTGCGGAGGATCGACCAGAAGACGTCCGAGAACCCGACCTCGCGGAACCACAGCACGTCCACGAAGAAGCCCGACAGTGCGGTGAAGGCCAGCAGGAGTCCGGCCACGACCCCGACGATGATGAACAGCACGCGACGGCGACCGGAGGCGGGACCTGCGCTCGGAACGCGTACGACCATCGGGTCCTTTGTCCGTCAGGGGGCCGTGCGGGATCGGCGCCAGCCTATCATCGGGTCCTTCGGAGGACGGCTCCGATCATGCTTCGGCGTCCGCCGATCCGGTGAGGTAGGCGAGCGCCTCGTCGAACGACGAGACCGGAACGAGCTCGAGGCCGTGATCCCCGGCCGCCGCAGCGGTTTCGGCGTTGTCCTCGGGGAGCAGGAACACGGCCGCGCCGGCGTCGGCCGCCGCCGCGATCTTCTGCCCCACGCCGTCGATCGGCCCCACGGTCCCGTCGAGCCCGATCTGGCCGGTGCCGGCGATCGTGCGGCCGCCCGTCAGGTCGCCGGGCGTCATGAGGTCGTACAGCCCGAGCGCCCACATCAGTCCCGCGGACGACCCGCCGATCTCGCCGCTCGAGATCGCGACGTCGAACGGGAAGCTGTTGATCAGCGAGACGCCCACGAGCGGGTCCTCGCTCCCCCCGCACGGCTTCCGGACGAGGTCGGCGGTCTCGGGCTCTCCGTCGACCGACAGGTCGAAGACGAGCATCCCGCCCGAGGGGGCGGCCTGGATCGCGCGGCTCGCCTCCCTCCACGTGTCGACCTCTTGGCCTTCGATCGCGAGGATCCGGTCGCCCGGGAAGAGCTCCCCGTCGGCCGCGCACCCCGAGACGACGCTCTGGACGAGGACGCCGTCGCCGTGAGACCTCGGGTAGTCGACGAGCTCGCGCAGGACGACCGCGGCCGCGTCGAGCTTGCTCGTGTCCATCTGCGAGATCGCCCGGCGTTCCTCCTGGTCGCGGTCCTCGCCCGGTGGGAACAGGTCGTCGCGGGGAACGACGCCCCGATCCGGGTCGAGCCACGCGAGCAGGAGGTCGAACCCGGTGAGCGGCGAGTACCGCACGGACGTGAGGACGAAGCTCCCCTCCGATTCGAACCGCTGCCGGTCGTCGAACCGGATCAGCGGCTGGACGGCTCGAGCCGGGCCGGGTCCGATCGCGTACCACGGGAGCGTGACGGTGACCGCCGCGACGGCGATCGCCGCGACGGCCCCGTAGAGCACGAGACGCCTCCACCCGAACACGCTTCGATGGTACGGGCAAGGTGAGCGTAGGGCGGCACCGGCGCGGGTACGCTTCCGATGGTCATGCCCTACCTGCTCGTGTTGCTCGTCTCGCTGCTCGTCGGCGTCGGCGCGTACCTCGTCACGGTGGTGCGCGGCTCGCCCGCGGACGCCAGCCTGGGGTTCGGAGACGACGAGGAGGAGCTCGCGACCCGGCCAGGCGACCCACCAGGGTCGAACGATCCACCGCCCGGGTACGCGTACCTCCAGGTCTCGACCCGGGGACCGGCACTCCGCGACCGGCTCCTCGGGCTCATCGGACTCGTGCTGCTCGTCGCGATCTCGATGGCCGTGCTGGCGTTCGCGATCTACGAGATCGGACACCTGATCAACCGGACGATCGAGGCGTTCCTCGAGTAGCGACCCTCAGCGGCGACGGACCAGCTGGAACGACGACCGGTAGTCCTCCAACTGCTCGAGCATCGCCCCGAGGCCGAGGACCACGGTCTCGCGCGGGCGCTCGGTCAGATGGACCGGGACCTCGCACTCCTGCGACAGCAGCAGGTCGAGCCCCCGGAGGAGGCCGCCACCGCCGGTGAGGAACATGCCGGACTCGAGCACGTCGTGGGTGAGCTCGGGTGGCGCCTCGGCGACGGTCGTCCTCGCCGCCTCGACGACCTTGCCAACCGGGGCGGACATCGCCTGCCGGATCTCGTCCTCGGTCACGCGGATCTCGGTAGGCGCGCCGGTCGCGAGCGCCCGGCCGGTGACGATCGCCGCCTTCCCGCGCGGCGCCGGGAACGCGGACCCGATCGCGATCTTCACCTGTTCCGCGGAGGTCTCGCCGATCGCGACGTCGTACTCGGACCGGATGTGCTCCTGGATCGCCGTGTCCAGGTCGAACCCGCCGATCCGGATCGACGTCCCCGAGACGACGCCGCCCATCGACGCGACCGCCATCTCGGTCGTCCCGCCGCCGATGTCGACGATGAGGTTGCCCACGGGCTCATGGATCGGGAGCCGCGCCCCGACCGCCGCGGCGAGCGGCTCCTCGACGAGGACCACGTCCCTGCCGCCGGCGTCCCTCAGGGCCTGGAGCACCGCGCGACGTTCGACCTCGGACGACTCGCTCGCGATGCACGCGAGCACCCTCGGACGAGGGAAGCGCGACACGCCGACGCGCTTCAGGACCACCTCGATCATCCGCTGCGTGATGTCGAACTCGGTGATCACGCCGTGGCGGAGCGGGCGCATCGCCACGACGTTGCCCGATCGGCCGCCCATCATCTGCCAGGCCTCCTCGCCCATCGCCTCGACCCGGCCGGAGGCGGGATCGACCGCCACCACGGTCGGCTCGTCGAAGACGATCCCCTCGCCCTGCCGGTAGACGAGCGTGTTCGCGGTGCCGAGGTCGATCGCGAGGTCGCGGCCCATCAGCGCGGCGGTCCTGCCGCTGCGTCCGCTCTCACGAACCCATCACCCAGCTCGACGCGCCCGAGCGCAGGTGCTCCTTCTTCCAGATCGGGACGTCGCGCTTCAGCTGCTCGATGCCGTGCCGACACGCGTCGAACGCCTCGGCGCGATGCGGCGCCGAGCAGGCGACGACCACCGAGACCTCGCCGACGAGGAGCTCGCCGGATCGGTGGAGCAGCGCCACCTTGCGGAGCGGCCACCGCTCGAGCATCTCGGTTCCGAGCTCCTCGAGCCGGCGCATCGCGAGCTCGTCCCAGGCCTCGTACGTGAGCCCGGTCACTTCGCCGTCCCGCGAGGAGTCCCGGACGGTGCCGAGGAACACGCACGTGCCCCCAGCTCCCGGGTCGGACACGAACGCCACGGCCTCCTCGGCCCCGATCGGTTCGCCGGACACCCGGACGAGCAGGTCCTCGCGCACGCGACCCATCGTATCGAGGTGCTCCGAGATGGACGCCTCGCCCGCGCCGGCGGCGTACGGCACGGTCGGCCGTAGGATGGTTCGGTGAGCCAGGCATCGAACGACCCGTTCGGCGCGTCGGGCGACGTGTGGAACGACGCACCGCTCTTCCGCGAGATCCAGCGCGTCCTGCAGTCTTCCGGCGGGCCGGTGAACTGGGAGCTCGCGCGGCAGGTCGGGATCGCCACGGCCGTGATGAACGCCGAGGACACCGAGCCGACCGACGAGGAGCGGCGGAGCTTCGAGGAGGTCGTCCGGGTCGCCGAGCTCCAGGTGGCCGATTTCACGGGCCTCGACGGCCCGAGCGACCTGCCGGACGTCCAGGCGGTCCGCCGCGCGCGATGGGTCCAGGCCAACATCGAGGGGCTGCGCGGGGTCCTCGAGCCGGCCGCGGAACGACTGGGGGCGGCGATCGCGTCCGCGCAACGCGAGGCGATGCCGGAGGAGGCCCAGACCCAGGCCGGCGTGGCTCAGCTCCTCGGCCAGCTCTCGCCGCTGCTGCTCGGAGCGCAGGTCGGGAGCGTCCTCGGCACGCTGGCCCAGCAGGTCCTCGGCCAGTACGACATCGCCGTCCCGAGGCCCGAGGGCTCGGGCACGCTGCTGTTCGTGGTGCCCAACGTGGCTGCGTTCGAGCGCGACTGGAGCCTGGACGCCACCGACTTCCGGACCTGGATCGCGATCCACGAGGTGACCCACCGGTTCGAGTTCGCCCGGCCCTGGGCGCTCCCAAGGTTCCGCGAGCTCGTGGACGACTTCCTCTCGACGCTGCAGCTCGACGTCGAGGCGCTTCAGGAGAGGCTCGCGACGCTCGACCCGTCGAACCCGGGGTCGATGCAGGAGGTGCTCGCGGGCGACGAGGGGCTGTTCGGCCCGGTCCTCGACGACGAGCAGCGGCTGAAGCTCGGCCGGATCCAGTCGTTCATGGCAGCGGCAGAGGGGTACGGCGACCACGTGATGCACGCGCTCGGCGCGCGGCTGCTCTCCTCGTATCCGCGGATCGACGAGGCGATGCGGCGCTACCGCGAGGGCGAGCGGGTCGACCCGGTCCTCGAGCGGCTCCTCGGCATCGAGGTGAAGCGCGAGCAGTACCGGCTCGGCCGCGCGTTCTGCGACGCGGTGGTCGAGGCGACGGACGAGGCGACGCTCGCTCGGATGTGGGACTCGGCGGAGGCGCTGCCGTCGCTGCCGGAGCTCGACGAGCCGCGTCTGTGGCTGGCCAGGAGCGCGTGAGGCCGAGAGCCTCGGGTATCCTCACGCCGCGATGACCGTCGGCGAGCTCGTTGCCGCGAACGTGGTGGACCGTCGCCTGTCGGACGGCACGGGGCGAGAGGGTCCCACCGGCATCTACCTGCTCGGCGTGCCGGGGACGGCGCTGCCGTTCGACGTGTTCCGGGCGTGGAAGGTCCCGACCGGGGTCGTCGTGGAGGAGATCGACTTCTTCGGCCCCTCGGGCCGGCTCGTGTACCGCTGGGGACCCGAGCCGCGGCGGATGCTCGGCTCGATGGACCTCACGCTCTCGACGGATACGATCTCGAACGCGCTGTTCGACGAGGCGGGCACGTACGTCGTCTCGTTCGCCCTCGACGACGAGATCGTGGGCGAGATCCCCGTCCCGGTCGTGGTCCAGCAGGCGCCACAGAAACTCCCGAAGGAGATCGAGGACGGCCTGCGCAAGTCCGACGTGATCTGGGTCGGCGTCGAGGCCGACGGCCGCCGCCGGCTCGCCCCCTCGTGGTTCTCCTACAAGAACGGGAGGATCCTTCTCCTGTCCCAGCGCGAGCCCGGGCCCGAGGAGCAGACGGTCCCCGGGGCGCGCTCCGCCCCCGAGCTGACGGTCGTCACCCGGCGGAAGCTCCGCGACACGGCGCTCGACGAGTTCCCGGCGTCCAAGCGTCTCCTCGAGGGACCCGAATGGGAGGACGCGGCCAAGGTGCTCGCGGACCGCAGGCGAAGCCGCGTCGGATCGCCCGCGGAGTCGATCGCCCGCTGGCGGACCACGTGCGACATCGTGGAGCTCACGCCGGTCCTGCCGGCCTGACGGTCGTCCTACTCCGCGCGGTTGATGGTCCGGCCGAGGGCGCCGGCGAGCTGCTCGAGCTCGCGCCCCAGGTCCAGCATCTCGTCGGGGGTGAGCGCCTGCGGGCCGTCGCACAGCGCGCTCTCGGGGTCCGGGTGCACGTCGATCATCACGGCGTCGGCGCCCGCGGCGACCGCGGCCCGGGCCATCGGCCCGACCAGGTGGCGCTTGCCCACCGCGTGCGACGGGTCGACGATCACCGGCAGGTGCGATTCGGCCTGGGCGACGGCCATCCCCGCGAGGTCCAGGGTGTTGCGGGTCGAGGGCTCGAACGTGCGGATCCCTCGCTCGCACAGGATGATCTGCGAGTTGCCTCGCTGCGCGACGTACTCGGCGGCCTGGAGCCACTCCTCGATCGTCATCGCGAGTCCGCGCTTCAGCATCACCGGCTGCTTGGCCAGACCGACCTCCTTCAGCAGCTCGAAGTTCTGCGCGTTGCGGGTGCCCACGCGGATGCAGTCGGCGACCTCGGCGACCCGGGCCACCTGGGAGACGTCGACGACCTCGACGATGATCGGTAGGCCGGTCTGCCTCCGGCACTCCTCGAGGATCGCGAGCCCGCGCTCGCCGAGGCCCTGGAACGAGTACGGGGAGGTCCGGGGCTTGTAGACGTCGCCGCGGAGGATCGTCGCGCCGGCCGCCCTGGCCGCCTTCGTGGCGAGCATCGCCTGCTCCTCGCCCTCGACGGCGCAGGGGCCGGCGATGATCGTGAACGCGCCCCGGCCGACCGGGGTCGTGCCCACGTTCACGGTGGTCGACTCGCGGTGGAGGTCGCGCGAGACCATCTTGTAGGGCTTGCCGACGTGGATCAGGCGGTCGACGCCGGGTAGCTGCTCCCAGTCGATCTCCCGGAACCGCTCGGTGTTGCCGACGAGCCCGACGATCGTGTGCACGGCCCCGCGCGAGACGAACGCCTCGCCGCCCGCGGCGCGGACGCGTTCGGCGACGGCCTCGACGTCGGCCTCGGTCGCCTCCCGCTTCATCACCACGACCATCGCGTTCCTCCTCGCCCCCGGAGACGCAGAACCCCGGGCTCCTCGCCCGGGGTCCCCTGCTCCTGTCGGCTCAGGCGACTACGCCGGGCTGCGCCCGCCGTAGAAGCCGAAGCCGAAGAACTCTCGCATCAGGGGTGCATCGTGCCAGCCCGGGTGCGGTCTGGCAACCGAGGGGCCCGCCCCACGGATAGGATGCGCGCGATGTCGATCACGGTCGTCGATCACGCCCTGTCGGGCCACCTCCTGGCGCAGCTGCGAGACCAGGCGACCCCGCCCCCGGTCTTCCGAACGCTCGCCAAGCGCCTCGCCCTCACGCTCGCGCTCGAGGCGATCCGGGACCTGCCGACGACCGAAATCCCCGTGCAGACACCCCTCGAGCAGACGACGGGCCGGCTCCTCGGCAACCTCGTGGCGGTGCCGATCCTGCGCGCCGGGCTGGGGATGCTCGAGGCCGTGACCGACCTGTTCCCCGAGGTCGCCGTCGGTTACATCGGGCTCGAACGCGACGAGGCCTCCCTCCAGCCGCAGTCGTACTATCGCAAGCTCCCCGACGTCCGCGGGCACCACGTCCTGGTGCTCGACCCGATGCTCGCGACCGGCGGTTCGGGCTCGGCGGCGACGGCGGCGGTCAGGGAGGGCGACCCGGCCTCGATCCGGTTCGTGTGCGTGGTCTCGGCGCCCGAAGGCATCGCGCGGATGGAGGCCGATCACCCCGACGTGCCGATCTTCACGGCCGCGATCGATCGGCAGCTGAACGACCAGGGCTACATCATTCCGGGGCTCGGCGACTTCGGCGACCGGCTGTTCGGCACGTAGCTCGAGCTACGTCCCGCCCGCGCCCTCGTAGGCCTTGCCGGCGGCCGCCGGCGGCCGCACGCGTCCGACGAACCCGGCGATCGCCACGATCGTGACGATGTACGGGATCATCCGGATGAACTGCGGCGGGAGCGCCGAGATGATCGGCGCGTTGTTGAGCCGCAGCGGGATCGCGACCGCGAACCCGAACAGCCAGGCGAAGAACATCAACCGGATCGGGTTCCAGTTCGACAGGATCAACGCCGCGAGAGCGATGAACCCGAGGCCGGGCGCCGTGCCCTCCCGCCAGTTGCCGACCACCTCCGCGGCGAGGAACGCGCCCGACGCGCCCGCGAACGCGCCCGAGAGCAGCACTCCCTGGTACCGGTAGACCGGGACGCTGACGCCGAGCGAGCGCGTGGCCTCGGGGTTCTCGCCGCACGAGCGCAGGCGGAGGCCCCACCGGGTCCGGTTCAGCGAGTACCACACCGGGATCACCATGAGCGCCGCCACGATCACGATCGGCGACAGGCCCTCGAACGCGCGATCCAGGCCGCCCGGGAGCGACGATAACCCCGGGATGTCGAGCCGCGCGAGGTGCGGCCCGCCCGGATCGGACTGCGTCGACTGGCCGTCGAAGAACGTCGAGGACAGGAAGCGCGCGAGCCCGACGGCGACGAGGTTGATCACCACGCCCGACACGATGTGGTCGACCCGGAACGTGATCGTCGCGACCGCGTGGACGGTCGCGAAGATCATGCCGCAGAGCGCGCCGAACAGGATCCCGAGGATCGGTCCCCACACGAGACCGAGCGCGATACCGTCCGCGAACCCGAGCGTGTCCGTGAAGAAGCGGGCCCCGAACGCGCCCGTCACGGTCCCGATGATCATCAGCCCCTCGAGGCCGATGTTCACGATGCCAGAGCGCTCGCTGTACAGGCCGCCGAGCCCGGTCAAGTAGATGATCGTGAAGTACGTGAAGGAGATCTGCAGCGCGACGGCGATGTCGGTGAACGGCATCAGGTCCCCTTCTTCTCCGCGGGTTCGAACGCCTCTGTGCCGCGTTCCTCCGGGCCGCGCGGCCCCGCGTCCTCGTCCGGGCCGGCGGAATCCTCGAGCTCGCCGGCCTCGCCGGCGCGCTGTAACTGCCGGGCCGCGAGGCGTCGTCGAGCGAACTGGTACGTGATCACGACGGAGAAGATCAGGATGCCCTGCAGGATGATGATGAACTCCCGCGGGATCTCGCTCTGGATCTGCAGCGCCACCTCGCCACGAGAGAGGATCCCCCACAGGATCGCGGCGAAGATGATCCCGATCGGGTTGTTCTGCCCGAGGAACGCGACCGCGATCCCGGTGAAGCCGAGGAAGACCACGTAGTTCTGGGGCAGGTGCCCTCGGTCGGCGAGGATCTGCTGCATGCCGACCAGACCGGCGAGGGCCCCGGAGATCAGGAACAGCCGGAGCTGCGTCCCGCCGATCGACACGCCGCCCGCCTTCGCCGAGCCGGGCGAGGAGCCCACCGCGCGGGCCTCGTACCCCAGGCGCGTTCGGCGGATCAGGAACCACACGACGATCGCCGCAACGATCGCGAGGAACAGGAGCCACGACAGGTGCGCGCCGGGCGTGACGCCGAAGTACTGGCCGATGTCGCCGACCAGCCCCTGGTCCGGGAACTGGTCCGTGCGCAGGTCCACGTTCTGCCCCTCCGGGGCCTCCGTGAACTTCAGCGGGAAGTTGATCGCCCACGCGACGAGGCTGATCGCGATGCCGTTCATCATGATCGTGGTGACGACCTCGTGGGCGCCGGTCTTCACCTTCAGGATCCCCGGTACCGCCGCCCAGGCCATGCCGCCGAGCACCGCGGCGATCAGAACGACCGGCACGAGGATCGGCCCCGGCAGGAAGTCGAGAGAGAGCTCGGCCCAGGCCGCGGTCACCATCGCGACGAGGTACTGACCCTCGACGCCGATGTTGAACAGGCCACCTTTGAAGCACACGGAGATCGCGAGCGCTGAGAAGATCAAGGGCGTCGCGATCGCGAGCACGTAGCCGATGCCGTCGGGCGATCCCAGCGACGCCTCGAGGATCGAGGAGTAGACCTCGATGGGGCTCTCCCCGTACGCGAGGATCAGGAGGGCACCGGCGAGGATCGCGATGCCGAACGCGGACAGGAGCGCGAGCGCCTGCCCGGTGAACGTCTCGAGCCACTGCGGGCGGGTGCGGGCCGCCGCGGCCGACGCCGACATGCCCTCGACGGCCATCTACGCCTCCTCCGGCGGGCCGGTCCCGCCCGAAGCCCCGTCGGCCGAGCGCCCGGCGCCTCCGAGCATGCCGACCCCGATCCGCTCCGGCGGGGCGTCGGGCGGGAACTCCCCCGTGATCCGGCCCTCGTACAGCGTGACGATCCGGTCGGAGAGCGCGTAGATCTCGTCGAGCTCGGCCGAGATCAGCAGGACCGCACGGCCGGCGGCCTTCTGGTCGAGGATCTGCTTCCAGACGAACTCGATCGCGCCCACGTCGAGCCCCCTCGTGGGCTGGGCGGCGATCATGAGCTTCGGATCCGGCTCGAGCTCGCGCGCGAGGATCAGCTTCTGCTGGTTCCCGCCCGAGAGCGTCGAGGCCGTCACGTCCACGCCACGGGCGCGGACGTCGAACAACTCGATCAGCCGTGCCGCGAGCGCCTTGATCCTCTTGATGAACAGGACGCCCGCCCTGTTGGAGAACTCCGGGTCGTCGTGCCGTCCGAGGACCGCGTTCTCCCACAGCGTCATGTTGAGCACGAGGCCCTGGTCGTGCCGGTCCTCGGGGATGTAGCCCACGCCGCTGTTGCGGATCTCCTCCACCGACCGGCCCGAGATCGACCGGCCCTCGAGCTCGATCGTCCCCGACGCCGGCGACCGCAGGCCGATCAGCGTCTCGGCGAGCTCGCGCTGGCCGTTCCCCTCCACGCCGGCGACCCCCAGGATCTCGCCGGCCCGGACCTCGAGGCTCACGCCGTTCAGCTTCCCCTCGCCCTCGAGCCCGTCGACGCGGACGACCGGCTCGCCGATCTCCACCTGTGGCTTGTCGAGCCGGAACAGCACCGGCCGCCCGACCATCATCTCGGCGAGCTTGGCCTTCGTGGTCTCGGCCGGCGGGGTCTCGCCGACCACCTTGCCGCGCCGGAGCACCGTGATGCGGTCGGCGATCTCCAGCACCTCGTCGAGCTTGTGGCTGATGAACACGATCGTCCGCCCCGCCTCGCGGAGCTTGCGCAGGTTGCCGAACAGGTCCTGCGTCTCGCTCGGCGTGAGCACGGCGGTCGGCTCGTCCAGGATGAGGATCTCGACCCCGCGGTAGAGCGCCTTCAGGATCTCGACGCGCTGCTCCTCGCCGACGGAGAGACCCTCGATGACCGCTCCGGGATCGACCCGGAACCCATATGAGTCCGCGAGCTCGGCGACCCGTTGCTTCGCCTGGTCGATGTCGAGGACGGCGCCGCCCTCCTCGCCGAGGATGATGTTCTCGGCGACCGTGAACGTGTCGACGAGCACGAAATGTTGATGGACCATCCCGATGCCGAGCGCGATCGCGTCGCGGGGCGAGCCGATCTTCGCTTCCCGCCCGCGGACGGTGATGCGGCCGCCGTCGGCCGGGTACATGCCGTACAGCACGCGCATCAGGGTGGACTTGCCCGCCCCGTTCTCGCCGATCAGCGCGTGCACCTCACCCGGGCGGAGGTCGAGGCTCACCCGGTCGTTCGCGAGCACCCCGGGGAACCGCTTGGTGATCTCATCGAGGACGACGAGGGGCGGGGAGCCGTTGCCCCCCGCCCCTTCGCCGACCACCGGCCGTCCCGACCTAGGACGGCGTGTCCGGCACGACGATCGTGCCGTCGATGATCTGTGCTTTGAACTCGTCGAGCTGCTCGGTGATGTCCGACGTCAGCTCGTCCGGGTTGGACTGGGAGTAGTCCACGCCCTCCTCGGCCATGCCGAAGACCTGGCTGCCACCAAGATCTCCGCCCTCGCCCACCGACTGGATCGCGTTGTACACCGCGGTGTCCACACGCTTCAGCATCGAGGTGAGGATCAACGGCTGCTGCTCGGGGCTCGCCGTGAGGTACTGGTCCGAGTCGACGCCGATCGCGAGCTTGTTCGCCTCGACGGCGGCGTTGAATAGCCCCGCGCCGGACGCGCCGGCCGCGTGATAGATGATCTCGGCGCCATCGTCGTACATCGCGGTCGAGAGCTCCTCGCCCCGGACCGGGTCGTTGAACGCAGTGGTGTCGTCGCCGATGTACTCGACGAGCACCTCGATGTCGGGGTTGATCTGCGCGGCCCCGGCCTCGTAGCCGGCCTGGAACTTCTCGATCAGCGGTCCGGTCTGGCCGCCCAGGAACCCGAGCGTGTCGCACCCGCACTTCAGCGCGGCCGCGGCGCCGACGAGGAACGAACCTTCCTGCTCCTTGAAGGTGTAGTCGGCCACGTTCGGGATCGCGTCGGCGTCGTTCGTCAGCCCGCAGGCGGTGCCGCAGGTGGCGTAACCATCGACGATCATGAAGTTCGTGTCCGGGTAATCGGGGGCGATCGTGTTCAGGCCGGGCGAGAAGGCGAACCCGACCCCGACGACGAGGTCCATGCCCGCGTCGGCCAGGGCCTGCGCGTTCTGGTCGCGGTCCGAGCCCGTCGAGTTGGCCTCATTCACGACGACGTTCTCCTCACAGACGAGACCGTCGGCGATCGCCTGCTGCAGTCCTGCGTCCGCCGCGTCGTTGAACGATTTGTCTCCGAGACCTCCGATGTCGAACGCGATCCCTACGGACATATCGGCATTACACTCGGCAGCCGCGGTCTCACCGGTGGCACCTCCGGTTCCGCCCGTCGACGCCGTCTCACCTCCCCCGTCGTCATCACCGCACGCCGCGGCGACGACCGAGAGAACCGCGATGAGGACCAGTGCCCTCATGCGCCATGCTCGCATGCTTCCCCCTCCCGTCTTCCTTCGCGCCCGAACGGGCACGGCCGTAGATTCTCCCGTCGCCGGGAGGAGCCCGTCAAACGGATCGAGTCCGGGCCCATCCGAGGGTACGGTCGTCGAGGCCGCGGGAGATGGCGAGGACCGGGATCGGCCCCGCGATCCCGAGACGTGACGGCGCGACCCGCCGACGACGTTGTCTCGTGATGCATCGATCGACGCGACGACGGGGTCAATACTCGACGTCGATCTCCTGCATCTCCTTCGCGAGCTCGGAGAGTGCGGGTTGCAGCTGCATCAGCAGCATCATGCTGCCGTTGATGCGGATCTTCCCGGTCATGAACGCTGTCACCGGGTTGAGCTCGCTCTTGGCCAGGGCGACCGCCGTGTCGTAGTCCTGTTCGATCGTCGCCTCGGGGCTCTCGGCGTCGCCGGGAGCCAGTTCCACGGCCCCCCCGTCGAACCGCATCCAGTACCGCTTGGCCCCGTCCGGCGCGTTGATCACGTTCTGGATCGTCACGTTCGAGCCGACGGCCGCCTTGCGGAACGCCTCGCTGGCGTTCAGGCGCTGCTCGAGCTCTTCGGTCCACTCGTCGGAGAGGAACTGGACGGGCATCGGTGGCCTCCTCGCGTGATCGGAACGGCCAGTCTATTGACCTGGGGGGCAGGCGGAGCCGGCGGCGCTCAGGCGCCCGCGAACAGGTGCGGGTCGGTCAGGTGGAGCGCGTCGTTCAGGAACCGGACCCGCCGGACCTCGCCCTCCGCGACCACCGAGTTCAACGACGTGTTCTCCGGGACGAAGAACATCTCGTGATCGACGCCGAGGATCGGCGCGAGGTAGGCGTTGATCACCGCGCCGTGGCACACGACGAAGACGTTGCCGCTGGGATGCCGGGCGAGGATCGCCTCCACGGCGTCGCTGACGCGGGCGCGGAACGGCGCGAGCTCCTCGACCCCGGGCGCGTGCCGCCAGATCGGCTCCTGGTTGCGGATCCGGTGGAGCATCTGCTCGTCCGCCCGCAGGATCTCCTCGAACGGCTTGCCCTCCCAGTCGCCGAGGTGCGCCTCGGCCAGGTCGTCCTCGATGCCGACCGCCATCGACACGCGGTCGGCGAACGCGCCGGCGGTCTCGCGCGCCCGTCGCAGCGGCGAGCTGTAGACCGCAACCGGCGGGATCATCGCGACGAGCCTGTCGGCGAGCAGAGTCGCCTGCTCGCGTCCCCTCGCGCTGAGCGGCGGGTCCCACTGCTCGCCGCGCGCGGACGTGCTGAACTCCGTCGTCTCGAAGTCCGACTCGCCGTGCCGAACCAGGTACAGGATCCGCTCGGTCACGCCGCGCTACCAGCCGCAGCAGGGGAGGATATAACCGCACGCCGGGCACTTGTAGTGGGCGTGCTCGGGCTCCATCGGGTGTCCGCAGGCGTCGCAGGGGAGCCGTTTGGACTCGGCCGGGAGCGCGCACTCCGGCCGTTCGGCGTCGAGCAGCTCCACGTCGTCATCCTAGGCGCGGCGCGGAGCCGATTCACCGACCCGGCCGCCCCCGCGTGCGGTTGAGCTCGATCTGCCAACAGCGCTCGTGCCAGTGGCGGCGCTCGTCGGGCGCGTCCTGCGGGACGACGACGAAGTGCCAGCTCCCCGGCCGGACCTCGAGGTCGCAGCCCGGGCAGCGGTACGGCTTGTCGCTGCTCACCCGGCGGACGTCGAAGTCCGGCGCGAGCGCCCAGATGGGAGCCTCCGACTGCGGGCTCCTCGGCGCGGGCGCCGACGGGGTCTCGGCCCGGCGGTTCTTCCGCGGCATCAGGCGCCGTCCGAGACGCGGCGGACGAACGGCGCGGCCACCGCCGCGAGCGACGCGCCGATCTCCCGGTCGTCGGCCTTGACGCCACGGACCCGGAACGAGTGGTCGCCGCCCTCGACGCGTTCGAGCGTCGCGCGGTCGCCGAGCTTGTCGATCACCTTGTCCAGCAGCTCTGGCTTCGCGAACGGGTCACGCGTCCCCTGTAGGAACAGCATCGGGACCTCGATCCGGCTCAGGTGGTCGGCGCGGAGCCGGTCGGGCTTGCCCGGCGGGTGGAGCGGATAGCCGAGGAACACGAGGCCCGCGGCCTCCATCCCGTCGGCGACGCACATCGAGGCGATCCGACCGCCGAGCGACTTTCCCCCGACGAGGACCGGGAGGCCGCCGGCCATCGCCGTCACGCCGTCGAACGCCTCGTTCCACGCCGCGCGGAGCGACGCCTCCGGGTCCGGCGAGCGCCGGCCGGCATTCATGTAGTGGAAGTTGAAGCGCGCGGCGCCGATGCCCTCGTCGGCCATCGCGCGACAGAACCCGACCAGGAAGGGGTGGTCGATCCCGGCGCCCGCGCCGTGGGCGACCACGATCCAGGCGACGGCGCCCTTCGGCGCGATCCACGCGGCTGAGACGGCCGAACGGCTCTCGCCGAGGCTCCCCTTCTGTTCCACAACGGCCATGGCAGAATCCTGTCAGATGGCGGGAACGCTCTACCTGGGGACGTCGGGCTACTCGTACGACCAGTGGAAGCACGGGGTCTTCTACCCGGAGGGCCTGAAGAATCGCGAGATGCTCTCGTACTACGCGAGCCGCTTCCCGTCGGTCGAGATCAACTACACGTTCCGCCGCTTCCCCACGGAGAAGTCGCTCGCCACGTGGCGCGAGCTCACGCCGGAGGACTTCCGGTTCACGCTCAAGGCCAACCAGCGGATCACGCACTTCCGCCGGCTCGCCGACGTCGACGACGACGTGCGCGACTTCCTCCAGGCCTCCAACGTCCTCGGCGAGCGGCTCGGCTCGGTCCTCTACCAGTGTCCGCCGAGCCTGCACTACGACCGTTCGCTGATCGAGTCGTTCGTCGGCTACCTCCCGCCGGCGCCGCGCGCCGCGATGGAGTTCCGCCACGCGTCGTGGGTCGAGGCTCGCGACCTGCTGCTCGAGCAGGGCATCGCCTGGTGCGTCGCCGAGACCGACGAGAACGACCCCGGACCCGACGACCTGTCGTGGGACCCGTTCGGGTTCCTGCGGCTGCGCAAGACCGAGTACTCGGACGAGGAGCTCGGCGGCTGGGCCGACCGGATCAGGCCGGTCCTCGAGGCCGGCAGGGACGTGTACTGCTACTTCAAGCACGAGGACGACGGCGCGAGCCCGAGGATGGCCGATCGCCTCCGCGCGCTGCTCGAGGCAGGAGGCGATGAGCGGTCGGAGCCGGAGCTTCCCTCCGAGTCGCGGCCTCCTCCCGCCGCCGCCGCGGGCGGATCAGGTCTCGAGCCGGGCGCGTAGCGCGTCGTCGAGGTCGGCGACGCGGTCGGCGTCCTCGACCTTGCGGCCGAGCGCGTCCCGGACGTAGAAGACGTCGACGACGCGCGCGCCGTACGTCGCCACCTTGGCGAGATGCACGTCCAGCTCGAGGTCGGCGAGCGTGCGCGTGACGTCGAACAGCAGGCCGAGCCGGTCCGGGGCGCCGACCTCGACCACGGTGAAGAAGTCCGACGCGTCGTCGTCCACCGTCACGCGGACCGGAACGTCGTGACGGGGACCCGGGTAGTGCGCGCGCCTCTCGTGCACGCGGTGGTCGAGCGACAGGCGGCCCTCGATCGCCCGGCGGAGCGTGCCGCGGACCTCGCGCCACCGCCCCTCCCCCACCTCCGCCTCGAACGCGCCCTCGACCTCGAACAGGTCGACGGCCACGCCGTCGTCGGTCGTGAACACCTGGGCGGTGAGGATCGACAGCCCCGCGAGCGTGAGC
>DASUQI010000006.1:0-69948 GCA_036280655.1 Actinomycetota bacterium
CCGTACGTTCTCCCGATCGCGATCGCCATCGCCTCGCTGATGGCGATCGTCGTGATGTCGTATCGACAGACCGTCAGGGCATATCCGAACGGCGGCGGTGCCTACATCGTGAGCAAGGACAACCTCGGGGACGTTCCGGGATTGATCGCCGCGGCCGCCTTGATGTTCGACTACATGATGACGGTGGTCGTCTCGATCGTGGCCGGCGTGTTCGCGATCGGATCCGCGCTTCCGGCCGCGAACGAGCACAAGGTGATCCTCGCGATCGCGTTCGTCTGGCTCGTCACGATCGCCAACCTGCGCGGGACGAAGGAGTCGGGTGTCCTGTTCGCGATCCCGACCTACGGCTTCGTCGCCTCGATCATGATCCTGGTCGGCGTCGGCCTCGCGATGTGCTCCAGCGAATGTCCGTCAACGGAACACGTCGAACCGATCCACAACGCGGCGGCGGGGGCCGGCGCGATCGGCGTGTTCGCGATCCTGCGCGCGTTCTCCTCCGGAGCGACGGCGCTGACCGGCGTGGAGGCGATCGCAGACGGAGTGCCGGCGTTCCGAAGGCCGCAAGCCAAGAACGCCGCCGAGACGCTCGCGATCATGGCCGTGATCGGGATCACGATGTTCCTCGGGATCTCGTGGCTCGCGACGCACATCCCGGGGACGGTCGCGAGCGACGAGCGGTCGCTGCCGGGCCAGATCGCGTATGCGGTGTTCGGCGGCGGCTTCGGCTTCTACGTCGTGCAGTTCTTCACGGCGGCGATCCTGATCCTCGCGGCTAATACGGCGTACCAGGACTTCCCCCGCCTGTCGTCGATCCTCGCGCGCGACCGCTACATGCCGAGCCAGTTCATGAACCGCGGCGACCGGCTCGTCTTCTCGAACGGCATCGTGGTGCTCGCCGCCGCCTCGTCGCTGCTGATCTACGCGTTCGACGCGGACCTCACCCGGCTGATCCAGCTGTACGTGATCGGCGTGTTCACCTCGTTCACGCTCTCGCAGAGCGGGATGATCGTGCGCTGGCTGCGCCTGAACAAGGCCGGTCGCGCGCCCCGCGGGTGGCGCCGGTCGATCTCGATCAACATCGTCGGCGCCACCGTCACTGGGATCGTCCTCGTCGTGGTGACCCTGACGAAGTTCACGGCGGGCGGCTGGATCTCGATGCTGTTCATGGCGATCCTGATCGTGATGTTCACGATGGTGCATCGGCATTACGCGTCGGTGATGCAGCAGCTCCGGCGTGGCGTGGTCCACGCCTCCGACTACGGCGTGAACCACATGGTCGTCGTGATCCGCGATCTGGACGCCGCGGCGGCCGAGGCCGTCGGCGTGATCCGCTCGATCCGGCCGACCGAGCTCCACATGCTGTACCCGACCGACGAGCAGGTCCCGCACGAGCTCCAGGAGCGCTGGCGGGTGTTCTCGATGAACGCGCCCGCCCTCGAGCCGCTCCCGCTCGGCAAGGACAACCTGCTCGATGCGGTGAAGCGGTACGTGCGCGGGATCGAGCGCGCGCCCGAGGACTTCGTGAACGTCGTGATCCCCGAGATCGTGGAGGGCTCGTTGCTCGGCTACCTGTTGCGTCGTTTCGCCCTGATCCGGCTCAAGGGCGGACTGCTGCGCGAGCGCAACATCGTCGTCACCGACGTCCCCGTCATCGTCGACGAGGGCGCGCCGGTCGGCGTGGACGCCCGGCCGCTGATCCCCGAGCGCACCGTCGCCCTCGTGTTCGTCTCGGCGGTGCACGACGCCACGATCCGTGCGGTCAACTACGCGGAGACCCTCGAGGCGTCGGAGACGCGCGCGATCTACTTCGACCTCGACCCGGAGGCGGCCCACCGGATGCAGGAGGAGTGGGCCGAGGCGGGGATCCGGATCCCGCTCGACATCGTCGAGGCGCCGTTCCGCGACCTGACGAGGCCGACGCTCGAGGAGGTCCGGCGGTTCACCTCGCGCCCCGGGACGCTCGCGATCGTCGTGCTCCCCGAGTTCGTCGTGTCGAGGTGGTGGCACCGGGTCCTGCACAACCAGAACGCGCTGTTCGTGAAGCGCCTGTTCCTGTTCGAGCCGAACGTGGTGCTCTCGAGCGTGCCGTTCGTCGTCTCGTCGGATCGCACGCAAGTGACGGGGGTCGGCTGATGGACCGCGAGGCCGCCGTCGCCCTGTGTCGGGAGAAGTGCCTGAAGGAGACGACCGTCCGCCACCTAATCTCGGTTGAGGGCGTGATGCGCGCGCTCGCGCGGCGGTTCGGGGAGGACGAGGAGCTCTGGGGCCTGACCGGCATGTTCCACGACCTGGACCAGGACCACACGGGAGACGATGCGGCCAACCACGCCCGGCTGGCTGCGGAGTGGCTCCGCGAGGCCGAGGTCGACGAGCGCGTGATCAACGGCGTGCTCGCCCACGCCTACCCCGAGTACCGGACCGACGTGATGTCGAGGGCCGTCGTGCACGCGGACGCCGTCGCCGGCCTGCTCGTCGCGGCCGCGCTCGTCCGTCCCGAGCGGGCACAGGGGATGAAGGTCTCCTCGGTGAAGAAGAAGCTGAAGGAGAAGGCGTTCGCGCCCGGGGTGAACCGCGAGGAGGTCACGGGCGTCGAGGAGGGGATCGGCCTCCCGCTCGACGAGTTCCTCGCGGTCTCGATCGAGGGGCTGCAGGGCGTGGCGGCCGAGATCGACCTGTCGCCGGCATGACGGAGGCGATGGCGTGGTCCCTCCTCGGGGCCTCGTCCCTGCTGCTCGGCGCGCTCGCCGCGTTCTTCCTCCCGATCGGCAAGCGGCTCCTCGGGATGATCATGGGGTTCGGCGCCGGCGTCCTGATCAGCGCGGTCGCGTACGAGCTCGTCGAGGAGGCCGTGGTCACCGCGGCGGATCCGTTCGCGATCGCGGCGGGCTTCGCCCTCGGCGCGGTGGTGTTCTACGCGGGCACGCTCCTCATCAGCGCCAGGCTGTCCGGGCCCACGGGCGCGACGGGCGGCCTCGCGATCGTCCTGGGCGCGGTCCTCGACGGCATCCCCGAGTCCGTCGTGATCGGCGCGTCGCTCCTCACCGGCGACCAGGCGAGCGTCGCCGTGATCGTTGCCGTGTTCCTCTCGAACATCCCCGAGGCGATCGCCGCCTCGACCGACCTCGCTGGCGGCGGGTGGACGAGGGGCCGGGTCCTCGCGCTCTGGGGCGCCGTGGTCGTGACGAGCACGCTGGCCGCGGGCGTGGGCTACGCCCTGCTGGACGACGCGTCCGGCTCGTGGATCGCCGGCATCCAGGCGTTCGCGGGCGGCGCGATCCTGACGATGCTGGCCGACGAGATGCTGCCCGAGGCGTTCGAGTACGCGAAGCGCAACAAGTCGGTCGGTCTCGCGGTCGCGTTCGGGTTCGCCGTCGCCGCTTCCCTGTCGTTCAATCAGTGACCGAGCCGTCGGCCGAGGGCACGCGCGTCTCGGCGACCGACCGCGCCTCGGCGTGGCTCTGCGGATGTCCGGTGACGGCGAGCAGGAACGGCTCGCGTTCGAGCGAGAGGAGCCGGAGGGGGGTCGCGGCGACCACCGTCGCCGTCCTCGGGACGTCGCGGAGCAGGGCGATCTCGCCGACGTACGAGCCGGGACCCAGGCGCGCGACGTGTTCCCCGTCCCGGGTCACCTCGGCCACGCCGTCGACGATCACGTAGAACCGGTCCCCGACGTCCCCCTCTCGGATCAGCACCTCGCCGGTTTCCACCGCTCCCCGGACCACGTCGGCCATCACCCGCTCCATCGCCGGGGCGGGCAGCTGTGAGAAGAACGGGATCGCCCGGAGCAACGCGAGCGAGTCGGCGTCGGGTGCCTCGGCATGCCGGTCGATCGAGAGCAGGCGGCCCGACGTCAGCAGGACGACGACCGGGAGGAACGCGCCGACGGCCACCAGCGCCGGCTGCACGCCGAACGCCGTGATCAGCATCGCCGTGACGATCGACCCGATCGCGAGCGCCAGCATCATGAGGCCCTCGAGCACACCGAACACCCGTGAGAGGAACTCGTCGGGCGAGACCCGCTGGAGCAGCGTCCTGCCGGCCACGTCGCCGATGCTGCGCCCCCCGCCGGCCACCGCGAACAGGGCCGGGGCGCTCACCGCCGAGGGCGCGACCGCGACGAGCCCGATCGGCACGCCGAACACCAGCGCGCCGGTGGCGAGGGGCGGCGTGAGCCGGTGGCGGCCGACCAGCGCGATCGTCGACGCGGCCCCCACGATGGCGCCGAACCCGAACGCGGCGCTCAGGTAGCCGGCGCCGCTCGCACCGATGTCCAAGAGGTCGATCGCCGTCGCCACGAACAGGATGTCGAGGGCGCCCACCACGACGACCCCGGACGACAGCAGGATCACGATCAGCCGCGGCTCGCGCTCGCGGCGCAGGGTGCGGAAGCCGCCCAGGGTCTCGTGCCAGACGTGGGAGGCGCCGATCCTGGCCGCCGGCGTCACCGCGGTCGTGTCCACCCGCAGCCGCGCGACGAGCAGCGCCTCGACCAGCGTCACGACGGCGAAGGTCGCGAACACCGACCACGGCTCCGAGACCCCGAGCAGGATCCCGGCGACCACCGGACCCAGCATCTTGCCGACCCCCTCGACGATGCCGGTGGCGACGTTCGCGGCCGTGAGGTCCTCGGGTCGTTCGGTCAGAGCGGGGACGAGGGAGTTCTGCGCGGGTCGCGTGAAGGTGATCGTGATCGAGGCGAACGTCGCGGCGCCGTACACGAGGGCCACGGAGGTATCGGCGAAGAGCGCGAGCGCCGTCACCCCGAGCGTGAGCGCCTGCAGGAGGTAGGTCACGAGCAGTACGCGGTCGCGACGGAAGCGATCGCCCGCGTACGCGGCGAAGGGCGCGGCGATCGCCGAGGGAACGAGCAGGATCAGCGACGCCACGCCCGCCTCTGCAGCGCCGCCGTGGTCGAACGCGAACACGAGGATCGCGATCCAGGTCGCGAACTCCGTCATGTTGAAGCCGAGGTACGCGAGGGCGACGGCCCGAAGGTCGCGATCGCGCATCACGCCGCGGAACGTCCGGAGCCGGCCGGCCATGCCACGAGGATGGCACCGCCCGCCCCCGCGGTCGAGTCCGAGTCAGCCGGCCGGGGACCACCCGGGGTTCGATCCCGCCGCCCGGCGCCGGTCTCGGAGGGCGGCCGACAGCTCGGCCGCGATCAGGAACAGGTCGCTGCCGAGCCGGAGGAACAGAAGCAGCGCGACGATCGCCCCGATCGTCCCGTAGAGCAAGGTCGCCCTCGTGAGGTAGTACTCGATCAGGAGTCCGCCGGCGAGCTTGAACAGCTCCCAGCCCGCGGTCATGACGAGCGCTCCCGGAAGGTGCGTCCGCCAGCCCAGCCTTCCGGGGGTGAGCACCGTGTACGCGAGGAGGAACAGCCCGAACTCGAGCGCCGCGGTCGCCGCCAGCCCGAGGATCCGGAACGGCGCCTCGAGCCCGGCCGCGACCCGGATCGCCGTGATGACGCCGGTCAGGACCGGCAGGGCCCCGATCACCACGACGAGGCCGAGCGTGGTCGCCACGGCGCGGAGGCCGTCGCGGACGGCGCCCTCCCGGCCCGTGCGGAACACGGCGCGAAGGGCATTGCTCGCGCGACGGGCGAGCGCCGAGGCCGTCCAGAGCAGGACGACGAAGCTCACGATGCCGAGGGTGGCGCTCGCGCTGCCGGTGAGGTTCGCGAACTGCTCCTCGGTCCCCTCGGGCAGGTCGAACGGCAGCACGTCCTCGGCGAGCCCCATCAGCGCGAGGCCCACGAGCGAGAGGGCCAGGGTGGACAGGAACAGTTGGTAGGCAAGCGCAGCCGCGTGCGTGCCCACCTCGTCGTCGCGGTAGCGTTCGCGAACGGCGCGCGCGAGCGCCGCGAGGCGCGACTGCGCTAGGGTGGCCATCCGCCGAAGCATTGCACGGGAGCACGCGTGAACATCCGTCCCGCAACGCACGAGGACGACGGGTTCCTCCGGGAGATGCTCTACGAGGCCGCCGCGTGGAACCCCGACTGGCCGCGCGAGCGGACGATCGCGACGCTCGCCGACCCGGTGCTCGAGCGCTATCACCGCGACTGGGGCCGGCCGGGCGACGCCGGCGTGATCGCCGAGCTCGAGAGGACGCCGGTCGGGGCCGCGTGGTACCGCCTGTTCACGGAGGAGGAGCCCGGCCACGGGTTCGTCGACGAGAAGACCCCCGAGCTCGGGATCGCCGTGGTCCCGCTGCATCGGCGCAAGGGGATCGGCGAGACGCTGCTCCGGGCGCTCATGGTGCAGGCGCGCGAGGAAGGCTTCCAGGCGTTGTCGCTGTCGGTCGCCGTCCACAACCGGTCGCGGATGATGTACGAGCGGGTCGGGTTCACCCGCGTCCGCGAGGAGGCGGAGGGCGAGTCCTGGGTGATGCGCGCCGAGCTCGGCTGACGGCGGCGGCTACTCCTCGGACCCCTCCGTCGTGGTCACGCGCTCCGGGCCGTCCTTCCCCCGTGCGCGCCGAACGGCCTCCTCGGCCCGGATCGTCCGGATCCGGTGCCAGACCCACCACGCGATGCCGGCCGCAAGCACCACGGCGATCGCCCAGGCGAACGGCCGCATCAGGCGTTCGGCCGACTCCCACCGCTCCCCGAGCAGGGCGCCGATCCACGTCAGCGCGAGGCACCAGGGCAGGCAGCCCAGCACCGTATAGAAGGTGAAGCGCCAAAAGCCCATGCGCACGACGCCGGCCGGCAGGCTGATGAAGGTCCGGATCACCGGGAGCAGGCGCCCGACGAAGACGGCGCTCTGGCCCCGGCGCTCGAACCACTCGTGGGCGCGGTCCACCTCGTGCGGGCGGATCAACAGGTAGCGGCCCCATCGGTCGACGAGCGGGCGCCCGCCCGAGTAGCCGGCCCAGTAGGCGAGCCAGGAGCCGACGACGTTGCCGACCGTCCCCGCGAGGACTACGAGCCAGAAGTCGAGCTGCTGCTCGGGGGCCAGGAACGAGGCCGTCGTGAGCGCGCCGCCGAACAGCATCGTGACCTCGGAGGGGATCGGGATGCAGGCGGACTCCAGGAGCATCAGCACGAAGATCGCCAGCAGCCCGTAGCGGGCGATCTCGTCGGTCACGAACTCGGTCAGCAGGGCGAGCACAGCGTCTCCCGGGAGCCGGGGCGGGAATGCAGGGAGCCTAGCAGCGCGTTGAAACGTGCCCGAAGCCCGGTCGTGGCGCCGGACGGCGCGATGGCCGACGATACCCGGGCCAACAGGGGCGGCTGGTACCCTGCGCGCGGAGGGCCCCCTCGGCGCTCGCGGTCCTCCGCTCCCCTCCCAGACGACGGAAAGCTGCAGGTCAGGGGCCATGAGCAAGACGCTGGTCGTGGTCGAATCGCCGGCGAAGGCGAAGACGATCGAGAAGTACCTGGGCGGCGACTACGCCGTCCGGGCTTCGTACGGCCACATCCGGGACCTGCCCAAGAGCGATCTCGGCGTCGACGTCGACAACGGCTTCGAGGTCACCTACGAGGTCCCGGCAGACTCGAAGAAGCACGTTGCCGACCTGCGGAAGGCTCGCAAGGCGGCAGACGACCTGATCCTGGCGACGGACTACGACCGGGAGGGGGAGGCGATCGCCTACCACGTGGCCTCGCTCCTCGGGATCGAGCCGTCCGAGGCCAAGCGGGTCACGTTCACCGAGATCACGCGGGACGCGATCCTCGAGGCCTTCGCTCGCCCTCGCGAGGTCGACCTCAAGCTGTTCGACGCCCAGGAGGCGCGCCGGGTCCTCGACCGGCTCGTCGGCTACAAGATCTCGCCGCTGCTCTGGCGCCGGGTCCAGCCCGGCCTATCGGCCGGACGCGTCCAGTCGGTCGCCCTCCGCCTGATCGTCGAGCGCGAGCGCGAGATCCGGGGGTTCGAGCCCGTCGAGTACTGGAGCGTCGACGCGCGCCTCACCCCCGAGGGCGAGGAGCAGCCGTTCGTCGCGCGCCTCGCGAGCGTGCCCGACGGGCGCCTCGCGCCCTCGCCCGACAAGAAGGGCGTGCTGCTCTCGACCGAGGCGGAGGCGGCCACGCACGTCGAGCGCCTGCGCGAGGCCGCGTACGCGGTGGCGAAGGTCGAGAGCAAGGAGCGCAAGGAGGGGCCGCGTCCGCCGTTCAAGACCTCGACCCTGCAGCAGGAAGCGGCCCGCAAGCTCGGGTTCGGCGCGCGCAAGACGATGACGCTCGCGCAGCGCCTCTATGAAGGAGTGGACCTGCCCGGCGAGGGCACTGTCGGGCTCATCACCTACATGCGGACGGACTCGCTCAACCTGGCCGAGTCCGCCCTGCGCGAGATCGCCGAGCTCGTGCGGGCCGAGTTCGGCCGCGAGTACGCGATCGCGGAGCCGCGCCGGTTCAAGACGCGGTCCCGCAACGCGCAGGAGGCGCACGAGGCGATCCGGCCGACGTCGGTGTTCCGGACGCCGGACCGCGTCGCGGCGGCGCTCGACCGGGACCAACTCCGCCTCTACACCCTGATCTGGCAGCGGACGGTCGCGACCCAGATGGCGCAGGCCCGGTTCAACCAAGTGGGCGTCGACATCGACGCGGTCGCCGGGGCGGCGCGGTACCGTCTGCGGGCGACCGGCCGGACGATGGTCTTCGACGGCCACCTCCGTGTGTATGCGGAGGGCCGCGACGACGCCGCCGACGAGGACGGCGATCGCCGCCTCCCCGAGCTCACGGCCGAGCAGGCGCTCCGGCTGCTCGAGCTCTTGCCCGAGCAGCACTTCACCCAGCCGCCGCCGCGTTTCACCGAGGCGTCGCTCGTGAAGACGCTCGAGGAGCTCGGGATCGGCCGGCCCTCGACGTACGCGTCGATCATCTCGACGATCCAGGACCGGGGCTACGTGCGCTTGGAGGACCGCCGGTTCTTCCCCAACGACGTCGGCGAGGTCGTGACCGACAAGCTCATCGAACACTTCCCCGACATCGTGAACGTGAACTTCACCGCCGAGATGGAGGAGGATCTCGACGAGATCGCCGAGGGCGAGCTCCAGCGCGTCCAGGTCCTCCGCCAGTTCTACATGCCGTTCTCCGAGGCGCTCGAGCGGGCCGAGGAGAAGTTCGAGCGGTACGTCGAGGAGCTCGACGAGGAGTGTCCCCGATGCATCGAGGAGGGGCGCACCCCGCCGGGCCGCCTGCAGAAGCGGCTCGGCCGGTACGGGTTCTTCATCGGGTGCTCGCGGTTCGCCGAGGAGGACGGCGGGTGCAAGTACATCCGCAACCTCGACGGGCAGGTTCGGCCCGAGCCCGAGATGCTCGACGAGACCTGCCCCGAGTGCGGGCGCCCGCTCCAGCGCAAGTTCGGCCGGTTCGGCCCGTTCGTCGGGTGCTCGGGCTACCCGGACTGCAGCTACATCAAGAAGGAGCCCCCGACGTCGACCGGCGTGCGGTGCCCGCAGTGCAAGGAGGGCGACATCGTGATCCGGCGGACGCGGTTCGGGCTGATGTACGGGTGCGAGCGATACCCGGACTGCGACTTCGCCGTGAACCATCCGCCCGACGCCGACCATCCGTGCCCGGAGTGCGGATCGCTGCTGGTACGGCGTCCGAAGAGCGTGCGGTGCTGGGGATGCGGCGCCGAGTTCGACCTCGAGCTCAACCTGACCAAGTCAGGGGACCCTGAGGCCGAGGCCGAGGCCCGCGCGGCGAAGGCCGCGGCGCGGGCGGCGCGGGCGGCGAAGAAGGGTGGCACGACGGCGAAGCGGACCACGAGGAAGTCGGCTGTCAAGCGGTCGACGGCCAAGACGACCAAGAAGCGGTCGACGGCCAAGACGACGAAGAAGCGGACGACGACGAGCTCGAAGTCCGAGAACGGCTCCGACGAGG
Organism: Actinomycetota bacterium; assembly: GCA_036280655.1. Taxonomy (GTDB): domain Bacteria; phylum Actinomycetota; class UBA4738; order UBA4738; family HRBIN12; genus DASSJM01. The sequence goes on from DASUQI010000006.1 coordinate 9,833, forward strand.
CGGCTGCCGATCCGGTGAAGGCCGCCACGCCGGCTACGGGCGACGCTCCGTCGACGGAGGGCTAGGTGGCGTCGTTCGCCGACGAGGTCGCGGCGCTACGCGGGACGCGCCCGGCGACCTTCAAGGACCTCATCACCCACCCGTCCTTCTCCAAGCTCCTCGCCGCGCAGACGATCAGCTCCTTCGGCGACTGGGTCGGGTTCGTCGCCGTCACCGCGCTCGTCACGATCAAGGGCGGCGACGCGGGCGCGTACGCCGTCGCCGGCGTCATGGTCGCCCGCATGGCGCCCGCGATCCTGTTCGGCCCGATCGCCGGCGCGATCGTCGACCGGGTGAACCGCAAGACCGTGATGATCACCGCCGACGTCGCGCGCGGCGGCCTCTACGCCCTGCTGCCGTTCCTCGGCCCGCTGTGGGGGATCTTCCTCGTCTCGTTCGTGATCGAGTGCTTCTCGCTGCTGTGGACCCCGGCCCGCGACGCGTCGCTCCCGAACCTCGTGCCGCGCCGGCAGCTCGCGAACGCGAACTCGCTCGGCCTCATCGTGACGTACGGGACGCTGCCGCTCGGCGGCCTCGTGTTCGCGTTCCTTTCGGGCGGGTCGGAACTGTTCCCGTGGCTCTCGGACAATCCGGCGTTCCTCGCGCTCTGGCTGGACGCCGGCACGTTCGCGACCTCGGCGTTGTTGGTGAGCCGGATCAAGATCCCCGCGCCCACGCCGCACACGTTCTCGCGGTTCGAGCTCTCGCACATCGGCCGAGACATCGCCGACGGGGTCCGGTTCCTCCGCGAGAACTCGCTCGCCTCGGCGATGACGCTCGGCATCGTGGCGGCGTTCAGCGCGGTGGGCGCGGTGCTCGCACTCGGCACGATCTTCGCCACCGACACGCTCGGCGCGGGGAACCCGGGATGGGGCATCCTCGTGACGTCGTTCGGGATCGGCATGGGCATCGGGATGGCGACCTCGAACAAGCTCGTGGACTTCGTCGAGCGCGAGAACGTGTTCGTCTGGTCGATCATGGCCGCCGCCGGCACCCTGGTCGTGCTCGCCGCGATGCCCGAGATCGGCTACGCGGCGGTCATCACGGTGATCCTGGGCGTGTTCTGCGGCTCCGCCTGGGTGAGCGGGTACGTCCTGTTGCAGGAGAACGTGACCGACGAGTACCGGGGGCGGACGTTCGCGGCGCTCACGGTCCTGTCCCGGCTCGGCCTGTTCCTCTCGCTCACGCTGTTCCCGGTCCTCGCCGGTGCCATCGGGACGCGCGCCCTGACGATCGGCGAGCGGACGATCGACCTGTCCGGTTCGCGCGTCGCCCTGATGGTCGCGGGCGTCGGGGCCCTGCTCGCGGGCGCCGTCACCCGCCGCGGTCTCCGCCGGTTCCGGGTGAGCAAGCCGCAGCCCCTCGGCCTCGTCCCCAAGCTGAAACGCCCCCCGACGAACGGGCTGTTCGTCGCGTTCGAGGGCGTCGAGGGCGCGGGCAAGGGCACGCAGATCCGCCTGGCGAAGGAGTGGCTGGAGTCCCAGGGCATCGAGGTCCTCGTGACACGGGAGCCCGGGGGGACGCCGGTCGGCGAGGAGGTTCGCCGGGTCCTGCTCGACCACGAGACCGGCCGGATCGAGCCGCGCACCGAGGCGCTGCTGTTCGCGGCCAGCCGCGCGCAGCACGTCGCCTCGGTGATCCGGCCAGCGCTCGCGGGGGGCGCGGTGGTGATCTGCGATCGCTACATCGACTCGTCGCTCGCGTACCAGGGGTCCGGCCGTGGCCTGGGCGAACAGGACGTGCTCACGCTGAACGTCTGGGCGACGCAGGGGCTGTTCCCGGACCTCGTCCTGCTCCTGCATGTCGAGCCCGAGGCCGGGCTGCTCCGCTCGCTCGAGGAGCCCGACCGGATCGAGATGGAAGGGGAGGACTTCCACGCGAAGGTCGCCGACGCGTACCTGCGCATCGCCGAGGAGCACCCCGAGCGGTTCGTCGTCGTCGACGCCGACCAGACGCCGGAGAACGTCCATCTCCAGGTCGTCGAGGCGCTGGGGCGCGTGCTGAAGGAGCGGGAGGACGAAGCCGGTGGCTGAGTCGGCGGCGGGAGGCGGCTTCCCGGTGCTCGAGCTCGTCCCGGGCCAGGACCACGCGATGTCGTTCCTGCGGCAGGCGGCGGCCAGGCCCCATCACGCGTACGTGCTCGCGGGTCCCGAGGGCGGCGGCAAGCAGCAGGCGGCCCGGGCCTTCGCCGCGGCGCTCCTCTGCTCGCAGGGCGGATGCGGGACGTGCCGCGACTGTCGGCTCGCCCTCGAGGACAAGCACCCCAACGAGGTCGTGGTCGAACCCGAGGGGCGCGACATCCACGTGGACACCGTCCGGGCCGACGTGTGGCACCCGGCGTACCGGACGGCGCCCGAGCCCGGCCGGAAAGTGTTCGTGATCCGCGAGGCCGACCGGCTGAATCCGGCGGCCGCCGACGTCCTGCTGAAGGTGCTCGAAGAGCCGCCCGCTGACACCGTGTTGCTGCTCCTGTCGGCGCGACCCGACGAGCTGCCCGAGACGGTGATGTCGCGCTGCCACGTCGTGTCGTTCGGTCCGCTATCCGAACCGTTCGTCGTCGAGACCCTCGTCGACGAGGGCGTGGAACCGGTGCGCGCGGCGCTCGCGGCCCGGCTCGCCGGCGGCAACCTCGGCCGCGCCCGGCGGCTCGCGTCCAAGCAGGAGGGGATCGGGTTCCGCGAGACGTCGCGCGAGGCGCTCGAGGCCGCCCGCCGCGGGGGCGCGGGAGCGGTCGAGGCGGCGGCCATGGTCCTCGAGGCGGCCGAGCGGTACCGCAAGGATCTCGACGCCCGGCTCTCGGACGAGCTGACGCCGTTCCTGGACGAACGCGGTCGCGCCGAGGACGCGTATCGCGGCGCGATCCGGCGGATCGAGGAGCGGCACAAACGGCTCGTCCGCCGGGCCGAGCGCGAGTACGCCGACCGGGTGTTGATGGGGGTGTCGGCACTCCTGCGCGACACGGTCGCGGTCTCGGTGGGCGGCGGCGCCGAGGTGCTGATGAACCCCGACGTGGGCGCACCGGCCGGCGACGTGGTCCCCGCCACCAGGGCGATGGCCGCCGTCGAGGAGGCCCGCGCGGCGCTCGCCGAGGACCTGAACCTCAACACCCGCCTGGTCCTGGAGGCGGCGTTCCTCAGCCTCGCTCGGCATCCCTGAGAACGACGGAAGGGCCGGCGCGGGGCCGGCCCTTCCGATCGTCCCGAGTCTCGAGCGCTACCGGCCCCGGACGGTGACCTCCAGCACGTCCATGAACAGCGCGTTCCCGTGGTTCGTCTTCATGATGAACCGGACGAACCGGACGTTCTGCCTCCCGGCCGTGGCCTTGAAGGTCCGGAGCTCGCCGTTGGCGGGCACCGAGCCCGTGACCGCCGTGACCCAGTCCGCGTTGGCGTTCTTGCGCGTCTGGATCGCGAACTTCTTCACGCCGGCGTCCGAGTCGTCTCCGCAGGTCCCTCCGGACGCGACGCCGAAGCTCGTCACGTCGACCCGCCTCGGGAGCTCGACGACGGCTCGTCGCGGTCCCGTCTTGTTGCTGCCGGCGGTGCTGTCCGGGGCGTCGCTCGGCCAGCCGCTGGAAAGCGACAGGTCGAACGCGCCGTCCGCGTTCACGCCACAGAAGGACGCGTAGTTCGGGGGTGTGAACGACACGAGGTCCGCGCCGCCCTCCAGGGCCGCCCAGTCGCGCACCAGCTTGACGTCCACGCTCTCGTCTCCGTCGACGTCCACGCTGCGGATCCGCTGCTCGTATCCGACGCCATCGATGACGAGCTCGGGATAGAGGTGGAACGGCACATCGTCGATCGTGAACGCGCCGCCGCCGTCCGTGGTGTCGGCGAGATCGTCGGCGAAGCCGCTCGAGTGCCCCCCGATGAAGACCCGCGCGTCGGCGAGCGGGGCGCCGGATGCCTTGTCCGTGACCGTGCCCGAGATCGTCCCGCACGGGTCCACCGAACAGTCGGGCGGCAGGGAGAAGTCCTCGATCGGCGAGGTGTCGCTGCCGTCGGGAGACGACGCGAAGAAGCCCATCCCTCGCTGCGCGAACACCGTCCACAGGGCGTCCACGTTCGCGCCGCCGTTGTTGACCAGGTCGGCCTGGATCATCGCGTTCCGCGTGTCGAGGAAGGACGGGTCGTTGGGCGCGAGCTCCTGGCCGCGCGTCGCGAGTCCCTCCATCACGGTCGAGCCGAGGACGTCGCGGAGTTGCCACATCGTCTGCGCCCAGATCTGGCCGTCCTCGTGGACCTCCGGGAACGGGATGACCGTGCCCATGTCGCCGAACGTGTAGCCGCCGGGGCCCGCGCCGAACCCGAGGTCCGGGCAGTTCGGCGAGCTCGTTCCCACCAGACAATCGATCGGCTGGGTCCGGATCCCCGGTCCGGCGGTCGGGTACTCGCCTTCGACGACGTCCCCTACGGTCGGGCCGTCGACGACGAAGCCGTCGTTCTCGAGCGAGTCGAGCCCGTACCAGTCGCCCCACGCCTCGTGCATCGCGCCCGCCTGGAAGCCGACGTTGGCGTCGGTTCCGTCGGGGAAGGTGTTCAGCCGGGCGACCAGCCCGTGCGTGTACTCGTGATACACGATCGCGGCGTCGTCGCCGCTGTGCATCGACACGAAGAAGCCGCGGAACAGGAACATCCCCATGAACGGGGGTGCTCCGTCGGGCGGGGTCGACATGAACGCGTTGTTCCGGTGGAAGCCGTCGGTGAGGCCACCGTTCGTCGCGGCGCCGAGGAGGGCGTGTCCCTCCACCGGATCGCCGCCGAGTCCCTGGCCGCTCGGGTTGGCCACCTGGAAGTTGCCCGCCGCCTCCGTGAAGGCGATCGGCGGCGCCAGCAGGTGATCGTGGAACGCGTTGAGCAGGTAGTAGAGCTGCGTCCCGAAGTGGTTCCGGTTCGCCTCCCAGCTGAACGGCGTGAGCCGGTCCCACGTGCACGGGTAGTCGGCGGAGCAGTGCTGCGCCACGCTGCCCGTGTTGAGGGTCGCCGGGTAGTTCCAGTCCAGGCCGGAGGAGGCCGCGATCTCCTCGGCGGGACCGATGAGGCCGTTGTCGTTGACGTCCGCGCCGACGTGCGCGTTGTTCCCCGACAGGGCCGTGCCGTCGACGACCGGGAACGACACCTGGTGCTCGACGCCGCCGCCGTTCGGGACGCTGGCGCCGGGGAAGAAGTCGACGGCCTGCCCCGTTCCCGGCACGTCGGAGCGCGTGAGGTTCGTGCGCCAGAGGACGTCGCCGTTCTCGGCGTCGACCACCGTGACGAGCAGGTCGTGCCCCACCCAGGTCGTCGTCTTCCACGCGAGCCGCGCTCCGCGCCCCGTGGCGAACAGGACGCGCTCGGCGAGATCGCCCCTCGCCCGCACCGCCGCGCCGCCGCCGGCGACCCGTGCGGCGGCGATCGCCGCCTCGGCCCCCAGCCGCGCGGCCGCCGACGGCGCCCGAAGCCCCGCCGCGGGAGAGCCCGAGACGTTGATGAGCCGACCGTCCTCGGTCACGTTGGCTTCCAACCCGTTCGGGAAGACCTCGACCCCGCCGACCCGCTGGACCCACGCCAGGTGGTGGGTTCCGCCGACGTCGACGTAATCGCGACGCAGACGGAAGGTGCGCAGGTCCGAACGCGACAACCCGAAGGCGATGCGGTGCGACCGGACGTAGTCGAGCGCGACCGCCGATGCGGACCCGTCGCTCGGACCCGTCAGGAACCCGTCGAGCCTGCCCAGGAACCGGAGCGTTCCCGTCGTCGGATCGTCGTCGACCACCCCCAGGGTTCCGAGCGTGCGACCGAGTTGGAGTCGAGCACTCAGGACCCTGCGGCTCACGCCGACCGACCCCTTCGCTCGGCTGTCGAGGAAGGCGGTCGCTCTGGTGCGCGAGATCGCCGAGGTCGTCGGCTCGCGCGGCTGTCGCGCCGACGAGTCCTGCGCTCCTGCGATCAACGAGGTGGTGAGGAGCAGGCCGGCCGCGATCGAGGAGAGCAGCCGGCGTGCCCCGGGTCGTGTCCGGTCCAGCGATCCCATGCGGGGCCCCCCTTCGCCGAAGACCCACGACCGTAGCAGCAGTCGCGGAGAACAGTGAGTCCCCCGTTGGGTCCCCTCGAACAGTGGTGCTGGCATCACTGTCGAAAGCCCGGAGGTGGTGGGACGCTGGAGCCTGAAGGAGCACGTCGATGACGGTTCGAGTGCTGATCGTGGACGACCAGGAGCCCTTCCGGATGGCCGCCCGCATGGTGGTGGACGCGACCGAGGGCTTCGAGGTCGTGGGCGAGGCGGAGACCGGGGAGGACTCCGTCGAACTGGCCCGCGAGCTCTCGCCCGACCTCGTCCTCATGGATGTGAACCTGCCCGGCATCAACGGGCTCGACGCGACCCGGCAGATCCTCGCCGACGGAGCCGACAAGGTGGTCGTGCTCCTGCTCTCGACCTACGAGGAGGAGGAGTACGCGCCGAGGGCCGCCGAGTGCGGCGCCAGCGCGTACATCCCGAAGGCGGTGTTCGGACCCGACCGGCTCGAGGCCGCGTGGACCGACGCCTCGAGCGCCGACTGATCGGCCGCTAGTCCGTCGCCGCGCCGGCGGACCGGGCGTTCCCCGAGAGCGAGACCGCGCCGGAGATCGTGGTCCCCCTGCCCGGCGCCGAGCTGATCCGCAGCTCGCCGCCGACGGCGTCGAGCCGGTCGGCCATCCCCTGCAGACCGGTTCCCCGGGACGCCGATCCGGGGTCGAAGCCGACGCCGTCGTCGCGGACCTCGAACCCCAGCCGCTCGTCCCGTTCCCACACGGCGATCCGGACCGCCGTCGCGTTCGCGTACTTCGAGATGTTCTGCAACGCCTCGAGCACGCAGAAGTAGACCGTGGCCTCGAGCTCCTGCGGGTACCGTCGCACGCCGTCGGGCTCGAGCGTGACCGGCAACGCGGTCTTCCTGGCCTGCGCCTCGAGCGCTGCGGGGAGTCCCTTGTCCGCGAGCAGTGGTGGGTAGATCCCGCGGGCGAGGTCGCGCAGGTCCTCCAGGGCCTCGTTCGTCTCTGCCTGCAGCTGCACGAGGAGCTCGCGGGCCTTCGCCGGGTCGCGCTCGACGACCTGGTCGGCCAACCGGAGCTTCACGGCGAGCGCGACGAGCTGCTGCTGCGCGCCGTCGTGGATGTTGCGTTCGAGCCGGCGGCGCTCGAGATCCTGGGCGGCGACGAGCCGCCGCCGCGATGCGCGGAGCTCCTCGATCAGGCGGACGTTCCGAAGGACGAGGCCCGCCTGGCCCGCGAGGTCGCGGATCAGGCGCTCCTTGCTGTGGTTCATCGGGTCGTTCGGCGGCATCGTGACGGTGAGAGCCCCGAGCTGCTCGCCCTGGTGCCGGACGACGAAGGCATCCCCCGTGAGGTCGGTGAACGCGAGGGCGAGCGGAGGCTCGTCCGTCGGCGTGGCGGGCGACGAGGCTGCAGGCCGGAGCTCGCCGCCGACGAGGAGCCAGATCGTGACGCGTTCGGCGCCGATCCCTGCGGCCAGGATCGAGGCCATCCTCGGCAGGACGTCGTCGGTGGCGTAGGACTCCGCCATCCGGTCCGAGAACTCCGACAGGACCTCGTACGGCGTCGCTCGGCCGCCGTAGACGATCCGGTCGGCGAGGCGTCGCGACACACGCAGGAGCGGCCAGACCAGCGCACCGATCCCGATGCCGACCACGAGCGCTACCCCGGGCGAGTCGACGGGCAGGCCGACCACGAGGACGGGCACGACGAACATCACCAGCGCGGCGACCATGAGGAACAGCACGAGGCTCGTCGCCACGATCGTCTTCTTGAGGACGACGTCCAGGTCCCAGAGGCGGTAGCGGATGACCGCGACCGCGGCGGCCGCCGGGATCCCGATCCCGAACGCGATGAAGAAGGCGAAGAACGCCACGCTGTTCAGCGTCGACGACTCGCCCTCGTGCAACCCGAACGAGGTCGCGATCGCCACGAGGAACAGGCCGATCGCGATCAGGCCCACGTACGCGAGCAGGCGAACCTGTTGCCGCTCCTCGCCCTGGGCGGCGCGGTATCGCGCCACCAAGGACGCCACCGCCAACACCGCGACGGCGATCCCCGCGAGAGCGGCGACCCACGCGATCACCGTGAGTACCGGGTCCAGCGCCTCGATGCCGATGGGGTTCATCGGGTCGACCATGCCGGGCGCGTCGTCCAGGTCGACGGGCCCGGCGCGCAGCATCGACGCAAGGATCGCCAGCGCGAACGAGGCGACGATCGCCGGCGGGAGCCATCGCCAGCGATACGAGGCGGCCGCGCCGGTCGGGAACAGGGCGACGAGCAGGACGACGGCACCGACCGGGACGAGGAAGATCCACGTCTGGAGCCAGACTGCGAACGAGGCGAACGGCAGGGCGCCCGGGTCGGTGTACAGGGCGTAGATCGCGTAGTCGGACGTGGTGACCGACAGGAGGAACCCGAGTCCGGTCGCGAGCAGCAGCCACCCGATCGGGCTCCCCGGGAGCTTGGAGGCGACGAGGGCTCCGATCGAGGCATAGCCCACCATCATCACGATGGCGAGGGCGGCGAAGGCGGGGTCTTCCGACAGGGAGCCGTTCCGGACCGCGAGCGTGAGCGCGGCCCCGAGCAGGACGATCGTGAAGGCCCAGAGGCCCCAGGCCCAGCGCCGTCCCCTCATGGTCATCGTCCGCCACCCACGGGCAGTCGGCCCTCGATCGTGGTCCCCCGGCCCGGCGCCGATCGGAGCGCGAAGGTCCCGCCCACCGCCTCCACGCGGTCGGCCATGCCTCGCAGCCCCGAGCCGCCTGCGACCGAGGCAGGATCGAAGCCCACACCGTCGTCCCGGACCTCGAAGTCGAGGAGCCCGTTGACCTCGCTCAGCCGGACCGTGACGGCATTCGCGTTCGCGTATTTCCCGACGTTCTGGAGCGCCTCGAGGACGCAGAAGTAGACCGTCGACTCGATCTCCTGCGGGTACCGGCCGACCCCGTCCGGTTCGATCCGGACCGGGATCGTCGCCTTGCGGCTCTGCGCCTCGAGCGCGGCGGACAGTCCCTTGTCCGCGAGCAGCGGCGGGTAGATCCCGCGCGCGAGGTCGCGGAGGTTGTCCAGCGCGTCGGTCGTATCCGTCTGCAGCTGTTCCAGGAGCTCGCGCGTCTTGTCGGGATCTCGGTCCACGAGCGCCGCGAGCAGTCGCATCTTCACGCCGAGGGCGACGAGCTGCTGTTGCGCCCCGTCGTGGATGTCGCGTTCGAGCCGTCGGGCGCGTTCGTCCTGGGCCGCAACGATGCGCCGCCGTGATTCCCGAAGCTCCTCGATCAGACGCACGTTGCGCAACACCAGGCCGGCCTGCGCGGCCACGTCCTGCACGAGCTTGTCCTTGGTCGGCGTCATCGGATCGCTGGACGGCATCTCCAGCGTGATCGCTCCGAGCAGCTCCGCCTGGTGCACGACCGCCACCGCGTGACCGGGCAGTGACGACACCGCGTCATCGGAGGTCGCGACCGCGCTGACCGAGGGCGCGTCCGCGGGCCAGGTCGCGGTCGGTACCATCTCGCTCCCGACCCGCAACCAGACGCGCACGGAGGTGGCTCCGGTGCTCTCCGCGACGAGCCGAGCCATCCTCGGCAGGACGTCCTCGGTCGAGTACACGTCGGCCAGCCGATCGGCGAACTCCGAGAGCACCTCGTACGGGGTCGCACGCTTGCCGTACACGAGCCGATCGGCGAGCCGGCGCGCTCGCGCGCGCACCGGGTTGAACGCGGTCGCGACGAGGACCGTCGCCGCCAGGGTCGCGAAGTTGATGCCCGTGTCGGTCCCCGCCCCGAGCACCAACGTCGGGATCGCGAGGACGAGGCCGAGGTACACGGCGGTGATGAACACGGCCACGATCCCGAAGACCAGCGTCTTCTTCACGACGAGGTCGAGGTCGTAGAGCCGGTACCTCAGGATCGCGACGCCCATCGACGCCGGGACGCCGATGCCGATGAGCGCGAAGCCGAGGAACGCGAGCGCTTGACCCGCGAGCGAGCTTCCGAACGAGGGGCCGACCACGGTCGTGCACACGAGCGCGATCAGCGCGACGAGGACGCCGAGGATGACCACGTACGCGAGCCATCGGATCTGCTGCCGCTCCTCGCCGGCCGCCCGTCGATACCGGACGACGATCGCGACCACCGCCGCGGCGATCGACAGCATGAGCCCGACCCACGCGAGCCCCCCGAATGCATCGGCCGGGAACCCCTCGACGCCCGTGGGATTGCGCAGGGGGACCGGTGCGTCGGCGACGAACGATGGGGAGAGGATCGAGGACACGGCCGCCACGACGCCCAAGACGATCGTCGCGGGCACGAGGAATCGCCAGCGCGGGCCCGGGACGCGTCCCGTGGGGAACAACAGACCCAACAGGGACAGGGACGTCATCATCGCCGCGTAGATCCAGTTGATGAGCCAGACCGCGAACGGGCCGCCGGGAAGGGCCCCCGGATGGGTCACGTAGACGTATCGCGCGAACTCGTCACAGAAGCCCCCAATCGCGAAGACGCCACCGACCCCGAGCATCAGCCACCCGATGGGGTTCCGAGGGTTGCGGGAGGCGACTACGGCGCCCACGGTCGAGTACCCGAGGATCATCGCGATCGCGAGCGGATAGAACCAGGCGTCCTCTTGGATGCCCCGGTTCGCGATCGACACCGCGACCGTCAGCGCGAGGATCGCCATCAGGCAGCCCCAGACGATCCAGGCGACCCGCGACCTCGCCTGCGCGGTCATGTCGTCGACGCCCCCGTCGGGATGCGCCCGCGCACGGTCGTTCCCTCACCGGGTGACGATGCGACCTCGAGGTCGCCTCCGATCGCTTCGAGTCGGTCGGCCATCCCCTGCAGGCCGGTCCCCAAGCCGGCGTCGTCCGGATCGAACCCACGACCGTCGTCGACGACCGCGAACGTGAGCCGGCCGTTCTGCTGGGCGAGCGTCACGGTGGCGTGGGACGCCTCCGCGTACTTCGCCACGTTGTTGAGCGCCTCGAGCGCGCAGAAGTACACGGCGGCCTCGATCTCTTGCGGGTACCGGCCGACCGCGCCGGCCTCCACCGTCGTCGGCACCGCCGCCTTCCGTGCTTGCGCCTCGAGCGCGGCCGGAAGCCCCCGGTCCGCGAGGAGCGGCGGGTAGATCCCGCGCGCAAGATCCCGCAGGTCCTCGAGCGCGCCGGTCGCCGACCCCTGGATCGTCTCGAGCATCGCGCCCGCCTTCGCCGGGTCGCGTTCCACGATGCTCCGCGCGAGCTTCAGCTGCACCGTGAGCGCGACGAGCTGTTGCTGCGCCCCGTCGTGGAGGTTCCGCTCGATCTTCCGGCGCTCCTCGTCCTGGGCGGCGACGAGCCGCTGGCGCGACGCGCGGAGCTCCTCGATCAGCTTCACGTTGCGAAGGAGCAGGCCGGCCTGAGATGCGAGGTCGCGGATCAGCTTCTCCTTCGCGGGATTCATCGGGTCGTTCGGCGGCATCGATACCGCGAGCGCGCCGAGCTCCTCGCTCCGGTCGACCACGGGCTCGAGGTGCTCGCCGGCACGGGGAAGGTCCTCGTCCGGCCAGCGCGCCTCCTCCACGAGTTCCGTCCCGATGCGGACGAGCACGCGGGCCTGGTTCGCGCCGGTGCCCTCGACGAGGAGCCGCGCCATCCGGGGGAGGACCTCCTCGGTCGCGTAGGTGTCGCCGACGCGATCCGAGAACGCGGTGAGCACCTCGTACGGCGTCGCCCGTTTCCCGTACACGATCCGGTCGGCCACCCGGCGCGCGCGGCGCCGGAGTGGTCCGATCAGCAGCCCGACGGCGACGCCGACGAGCAACAGCCCCCGCTCCCAGCCCGACAGCCCCGTCCCGAAGACACCGACGGGCAGGAGGAGGAGGACGAGGACCGCCACGAGCGTGATCGCGCCAGCGACGAGCGCGAAGACCACGGTCTTCTTGACGACGACGTCGAGGTCCCAGAGCCGGTACCGCAGGATCGCCACGAGGTATGCAACGGGGATGCCGACGACGACGGTGAAGGCGGTGAGGCCGAGGAGGATCCCGAACAGGACGTCACCCGCGTCGTCCCGGCCCTCGTTCAGCTGGAAGACGCTTCCGACGAAGATGATCACGAGGTTCAACGCGAAGAACGTCCCGACGATCCCGGCGACGAACGCCAGTACGCGCATCTGCTGACGCTCCTCGCCCGAGGAGCGCCGGAACCGGCGGACGACGGCCACGGGCGTCGAGATCGCACCGGCCAACGCGACGAAGGTGCCGATCGTGATCAGGGTCGAACCCCGGGTGAACCCGGAGATCGCGAGCGGGTTCTCGTACAGGATCCCGTCCGTGACCCAGTTGTTGAACGGACCGGGCCGGAACAGGAACCCGAGGATCGCGAGCGCCGTCCCCCCCACCAGGCCGACGACGGCCCAGCGCCACCGACGGCTCGGGAGGCGGCCGTCCGGATACAGCAGGAACAGCAAGGGGATCAACGCGAGCGGGTACAGCGCGTACTCGCCGAGGGTCGCCCAGAGGCCGATCAGCGGCACGGATCCGGGCTCGACCTTCAGGCCGTAGATCACCACGCTCTGGGCCAACGACAGCACCGGGAAGGCGATACCGGTGATGAGGAACAGCCAGCCGGCCCAGTTCGTCGGCCGGCGCCACACGATCAGCACGCCGGTCCCGAGCCACAGCAGGAGGAACAGGACGAGCAGGACCGTGATGACCCAGAAGTCCCCGTCCGTCGAGTCGAGGTCGTCGCCGGAGGCGATGTCCTGTTCGAGCTCGGCCCGGACCTGCTCCATGCGCGGTGCCGAGGGGTCGCCGACCACGATGATCCGGTCCGGAGGGACCTCACCGTGGATCGAGACCTGGATCGCCCCGGCCGCGATCACGGACCCGACGCTGGCCACGAGGATCGCGACCGAGAGCATCCGGAGGGTGCCTCGCGTCATGCCAGGGCGTCCTCGAGCTTCGAGGCGGGGACCCGGCCGGAGACCGTGGTTCCCTCGCCGGGGGAGCTCTCGACCCCGATCGTCCCGCCGAGCGCGGCGATCCGGTCGGTCATGATCTGCATGCCCTCGCGGAGCTCGACGGTCGCCGGGTCGAACCCGGCGCCGTCGTCGCGGACCACGAAGGTGAGGGCATCCGGTCCCTCGAGGCCGAGTCGGATCGTCACGTTCGCGCCCGGCGCGTGTCGATGGGCGTTCTGGAGCGCCTGCACGCAGCAGAAGTAGACGGCGTTCTCGGCCGCGGGGTCGAACCGTTTCGCGGCGACGCGCGGATCGATCTCGAGGGTGGCCCCGCCACCCGCCTTGCGCACGTGCGACTCGAGCGCCGCCGCGAGGCCCTTGTCGATGAGCAGCGGAGGGAAGATCCCGCGCGCCACGTCCCGAAGCTCGTCCAGTGCGTCGTTCGCCCGGACGCCGAGGTCGTCGAGCGAGCGCTGCACCCCGTCGGGATCAACGCTCACGCGTTCGGCGTCGGAGCCGACCTCGTCGCGGATCGCGGCGAGCTCGTTGCCGATCCCGTCGCGAAGCTCGCGCTCGAGCCGGCGACGTTGCGCGTCGCGAGCCGTGACGAGCCGCTCGCGCGAGCGCTCGATCTCCCGGGTCTGCGCGCCGAGCTCGCGCGCCTTGGTCTCGAGGTCGGCTGCGAGCCGCACGTTGTGGAGCGCGAGGCCCGCGTGGCCCGCCAGGTCCTCGAGCAACGCGCGCTCGGCCGGTCGCAGCGGCTCGTTGGCGGGTTTCTCGATCGCGATCTCGCCGATCCGCGAGCCGCCGTGCGTGACCGGCAACGCGAACGTGGGATCGCTCACCGCTCCGTCGGCCGGCCAAGCCACCGACCGCTCCGCTCCGTCCTCGAGCAGCAGCGTCACCCGGGCGCCGGTCCCGCCGACGCCGCGGGCCGCCGTCTCCGCCATGTCGGGCAGCACGTCGTCGACGGACGGAACCTCCGCCATCCGGTGTCCGAAGGACGACATGACCTCGTACGGCGTGGCGCGCTTCCCATAGACGAGGCGGTTCGCGAAGCGCTGCAGCCGTTCCCGAGCGGGCTCGAAGGCGATCGCCACGGTGGCCGTCGCGGCGATCTGCAAGGCAGCGTTGGCGTCATCCCCCCCGAGGAGCGCGGCGACCCCGACGACGATCGCGACGTAGGCGAGGGAGATGAACAGCGCGAGCCCCGCGTAGACGATCGTCTTCGAGATGACGAGGTCCACGTCGTACAGGCGGTAGCGGAAGATCGCCAGCGCGGTCGCGATGGGGATGCCGAGCGCGAGGATCAGGACGAAGGACCCCCACATCAGGTTCTCGACTACGGCGGCGCCGGTGCCCACCGCCACGTCGATGAAGGCGTCGAGGAGGCTCATCGTGACGAAGATGCCCAGCGCCAGGAGGGCGACGAGCATCAGCCACTTCAGCTGCTGGCGCTCCTCGCCCCGCGAGCGGCGGTACCGGACGACGAGGGAGGCGATCGAGGCGACTGCCGAGACCAGGATCGCCGTAGTCCCAAGGTCGAAGAACAGGAACCGGAGCTCGTCGAGGAGCGGAACCCCGATGGGGTTGTCGATCGAGAACCGCCCCGGCTCTCCGTAGATCGAGCCCGGCCGGAGGACCAGCCAGACGAGGGAAAGCAACGCTCCTGCCAGCCAGAGCCACGCGATCCAGTTCCAGCGGCGTGTCGGAGGCCTGCCGGTCGGGAACAGGAGGAACAGCATGGGGATCGACATGACGGCGATGGCCGGCATCGCGCTCGCGAACACCCCGGCCACCTCGGTGCCCGGCAGGCTCGCCACGTAGGGGGTTTCGAACGCGGCCAGCAGGTAGCCCTCCGCCGGCAGGCCAAGGGCGCCAGCCGCGCCGATCCCCAGGAAGATCCAGCCGATCGTGTTCCCCGTGCGGGTGATGATCAGCCGCCCCAGTGTCGAGAACCCGCCTACGACCGCGATCGTCGCAACCCCGAAGAGAAGGTCGGGGGGTTGCGAGTCCCCGCCGAGAACGGCCGCCGTCGTGGCCAGGACCAGGATGGCGATCGAGGCCAGGTGGACGATGCGCGCGAACCGAGCGCTCCGGCTCACGCCACCATCTCCCGATCCAGTGGGACGCGTCCCCGAACGGTGGTCCCCGCTCCCAGGCTCGAGCGGACCTCGACCTCTCCGCCGATCGCGGAGAGGCGATCCTGCATGTTCTGCAGCCCGGAGCCGGTCGACGCCTCGTCGTCGAACCCGACGCCGTCGTCCCGAACCTCGAACGCGAGATGACCGTCGTCGCGGCCGAGCCGAACGTCGACGTGGGAGGCTCGCGCGTACTTCTGCGCGTTCTGCATGGCCTCGAGGCACACGAAGTACACGGCCGCCTCGGTCTCGATCGCGAGCCGTTCGACGCCGTGCGCGTTCACTGCGACCGGTGCTCCGGCCGCACGTGCCTGCTCCTCGAGCGCCGCCGCGATCCCGTGCTCCTCCAGCGTCGCGGGGTAGATCCCGCTCGCGAGGTCGAGCAGGGTCGCCCGGGCGAGCTCGGTCTGGCCCCTGAGCTCGAGGAGCATCCCTTCGGCTTCTTCGATCTTGCCGCTCGCCGTGAGGCCCTTCGCCAAACGCAGCTTCACGGCGAGCGCGACGAGATGCTGCTGCGCTCCGTCGTGGATGTTGCGTTCGAGCCGGCGGCGTTCGGCGTCGTGCGCGGCCACGATCCTCGTGCGCGACGCCCGCAGCTCGTCGGCTCGGACCGACAGCTCGTCGATCCGCTCCTGGAGCTCGCTCGTCAGACTGACGTTGCGCACGACGACGCCGGCCTGGGACACGAGGTCCTGCAGGAGCTTGTCCTCGGGGCCGGAGAGCGGTTCCCCAGGGGGCTTGCGGACCCGGATCTCACCCAGGACCTTCCCCTGATGGTTGACCTCGACCACGCGATCGGGGGTCTCGATCGGCGCGGTGTCACCCGGCCAGGTGGCTGCCACGTGCAACTCGCCACCCGTCGTGAGCCAGAGCTCGGTCCGTTCGGCGCCGGTGCCTTCGGCGATCACCCTGGCCATCCGCGGAAGGAGGTCCTCGTCCGCGTAGGTCTCACCGACCCGGTCGCTGAACCGGGCGAGTACCTCGTACGGCTCGGCGCGGCGACCGAACACCAGCCGGTTCGCCAGCCGGGTCGCCCATCGCCGTACCGGCTGGAACAGCGCCGCGACGATGCCGGTGGCCACGATCGAGAGCAGGAGCGAGTCGCCGCCGACGAGGCCGGAGAGGCCCGCGACGACGCCGGCGTAGACGACGGTGACGAAGCCGACCAGCACGGCGTAGACGACCGTCTTGCGGATCACGAGGTTGAGGTCGTAGAGGTGGTAGCGGAAGACGGCGACGGCCGTCGCTACTGGGATGCCGATCGCGAGGACCGCGACGAGGGCGATCATGAGGACATCCGCGATCGGCTTCGCCCAGTCGGCGCTCTCGCTCAGCGGTCCGAAGACCAACAGGAGCACGAGACAGGCGGTCGCGAAGCCGCCGACCGCGAAGAGCCAACGGATCTGCTGCCGCTCGTCGGCATCGACGTTCCGATACCGGACGACGAGTGACGCGAACGCGACGAAGCCGCTCACGAGGACGGTGATCGCGCTGAGCGCGAGCAGAACGCCGAGGATCGGATCGAGAGCCTCGACCGCGAACGGGTTCGTGGCGACCGACGATCCGGCCGACTCCTCCGGCCGGTACGCGTAGGGCTGAAGAGCGAACCCAACCACCGTCACGATCGAGGAGATCAGGTACGCGCGCCAGGGCCATCGCCACGTGCGAGAGGGAAGGTGTCCCATCGGGAACAGGTAGAACACGGAGACGAACAGCAGCAACGTCAGGAAGAACGGCCACTGGGAGAACCAGTACGCGAGATCGGCGTATCCGGCGCCCCTGGGGATGCCGTAGTCGGACAGGTCGGCCGCCAGCTGCGAGACCCAGAAGCTCGCGGGGAGCGCCAGGTAGATCCACCCGATCGGATTGCCGGCTCGCGCGGCGATGAGTGCCCCGATGAAGGCCATCGCGAGTGTCCCGATCGCCGCCGGGATCGCGAGCTCCGCGTCCTGCGGTTGCCAGGTCCCCAGGGCGACGCTGAGCACGAACGAGGCGACGAGCGCGGCCGCCGCCACCCCGAACAGCGACCACGCCAAGACCGAGCGCCCCGTCGGGCGCTCGGACCGGGCAGGCCGGTCGACGGCGTGTGGGACTGAGCTCACGTTCGAATCCTTCCTCTTCGGCCCCGACGGGCCAAGGGGGGCGGCCACCGGAAGCGGCGCGGGAGCCACGTGCCCCGAAGGGGTGGTGGCATCCCCCAGATGTTGTGGTGCCGGCCGGGTCGAACCTGGCCGCGGCGGCCCCTACGGTAACGAGAACGAAGGAGGCGAACCGCAGTGAAGAAGATCCTGGTGGGAACGGACACCTCGGCCTCGGCCGACCTCGCCGTCGAGGAGGCGGCGCGGCTCGCCAGGTCGAGCGACGCCGAGCTGCTCGTGCTGCAGGTCCGGGCGGGCGAGGCCGCGCTCGACGCGGCCGATCCGAGGAAGACCGCCGACCCCGACCGCTACCTGGCCCGGATGCGTGAGCGCTTCCCGGGCCTGAGCATCCGGAGCTGGTCCGAGCGAGGCGACCCGGCCGACCGGATCGTCGGGGTCGCGGAGGACGAGCACGTCGAGACGATCGTGCTCGGCAACCGCGGGACCCACGGCTGGTGGTGGCGGGTTCGAGACAGCGTCCCGAACGTCGTCCTGCGCCGTGCGCCGTGCTCGGTGCTGATCGTCGACACGCGGGCGGCCCAGTGACGCGAGGACGCGCCGGCTCAGGCCGGCGTGGAGTCGTGCAGGAACGCGAGCACCGCCATGACGCGGCGGTGGACGTCGACCTCCTCGGAGAGGCCGAGCTTGTGGAACAGCGAGTTGATGTGCTTCTCGACGGCCCGTTCGGTGAGGAACATCGACTTGGCGATCGCGGCGTTGTTCTTGCCCTGCGCCATGTTCTCGAGCACCTCGCGCTCGCGGTCGGTGAGGGTCGCGAGCGGCGAGTGCGCCATCCGGTCCTTCGCGGCGACGAGCGCCTCTACGACCTTCGGATCCAGGACGGACCCGCCCTTCGCGACCTCGTTCAGGGCCCGGACGATCTCGTCGAGATCGGAGACCCGTTCCTTGAGGAGGTACCCCAAGCCTGCGGCTCCGTCCTTCAGGAGCTCGAACGCGTACTCCTCCTCGGCGAACTGCGAGAGCACGACGACGCCGATGTCCGGGTGGTCGGCGCGGATGCGCCGGGCGGCGTCGATCCCCTCGGTGGTGTTCGAGGGCGGCATCCGGATGTCGGTGAGCACGACCTCGGGCTCGAACTCCTCGACGGCCGCGAGCAGCTCGTCGAGCGACTCGGCCGTCCCGACGAGCTCGACCTCGTCCGAGGCCTGCAGGAGCGCCGCCGTACCCTCTCGGACGAGGTAGTTATCCTCGGCGAAGACCACGCGCACCATGCGCGAATCGTACAGGGGGGTCGGGGGGCTCAAGGAGTGAGCGCGAACGCGCGAACGGTAGCCCCCCGCGAGCCGGTGGGGGGAGGACCCACGTGACCGTCAGGGTGGTGCTCGGGGAGGACAACGTCCTCGTCCGGGAGGGTGTCCGAGCGCTGCTCGACTCCTACGAGGACGTCGAGGTGGTCGGCGTGGCCGAGGACGCCCCCACACTGCTGCAGGCGGCCGAGGCGCACACCCCCGACGTCGTCGTGACCGACATCAAGATGCCCCCGAACTTCCAGCTCGAGGGCATCGACTGCGCGCACGCGATCCGCGAGAAGCATCCGGGGACCGGCGTCGTCGTCCTGTCGGCGCACGACGACGAGGCGTACGCGATCGCGCTGCTCGGCAAGGGGCAGAGCGGCCTCGCGTACCTGCTCAAGGACCGGATCGCCCAGGGCGACGAGCTCGTGCGCGCGATCCGCGAGGTGGCGGCCGGGGGCAGCGCCGTCGACCCCACGATCGCCGAGCGGCTCTCGGGCCGCCGCGACACCGCCGAACACGACCGCGCGATCCTGGACATGATGTCGCAGGGCCTCGGCTACGAGCAGATGGCGGCCTCGCTCGGGACGACGCAGGAGGCCGTCGATCGCACCGTCACCGAGCTCTTCCAGCGCATGGCCGTGCAGGCCGAGGGGGGCGGCGCGGCCGCCGTCGACGAGCTGAAGCGGCTCCACGCCGCGGTGGTGCAGAAGGAGGCGGCCGCGACCGCGTTCCGGTCGTTCGTCCCCGAGCAGGTCGCGGCCAAGCTCCAGGCCTCGGGCGCGACCGAGCTCCGCGAGGAGCTCGAGGTGACGATCCTGTTCTCCGACGTCCGCGGCTACTCGACGCTCGCCGAGCGACTCGCGCCGTCGGAGGTCGCGGAGCTGGTAGGCCATCACCTCGCCGCGATGGCCGAGGTCATCATCGGCGAGGGCGGCATGGTGGATCAGTTCGTCGGCGACGCGATCATGGCGGTGTTCGGCGCCCCCGAGTCGATCGAGGACCACGCCGAGCGTGCGATACGGTGCGCGCTCGCGATGCAGTCCCGGCAGCAGGAGCTGAACCGCGAGGTGACCGGCGACGGCCGCCCCCCGATCGCGATGGGGATCGGCATCAACACGGGCCGGGTCGTGGCCGGCACCGTCGGCGGTGCCGGCCGGCTCGAGTACACGGTGGTCGGCGACGCCGTGAACGTCGCCGCGCGACTCCAGTCCGAGGCCGGCGGCGGCGAGATCGTCGCGAGCGCCAGCACGATGGCGGCGGCACCGGACGTCGCGGCCGAACCGATCGGCGCGCGCCAGATGAAGGGCCGGGAGGAACCGGTGGAAGTCTTCCGGGTGCGCATCGACGAGCTCGAGGGGGCGCCGTGAGCGACCCCGCACACACGGCCGTCGCTCGTCGCCCTGCGCGGTGGCCCTGGCTCGTGGTCGGCAGCTTCATCGCTTCCGCATGCCTCGGGTCGATCCTCGTGGTGGAGAACGACAACCCGGTCCTCGAGCAGGTGCCGTTCATCATCGCGTTCGGCTTGTTCGGGATCGTCGGCGCCCTGATCCTGAGTCGGGAGCCGGGCAACCGGATCGGAGCGCTGTTGCTCTACGGATCCGGGGCGACGGCGGCGTCGTTCGTCTGCGGCGAGCTCACCACCTACCTGGTGCGGCAGGGTGTCACCGAAGGCCTCGGGATCGGGATCCTGGCCCTCGTCTCGGACGCCGGCTGGGTCGTTGGGATCATCCCGGTCCTGCTCTTCATCCCGCTGTTGTTCCCGGACGGACATCTGCCGTCGCGCAGGTGGTGGCCGCTCGCGGCGCTCGCGTGGGCCCTGATGGCGTTCCTCCTGGTGGCGATCGTGTTCGCGACGCCGAAGTTCTCTGGCGCGAGCGGGCCGCCCGTCGTGGAGAACCCGCTCTACATCAGGGGTCTCGACGCGTTCGAGATCCCCGACCTCGCCGTCAGCCTGGCGCTGATCGTCATGCTGATCGGCTCCGTTGCTTCACTGGTGGTGCGCTTCCGCCGATCGAGAGGCGACGAGCGCCAGCAGATCAAGTGGGTCGCGCTCGCGCTGGTGCTGCTGGTGATCTCGTTCGCGCTCACGGAGATCCTCCTCCAGCTCGGCATCGAGAGCGCCCTGATCGACTCGATCGTGTCGGGAACCGCGTTCATCGCGGTCCCCGTCTCGATCGGCATCGCAGTCCTGCGGTTCCACCTCTACGACCTCGACGTCGTCGTGAAGAAGACCCTCGTTGCGGGGACGCTCGCCGTGGTCGTCATCGTGGTCTACGGCGCAGTGGTCTGGGCGTTCGGCGCGTTCGCGTCGGGCCGCGAGAGCTCGGTCTCGCTGTTCGTGATCGCGCTCCTGCTCGGCCTCGCGTTCCGGCCCGTCGCGAGGTTCGCGCGCCGGGTCGCGGACCGCCTCGTCTACGGCCGGCGCGCGACGCCGTACGAGGTGCTCACCGAGTTCTCCGGCCGGATCGGCGACGCGTACGCGACCGAGGACGTCCTGGGGCGCATGGCGCAGATCCTCGGGCAGGCAACCGGGGCGGGCGTCGCCCGCGTCTGGCTGGCCGTCGGCGGCGATCTGCTTCCCGAGGCGGCGTGGCCCTCGGACGCGCCGGGCGCCGCACCGATGTCGTCGCGCGGCGAGCTCGTCGTGCCCGGGGAAACCGTGGTGGAGGTGCGCCACCGCGGCGAGCGCCTCGGCGCGCTCTCGGTCGCGATGCCGGCGAACGACCCGATGACGCCCGCCAAGGAGCGGCTGATCCACGACCTCGCCTCGCAGGCCGGCCTCGTGCTGCGAAACGTCCGGCTCGTCGAGGAGCTCCGGGCGTCCCAGCGTCGGATCGTCGCCGCCCAGGACGCCGAACGCCGCCGCCTCGAACGCAACATCCACGACGGCGCGCAGCAACAGCTCGTCGCGCTCTCGGTGAAGGCGCGGCTCGCACGCGGCGTCGCCGACGGCGACCCGGCGAAGACGGCGGACCTGCTCGGCCAGATCGAGGGCGAGCTGCAGACGGCCCTCGACGACCTCCGCGACCTCGCCCGGGGCATCTACCCGCCGCTGCTCGCGGACAAGGGGCTGGGCGTGGCGCTCGAGGCGCAGGCGCGCCGGTCGCCGCTCCCCGTGAGGGTGAACGGCGACGGCCTGGATCGATACCCGCAGGAGGTGGAGGCGGCCGTGTACTTCTCGTGCCTGGAGGCGCTGCAGAACGTCGCGAAGCACGCGGAGGCGAGTGCGGCGACCGTGACCCTGTCGCAGTCGAACGGCCACCTCACGTTCGAGGTGGCCGACGACGGGGGCGGCTTCGACCCGGGCGCGACCGGCTACGGCTCCGGCCTGCAGGGGATCGCCGACCGCGTGGGCGCCCTGCACGGCGACCTCGCGGTCTCCTCCCGCCCCGGCGGCGGGACGAAGGTGGTCGGCCGCATCGACGTGGACCCGATACCGGCCGCCGCGCCGAGCGAGGGGACGGGGCCGTGAGGCGGGCGTTCCGGATCGTGGCCGGCGCGTTCGCCGCCTTCGCGATCGTGTTCAGCGTCCCGTTCCTTATCGGCTCCTTCGTGAGCGAGGACGAGGAGATCCACCTGTTCCACAACATCGGCGGGCTCGCCGTCTACGGCGTGATCCTCGGCGGTGCGCTGCTCGCCCTCGCGATCGCGCCGGATCGGAACGTCGCCACGTTCCAGGGTCTCGCGCTCGGATCGCTCGGCGCTCTCGTGGGCGGGCTGCTCTCCGGCGACGTGATCTCGGGCTTCTGGTTCTTCCCCGCGCTGGTCGTCGTGGTCCTGTTCGCTCTGCATCCCGATCGCGCCTCGCTGCTCCGGACCGGCCGGCGGCGGATCGGGTTCCTCGCCCTCGTGCTGCTCGCCGCGATCCCGCTCGTCGCGTACGCGCTCACCCATGCACGGCTCCAGTCCGAGGGCCTCGTGTCGGATCCGCACGTCGAGCTGCACCACTACAGCGGGCAGGCCGCGGGATCCCTGATGCTGCTGCTGTTCGCGGTCGCGCCCGGGCTCGGCGCCGTCGGCTGGCGTCTCGCGGCCTGGCTCGCCGGCGCCGCGATGGCGATCCTCGGCCTCGGCTCGATCGTCTATCCGGACCACGTGAGCGCGTTCGACACCGTGTGGGCGTGGCTGGCGCTCGCCTGGAGCCTGGCGTTCATGACGCTCGCGTGGCTCGGGGCCCGGGACCCGGCGGAGGCCACTGCATGACGGTCGAGCACCGCAAGCCGAAGAGTCCCTGGCGGCGCATCGAGCGGTGGCTCGTCGGCATCGCGATGGCGATGATCGCGTTCGTGCTCGAGAAGTTCGTGATCCGCGCGGTGCGCAAGCGCCAGCAGGCCGGCGAGGAGCCCAAGAAGAAGGATGTGCCGACCACCCTCACGTCCAAGGGTGGCGAGGTGGACCTGTAGGCCTACGTCTGGCGTTTCCGGAACAGGTCGACGAGCAGCGCCATCGTCAGCACGAACGCCACCGCCCCGAACACCGCGGGCAGCCAGTCGGCCACGCGGTTGGACACGGCCGTGAGCGCGGTGCCCAGGATCGCCGCGCCGGCCGTGAGCGAGATCGCGAGCCGGCGTCCGGCGCGCCGGACCGTCGTCTCGAGCGACGCCGCGCGGAAGTTCACCTCGAGTTTCTGGCCGGGCCGAGCGCCGATCAGCCGCTCGACGGCCTCGACCATCTTCTGGAACCGGACCTTGAACCGCTGCGCCTGATAGAAGAGCGAGGTCACGTCGAGCTTGCCGCCCATCCCGCGCACGACCGAGCGCATCAGGAACTTGCCCGCGACGTCGAACGGGTCGATGTGCGGATCGAGCGTCGCGGCCGCCAGCTGCATCTGCGCGAGCGCCTTGGCCGTGAGCGTGAGCGAGGCGGGGAGCGCGACGTCGTAGCGCAGCGCGATCTCGGTCATCTCCTGGAGCACCGGACCGAGCTGGATGTCTTTGAGCGACGCCCCGCGGTTCTTCGCCATGAGGGCGCCGAGCTCCTCCTGGAAGGCGTCGATGTCGAGGTCGGTCCGGTTGATCGCTCCCGTCATCATCAGCGTGATATCGGTGAGGAAGCCGACGTCGTTCTGCCAGAACGCCATCAGCAGCAGCATCATGTGCTCGCGCAGGTCCGCGCCGACCTCGCCGATCATGCCGAGGTCCAGGAAGTACAGGTTCTCCTCTTCCGGCTGCCACATGAGGTTCCCGGGATGCGGGTCGGCGTGGAAGAACCCGTCCACGAGGATCTGCTTGTAGAAGGACTCGAGCAGCTGGCGTGCCGCCTCGGACCGCGCCGGACCCTCTGGGGCGGAGGTCGCCGGGCCGCCGCCGATGTCCTGCATCACGAGCAGCCGCGACGTCGAGTAGTCGGCGTGCACCACCGGCACGCGCAGGCGCGAGAAATCCCTGATCACCTCGCCCATCCGGGCGATGTTGTCGGCCTCGCTCCGGAAGTCGAGCTCCCGGTGCAGCGACTCCGACAGGTGCTCGAACACCGCCTGCATGTCGACCACCTGCTTCAGGCCCGGGCGTTCGGACACCTTCTCCGCGAACACCTCGAGCAGCGCGAGGTCCTGCTCGATGTCCTCCTTGGCGTCGGGACGCTGGACCTTGATGACGGCCTTCGTGTGGTCGGCGAGCGTCGCCCGGTGGACCTGTGCGATCGTCCCGGCCGCGAGCGGCTGCGGATCGATGGTCTCGAAGACGTCCTCCCACGGCACGCCGAGTTCCTGCTCCATGACCTTGACGACCTGCTCCTCGGTGAGCGGCGGCACGTTGTCCTGGAGCGTCGCGAGCTCCTCGATGAACTCGGGCGGCAGCAGGTCGGGTCGCGTGGACAGGATCTGGCCGATCTTCGCGAACGTCGGGCCGAGCTCCTCGAGCGACTGCCGGAGCCGGACCGCCTGCCGGCGGCGGCCGGCCGTGCCGTCTTCCTCCGGCCGGCCGAAGAGCTCCTTCAGCCCGTGCTTGGCGAAGACCGTCGCGATCTTCGTGCCGCGGGCGATCAGGTGCGGCTCGGTCTCGGTCTCGACCGCGCTCGAGCGGATCGTCGTCCTTGCGGGGCGCTCGACCGTCGCGGTCTGGCCGTCGCCGGTCGTGTTCACGATGATTACGGTGCACCGCGCGTTGTGGCTGATCCGGTTCGGCACGTTGCCGAGCAGGAACTCCTTGCGCCCGGCCATCCCGGCGTTGCCGACCACGAGGACGTCGATGTCGTGCTCCTCGGTCGCGTGGACGATCGCGAGCGCCGGGTCGTCGTCGATCACGACGTGGGCGCGGCCTCGATCGCCGGCGATCTTCGTCGCGTAGAGCTGCAGCTCGTCCGCGGCCATGCGCGCGCGCGTAACTTCGGCCGCCCCGTGCTCGGTGTCGGCCGGGTGGGCCGGGATCACCACCTGCACCACGTGGAGCTCGGCGGTGTACCGCTCCGCGAACGCGGCCGCCCACTCGACCGCCCGCTCCGCGGTCTCGGAGCGGTCGGTCCCGACCATCACGCGGCCGATCCCGGCACCCCCGCTGCTTCCGTTGCCCCCCGCCATGACCGGCGCATCATCCCAGACCGCGCTGGGGGCGCGAACGGTGGCGGCACCAAGGCCGGCGGTGATGCCAGCCCCCAGACGCGGTTCGTACACTGCTGCCGTTCGCCGGGGTAGCTCAGTGGCAGAGCAGCCGCCTCGTAAGCGGCAGGTCGGCGGTTCGAATCCGCTCCCCGGCTCGTTCTCGTTCTCGTTCTCTGGCCCCCCCATCGCGGCCGGCCGCAGGCCGTTAGAATCGCCGCCGTGCTCGGTCAGGTCAGCATCAACCCGACGGTCACCCCCGTGGAGAACAACGGCGGCTGGGTGTACATCACCGCCGTGTTGCTCACGCTCCTCGCGATCGCGCTCGTCTTGTTGGTGGTGTTCGGCTACATGCGGCTCGCGCCGAGGTTCCAGACCGACGAGGAGACGCGCAAGAGCGTTCGGCTCCCGAGGCGGCAGCCCGGCGGCGAGGTCCGCCGCCCCGTGAACGTGGTCGGCGCGCCGGCGGTGGTCCAGGCGCCGGTCGTCGCGTCCGCGCCCGCACCGGCAGCCGCCCCCGCCGCGACGGCGACCGCCACCATCGCGCAACCCGCGGCGGCGCCGGCGGCAGCTGCGCCGGCAGCGGCCGCGGCCCCGGCTCTGGCCGCCGAGGCGCCTGCGCCGCAAGCACCTGCCGCTGAAGCTCCCGCCGCCGAAGCGCCGGCCGCTGCCGCACCCGCGCCGGCGCCCGCGGAGCACGCGGAGGTCTCGCTCGATCAAGAGACGTTCGACCGCGTGCTGGCCGAGCTCCTGGAGAAGGGCACGGATCGTCGCGTCGCTGAGGGCCAGGCCCGCCGAGCGGCGATGATCGCCGCCCGCAAGAAGGCCGAGGGGTAGCCCCCCGGGCCATGGAGGCCGCAACCATCGACTGGTCCATGGGCTCTCGCGCCGCCGCGCTCGTCGACTGGGGCACGGCAGCCGACACCGGCCGTCGCGTCGGCGGCTCGGGTCCGCCGTCGACGCCGGCCGAGCGCGCCGAGATGCGGGAGGACCTCGCCGAGGCCGCCCCTCGCGCCGAGGGGATGATCTCCGGGTTCACGAGGCTGTCCTCGGACGCGGGCTTCCGTTCGAGGGCGTGGGTCATGTCCCGCGGCGAGTGGGTGAACGCCAACCTCAACGGACTCCAGCGGCTGCTCGAGCCGCTCGCGGCGCGGGTGCTTCCCGAGGGCGCCCCTCGGTCGGGCTTCCGCCGCAAGGCGCTCGGCGCGCAGATCGGTGGGCTGCTCGGATACGTCTCGAGGAAGGTCCTCGGCCAGTACGACGCCTTCCTGCCGCCGGACGACGACGGCCTCCTGTACTTCGTCGGGCCGAACCTGATCGACGTCGAGCGCCGCTTCCGCCTGCCCCCGCGCGACTTCCGGCTGTGGGTGGCGATCCACGAGGTGACGCACCGCGTACAGTTCGGCGCGACGCCGTGGTTGCGCCCGCACCTCGAGCATCTGATCGGGCGCTACCTCGAGACGGTGCAGGTCGACTCGCGTGAGGTCGTCGCGCAGATGCGGCGGGCGATCGAAGCCGTGCGCGCCGGCGCCGACTGGAAGGGCGCGAACGGCATCCTGCTCCTCATGAACGACGAGCAGCGGGAACTGTTCGCGCAGATGCAGTCGCTCATGACCCTCCTCGAGGGGCACGCGACGTTCGTGATGAACGCGGTCGCCGAGAGCGAGGTGCAGGACCTCGACCGGATGCGGAACGCCCTGCGGCAGCGCCGCCAGTCCCGGACCGGGGTCGAGAAGTCGTTCCAGCAGGCGATCGGGTTCGAGACCAAGGTGCGGCAGTACGCCGCCGGGGAACGCTTCGTCCGCGCGGTCGTCGAGCGTGCCGGGATGGACGGCTTCAACGAGATCTGGCGCGAGGCGGCGAACCTCCCGACCGCCGACGAGATCGTGCAACCCGATCGCTGGGTGGGGAGGGTCTCGGGAGGCTGATGCGCCGCCCGCCGGCCGTCGCCCGGATCCTCGAACGGGTGACGAAGACGGCCCGGGAGCACGAGATGTTCGCGCCGGGGGACCGGGTGCTCGTCTGCGTCTCCGGTGGACCGGACTCGGTGTGCCTGCTTCATGCGCTGTGGCACCTTCGGCGGCTGTTCCGGATCCGGCTCGAGGTGTTCCATTTCGACCATCGGCTCCGCCGCCACTCGTCGAAGGACGCCGACTACGTCCGCCGCCTGGCCGAACGGTTGAATCTGCCGTTCCACCTGCGGGTCGCGCAGGACGAACCGCGGAAGGGTGAGTCGGTCGAGGCCTGGGCGACCGCGGAGCGGATGAACGCCGCGAACGAAGCCCGGAGAGAGATCGGCGCCGCGGCGATCGCCGAGGGACACACCCTCGACGACCAGGCCGAGACGGTGCTGTTGAACCTGATCCGCGGTTCGGGGCTCGAGGGCGTGAGCGGGATCTGGCCGGGGTCGCGAGAGGTCGCGATCGTCGAGCCCCTGCTCGAGGTCGAGCGCTCCGAGGTCGAGGCGTTCTGTCGGGCGCTGCACCTCCGTCCGCGGCTGGACCCGACGAACCGGGACAGGACGCTCCTTCGCAACGCGATCCGCCTCGAGGTGATCCCGGCGATCGAACGTGCAACCGGTCGTGAGGTGAAACGACCGATCGCACGGTCGGCCGACCTCCTCCGGGACGACCGCACGGAGCTGTACCGAGTCGCCGTCGACACCATGCGCCGGGTCGTGACGGACGGCGACGGCGAGGAGCAGCGGTTCGACGCCGCCGGGCTGCGATCCCTGCCCAAGCCGGTGGCGTCCCGCGTCGTCCGCCTCTCGCTGTTCAGGGTCATGACCCTGGGCGAGGGGCCGGCCTGGAGTCAGGAGGCGGTCGAGGCGGTGCTGGACCTGGCGGCCGGCCGGCCCGGGCGCCGCCGCGACCTGCCGAACGGTTTGAAGGCCCGCCGCGAGCGGGAGTATGTTTCCGTCTCTCGCACTTCCCCCGAGAGCCGGGTGTGAAGGGGGGCGAGATGGAAGGCCAGGTCGCGCTGTCCGATCTCGACGACTCCGTTCGAGCGTCCGCCATCGACGTGCCGACCGACGCGCGCGAGGAGGACATCGACCGGATCGTCATCGGGGAACAGGAGCTCCAGGACAAGCTCCGGGAGCTCGGCGAGCAGATCACGGAGGACTACGCCGGCCGCGAGCTGCTGCTGATCGGCGTGCTGAAGGGCGCGTTCGTGTTGATGGCGGACCTGTCGCGCCACATCCGGCTCCCGCTCGAGGTCGACTTCATGGCGGTGGCCTCGTACGGGGCAGCGACGAAGACCTCGGGCGTCGTCCGGATCCTGAAGGACCTCGATCACGACCTGGAGGGGCGGGACGTCCTGCTGATCGAGGACATCATCGACTCCGGGCTGACGATCAACTACCTGCTGAAGAACCTGCGGGGGCGGCGTCCCGCGAGCCTCGAGGTGTGCGCGCTCCTGAAGAAGACCGGGATCCAGCGGGTGCCGCTCGACGTGAAGTACGTCGGGTTCGAGATCCCGCCGGACTTCGTCGTGGGCTACGGCCTCGACTTCGCCGAGCGGTTCCGCAACCTGCCGTACGTCGGGGTGCTGCGCCCCGAGGCCTACGGCGACGTCTGACCTCGCGTCTCGGCATCCCCGCTGGTAGACGGGCGAATCCGCCGTTCGGGGTATCGGCAGATCCGAACCTTGGTGCTACCATCGCGCTCGGGCTCGGAGCGTCCTCGACGCGCGGGCCCCGAAGCGTCTCCGACGTCGCGAGGCCCTGAAAGGAGTACAACCCCTGGCTACCGACCCCGGGTCGCCGTACCGACGGCTCGTCCGCGGACCGGCGGTCTACATCCTCATCGTCCTCGCCGCCATCTGGCTCTTCCTGTTGTTCGCGAACCGCGGCTCGGCGCCCGATCAGCTCACCTACGACGAGTTCCGGGCCGAGGTCGATGCGGGCAACGTCAGGACCGCCACGTTCCTGCTCGGCGACGGCGTGATCGAGGGCGAGCTCTCCGACGGCAGCACCTACCGCGCCGCGTACGTCGAAGCGACCGAGGAGGTCGCGCAGGAACTCCGGGAGGAGGGCGTCGAGGTCTCGGTCGATCCGCAGAAGGGGTCGGCGCTCGTCGGGTTCCTCTTCCAGCTGATCCCGGTGATCCTGATCGTCGGGGCGTTCATCTTCATCATGAACCAGTCCCAGGGCGGTGGCGGGCGCGTGATGCAGTTCGGCAAGGCGCGTGCCAAGCAGGTCACGAAGGACCAGCCGAAGACGACGTTCGCCGACGTCGCCGGCGTCGACGAGGCCATCGAGGAGCTCCAGGAGGTCAAGGAGTACCTCTCGAACCCCGCGAAGTTCCAGGCGATGGGCGCGAAGATCCCCCGCGGCGTCCTGCTGTTCGGCCCTCCGGGTGCCGGCAAGACCCTGCTCGCCCGGGCGGTGGCGGGCGAAGCCGGGGTCCCGTTCTACTCGATCAGCGGATCGGACTTCGTCGAGATGTTCGTGGGCGTGGGCGCGGCGCGCGTCCGCGACCTGTTCGAGCAGGCGAAGCAGAGCGCCCCCGCGATCGTGTTCATCGACGAGATCGACGCCGTGGGCCGGCACCGCGGCGCCGGGCTCGGCGGCGGCCACGACGAACGCGAACAGACCCTCAACCAGCTCCTCGTCGAGATGGACGGGTTCGATCAGCGCACGGCCGTGATCCTCATGGCCGCGACGAACCGCCCGGACATCCTCGACCCCGCGCTCCTTCGGCCCGGCCGGTTCGACCGCCACATCACCGTCGATCGTCCGGACCTCGAGGGCCGCAAGGCGATCCTCAAGGTGCACGCGCGCGGCAAGCCGTTCGACGAGAGCGTGGACCTCGCGATCATCGCCAAGCGGACCCCCGGGTTCACCGGCGCCGACCTGTCGAACACGATCAACGAGTCGGCACTGCTCGCCGCCCGCTGGGGCAAGAAGGCGATCTCGATGAAGGAGGTCGAGGAGGCGATCGACCGGGTGATGGCCGGCCCCGAGCGCAAGACGCGGGTCATGAGCGAGCGCGAGCGGCGCATGATCGCGTACCACGAGGGCGGCCACGCGCTCGTCGCGCACATCCTTCCCAACACCGACCCGGTCCACAAGATCAGCGTAATCCCGCGCGGACGCGCGCTCGGGTACACGCTCACGCTGCCCGAGGAGGACAAGTTCCTCATGACCCGCGAGGAGCTCATCGACGAGCTCGCGATGCTGCTGGGGGGGCGCGTGGCCGAGGAGCTGATCGTGGGCGACATCACCACCGGCGCCGCCAACGACATCGAGCGCGCGACGAAGGTGGCGCGGCAGATGGTGACCGAGTACGGGATGAGCGACACGATCGGCCCGCTCACGCTCGGGCAGAAGCAGCACGAGGTGTTCCTCGGGCGCGACTACACGGCGCAGCCCGACTACTCCGATCAGGTGGCGTTCGAGATCGACAACGAGGTCCGGCGGCTGATCGACGATGCGCACGACGAGGCGCTCGAGATCCTGCAGGGGAACCGGGTCAAGCTCGACCAGCTCGCGGCGCTGCTCGTCGAGAAGGAGACCCTGGAGCGCGACGAGGTCGAGGCGTTCCTGAAGGAGATCCCCAAGCGACCCCAGCGCGATCAGGCGGTCCGCGGCGCGGGCCTCGCGGTCTCGCGCAGGGCGATCCGCACGACCGGACACCCGACGCCCGGGACGATCCCGCCCAAGCCCGTCGGATAGGCTTCCCGCGCGATGGCGGGGGATCGTTGGGCCACGTTCGACTGCTACGGAACGCTCATCGACTGGATGGGCGGCATCCGCGACACGCTCTCGGATCTCTGGCCCGAGCACGACGCCGAGCTGCTCCTCGCCGCGTACCACGAGATCGAGCCCGAGGTGCAGCACGGGCGCTCGGTGACGTACCGGCAGGTGCTGGCCGAGTCGCTCGAGCGGGTCGCGCACCGCGAGGGCCTCGAGCTCGAGGACGACGACCGGCAGGCGCTCGGCGACTCGCTCCCCACCTGGCCGCCGTTCCCCGAGGTGCCCCCCTCCCTCGCCGAGCTGCGTACGCGCGGGTGGAAGCTCGGGATCCTGTCGAACACGGACCCGGACTACCTGGAGGCGTCGTTCGAACTGATCGGCGTGCCGACGGACGAGCGCGTGACGGCCTCGGAGATCGGCTCGTACAAGCCGGCGCACGGCCACTGGACCACGTTCTTCGAGCGCACCGGGGCCGACCGCGAGCGGCACGTGCACGTCGCCGCGTCGCTGTTCCACGACATCGCGCCGGCGAACGAGCTCGGCCTGCAGGCCGTGTGGATCAACCGGATGCACGAGTACTCGGACCTGCCGCGGGTCGCCGAGCTGCCGGACCTGCACCGGCTTCCGGACACGCTCGACGAACTGGTGGCCGCCTGATGGCCGACGTCGACCGGGCGAAGGTCGAACAGGCCGTGCGGCTGATCCTGGAGGGGATCGGTGAGGACCCAGATCGCGACGGCGTCAAGGACACGCCGAGGCGCGTCGCCGAGATGTTCGAGGAGATCTTCGCGGGCGTGGGCGTCGACCCTACGCCGATCCCGCAGGTGGTCTCGGGCGCGAACTTCGACGAGATGATCATGGTGAAGGACATCCCGCTGCAGTCGCTGTGCGAGCACCACCTTTTGCCGTTCAACGGCCACGCGCACGTCGCCTACATCCCGAACAAGGACGGCCGCATCACCGGCCTCTCGAAGATCGCCCGGGTCGTCGACGTGCTCTCGAAGCGTCCACAGGTGCAGGAGCGGCTCACGACCGAGATCGCCGACACGATCGAGCGGGCGCTCGAGCCGCGAGGCGTGTTCGTGATGATCGAGGCCGAGCATCTCTGCATGACGATGCGCGGGATCAAGAAGCCCGGCTCGATCACGGTGACCTCGGCGGTCCGCGGGCTGTTCCGCAACGACGCCCGGACGCGCCAGGAGGCGCTCCACCACATCGGCAAGGGCTGAGCCTGAGTCTTCGGGTACCAGGTGTCCCTCGTGCGTGAGTGATCTCGTTTTCGAGATCAGGGGCGGCCGAGAGATCCCACTATCTCGGAACGTGTTCACGCTCCGGCCGGTCTTGCCTCCTGTGAAGGTGAGAGTGGATCGCGCGCCGGCGGGGGGCTCACGCTCGGAGGAGATCGAGCGCCTGTACCGGGCGCGTGGCGATCGGATGTGGCGGGCGGTGCTCGCGTTCGCGGGCGACCCGGAGGTGGCGAGTGACGCGGTCGCCGAGGCGTTCGCGCAGGTGCTGCGCCGGGGCGAGGAGGTTCGGGACCCGGAGCGGTGGGTCTGGCGGGCGGCGTTCCGGATCGCGAGCGGGGAGCTGAAGGAGCGGAGGAAGCGACCGGTGGTCGAGACGATCGGGACGTACGAGATGGAGCAGCCGGCGCGAGACCTCGTCGTCGCGCTCGGGGCACTCTCCGAAAAGCAGCGGAGGGCGGTGGTCCTGCACGACGCGGCCGGCTACCCCGCTCGGGAGGTCGCGCGGATCGTCGGTTCGACCGAGGCGGCCGTCCGAGTGCACCTGATGCGCGGGCGGCGCCGCCTCCGAGAGCTGCTCGAGGACGACGATGGCTGACCTCGACGAACGGTTCCGTTCGCTCTCGCGCACCGGGTCGCCGGATCTGTGGTCCGACATCGAGACCCGCGAGCCTCGTTCGGGGATGCCGCCGACGCCGTGGCCGCCCCGAGCGCTCGCGGCGGCCGTCGCGCTGGTGATCGCGATCGCCGGGATCGGGTTCGCCGCGGTGACCTTCGGGGGTTCGGAGCAAGCGCCCGCGACGGGGACCAGCGGCGGTCTCGTGGGGCCGAAGGCCAACGGGGAGATCTGGTTCCGGGTCGGCGGCGGCGAGGGCGGAAGTCGGATCGATGCGGTTGCGCCGGACGGATCGGGCCGGCGCGTCGTCTTCTCTACCGACGACGGGAGTCACCGCAGCCGGATCTCGTTCTCGCCGGACGGCTCGCGGATCGCCTACGACAACTACGTCGTCGGCCGGACCGGGATCGGGACCGCGAACCTCGACGGCAGCGGAGCCGTGCGCCTGACCGACGGCATGAACGACTCGTGGCCGTCGTGGTCGCCGGACGGCGCGCAGATCCTCTTCTCGAGCACCGTGTACGACCCGTCGATCGGGCGCTGTGAGGCCGGGTTCCCCCACGAGTTCGACTGCCCGACCGACATCTACGTGATGGATGCGGACGGCTCGAACGTCGTCCGCCTTACCACGGATCCGGCGGACGAGTTCATGCCGATGTGGTCGCCGGATGGGACCACGATCGCGTTCGTCCGGAACACCGAGAAGGCTTCCGTCTCGCGGCCGGCGATCTTCACGATGCGGCCCGACGGGAGCGACGTCCGACAAGTCTCGAGCGGGGACGGCGGGAGCGACTGGTGGCCGAGCTGGTCGCCCGACGGCTCGCGGCTCGCCTTCGCGGCGATCCGGAACGAGGACTGGGGCATCTGGACGGTGAACGCGGACGGCTCGGACGAGCAGATGATCTTCGGAGGGACGGGTGCTGGGTACGTCGACAACCCGGTCTGGTCGCCCGAGGGGAACCTGATCGCGTTCGTCGGGAACCTGGAGGTCGACGACTACAGCCCTCAGGACGCGCTGTACGTGATGAACGCGGACGGAACGGGGCTCACGCCGATCGCGGACGAGCCGGGGGTCGGTGTCGCCGGCGACATCGCGTGGCAGCCACTTCCGGCTCCAGTGGAAACGGTCGGGCCGACCCCGGTGCCAACGGGCGCCGAGGTAGTCGAGACCTTCGACGTGGCGAACGACGTGCGCTCCGTCGCATACGGCGAGGGCAGCATCTGGGTCGCGGCGTCGAACGATGACGGCAGCTTCGGCGGGCGGATCATCCGGATCGATCCTGCGACCCACGAGGTGCAGGCCGAGATCCACGTGGAGGTCATCCCCACGTGGGAGGTCGGCGGCGGGGCCATGGTCGTATCCGACGGCAGCCTCTGGGTCACGGGTTCGCTCGAAGCTCCCGGCGCGTTCGACGATCCGGGTGGTGGCGCGGATGCGGCGGTGATCCGCATCGACACGACGACGGACGAGGTCGTGCAGACGTTCGAGCTTGGAGGCACCCACGGCGCCGACCTAGCGTTCCTCGACGGTGAGCTGTGGGTCCTGGTGTTCGGCGACGAAAGCGTCGACCAGGAGATGGAGGTCGTGCGCGTCGATCTCTCGAGCGGCGACGTCTTGGCGCGGATACCGCTCGAGACGGGATGGGCGCACTCGATCGTCGGCGCCGAGGGTCGCCTGGTCGTCCTCGAGAGCGGCCCCGGAGCTGCCAACGCTGCCGGCCGCGCGGCGGTGATCGATCCGAACACCAACGCCGTCTCGAGGGTCGAGGTCCCCGGCGAGTACATCACCCCGATGCCGGTGATCACCGGCGGCCAGGTGTGGGTCTCGCTCGATCCCGGGTTCGCGCGTCTCGATGCTCGGGGAGTGGAGTTCGATGACCCGGTCGAGGTTCCGCGGAGGTTCTCGGACTGCTGTGGGTTCGTCGAGGCGGACG
The DNA here is from genome assembly GCA_036280655.1 of Actinomycetota bacterium. Taxonomy (GTDB): domain Bacteria; phylum Actinomycetota; class UBA4738; order UBA4738; family HRBIN12; genus DASSJM01. Next base: position 44,389 of record DASUQI010000006.1, read on the forward strand.
ATCGAGGGATCTGGTTCCTGAGCCTCGATCCGCAGACCGGAACGGATCGACAACTGAACCTGTTCGATGCGGCGACCGGAGACGTTGCCGAGTTGGCCGTCCTCGAAGACGGAGCCCCCGTCGCGATGGCGGTCGCCCCGGACTCGATCTGGATCCTGAACTACGAGGGCACGCTCACGCACGTGGCCCTCGGCTGAACCGGACCCCTCGCTACGATGGACCCGTGGGCGGTCCCGTCTGGCGCGTCGGCGAGCGCGCGTTCGACTGCTCGGAACGCACGCTCGTCATGGGCATCCTGAACGTCACGCCCGACTCATTCTCCGACGGCGGTCGGTTCCTCGGTGAACGCGCCGCCGTGGATCACGGCGTGAACATGGCCGAGTCCGGCGCCGACATCGTCGACGTGGGTGGTGAGTCCACCCGCCCGGGCTCCGATCCCGTCGGCGCCGAGGTCGAGATCGAACGCGTGGTGCCCGTGATCGAGCGCCTGGCGCGCCACCTGCCGGGGATCCCGATCTCGATCGACACCCGGAAGGCCGAGGTCGCGGCTGCGGCGCTCGAGGCCGGCGCGACGATCGTGAACGACGTCTCGGGCGGGTCGGACCCGGCGATGTTCGAGCTCGCGAGCCAGCACGGCGCGGGGATCGTCCTCATGCACATGCGGGGCGATCCGAAGACGATGCAGGTCGAACCCATCTACGACGACGTGGTCGCCGAGGTGCACGAGTACCTCCGCGAGCGCGTCGAGGCCGCCGAGTTCGCCGGGGTCGAGCCCGACCGCATCGTGGTGGACCCCGGCATCGGGTTCGGCAAGGACCTCGACCACAACCTCGCGCTGATCCGCCGCATCGACGCGTTTCTCGACCTCGGACGCCCCTTGCTCGTCGGGCCGTCGCGCAAACGGTTCCTCGGGACCCTGCTCGACCTGCCCGAGGACCAACGGGTCGAGGGCACGGCGGCGGCGGTCGCATGGATGGTGTCGCGCGGCGCGCACGTCGTCCGCGTCCACGACGTGCAGGAGATCGTCCGGGTCGTCCGCGTGGTCGACGCGATCTCGAAGGCCGGCGCGTGAGCTGGATCGAGAAGTCGCGGGCCCGGCTGTCCGTCGGTGAGATCGCGTTCGTCGACGCGGGCGATCCCGAGGCGCCGGCCGTCCTGCTGCTCTCCGGCGGCTTCACGTCGTCGTACGTCTGGCGGCACCTGGTCCCGATGCTGTCGCCGTTCATGCGGGCGATCGTGCCGGACCTCCTCGGCTCGGGCGACTCCGAGTCGCCGGAGGGCGCCGACCTGCGGCTCGAGCCGCACGCGAGCATCATGCGCGAGCTGCTGGAGCACCTCGGGATCGAACGGTTCGCCGTCGTCGGTCACGGCCGAGGCGGCGGGATCGCGCAGCTCGTCGCGCTCGGCGGGGGAGCCGAGGCGCTCGTCCTGATCGACTCGATCGCGTTCGATGCCTGGCCGTCGCCGTCGATCGCCGAGCTGCGCGAACGCGTGGACGTCGACCCGGCGTTCATCCGCTCGTGGTTCGACGGCTTCTTCGATCGGGGGATGGGCCACCGCGACCGGCTCTCGGACGCCGACCTTGCCGAGTACCGACGGCCGTTCGAACGCGACGACGGCGTCGAGCGGTTCACGAGGATCGCCGCCGCGTTCGACGGCGGGGGCCTCGTCGGGATCGAACCTCGGCTCGCCGAGCTCGAGATCCCGGCGTTCGTGCTGTGGGGCGAGGACGACCGGTTCCTGCCCGCCGAGCTCGCCGAACGCCTCGGTGATGCGCTCCCGATGGCCTCGGTGGCGCTCCTGCCCGGCTGCGGGCACTTCCTCCTCGAGGACGCGGCCGACACCGTCGTCCCGCTGATCTTCCAGTGGCTGCGCCGGATGTACCTTGGGGTCCCGCACGGGCACGAGGAGGGTCCCGTGACCGTACAGCTCGGCCGGCGCCCGCCGGAGGACGACCGATGGTGACGCGGCTGTTCCTCACCGGCATCACCGCGCGGGGCCGTCACGGCGCGAACCCGGGAGAGAAGGACGAGCCGCAGGACTTCGTCGTGGATCTCGACGTCGAGGTCGAGGTGGGCGACGACCGGCTCACCTCGACCGCCGACTACCGCTCGCTGATCCGGACGGCGCGCGAGTCCGTGGAGCAGGGTTCGTTCGATCTGCTCGAGACGCTCGCGCACGCCGTCGCCGACGCCGTGCTCGCGCAGGACGGCGTCGTCCGCGTGAACGCGGTGGTCCACAAGCCGGGCGCGGCGCGCTCGAACGACGTCCAGGGCGTGGCCGCCGCAGCGAGCGCCGAGCGCTGAAGCGATGGAGGCACGGGGCGCGCCCTCGGTCGCGACGTCCGCGTACGTCGCCCTCGGCACGAACCTCGGCGACCGGCTCGAGCAGCTGCGAGCGGCCGTCCGGCTCCTCGCCGAGACGGACGGCGTCGACGTCGTGCGCTCGTCCCGCGTATTCGAGACCCAGCCCGTCGGCCCGCCGCAGCCGGCGTACCTGAACGCGGTGATCGAGGTCCGGACGACGCTCGCCCCGCGCGAGCTGCTCGAGGCCGCGCAGGCCATCGAGAACTCGCTCGGCCGCGAACGGGCCGAACGGTGGGGCCCGCGGACGATCGACGTCGACATCCTCACGTTCGACGACCGGACGGTCGAGGAGCCGGACCTCGAGATCCCGCACCCACGGATGCACGAGCGCGGATTCGTCCTCGTCCCGCTCGCCGAGCTCGACGACGATCCGATGCTCCCCGGTGGGCGACGCCTGGCCGAGATCCGGTTGTCGCCCGACGTCGTGTTCGGCGTCCGGCCCTTCGCGCCGCCGCTCCCGGTGTCGTGAACGACGCCGTCTGCTTCCGGTGCGACTGGCAGGGACGGCGATTGGGGCGGACATGCCCGAACTGCGGCGCCGCGCTCTTCCGCCCTGCCGATCGCGGTCCCGACCGGGCCGAGGCCCTCGACGAGGATGTCCCTCCGACCGGCGATCCCCGGGACGGACGAGGCGGCTCGCGCGTCGCGCTCGCGGTGGTCGTCGTGCTGGCGCTCGTGGCGGTCACGGCGTTCGAGCTGTTGCTCGACGACGCTCCCGACGCGGCTCCACGACCCTCGAGCCACGAGCTCGCCGCCGGCGGCAGGCTCGTGATCGTCGCCGGCACGGGCGGGGACGACTCGATCTGGGTGCTGGATCTGGCGTCGGGCGGCTCGCAACGCGGTCCGCAGGTCCCGAGCCGTGTGGTCGAGCTCGTCGACGTCTCCGCCGCCGAGCTCGGCGCGATCGGCATCGAGCGGCGACTGCGCGACGGCCGGACCGGTGTCGCGGTGCTCCCGGTGGTCGAACGCGACGGGGCGCCCGAGCGTGTCGGCCGCGGCGATCTCGTTGCGTGGGGCCCCGAGGGGCGCAGCGTCGTGTTCGCCACGAATCGGGCACGATCCGGCGGCTGTCCTCGTGTGCGGATCCGTCTCGTCGCCATCAGGACGGGCGAGGTCGGGTGGGCGCTCGACGACCCCGGCTTCTGCGGGCCCGTGGTCTCGATCAGCCGGAGCTCCGCCGCGACGTACTTCACCGCTCCGTCGGGCGACCGCACCGGCGTGTACCTCACGGGCTCGGTCGGCGTCCCGCATCTCATGTTCGACGACGTGGCGGTCGTTTCCGCTTCCCCACCGGGGGCGTTCCTGCTGGCGCCCTCGCGCCGGACCGACGGCGCCGCGACGGGGGTCGATGGGACGGTACTCGGGTGGCAGGGGGTCGGAGGGCCGCTGACGATCGGCCGCGGGGACGACCCACTGATCGTCGAGCGCGTGCTCGCGTGGTCGTCCGACGGGGCGGAGGTCGCGCTCGTCGGCTCGGTCGGGGAGACCGCCGGCGTCTTCCGGCTCGATGCGGGCTCCGGCACCGGCGTGCGCGAACCCGAGCTCGTGCTCGGATCGGCGGACGTGCTGGACGCGTCGTTCGGGGTGGACGGGTCGCTCTTCCTCAGCCTTCCCGGCGAGATCGTCGTCCAGCGGGACGGTTCGATCTCGCGGCTGCAGCTCCCGGACGGCGCCCGCGATGTGACCGGGCCGATCCTCTGGATCCCCTGAGTCCGCGGACCGTGGAGCGGGATACTCCCTCGGTGGACATCGCCGTCATCGGAGCCGGCCGCGTCGGCACCGGGCTCGCCGTGTTGTGGCAGCGGGCCGGTCATCGCATCGCGGCCGTGGCGGGGGGCGCCGCGACGCCCGAACGCGCCGCTCGGTTCCTGCCGGGCGTGCCCGTCCTCGACGACACCGCCGCCGCATCGAACGCCAGCGTCGTCGTCATCGCCACGCCGGATGCGGCGATCGAGCCCGTCTGCCGGATGCTGTCGAGCGCGGGGGCGCTCGACGACGCGACGGCCGTCGTCCACGCGAGCGGGGCGACCGGCCTGGAGGCGCTCGGGGCCGCCGCGACGCTCGGCGCCGCAACGCTCTCGGTCCATCCGCTGCAGACCTGCCCGACGGTCGAGGCGGCCGTCGAGCGGGTCCCCGGCGCGGCCTTCGCCGTCACGGCGCTCGACGACGCGGGCTACGACCTCGGCGAACGGCTCGCCCGTGACGCCGGCGGCCGCCCGTTCCGGATCGCCGACGAGCTGAAGCCGCTGTACCACGCGGCCGCCGTCTTCGCGTCGAACTACCTCGTCACGGTGACCGCGATCGCCGAAGCGCTCGAACGCTCCGCCGGCCTCGATGATCCGCTCGGCGCCCTCGCGCCGCTGCAGGCGGCGACGCTCGCGAACGTCGAACGCGTCGGTCCCGCCGCCGCCCTCACCGGTCCGGCCGTCCGCGGCGACGCGGTGAGCGTGCGCCGGAACCTGGAGGCGCTCGCGAATCACGCCCCCGAGGCCGTCCGCCCCTACGTCGCGCTCGCCGACCTCACGCTCGGGCTCGCGGAGCGCTCCGGACGGCTCCCGGCGGACGGCCGCGAGGCGGTGGAGGAGGAGCTCGCGCGGTGGAGGTGATCCGGACGGTGGCCGAGGCCCGCGCGGCCTGCGACCGGATCCGAGCGGACGGCCGGACCGTCGGCTTCGTCGCGACGATGGGGGCGTTCCACGAGGGGCACCGCGTGCTGATGCGCCGCGCGCGCGCCGAACGCGACGCGCTCGTCGTCTCGATCTTCGTGAACCCGCTGCAGTTCGGTGACCGCCGCGACCTGGATGCGTACCCGAGGGACGAGGATGCGGACCTGGCCGACACCGAACGCGAGGGCGCGGCGCTCGTGTTCGCGCCGTCCGTGAGCGAGATGTATCCGGACGGCGAGCCCGAGATCACGGTCGACCCGGGGCCGCTCGGCGAACGGATCGAGGGGGCCTCCCGGCCCGGCCACTTCCGGGGCGTCGCGACGGTCGTCGCGAGGCTCTGCGGGATCGTCGGCCCCTCCACGTCGTACTTCGGCGAGAAGGACGCGCAGCAGCTCGCCGTGATCCGCCGGATGGTCCGCGACCTCTCGATCCCGGTCGAGATCGTGCCGTGCCCGATCGTGCGCGAGCCCGACGGCGTCGCGCTGTCGAGCCGTAACGCGCGGCTCACGCCCGACCAGCGCGAGGCGGCACCCTGCCTGTTCCTCGCGCTCGGCGAGGCGGCCGCGATGACCCGGTCCGGAGAGCGGGACGCCGGCACGCTGATCGCGGTGATGGCGCGCGAGATCGGCGCCACCGCGGCCGCCCGCCTCGACTACGCGACCGTGGTCGACGATCGCACGTTCGAGGAGATCGCCACGGTCGGCCCGCCGGCCAGGGCCCTCGTCGCTGCGCGGTTCGGCGACGTCCGGTTGATCGACAACCTGCTGCTGCCCCTCCCTTGATCCGCGCGGCCGACCGCATCGCCCACCATCGGCCTGACCGCGGCGCTCGTGAGCGTGTCGGCCCACCCTCGCGCGTGGCAGGATTGGCCGTCCGGGAGGTGAGGCGCGCGTGCTGCTCGCCGTGAACGTCGGCAACACGAACACGGTCCTCGGGGTCTACCGCGGCGCCGAGCTCGAGCACCGCTGGCGGCTGTCCACGGAGCTCGAGCGCACCGCCGACGAGCTCGCGGTGCTGTTCGCCGGCCTCCTGGATCAGGTGGACCTCTCGTTCGGCAACCAGATCACCGGCGTCGTGGTCAGCTCCGTCGTGCCGACGATGACCTCCTCCCTCCGCGAGATGGTGACCCGGTACTTCAACTTCCCGCCCGTGGTCGTCGAGCCGGGGACGAAGACCGGCCTGTCGATCCAGACGGACAACCCGAGGGAGGTCGGCGCCGACCGGATCGTGAACGCGCTCGCGGCGTTCCATCGGTTCGGCGGGCCATGCATCGTGATCGACTTCGGCACCGCGACCACCTACGATGCCGTGTCCGAGAAGGGTGAGTTCCTCGGCGGCGCGATCGCGCCCGGCGTGCAGACCTCGAACGCGGCGCTCGCGCGTGAGACGGCGCGGCTCCCGCAGGTCGAGCTGCAGACGCCCCGCTCGGTGATCGGCAAGAACACGGTGGACGCGATCCAGTCCGCGCTGATCTTCGGGACGGCCGCCGAGACGGACGGGATGATCGAGCGGATGCGCAAGGAGCTCGGCGGGAGCGCGACGGTCGTGGCCACCGGCGGCCTTGCCTCGCAGATCGTCCCGCAGTGTCAGTTCGTGGACGAACAGGACCCGTGGCTCACGCTCGAAGGCCTCCGGCTCGTGTTCGAACGCAACGTCGGGTCCCCGGATGCCTGACGAACCGTCCCCGGGGGGCGACGAGCCCACCGGCAGGGAGGCCGAGGTCCTGAAGGCGCGGCGCGAGAGCCGCGAGCGCCTCGGCGACCGCGCGTTCGCGCTGAACCTCTCGCAGGCGCTCGGCGTCGACGAACCCGATGCCGTGGCGACGATCCGCGGGACGCATGGCGACCTCGCGGCCGACACGACCACCGACGAACGCCGAACGGTCGCCGGCCGCATCGTCCTGAAGCGTGACATGGGCAAGCTCGCGTTCCTCGTCCTACGGGACCGAACGGGCGATCTCCAGCTCGTGGTGAACGAGCAGACGGACCCCGAGAGCCGCGGGCTCCTGACCGACGTCGACCTCGGCGACATCGTCGGCGCCACGGGGGGCGTCGGAACGACCCGCAAGGGCGAGCTGAGCGTGTTCGTCGACCGGCTCGTGATGCTCACGAAGGCGCTCAGGCCGCTGCCCGAGAAGTGGCACGGGCTCAAGGACCCCGAGCTCCAGCAGCGCCAACGAGCCCTGCATCTCGCCACCGATCCCGAGGCTCGCGCGTTCGTCGACGCGCGCGCGACGACGCTCCGGGCGGTCCGCGCCTACCTGGACGAGCGCGGGTTCGTCGAGGTCGAGACGCCGGTCCTGCAGACGATCGCGGGTGGCGCGATGGCGCGGCCGTTCGTGACGCACCACCGGGACCTCGACATGGACCTGTACCTGCGGATCTCGCTCGAGCTGTTCCTGAAGCGCCTGTTGGTCGGCGGGCTCGAACGCGTCTACGAGATCGGACGCAACTTCCGCAACGAGGGCGTCGGGTGGAAGTACAACCCCGAGTTCACGATGCTCGAGCTCTACCAGGCCTTCGCGGACTACGAGACGATGATGGACGTCACCCGCGACCTCGTGCAGGCGAGCGCGCGCGAGGTCGCCGGATCGCTGCAGGTCACGTTCCGCGACCACGAGATCGACCTCGGCGGCGAGTGGCGGCGGATCACGGTCCTCGGCGGCGTCTCGGAAGCCGTCGGCGAGGAGATCACGCTCGATCGCCCGGATCTCGCACAGCTCACCGAACGCCAAGACCTGCCGGTCGACCCCTCGTGGCCGCCCGGCAAGCTCGTCCTCGAGCTGTTCGAGAAGCTCGTGGAGCCGAACCTGATCCAGCCGACGTTCGTGATGGACTTCCCGCGCGACGTGTCGCCGCTCGCGCGCCCGCACCGCGACGACCCGAGCCTCACCGAGCACGTCGACCCGGTGATCGGCGGCATGGAGCTCGGCACCGGGTACTCCGAGCTCACGGACCCCGACGAGCAGCGGGCGAAGTTCGTGCTCCAGCAGATGGCCCGGGAGGCGGGTGAGGAGGAGACCCACCCGTTCGACGAGGACTTCCTCCGGGCCCTCGAGCACGGGATGCCGCCGGCGGGCGGGCTGGGGATCGGGATCGACCGACTCCTGATGCTGCTCACGGACGCTGCGAGCGTTCGAGAGGTCGTGCTGTTCCCGCTCCACCGCCCGGCCGACTGACCGGCCCGAGCTTGTGCGCTTGTGCTTCTAGGAGGCGCTCTCGGCGGCCTCGTGGAGCACGATCACGATGTCCTCGAGCGCGGTGCCCTTGGCCAGGAACCCCGAGGCGCCGGCTTGCCGGGCCTCCTTCTCCACGCCGGGGTCGGCGTGGGCGGTGAGGATCACGACGGGCAACTCGGGCTTCTCCGCGTGGATCTGGCGCATGGCCTCGATGCCGTCGAAGTCCGGCATCGACAGGTCCATCAGGACGAGATCGGGGTCGTCCTCCCGGGCGCGCGTGGTCGCCTCCTGCCCTCCCGAGGCTTCCCCTGCAACCTCGATCCCCCGCACCAACCTGAGCGCGGAGGTCAAGGCACGACGGAACGCGGGGTGGTCATCGACGATCAAGACCCGCAACGTCATCGTCTCCTTTTCGGGGAAGGACCCTCGAGGAAGACCCTTCCGAACACAGGAATCCTGCCCGAGGGTCGGCGCCCCTACAACGCCCCGAATGGCTGAACTTGCATGGCCCATTCGGGCTAACTCACCGTCTGACGGCCTACGCCATGTACATTCCCCCTCATCCCGAGCGCGCGTTCTACCGAATAACTCGGGAAAGAACCGCGTTAGACGGAACGAGAGCGGTGATCGAGATGGGTCGAAACGGTTCGGGAGCCGGCGTCCTGGTCGTTCGGAGGTCGGGGGTATACTCCCTTGCGTGGAGCGCTTCGGAAGGCGCACTGAACCATGCCGGACCGGAGCGCTCGACCCGCCTCGGGGGTAGGACGGGGTCCGTGGATCCCCGGGGCCGTTCAGTAGACAGGGCTCCGGCCCCGAGGGAGTGACATGTTCGAGCGGTTCACGGATCGGGCCCGCCGGGTCGTCGTCCTCGCCCAGGAAGAGGCGAGGATGCTCAACCACAATTACATCGGCACCGAGCACATCCTGCTCGGGCTGATCCACGAGGGCGAAGGCGTCGCTGCAAAGGCGCTCGACAGTCTGAGCATCAACCTCGACGCGGTGCGTCAGCAGGTCGAGGAGATCATCGGCCAGGGGCAGGCCGCGCCCACCGGACACATCCCGTTCACGCCGCGCGCGAAGAAGGTGCTCGAACTGTCTCTGCGCGAGGCGCTCCAGCTCGGCCACAACTACATCGGCACCGAGCACATCCTGCTGGGGTTGATCCGCGAGGGCGAGGGCGTCGCCGCGCAGGTGCTGCAGAAGCTCGGCGCGGACCTCAATCGCGTTCGTCAGACCGTGATCCAGCTCCTGTCCGGCTACACCGCCGGCAAGGGCGAGACGACCCCGGGCGGCCAGGGCGAGGGCCAGGGCGGCCAGGGCTCGATGGTGCTCGACCAGTTCGGGCGGAACCTCACGCAGCTCGCGCGCGACACGAAGCTCGACCCGGTGATCGGTCGCGAGAAGGAGATCGAGCGCGTGATGCAGGTGCTCTCGCGCCGGACGAAGAACAACCCCGTGCTGATCGGCGAGCCCGGCGTCGGCAAGACCGCGATCGTCGAGGGACTCGCGCAGGACATCGTCCGCGGCGAGGTGCCCGAGACGCTCAAGGACAAGCAGATCTACACGCTCGACCTCGGCGCGCTCGTCGCCGGTTCCCGCTACCGCGGCGACTTCGAGGAGCGGCTGAAGAAGGTCCTGAAGGAGATCCGCACCCGCGGCGACATCGTGCTGTTCATCGACGAGCTCCACACGCTCGTCGGCGCCGGCGCAGCCGAAGGGGCGATCGACGCGGCGAGCATCCTGAAGCCGATGCTCGCGCGTGGCGAGCTCCAGACGATCGGGGCGACCACCCGCGACGAGTACCGCAAGCACCTCGAGAAGGACGCGGCGCTCGAGCGGCGGTTCCAGCCGATCAACGTCGAGGAGCCCACCGTCGCGCACTCGATCGAGATCCTGAAGGGGCTGCGGGACCGGTACGAGGCGCACCACCGCGTCTCGTTCACCGACGACGCGCTCGTGGCGGCCGCGAACCTGTCCGACCGCTACATCAGCGACCGGTTCCTGCCGGACAAGGCGATCGACCTGATCGACGAGGCCGGTTCGCGGATGCGGATCCGCCGCATGACCGCGCCGCCGGACGTGCGCGAGGTCGACGAGAAGATCGCCGAGGTGCGGCTCAAGAAGGAGTCGGCGATCGACTCTCAGGACTTCGAGCGCGCGGCGTCGCTCCGCGACGAGGAGCGCCAGCTGCTCGAGGAGCGCCAGCGTCGCGAGCGCGAGTGGAAGTCCGGCGAGATGGACGTGCTCTCCGAGGTGGACGAGGAGGAGATCGCCGAGGTCCTGTCCACCTGGACCGGCATCCCGGTGTTCAAGCTCACCGAGGAGGAGACGGAGAAGCTGCTCCGCATGGAGGACGAGCTCCACAAGCGGATCATCAGCCAGGAGGACTCGATCAAGGCGGTCAGCAAGGCGATCCGCCGCACCCGGGCCGGCCTGAAGGACCCCAAGCGCCCGTCCGGCTCGTTCATCTTCCTCGGCCCCTCGGGCGTCGGGAAGACCGAGCTCTCCAAGGCGCTCGCCGAGTTCCTGTTCGGCGACGAGGACACGCTCGTGCAGCTCGACATGTCCGAGTACATGGAGAAGCACACGGTGAGCCGGCTGATCGGATCGCCCCCGGGTTACGTCGGCTACGAGGAGGGCGGCCAGCTCACCGAGGCCGTCCGCCGCAAACCGTTCAGCGTGATCCTGTTCGACGAGATCGAGAAGGCCCACCCCGACGTGTTCAACACGCTCCTGCAGATCCTGGAGGACGGGCGGCTGACCGACTCGCAGGGCCACCAGGTGGACTTCAAGAACACCGTGATCATCATGACGTCGAACCTCGGCACCCGGGACATCCAGAAGGGCCCGGGGATCGGGTTCGCGGCTCGCCCCGACGAGAAGCTCACGTACGAGCGGATGAAGGACCGAGTCATGGACGAGCTCAAGAAGAGCTTCCGTCCGGAGTTCCTGAACCGCATCGACGAGGTCATCGTCTTCCACTCGCTCTCGCCGGAGGACGTGAAGCAGATCGTCGACCTGATGATGAAGCGGGTCACCGAGCAGCTGAAGGCGAAGGACCTCGAGATCGAGCTGACCGACGCCGCCAAGACCCTGCTCGCCGAGAAGGGCTACGACCCGGCGCTCGGCGCGCGGCCGCTGCGTCGCGAGATCCAGCGGCTCGTCGAGGACCCGCTGTCCGAGAAGCTGCTCTGGAAGGAGTTCCGCGCCGGGCAGACCGTGATCGTGGACGCTCGCGACGGCGAGATCGTGTTCGAGGGCGCCGGGGTTCCGCCCGACGTGCCCCCGGTTGAGCTCGCGGGCTCGCAGGAGGGCTGAGTCGGGTAAGGAGATCGTGGGTTCGGCGTGGCCGCGCCGGACCCCGCAAGACCGAGGGCCCGGCAACCATCTGGCTGCCGGGCCGTTCGGTGTCCGGGGCTATGTCGGGTCGGCGGCGCCCTTCGGGATCAGGATCGCTTCGTATCAGCCCGATGGCTGGAAGGAGTTCACCTCCAGGATGTGCGCGACCTTCCGTCCCATCACGTGGCCCTGGGTGTCGGCGGTCCGGAAGTGGATTCCCGCCCAGACCCTGGAATCGATGATCTCCCTCATCGCCGCCGAGAACCGGTCGAACTCCCGCGTCGTCCCCGAAAGACCGCTGAACATCGTGAACAAGACCTTGTCGGTGCCGAAGAAGTTCTTCAGGGTCTCCACGACCGCGCCGCTGATGGCGGTGTGCCCCGACGGGTGCTCGGGGAACGCCGGCGTCGTAAGCGGCGCCGCGCCGCTGAACAACGGTGTCCAGCTCGGATCGGCGAGCGTCGCCGGGTTGTCGTCGATGTCCGCGAGGCGGATCGCCGTGATCGGCCGCCAGAACCGGTAGGAGTACTTGTCCTTCCAGCACGCGATCGTCCCGTCGGCCGCCGCCAGATCGGCCATCGCGAACATCCGTGCGGCCTCGGCGATGTCCAGATCCTGCGTGTTGGCGAGCTGGCGGAAGAGCGCGTTGAACAGCGCCGCCTGGTTCGCCTGCCAGAAGATCGCCGCCTCGGTCTGATCGGGGGTCCGGACGGTGCTGGTGAGCGAGCCGAGCTCCTTGACCTCGTTGAGGTCCTCGGCGTACGCCTCGCTCGTGAGCGGGTTCGGCCCGTCCGAGCGCAGCGCCGTCACGTCCGGAACGACGAACGGGGTGACGTTGCCCACCCAGGGCGCGGGCTCGACGATCGGCTGACCCGTCGAGGTGAACGCCGTCGACCGCCACTCGCCCGCCAGGGTTCCCTGGATCACCGTGAACGGCGTGCTTGGGAACCGACCGTCGCCGATCCGCGCGGCGAGCATCGCGGCCGCCGCCGCGGCCCCCACCTCGATCCCGCCCGCCTTGCCGGCGTCGGGGATCGCGGCCAACGAGGTCGCGAGCTTGGCGTCGAGCGTCGCCGCCTGGAGCGGGAACAGCGCGACGAGCACGTCGTGGGCTGCCTGGGCGACCGCGGCCGGCGCCGAGTCGGTCGGATCGGCCATCGCCGGCGAGCCCAGGTACGGCTCGTAGCCGCCCACGATCGCGTTCACGGCGTCGTACACGGCGCCCTGGACCATCGCGAAGTGCAGGTACGCGACGGTCGGGCCCTGACCGGCGGTGCCCACGATCGCGATCTGCGCGTTGTTGTTCCACTCGACGACGGCGTCCGCCGGTGTGGGCTCGACGGCGCCGGCACGAGGGGGTGTCGGAACGCCGACCCCAGCGATCATCATCGCCACGAGGATGACGCTCGCCGCCATGCGCTGTGTGACGGACAGGCTGGTTGAACTCATCACAGACTCCTTTCTGAGCCTCAGGTGTGCGGATGACGCAGCGCGCGTTCGCGTCGATCGCGCGGATTCGGCTCGTTAGCGAGGGTCGATCCGGATGGACTCCACCATCTGCTGCAACTCCGCTCGGACCTGCGCCGACGCTCCCGGCTCGAGCGACGCCTCGATCACGAGCGGGACGCCGTCGACGTCGAGGACCCACAGGAGAGTGAGCTGACCGGGCTTGAGGACCCTCTTCCCGAAGCCCTTGTACAGATACACGCGGAACTCGCCCCCGACACAATCAGAGAGGTCCGTCCGGGCGGGCACCCTTCGCTCCATGTAGGCGCCGGTGAAGCCGTCGAGCGTGACGTCGGTCGGTGACGACACGTGGAGCCCCTTCTGGTTCACGAGCGCTGCCACCAACTCATCGGTCGACGAGACCGCCGACGGGCCGAGCAGCGTTCCGATCCGCTGACAAGCGTCGGCGTAGACGTCGCCGATGGCCACAGTGGCCACTCCTGTTTGATCCGTCCCGAACTTGACGGCGGCCCATCCATCAAGGCCCTCATATCCCTCCGGGACGTCGATCGTGATCCGATGCGAAGCGTCGAGGCTCGGATCGGCGGTGAACACGTACCGTCTGGGCTCCAATGCCCCGTCAGGCAGCGGGATGGCCTCCGCCGTCGGGACCCCGGTTCCCTGGTCGCCGGGTTGTGTTCCCGTTCCGTCGTCCACGGCCCGGATCACGACGACGACCGCCACGACGCCGATCGCGGCGGCAAGCGCGAGGGCGCCGAACCTCCGGTTCCGGACTCGCTTCCGCTGGCTGTCGAACTGACGCTCGACGAACCCGGGCTCCGGTCGAACCTTCTGTGTCGCCATGCGGAACACCTCCTGCACGTCAGGCATCCCGCGCTCCTTCCGTCGCTCGAAGGGCCCTCCGTCCCTGGCTCGCCAGGTTCCGCACCGTCGACGGCCGAACGCGCAGGATGCGCGCCGCCTGCTCGGACGAGTAACCGAGCAGGTCTACGAGCAGGAGGGCCGCACGCTGGCGAGGCGAGAGCCCAAGGAGAAGACGGCGCACGTCGGCGCGCATCTCCGCCTCGGCGAACTCGTCTCGTTCTGCCAGGACCGGGGCGAGTTTGCGAAGCGCCGTCGCCGCTCGGCGTCGGCGCATCCGGAACCCGTTCAGGGCGACCCGGAACAGGTAACCCGTCGGATCCTGGATCCGGTCCAGCTCGTCCCATCGCTCCCAGAGCTTGAGGAACGCCTCCTGTGCGATGTCCTCGGCGTCCTCACGGCTCCCGGTCACGAAGTACAGGGCCTTGTACAACCGGTCGTGCTCGTCCTCGACGAACTCGTCGAAGCGGGCCCGTGCCTCGACGAGTTCCGTCGGGAACTGCACGACCTCTCCCTCCGCCCGCATGAAGCGTGGATGCACGAGCCCCGCCGATCGTCTAGGGGCAGCGAGAGCCTATGCCCGAGAAGGCTGCGTCGGGCGCGAGGACGGAACGGCCCGGCAACCATGTAGCTGCCGGGCCGTTCGGTGTCTTGGGACTATGTCCGCTCGATCTGTATCGACTCCACCATCTGCTCCTGTTCGGTTCGTTCCTGCGCCGATGCGCCCGCTCCGAGCGTGGCATCGATGATGAGCGGAACGCCGTCGACGTCGAGGATCCAGATGAGATCGTGCTGCCCGGTGTTGAGCCAGATGTCGCCGCCGCTCCCGTCACCCTGGAGCGCCCACGCCTGGTACCTGTCTCGCGAACAACGATCGACCTCCGTCTCAGACGGCACCGTGATCTCCATTAACGTGCCGGCGGAGCCGCTCACCACGACGTCGGTCGGTGACGTAGGGCTGAGACCCTGCTGGCCTGCCAGTGCCGCCACCAGTTCATCTCCCGACGAGATCGGCGTCCGCGTCCCTTGCCAGTCGCAGGCGTCGGCGAAGGCATAGCCGACGTCATACAGGACCACTCCGGTGGAGTCGAACAGGTCCATAGACATCAGCACCCCGCTGTTTTCGTTGGCGCCCTCGAACCCGTCGGGACGTCGATCGTGATCCGGTGCGAAGCGTTGAAGGCGGGATCGTACGCCTGGATGACCTACCTCCCTGGATCCAGCGTCCCCTCGGCGACCGTGGGGATCGGCCCGTCGGCTGGGCCGTCGACTCGCCGCCGGGTTGCGTCTCGGTGGGTTCGTCCACGCCCCGGATCACGACGATCGCGGCCACGATCCCGATCGCAGCGGCGAGCGCCAGGGCGCCCACCTTTCGGTTCCGGCCCGTCCGACGCTGACGATCCTCCTGCTGTTTCCACGAGTCCAGGTCGGTGCTCGGTCTGCTTGGTGACCATCTCGAAGACCTCCCTAGCTCAGTCATGCAGGCCTCCCTCGCGGAGTGCGGCACGGCCCTGCGTCGCGAGCGCGCGGACGGTCGACGGACGGATGCCCATGATCCGAGCGGCCTCCTCGGAGCCGTAGCCGTACATGTCGAGCAGGACGAGGGCGGCGCGTTGGCGCGGCGAGAGCTCGAACAGCATGCGCCGGACGTCGTGCCGTGAGGTCGATCTCGTCGAACGGGTCGGTCGTCGAGGCGACCGGTACCAGCCTCCGCGTGGCCCGGATCGCGGCGCGTGCGCATCCGGAACCCGTTCAGCGCCACGCGGAACAGGTACCCAGTGAGATCGACGACTCGGTCGACCCGGTCCCAGCGCTCCCACAGCTTCAGGAAGGCGTCCTGCATCAGCTCGGCCGCGTCTGCCCGGTTCCCCGTGACGAAGTACACCGCCTTGAACAGCCCCCGGTGCTCCTCGGCGAAGAACGCCGCGAAGTCCGGCGGTGCCTGCTCCTCGGCTACGGGGAGCGGAACGACGTCGCCTTCTGCCTGCATCGCCCTCCTAGATGCCGCCGGGGCTCCCAGCGCTTAGGCGGCGCCCCAGGATGCTCGAACCGCGCATGTTGGCACGCAGGCTCCGGGGCGGGATGTGCGTGGCCTGTCGTAGGGTCGAGGCGATGCGGGGGAACGAGGAGAGCTGGGCCGTCGAGACCTCCAAGGACGGCGAGAAGTGGCGGTTCCTCGGCAAGGCCTGGAAGTCACCGGGCGAGCCCGTCCTGCTGCACGTGTCGGTGCCGTTCGTGCGCTACCGCCGGCTCCTGCCGGCCGAGACCGACGAGTGGAGCCCACCACTGCACACCGAGGGCGAGCTCCCGATGACACTCGTCCGGATGGAGGAGGGCGCCCGCGAGGACCTGTGGCCGGGGGAGGAGCACCTCGGCCTGCCGATGCTCCTGCCCGGCGGCGAGTCCGGGCGGCTCCAGCGGTTCGAGCACGCGCCCGACGGCTCGAGCTGGACCTACTCGCTCGAGTTCCGCGGCGCCCGCGAGGGCTAGAGCTCGATCCCGGTCCTCAGCTCCTCGGGCACGAGGTCGGCGTACTCCCACGCGGTCCACAGGTCCGACGCGATCCGGGCGGGATCGGCGTCGATGCCGTACCTCGCGAAGTGATCGCAGATCCGCCGCACGTCGCGTTCGAGCAGGGCGACGCTGTGCCGGTTCTTGCGCGCGTCCACCGCCTGCGGGAAGTCGATCACGATCGCGCGTCCGTCCCAGACGAGCACGTTGTACGCGGAGAGGTCGCCGTGGATCACGTTGCGGTACAGCATGTGCTCGATAGCGCGCAGCACCTGCTCGAACAGGTCCTGTGCCTCCTCGGCGTCGGGCCGGAACGAGCGGAGCTGGGGTGCGGACGTCTCCTCGTCGCCCAGGTACGTCATGAGGATCGCGTCCTCGGTGCACGCGATCGGTTTCGGCACGGGCAGGTCCGCGTCGGAGAGCGCTCGCAGCGTCTCCCACTCGCGGCCGACCCAGATGCCGCCCTGCACCACGCGTCCGAACCGCGTGTGCTTCTCGAGCGCCACCCGGATGCGTCGCTCCTTGATCCACTCGCCGTCGCGATAGATCGACTCGTCGCGGAAATCGCGCCGGTCGAGCGGGTGATACGCCTTTAGGGCGAGGAGGTCCTCGCCCGTGGTCGAACGGGTGGCGCGGCAGAGGTGCACCGACGCCTCTTTTCCGGTCTTCACGATGCGCAGGACGTCGGTGATGAGTCCTTCGGCGAGGAAATGGTCGATCGCCGTCGGCTCCTCGACGTCGGTGAGGTTCTCGGTATCCAACGCGGTTCCTTTCGGTCAGCGGTGGGCGCGCGGGGTGCGGCCCCAGGACGCGAAGAAGCCGCCCCTTCGGGCGGCTCGGGCGTGTCGCCGACCTGCGGCGCTGCCTAGGAACCGGTCCCGGAGGGATGCGGCATCACGACGAGAGCACTCTCGGCCATCTGGGCATCCCTCCTTCCGGTCGGGTCCGATCCGAGCGATCGGACGAGTGAGCCCCGCGAGTGTAGCGGGTGGCGGCGGCCGGGGCCAGCCGCCGGGCCAGCCGCCGGGGTCATCGATCCTCCGCGCCCTCCCAGGCGTCGAGCCGCACGAGGCGTTCGACCATCGCGAGCGGGATGTGGGTGACGGCCCGGAACCCCTCGCCGTCGGGCAGGATCTCCTGCGCGAGGGAGACGAACCTCGGCCCCTCGCCCACGAGGAACCCAACGGTACGGACGAGGTAAGCCTGCCGGAGGTCCTCGAGCGTGGACTGCTCGAAGTCGAACCACGCGTCGTGCCACTCGGCGACCACGAGCGGGTAGCGATCGGGCTCGGCGGCGGGCGGCTCCAGCGGCGTCGCCACGGCGTCGTCCACGGGCACCAGCGATCCGAACCCGTCCGCTCGAACGACCTGCATCGCACGCTCCTTCCGCCCGCCGTGGATGGCCGGGCGGGCCCGGCGGGTCGACGGCCGATCGAATGGCGAGGTTATACGCGGGCGCCGACATCCCAGTCGGCGCCCCGCGTTCTTGGCGTTGTTCCGGTTGCGCAGGCACGCGGAACCGGGTCGTTCGTCCATCTGACCTAGGGCTGGGGGCGCCTCGTGGTTGGGCCGAACGGGGCCGCTGCGGGCCGAAATATGGCCTCTGACCTGGGGTTTTGATTTGCTGGGGGAGGGGTCCGCGTGCTACCCTTGGTCCATTCGCCGAGCCCAAGCCACCGACACCTAGGGGGTCCTGTGTTCCGAAAAGGCGACACGGTTGTGCATCCGGAACACGGCGCAGCAGTGATCGAGGAACTGTGCACCCGCGAGTTCCTCGGTGAGAAGCGCCGTTACTTCAAGCTCCGGGTCTCCTACGGTGACCTGACGCTCATGGTCCCGGTCGACAGCACCGAAGAGGTCGGACTGCGCTCGGTGGTCGGCAAGAACGAGGTCAAGAAGGTCATGAAGGTCCTGCGTGAGGACGAGTCCCAGATGGCCGCCAACTGGAGCCGCCGCTTCAAGAACAACATCGAGAAGTTGCGCTCCGGCGATATCTACCAGGTGGCCGAGGTGGTTCGGAACCTGTCGATCCGCGAGCGCGAGCGCGGCCTGTCCGCCGGCGAGAAGCGGATGATCAACAAGGCCAGGCAGATCCTGGTCTCCGAGCTCACGTTCGCGACCGGGGGCGACGAGGAGAAGGCCGAGGCCATGATCGACAAGGTCCTCGACGACTCCCACGGCGCCAGGGTGATGGCCCAGGCCTGAGCCCAGGCCGGTCCGCCCTGACAGAAGCGGTCCTCCAGCCTCGCGGCAGCCTGCCCGGGGAAGCCAGCCGTCAAGTCGAGCCCCCCGCGCGTCGAGGCCTGAGGAGATGCTCAGGCACGACGTGGCCACGTGGCGGGGCCGCCTGCACCTTCGGGGGGCCTCCGAACGCCCTCCCCCGGCGCACGGCCGGCTCGTGGAGTTCGTCCGCCTGCTGTTCGTGGTGCTGTTCGCCGCGGCCGGCTATTCGATCGCCACGCACGTGGCCCCGTCGACCCCGAGCCGGACCCTCCTCGGCGTCGTGCTCGGGGCCTCGACCGGGTTCGTGCTGGGTGGCGTGCTCGGGCGGCAGACGGCCGTCGCCGTCCGCTCGATGGAGGAGGAGCTCCGCAAGGTTCCCGCGGCAGAGATCGTCGCGGGGGTCGCCGGCCTCATCGCCGGGCTCGCGGTGGCCGCGCTGCTATCGGTTCCGGTGTTCCGCCTCCCCCCGCTCGCCGCGTGGACCAGCGTAGCGTTCGCGTACGTGACCCTCGGCTACGTGGGGTTCCGGATCGGCCGGACCAAGCACCAGGAGCTGTTCAACCTCATCGGGCTCAAGCCGCGGGCGGCGGGAGCGCCCGACACCGTCTTCGTCGTCGACACCAGCGCGCTGATCGACGGGCGGATCCTCGACCTCGTCGCGTCCGGGTTCCTGTCCGGGGACGTGCTCGTGCATTCGGCCGTCCTGCGGGAGCTCCAGACGATCGCCGACACCTCGGACCCGCGGCGCCGGGCGCTCGGCCGGCGTGGCCTGGATACCCTGGGCGAGCTGAAGCGGGCGCCGTCGGTCGAGGTGCATCTCGTCGAGGAGGACGGCATCGCCGACGTCGACGCGACGCTCGTCCGTGTGGCGAAGGACACGGGCGCGTCGCTCCTGACGACCGACCATAACCTGTCGAAGGTCGCGCAGGCGGTCGGTGTGAGCGTTCCGAGCCTGAACGATCTCGCGGCGGCGTTCCGGCTGCCGGTCGGGATCGGCGATGAGCTCGAGGTCCGGCTCGTCAAGGACGGACGAGAGGCCGGCCAGGCCGTCGGGTACCTCGACGACGGGACGATGGTGGTGGTCGAGGCCGCTCGGGAGCGGATCGGCTCGGACGCGCCGATCGTGATCCGCAACGTGATCTCCACCGCGACGGGCCGGATGGTGTTCGCGAACCTCCGGTAACCTCGCGCCGTGGACGGCGCCATCGCGATCGTGCTCGCCGGTGGCCGAGGCGAACGGCTCGACGCCTCGCTCCCCAAAGGCCTCGTCCCCGTCGGCGGCGTCCCGATCGTGGCCCGGGCGGTCGAACGCGTGACCGCGTGCGCCGCGATCGCCGAGATCGTCGTCGTGGCGCCGCCGGGGTTCGAGGAACGGGTCGAGCACGTGGTGCGACGGTTCGGCGCGACGGTCGTGACCGGCGGCGCGTCGCGACAGGCATCGGTCCGGGCGGGTCTCGAAGCGGTCGGCGACCGTGCTCGGGTCATCGTGTGCCACGACTCGGCGAGGGCGTTCGCGACCCCCGGGCTGTTCGCTCGTGTGATCGACGCCCTGGACGGTTGGGACGCAGTGATCCCCGTGGTCCGGGTCGTCGACACGGTGAAGCGCGTCGAGGGCCAGGAGGTGAAGGGGACGGAGCCGCGCAGTATGCTCGCGCTGGCGCAGACCCCGCAGGCCTTCGTCCCGGGCGCGCTGATGGGGGCGCACGAGACCGCCGAACGCGAGGGGATCGAGGAGACGGACGACGCCGCGCTCCTCGAGCGCTCGGGCTTCCGGATCCGCGCGATCGAGGGCGAGGGCCTGAACCTCAAGATCACGACGCCGGAGGACCTCCGGCTGGCCGAGGCGCTCGACTGGTGAGCGACCCGAGGATCGGACTCGGGTTCGACGTCCACCGGTTCGACGAGGGCCGGCCGCTTCGGCTCGGCGGCGTGTGGTTCGAGGGCGAGCCGGGGCTCGCCGGCCATTCGGACGGGGACGTCGTCTGTCACGCGATCGCCGACGGGCTGCTCGGCGCCGCCGGGCTCGGCGACCTCGGCGAGCACTTCCCCGACACCGACCCGGCCCTCGCCGGGATCGCCGGACCCCAGCTCCTGGTGCGGGCGCTCGACAAGGTGCGGGGCGCCGGGTACGCGGCGGCGTCCGTCGACGTCACGGTGATCGCCGAGCGTCCGAGCATCGCGCCGGTTCGGGACGAGATCCGTTCCGGCCTCGCCGAGCTGCTCGGCGTGGGGAGCGAGCGCGTCTCGATCAAGGCGACGCGGCCGGAGGGCCTCGGACTTTCGGGCGACGGCGTGGCGTGCCTCGCGCTCGTGGTCGTCTCGGGCCCGTGACGGCGGGGACGTCGCGCGAGACGGGCCGAGAGGTCGTCGTCGCCGGCCGACGCGCTGCGTTGGAGGCGGTCCGGGCGGGCCTCGCGCGCCGGGTGCTGTTCGCGAGGGGGTCGCGAGCGACGCCGGGGCTGCGGGAGCTCCTCGATGCCTCCCGCGAGGCAGCCGTGGAGCTGCGCGAGGTCGATCGCGAGGAGCTCGACCGACTCGTCTCGGACCACCACGGCGTGGTCGCGGAGGCCGTGCCCGCGAAGCCGATCGGCGAGCGCGAGCTCGCGACCCGCGGGTACGCGCCGGGCGCGATCGTCGTCGTGCTGGACGGCATCACCGATCCCCACAACCTGGGGGCCGCGGCCCGCTCGGCCGAAGCGGCGGGTGCCGAGCTGCTCGTCACGAGGACGCGCCGGGCCGCCGGCGTGTCGCCGAGTGCCGTCCGGGCGTCGGCGGGCGCCCTGCTGCACCTGCCGCACGCGAGGGTCGCGAACATCCCCCGCGCGCTCGAACGGCTGAAGGACGTGGGGTTCACGGTGGTTGGGCTCGACGAGGGGGCCGAAGGAACGATCTTCGAGGAGAGGTGCCCGGTCGGACGCGTGGCGCTCGTGGTGGGTTCGGAGGGGAGCGGTCCCGCGCGGCTCACCCGAGAGGCGTGCGACCTGCTCGTCCGGCTGCCGATGGGCGGCCGCGTCGGGTCGCTGAACGCGTCTGCCTCGCTCGCGGCGGCGCTCTACGGCTTCGTGCTTCCCGCGCGCGCATCGCTGCCGTCCTGAGCGTTCGGCCATCGCGACGCTGATACGCTCGTCGCGCGCCGGCGTAGCTCAGGGGCAGAGCAGCTGTCTTGTAAACAGCAGGTCGTCGGTTCGAATCCGACCGCCGGCTCTTCGATCCTGCAGGTGGGAGCCTGTCTGTGATAGGCCCGTGCTTGAGATGCCGATGGGCATATGCGTTGGCTCGCCGGACCGGATTCCCAAGCACATGGCGGCCTCGTAGCGGGTCCCGCTTCCAGCCCTCCTGGTGCATCGCACGCTCGCCGGGGCGAATGCCGCTGCCCGACGGTCGGTAATTGGACTGGTCAGAACCGATCGATCAACGAGATGCCGAGGCCGCCCGCAGCGGCCGCCCGGCCGAACCACCCCATCGCTTCGGCCCGTCGGGGGGTCCTGCCACTCGTTCTTTGCGTCGCCCGAATTGCCAGCCGAGGTAACGGAGGCGGTTGATCGCGTACGCCTGACCCCGCATCGACCTCAACTTCGGCTAGGAGCCGTAACTGGCGCTCGAGCTGATCGGGTCGGTCGAGGCCAGTCAGCTCGAGTTGGTCGCTGCGAGAAGAACGAGATAGCCTCGGCCGCTATGTCGATCGTCCGGCGCGAGCCATTGAGGAGGGCAGCTCTCGCGTTCGTCGCCGGTCTCCTCCTGATCATCCCCTCGGTGATCATCGGCGGGTCGCGCCTCGCCCCAGCCTCAGGGGCAACGGTGTCTTCCAGGAATCATCCGACGAATACCTGCTCGTGCGTGGCGTCGACGCCGTAGCCGGCGACATCATCGCGAACGACACCTCGTCGGGCTTCCCTCGCCAGTCCTCGGATTGGGGGTGACGTGGAGCGGTAACAAAGGACTCCCTCCGAACACCTCGTACACGACTTTCGGCAAGGTCGTGAGGTTCAAGGGGTACCTCTACGTCGTATCGAGGGATAGTTCCACCGGACGTTTCGGGGTCTACCGGACGCCTCCCGCTGCGGGGAACACGCCGTACAGCTGGAGCGCCGCTCTTGTGACCCTGGCGCCCGGTGCCTCGAGTCTGGGCACGACCATGAACGCCGACGGTTCGCATCTGTACCTGGGCGAGTACGGAGACCCACAGGAAGGGCGTCGGATCCTCCGGTCGGCCGACGGACCGAACTGGGAGGTCGTGTTCGGCCCCGACTCCGCGGTCAGACACATCCACGCCGTAGCGCCGGACCCATATCACCCGGGCCATGTATGGGCCACACTCGGTGACGGGGGAGGCAAGGCGGTCATGCGGTCGACGGATTTCGGCGCACCCGGAAGCTGGCACGTCGTTGTCTCGTCCAGTTTCTGGCAGGCGGTGCAGATATCCTTCTCACCTCAGTGGATATTCTTCGCCGGAGACAGCGGCAACGGGACGGTCTGGGTGCTCGACCGGCAGCACCTTCAACCGATCTGGGCAGCCACGAACTACCACGCCACCATGCCGGTTCCGGGTGGATCGTCAGGTGACGCCTTCTACCGCAACGCGTTCTATGGAAAGCGTCGACGCCGCGACAGGCGTGTATTACGCATCCACCACACAAGGCACGTCTTCGGGCGGCAACACGAAGGGGCTGTTCGCGTTGCCGGCGGTCGGCGGGAAGTTGCAGTTCGTCGACTTCAACGCCTCGGGGACGGAGGTCTTCATCGCCGGCGGCCGCGTCTGGTCGGGGCCCTACAACTACCCGTTGCTGCCCTCGCCGTCTCCGACTCCGACGATGTCGCCCTCGCCGTCTCCGACTCCGACGATGTCGCCCTCGCCGAGCCCGTCGCCCTCACCTACACCGGTCGCCGCGGCTGACCTCGCAGTTACCGTCGCGGACGGACCGGACCCGGTCAAGAGAGGGAAACGCCTCCAATACAACGCGACGGTCACGAATGCTGGTCCTGCGACGGCGTCCTCGACCGTCTTCAGGGACGCCCCCCGCCGGTGTCACACTCGTCGACAACATCTCAGGGTTCGTGCACCCAAGCGGACGGAACCGTGACGTGCGCTCTCGGTTCGGTCACCCAGGGCGCGAGCGTCAGCCTAAAGATCGTCACGCCAAGCACCGTCGGTAGCATCGTCAATACCGCATCGGTCTCGAGCACGACTGCGGATCCTGATGGTTCCGACAATGCATCTTCGGTCACGACGACCGTGCGGGCATGATCACCGCCGGGCCGAAAGTCGTCCGTGTCCAAGACTTCGGATCGTCGGACCAGGGGGACCGCCGGGCCTGACGTTGGGGCGCACGCCTAGGGCGTCATGCCACGCGGCGCACCCAGACGACCAGGTACGACGTCGGATACGGCGCTAGATCGGTGATGTTCTGCCTTGGAGTCCTTCCTGATCGAGGCTTCGATGCCCTCATCCGTCGGGCGTCGGGGGCCTTCGGCGCGGAACGTACTCCACGGACCTGGCACCCATCCGGGACATGGCTCAGCTACAAGGACGGGGTGTCGCCGGCCTCGATGGCCGAGGCGGGAATCTCCACGACATCTTGCTTCTTGGCCGCGCTTGACCTGGATGAAGGCGAGCGGTTAGCGGGGGGACGCTGTCGGTTTCCCAGCCGGAGTGTGAGTGATGGTCGCACGTCTTCGGAAGGGAATGCGATCTCTCCCTCCTGTGTCACAACGAGCCCAACCTCGAGCTCCTGGAGTTGGCCTCGGCTCCTCGCTGGAACACGGTTGAAGATGGCGATGAATGCATCGACGATGGGCGTGAGTTGCTCGCTCAACCTCTCCACTTCAACACGGCCTGGACCCAGGCGTCCTTCGGTTGTGCGCGCCACCGAGTATCTGGTCATCCGTCGTCCTTCAGGGCATTTTCAGCCAACGTAGTCCTTGCACTCCTACCCGGTAAGTGGGGTGAACGGCCCCAAGCGCTGTAGGGAGGAAGACAGCTGCCGTCTCCCGATCGGCCGACCTCCACGAACCTACCCGTGAGGCGAGCGACTTCGGATGGCCGGCGAAAACGACGCTCGAGGGAGGATCGGGGATCATCTCGCTTCATCATCATCACGGCGGCCAGCGCGACGATTGCTCCTACCACGACGGCGATGACCGGCCACGGCGTCGCAGCCGCAGTGGCATCGCCGTGCCCGCCCTGACCGATGATGAGGTTGTTGGCCCCCTCATTCACGATGCCTCCTGCGCCATAGAGGTCATGCGTGTTCGTGATGGCCGCGGCGATGACGATGTTGTCCGATGAGTCCGAGCCAAGTAGTACAGGATCTGCCCCTCCGACGTTGAGGTGCCGAGATCGGACAAGAAGTTCGCATCCGAGTCGACCAGCGCGACGAAGATCAGGCCAGCGTTGCTCCCCGCCTCGCCGCCGTTACCGTCGAGGCGCGACTGCCACGTGGACTCAAGCAGGATCGCGGGATTCCATTCTCCCTCAAGGTTGTTTCCCGAGATATACGAGCGGTGGCATCCACGGCAGTAGATCGCCGGTCCAGCTGGCGCGATCGGCGCGAAGACGACGTTGCCGCTGATGACGTGCTGATTGCGGTTCCAGTTGAGGGCGTGGTCTTTCCGCCTTCGGCTCCAGCCGCAGAGAAGAATCCGCCACCCCGGCTGTTGTTGTTCTCGATCCGCCACCAGGACGCGTCGTCACCGTGAACGACACCTGGCTCCACGAACGAATCCTTGGTGACCAACTTGATCGCCCACGCGTCGGGTTGCCCGAGGGCGAAGAAGCAGTTCTCCACGACCCCCTGGTTGACGTTGTCGCCGAGGATGGCCCCGGCGGCGTTGTCCGTATCGAACATCAGGTTTCGGAAGACAAAGCCGTTGCCGTTCACGCTGACCCCCATCGGGAGCGTCGTGTCAACGAGGTAGCCCGAGCCGGTTGGCCCGCTCGATGAGTAGATGA
>DASUQI010000007.1:0-93116 GCA_036280655.1 Actinomycetota bacterium
GTCACCACGGCCCCCTCCTCCTCGCCCTCCTCCCCCTCTCCGGCCACCACGGCGAGCGCGATGCCGCCCGCGAGCATCGCGACGCCGGCGACGCCCCCGACCATCGCCCCGAGCGTCGAGATCCGGACCTGCTTGCTCGCGGCGGCGAACGAGGCCGCGGCCACGACCCCGATCGCGACGACGAGGGCCGTGACCGTCGCGGCCGTCGGCGTGATCGAGAGCAGGATCCTCGAGAGCCCGTACAGGACGGCGACGATCACGAGCATGATCCCGATCGGGAGCAGGACGGGCAGGACCAGGCGGTCGCGGAGCGCAGGCTTCATCGCGCCATCCCCGACCGCAGGTCGTGTTCGACCTCGCGGAGCGCGAGCGCGTCCCAGCCGTCGCGCTGCTCCCGCGCGTACCAGCGGAAGAAGATCGTCGCGATGAACCCCCACAGGATCAGGCCGCCGATGATCTTCATCGTGAGGCCGGCGACGAGCTGATCGGTGAGGGCCGACATGCCCCAGATCCGCGGGAACGCTCCGTACTCCGGGTAGAGCAGCGTATGCCCGAAGGTGAGGAACGACGCCGGCACGGTCGGCGCGAGCGACTGCGCGAACAGGTAGAGCATCTGCGCCGGCGGCGAGAGCGCCGGGAGCTCGACGAGCGGCGAGAGCACCGGCCACCACATCACGACCGCCGACCCGACGATCAGCACGTGGAGGCCGAAGTGGACGAACTCGGATCCGAGGGACGCGCGGACCACCTCGGGCCAGTGGGTGAACAGCAGCAGCCCGTTGAACACGATGAGCGCGACGACCGGCCGGGTGAGGAACCGGAACGGGACGAACACCGCCCGCGGGGCGATGAGCTTCCGCCACATCCACGCCGGGATCCCGGCGACGAGCAGCGGCGCGGCCACGAGGGTGTACAGCATGTGCTGCACCATGTGCATCGAGTACAGGTAGCCCTCGGCGAGATCGTGCATCGGCCAGCCCGACGCGAGCCACAGCGTCGCCATGCCGAGCGAGAACAGCGTGATGCGGCGCGGCCGTTCGGCGCGCTCGGCCCGCGTGGCCGGCTCGTGGGCCCTCGTGGCGAGGAGGTACGCGACCCAGACCGAGCCGAGCAGGAGCCAGACGTCGAGGTGCGGGTGGAAGGCCGGCACCGCTAGCTCCACACCTGGAACGTCAGGAGCACGACGATGAAGAGCGTGATCGCGCCGGCGAGCCCCATCAGGAAGAAGCGCGCGTAGGTCTTGCTGTCGAACTTCAGGTGCATGAACCAGAGCACGACGAGCGCGAACTTCAGCGCGGAGAACGCGAACAGGATCGGGACGAGGAACTCCTGGACGCCCTCGATGTAGTAGACGACCACCTCGGCGGCGGTGATCGCCGCGAGGATCACGGCGATCCGGATGTACTCCTTCGGGCTCGGGTGCCGGCCGCCGTGCGGGCGCGCCGGCGGGACCGACTCCTGCTCCTCCACGTGGGTCTCGGCCATGCGCTCCCCTAGCCGCCGCCCGCCGCGGGCGGGTTCGTCGGGATCAGGTACACGATCGTGAAGATCGCGATCCACACGATGTCCACGAAGTGCCAGTAGAGGCCGACCATCTCGACGGTCTCGGACCGGGACGGCGTGATCCGGCCGCCGAACGACAGCGCGACGAGCGTGAGGAGCATGAGGATCCCCACCGTGACGTGCGCCCCGTGGAAGCCCGTCAGCACGTAGAACGACGTCCCGAACATGTTCGTGCTGAGGCCGAGCCCTTCGTGCGCGAACGTCGTGAACTCGTAGACCTGCCCGCCCACGAACGTGAGCCCGAGCATCGCGGTCGCGAGCAACCACACGCGTGAGCGGGGCACGTCCCCTCGCTGCAGCGCCGCGAGGGCGAGCACCATCGTGAGCGAGCTCGCGAGCAGCACGAACGAGGACACCGACGTGTACGGGATGTCGAACACGTCGCTCGGGAACGGGCCCTCGGTGCTCGCGTTGCGGTAGAGCACGTACGTCGAGATCAAGGCGCCGAACAGCAGGCAGTCTGACGCGAGGAACAGCCAGATCGCGAGCTTGGTGTTCGGCAGACCGGTGCTCGTCTCGGCGTGCTCGGTCACCGCATGATCGGCGGGCTGCGCGACGGTCGCCATCAACCGCTCACTCCGCCGAGGGCTCCAGGATCCAGCCGAACAGGCCCGCGAGCGTGATCACGAACCCGGCGATCACGTACCCGACCCCGAAGATCAGCCCGTACCCCAGGACCGGCAGCCCGAGCGCCGCGATCACCGGGTAGTACGAGGGACCCGGCAGGTGGATCGCGTGGCCGCCGTCGTGTCCGGCGGCGTCGTGCTCGCCGGCGTCGGCGGGGCCGTGCGCCGGCTCGCCGGAGCCGCCCGCCGCGACCGGGACGACGCGGCCCCCCTCGGTCTCCGCGTACTTGCGGTGCCAGAGCTCGTCGAGCGAGTGCACGATCGGGATCTCGTCGAAGTTGTGGTCGGGCGGGGGCGACGTGGTGAGCCACTCGATCGTTCGAGCGTCCCACGGATCGTTCTCCATCTCCTTGGGCTTGCGGAAGCTCGCGATCGCGCTCACGACGAAGATCAGGACGCTCACCGCGATCGTGAACGCCCCGATCGTCGAGACGAGGTTCCAGAAGCTCAGGCCGAGCGAGTCCGGGTAGCTCTGGATCCGGCGGGGCATCCCCTGCAGCCCGAGAACGTGCATCGGCCCGAACGTGAGGTTGAACCCGATCAGCATCATCCAGAAGACGACCTTGCCGGTCCCCTCGGAGAGCATCCGGCCGAACACCTTCGGCCACCAGTAGTACATGCCGCCGAACAGGCCGAGGATCGCGCCCCCGAACAGCACGTAGTGGAAGTGCGCCACGATGTAGTACGTGTCGGTCTGCTGGTAGTCCGACGGCACGATCGCGTGCGTCACGCCGGACAGCCCGCCGATCACGAACATCGCGATGAACCCGATCGCGAACAGCATCGGCGTCGTGAACCGGAGGTCGCCGTTCCACATCGTGCCCATCCAGTTGAAGATCTTCACGCCGGTCGGGATCGCGATGATCATCGTCGAGACGCCGAACGCGGTGTTCGCCACCGGTCCGAGGCCCACCGCGAACATGTGGTGCGCCCAGACGCCGAACCCGATGAACCCGATCGCGACGCCGCTGAACACCACGAACTGGTAGCCGAACAGCGGCTTGCGCGAGAACACCGGCAGGATCTCCGAGACGATCCCCATCGCGGGTAGGACCAGGATGTAGACCTCGGGGTGGCCGAACAGCCAGAACAGGTGCTGCCACAGCACGGGGTTGCCGCCGGTCGCCGGGTCGAAGAAGTGCGTGCCGAACAGCCGGTCGAACAGCAGCTCGACGAGCCCGATCGTGATCACCGGCAGGCTGAACGCGAGCAGCAGCTGGACGACCAGCCCCATCCACACGAACACCGGCATCCGGAACAGGGTCATCCCGGGCGCGCGCATGTTGATGATCGTCACCGCCAGGTTGAACGCCGACACCGTGGACGCGATGCCGGTGATGAGTAAGCCGATCGCGTAGAACGTCATCCCGATCGTGGGGTCGGTCACCGAGTTCGGCGCGTAGCCGAACCAGCCGCCGTTCGGCGCGCCGCCGAGGAACCAGCTCGAGTAGATGAAGAGGCCGCCGAACAGGAATGCCCAGTAGCTGAACGCATTCAGTCGCGGGAACGCCACGTCGCGGGCGCCGATCATCAGCGGCAGCAGGTAGTTGAAGAACGCCGCCGAGAGCGGCATCACGACGAGGAACACCATCGTGACACCGTGCATCGTGAAGATCTCGTTGTAGACGGCCGGGCTGAGGATGTCCTGGTCGGGCCGCGCGAGCTGGAGCCGGATGAAGAGCGCCTCCGTCCCGCCGATCAGGAAGAACGCGAAGGCCGTGATCCCGTAGAGGATCCCGATCTTCTTGTGGTCGACGGTGGTGAACCACGCCCAGAAGCCGGACGTCGCCGTGGGACGGCGGAGCAGCCCCTTCGGGCGCTCAGCCGGGACGCTCACGCTGGCCATCGGCTGCTCACCTCACTCCAACGTATCCAGGAAGGCGACCATCTGGTCGAGCTCCTCGGGGGTCAGGTTGTAGTCCGGCATGAACGAGCCCGCCTCGACCTTGGGGGGGTCCGCCAGCCAGGCCCGCAGGTTCGCGTCGTTCATCTCCAGCGAGCACCCACGGAAGCAGCTCCGGCTCATGAGGTGCGTGAGGTTCGGCGCGCCGTTGTTGCCCACCACCGGATCGCCGTTCGCGTCCTGGAGCCCCTGGATCGCGTGGCATGCCGTGCACTGGGCGATGAAGATCTCCGCGCCGGCCGCCGCGTCGCTGCCGGGCTCGGGCATCGCGGCGTCGGCCTGCTGGTCCGAGACCCACTGGTCGAAGTCGTCGGGCGAGTGCGCGACGACCACGAACTTCATGTACGCGTGCGACAGCCCGCAGAACTCCTTGCACTGCCCCTCGTAGACACCGGGCTCGTCGGCCTGGATCGTCAGGTGGTTCGTCATGCCGGGGACCACGTCCTGGGTCCCCGCGAGCTCGGGCACCCAGAACGAGTGGATCACCGAGGCGCCGATGCCGGCGGGAGGCAGCCCCTCGGGCGGACCCGGCTGGCATGCGTTCGGCGCGGGGGGCCCGGGGTCGCTGGGGAGCTCCGCGCCGTAGCCGAACCCGGCCGCGCAGAGCGTCAGGTACACCGGCCGGTCCGTCGGGATGTGGAGCTCGTTCGCCGTGACGATCTTCTGCTGCGGGTAGTCGAACTCCCACCACCACTGGTGGCCGAGCACGTTCACCTGGAGCACGTCGCCCTCGGGCTCGGCGGCGAGGTCCCAGATCGTGGCGACCGTCGGCACGGCCACGCCGGCGAGGATCAGCGTAGGCAGGATCGTCCACGCGACCTCGAGACGCGTGTTGCCGTGGACCTGCGCGGGGATCCTTGTGCGTCCCTTCCGGTGACGGTACCGGATCGCGAAGATGAGCAGGAAGCCCTCGACGAGGAAGAAGATCACCGCCGCGACCCAGAAGACCGGAACGAACAGGTCGTGGGCCTTCTGCGCGTACGGGCCGGCGGGTTCGAGCGCGGACTGCGACGCGTTCGGAGCACAGGCGGCTACGAGCGCGGCCAGGGCCAGCAGGCCCAGGATCGTTCTGCTGCGCACGTTCCCCGTATCCCTCCGAACGGTCAAAAAAGGCGAGCACCGCAGCCCGGCGCACTGTAGCACCGCGCCCCAGGCGGGCGGACCACGTCCTTCCCCGTTCGGGCCCCGCGCCATGCACCCCCGGCCACGTCAGATCGGCGGGCTGAACGACTGCACCGCGCGCAGCACCGGGCCCAGGATCCGCGTCCACAGGTTCGTCGCGACGAGGACGCCGATCGCGATCATCACCACGCCCGACACGCCCGCGATCCAGTGGTAGTTGCGCTTCACGAACGCGAGCGCCCCCATCAGCTTGCGAAGACCGAGCCCGACGAGGAGGAACGGCAGCCCCAGGCCGATCGAGTACACGAACAGGAGCACCGCGCCGCGGAGCGACCCGCCCTGGGCCGCCGCGATCGCGAGGACGCCCGCGAGCACGGGGCCGATGCACGGCGTCCACCCCGCGCCGAAGGCCACCCCGAGCGGGAACGCCCACCGCGGCCCGGGCTTCACGCGCTGCAGCAGCGGGCGGCGCTCGAGGAACAACCCCGGCGAGCCGAGGCGGAGCGCGTAGAGCAGCATCACGACGCCGAACCCGATGATGATCGCCCCCGAGATCCGGATCCCGGCCGGCGAGCGGAGGATCCTCGTCACCGCGCCGGTGAACGCCCCGAGCGCGGTGAACACGGCCGCGAACCCGAGGATGAACAGGACGATCGGGACGACCGGTCGCCGCTCGTCCTCGGCCTCGCCGCCCGCGACGAACGACACGTAGCCGGGGACGAGCGGGAAGACGCAGGGCGACGCGAACGAGACGATCCCGGCCGCGAACGCGAGGCCCGGGGCCCACCAGGACCCGAGCCCTTCCTGCACGAAGTCCGCCAGCACCGGGTGCACGGAGGTCAAGTGTAGGAACCGCCTCCGGCTCGGTTGCGAGACACCCTGCCCCCTGCGATAGTTCCGACGTGCCTTGTGAAGGGATTCACAAGGCCGTACGAGGGTACGTACGACCGCAGGCCGCGGAGTGGGCACGTCTATAATCCGACGCGGCCGACCGACGGAGGGCAGGATCGTCCCGGTGGGGGTGGGAGTCGCGTGAAGGTCCCACAGTGGCTGCTCAAGGCCAAGGAGCGGACCGAGCGGTTCCTCAAGGACTTCGAATGGACCTGGACGACGGCCGTCCTGTTCTCGCTTGGGTTCGGCTTCTTCTGCGTCATCACGATGGCCGTCGTCCCTTCCTTCTGGCTGTACTTCGCCGAGCAGACGCTCGGGTGGGACGGCCTCTCGGGGACCGGCGAGTGGCAGCCGCTCGCGCGCGACGCCGTCGCCATGGGCCTGTCGACGGGGCCGTTCATCACCGCCCTGATCGCGGCCGTGATCCTGCAGAACTGGCGTCGGAAGCTCCGCGGCGGCTCGGCCGACCGCCCGACCGGCGGCTACCGATGAGGCCGACGAGGAAAGGCTGAGGGGCAGGCCATGCCGTTCACGAAGACCGAGGTCGACATCCACACCGACTACGTCGTCGCGCCCGTGGACCCCGAGTGGCTCCAGCAGGGCGTGAGGTCCCCGAAGCACCTGATGCTCGACCCAGACAACTGCATCCTCTGCCGCGCCTGCGAGGACGTCTGTCCCTGGAACTGCATCTTCATGATGTCCCCGGAGATCGTCGAGGGCTCCGAGCGCGAGGCCGTCGGGGCCGAGGTCGGGACCTCCTACTCCGTGTTCGTGGTCGACGACAACGCGTGCACGCGGTGCTCGGTGTGCGTGGACCGTTGCCCGACAGACACGCTCTACTATGCGCGCCTACCGGAGGGGGCCGGCGGCAGGCGGACGATGGCGGCCGTCCCCGAGTCGCAACGAGCCGAGGCCGAGTAGGCCGGACGAGGAGAGCGACCGACGTGAAGGTGAAGCTGCCGACGCCGAGCGAGGCGCTCGACCGCGTCCGGGAGACCGAGGTCTGGAAGTCGATCTTCCGGCCCGGCTCCATCTTCCGCCGGGGCTACAAGGACACCTCGCGCGACCGCGCCCTCGCGACGATGAACAACGTCCTGTACCACCTGCACCCGGTCAAGATGAAGCGACACGGGCTGAAGCTGACCTACACGTTCTGCCTGGGCGGCCTCTCGTTCTTCCTGTTCATCGTCCTCACGATCACGGGCATCTTCCTGATGTTCTTCTACCGGCCGGCGGCCGAGCTCGGATCGGCGGCCGCGTACACCGACATGCAGAACATCCGGACGTCGGTGTTCTTCGGCGACCTCGTGCGGAACATGCACCGATGGGGAGCGCACCTCATGGTGCTCTCGGTGACGCTCCACATGGCCCGCGTGTTCTACACGGGCTCGTACAAGCCGCCGCGCGAGTTCAACTGGGTGATCGGCGTGCTGCTGCTGTTCCTCACGCTCGGCCTCTCGTTCACGGGCTACCTGCTTCCTTGGGACCAGCTCTCGATCTGGGCGGTCACGGTGGGGACATCGCTCGGCGGGTACGCGCCGTTCATCGCGAAGCAGACGAACTTCCTGCTGCTCGGAGGTGTGGTCGTCGGACCGGACACGTTGCTCCGTTGGTACGTATTGCACGTGCTCGCGTTGCCCTTCGTCCTCGTGATCTTCCTGTCCGTCCACTTCTGGAGGATCCGCAAGGACGGCGGGATCTCGGGACCGCTGTAAGGCGAATGTAGGGGCGATATGGCCAGAGAGGACACGCCGCTCGACCAGGAGACCTTCGACAAGGTCCTGGCCGACGAGCTCGCGAAGGGCACCGACCGTCGCGTCGCCGAGGGACGCGCGCGTTCGGCCGCGGTCCGCGCCTACCGTGCCGCGCACGGCGAGCCCGCCCCGAGCGCCGCGGCCGCGCCGACCGATGGTGCGGCGTCGGGCGACGGAGGGCAGGCCCCGGCCACGCCTGCCGCGACGCCCGCCGCGGCGCCCGCCGCCGCGGCGGCACCGGCAGCTCCGGCCCCGGGTGGGACGACGGCCGTGGCCACGATGCCCGCCCCCCAGGCGCCCGCCCCCACCGGCAACGTGCCCGAGCCGAAGAAGGGCGCGCCCGAGAAGCACCGCCTGCTCGCGCTCGTGCCCCCCGAGGGCATCCAGCGCGTCGAACGCGAACAAGGCGACCGCATCAACGTGTGGCCGCACCTCCTGATCGAGGAGTTCATCGCGCTCCTCGTCGTCCTGGCGGGCCTGACGATCTTCTCCACGCTGGTGAACGCGCCCCTGCGTGAGCTCGCGAACCCGAACCTCACGCCGAACCCCTCGAAGGCGCCCTGGTACTTCCTCGGCCTCCAGGAGCTGCTCCGTTACTTCCACCCGATGGTGGCCGGCGTGGTGTTCGCGCCCACGCTCGTGCTGCTCGCGCTCGCGGTCGTGCCGTTCGTCGACCGCAACCCGAGCATCAAGCCCGGGGACCGCAAGCTCGCGATCACGCTGTTCACGATGCTGATGATGTTCGGGGCGACGCTCACGATCATCGGGTCGTTCTTCCGCGGCACCGGCTACAACTGGGTGTGGCCGTGGGCGCAGGGGGTGTTCTTCGACCTATGACGTCCGCGCTCGCGATCTCGAGCGGCACCATCGCGGCGATCGTCGTCATCGTCGTCATCGACATGTTCGCGATCTTCTTCGGCCTGTCCTTCGCGAGGTCGCGCCGCGCGCAGCGGCAGGCGCAGGCGGCCGAGACGGCCGCGATCCTGGGCGAGCCCGCCCCGCCGGCGCCGAAGCCCGTCAGCCGCCGCGAGTTCTTCCGCCGGTCGCTCGTCGTCTCGCTGCTCGTGTTCGGCGCCGAGTTCGGCGGCGCGACGCTCGCCTTCCTGTGGCCGAGCCTGAAGGGCGGATTCGGTTCGGTGATCAACGCCGGCAAGCTCAACGACATCCTGTCGTACATCCAGGAGAACGATCTGCCGTTCTACTCGGGGACCGGGCGCTTCTACATCGTGCGGTACAACGGCCGCCCGGACGGCGACGTCGACTACGAGACGGAGGGCGTCGCGGCGGACGGCATCATGCCCCTGTACCAGCGGTGCGTGCACCTCGGCTGCCGGGTGCCGTTCTGCGAGCAGTCTCAGTGGTTCGAGTGCCCGTGCCACGGCTCGAAGTACAACACCGCCGGCGAGTACAAGCTCGGACCGGCGCCCCGCGGGATGGACCGGTTCAACGTCACGGTGACGGAGTCCGGTGACGTCATGGTCGACACCGCCGTCGTGATCCTCGGACCGCCCCGCGGCACCGACACGCTGCGGCGGCCGCAGGCCGGGCCGTTCTGCGTGGCCGTCCAGTGATGCTGGCCCTCACGCAGGCCCAGGGCATCATCCTGGCCGTCGGGGGCGTGATCTTCATCGCGGTCGCGGGGGCGGTCCTCGTCCTGCGCGGCCGCCAGCGCGAGAGGACCGACGTCCCGAACGCGATGCGCCCGGGACCGTCCGACCCGGACCTCGAAACGCCGCTGCTGCACAAGCTGCAGGGCTGGGGCGTGCTCCTCGTCTTGTTCTTCGTGATCTGGGTCCCCGCCGTCTGGCTGCTCGAGCCCGGGAACAACCTCGACCAGGAGAAGCAGCTCACGACCGACGCGATCAACCGCGGCAGCCACGCGGTCGAGCTGTTCACCGAGGAGAACCAGGCCGGCGTCGGGTGCGTCCAGTGCCACGGGCCCGAGCTGAAGGGCTCCACGATCCCGAACACGCAGACCGAGGACCCGAGCGACGCGATCGTGACGCCCGACCTCACCACCGTCTGCGGCGGCCCCTACACCAACCATCAGCTGATCTACGGGATGCGCGACATCCAGACCACGATCGAGCAGGGACGCGGGCAGATGCCGTCGTGGAGCATCCGATTCGAGGGCGCGCTGGGCGATCAGCAGATCAACGACATCGTCAACTACATCATCAGCATCCAGGACGAGGAGCTCGTGCCGTTCGAGCAGAACCTGTGCACGAACCCCGAGGCGGTCACCGCCGCGATCGAGGAGTTCCTCGACGGCAACCCCGCGAACAAGCCGTCGCCGACCGACAACGTCCAGTTCTGATGCTCGCCCAGTCCTGCCTCGCGTTCGAGATCTCCTGCGAGACGATCCTCAAGGGCGGGCTCACGGTGGTCATCGCGTTCGTCCTGTTCGTCGGCAGCGTGCTCCTCGTGCTCGCCGCTGTGTTCGGTCGGCGGATGGGCTACCTGGTTCTCGCGGTCGGGTTCTTCGGCTGGATGATCATCCTGTCGGCCCTGTGGACGTTCGGCTTCTACTCGCAGGGGCCCGAGACGCCGGTGAACCTCGGACCGAGGGGCGAGGAGCCCGCGTGGGTCGTCGAGTCCGTCGGCACCAGCCCCGAACCCGTATACGAGGCGTTCGCGTCGTACCCCGGCGGCGAGGGCTGGCGCCCGGCCGGGACGAACGACAACGACGAGGCTTCGGTGCAGTCCGTGACGTCCGCGACACAGGGGTTCCTCGCGGCCCAGGCCAACACCGAGGCCGGCGTTGGCACGCACGACCCCGGGGCGATCTCGACGACGGACTTCACGGTCGAGGACATCGAGTTCTACGCGACCGACGACGGCGTCTCGCTCGCGGGCGCGCAGGCGTTCTTCACCGACGGCGGGCCGGTCCTCACCGTGTTGCTGCGTCACGACTCCGGGAGCGTCAACCGGTACTCGTGGATGTTCCTGATCGGCTCGAGCCTGCTGTTCGCGGTCCATCTCCCCTTCCTGGACCGCGCGGAGAAGAGGCGCAAGGAGATCCTGACGGGCGGGACGGCCCCGCCGTGGTACGGACCCGCCTAGGAGGCACGCGATGCTGGCACAGGAAGCGGTGAAGCTGCTCGATCAGGGGTCGGTGCAGTTCATCCTGTTCGGCATCATGACGATCGTGACGTTCGTGATCCTGTGGATCACGATCGCGAAGTGACGCGCTCCGCGACCGGAGGCGACGCTCCGCGGTTCGTCCGCCGCCCCTGCACCTCGGCGAGCGCCGCCTTGCGCTGCTCGTAGTACGTCAGGATCTGTAGCTCCACCGCGAGGTCCACCTTGCGGACCGAGACCCCCTCGGGGACGGCCAGCGCCACCGGCGCGAAGTTCAAGATCGAGCGGACGCCGGCCCCCACCATGGCGTCGGCGACCGACTGCGCCGACGCCGCGGGCGTGCAGATGACGCCGATCAACGCGTCGTGCTCGCGGGCGATCTCGCCGAGGTCGTCGATCGACCGGATCCGCACGTCCCCCACCCGCTCGCCGACCTTCGTCGGGTCGTTGTCGACGAGGGCCGCGGGCCGGAAGCCGCGCTCGGCGAACCCACGGTAGTTGGCCAGCGCGTGCCCGAGGTTTCCGATGCCCGCGATCACGATCGGCCAGTGCTGCGTGAGCCCCAGCTCGCGGCGGATCTGGTGCAGGAGATAGGCGACGTCGTAGCCGACGCCCCGCGTCCCGTAGGACCCGAGGTGCGACAGGTCCTTGCGCACCTTCGCGGAGTTCACGCCGGTCGCGGCCGCCAGCGCCTCGGAGGAGACCGTCGGGCTCCCCTCCTCGGCGAACTCGACCAGCGCCCGGAGGTAGACCGGCAGACGGCCCACCGTGGCCTCCGGGATCGCTCGGCCGGTCACGGCGGCGATGATAGTGCATCTGTGAACGGGTGTTCACGAACGCACGAAGTTCCCGTCCTCCCCCGTGATCGCCCGCCGGAACTCCCCGGCATCGACGGCGATCTCGAAGCGCTCGATCCCGTCCACGAGCACGACCGGGATGCGGATCCCGAACTCGAGCTCGAGGGCGTCGTCCCCCGACAGATCGACCTCCCGGTAGGCGAACGGCGTCCGCTCGCGCTCGGCCAGGATCACGGCTCGCGCCTCGTCACACAGGCCGCAACCTGGCCGCGAGTACATCAGGACCTCGGGCACGCGGCGATGCTATCGGCCCCGGCGGGGGCCACGATGCCTCGTGTGGTAGGAAACTCGACGTGCGCG
This sequence comes from Actinomycetota bacterium, assembly GCA_036280655.1. GTDB lineage: Bacteria > Actinomycetota > UBA4738 > UBA4738 > HRBIN12 > DASSJM01. The sequence continues at coordinate 12,098 of DASUQI010000007.1, forward strand.
AGGACGACCAGCACGATCTCGAGCTCCACCGCCGGCTGTCGGGCCGGGACACCGAGGCGTTCGACGAGCTCTACCGGCGGTACGGGCGCTCCGCCTACGGGGTCGCGCTGCGGGTCACCTCCCAGGAGGTCATCGCGCAGGAGGTCGTCCAGGACGCCTTCCTGGCCCTCTGGCGAGCGCCCGAGGCCTTCGACGCGGCGCGGGGGGCGTTCCGCTCCTTCTTCCTCTCGCTGGTGCACCACCGGGCCGTGGACGCCGTCCGCCGTGAGGAGCGGCTCCGCAAGCGCACGGAACGCGCCTCGAACCTCGAGCCCGCCACCGGCGAAGACCCAGCGGAGGACGTCGTGGAGGACGCCTACCTCCGTGTTCGGCGCAAGGAGGTTCGGGCGGCGCTCACGACGCTGCCGGCGGAGCAGCGGAACGTGCTCGACATGGCGTATTTCGGCGGGATGACGCAGGCTCAGATCGCCGAGGAGCTGGGCATCCCGCTCGGAACGGTGAAGACCAGGACGCTGGCCGCGATGCGCAAGCTGCGCGCGGCACTCCGGGAGGAGTGAGGTTGACGGAGGACCACGAGCAGATCGAGGAGCTCCTCGCCGGCTACGCGCTGCTCGCGCTGTCGGGAGAGGACGCGGGCCGGGCCGACCGGATCCTGACCGAGCACGTCCCCGGGTGCGCCCGCTGCCGCCGGACGCTCGCCGAGTACCGGGCCCTCGCCGGCGAGCTCGCGCTCGCCGCCCCGCCGGTCGAGCCCCCGGACACCACGATCGCGATGATCCACCGCGCGATGGAGGACGTGCCGCTCGCCGGCCGGCGGCCGCGGCGTGGCATGCTCGTCGCCCTCGCCGCTTCGGTCGTTGCGCTCGTCGGGATGGGCGGTTTGTCGCTCGTCCTCGGCGGCCGGCTGAACGAGGCGCAGACCCAGGCCGGGACCGCGCTCGAGATCGTCTCGGCCATGCGGTCGCCCGGAGCCCAGCCCGTCCACGTCGAGCCACAAGGCGACCTTCCGCCCGACAGCGGCGCCGTCGAGGTCTCGGCGCCCGACATCCGCCGCCTCTACCTCGCGGCCGACGCGTTCCCCGACCCCATGCCCGGTCGGGCGTACCAGCTGTGGCTCGGCAGCGACGGCGAGTGGACGGCCGTCGACGAGCAGTTCTGGCCGAACGACGGCGTGCTCCTGCGCGAGATCGTGGTGGACGTCGCTCGCTACGACGCGATCTGGATCACCGAGGAGACGATCGGCTCCGTCCCGAGCGAGCCGAGCACCGACGGTCGCACCTGGCAGGCGCTGCTTCCCGCGGCCGCGTAGTCCGTCCTACAAGAGCTGCGTCGCGCCCCCGCCGACCAGCACGAGTCCGACGATCGTGATCGCCGCCGCCGACACGACCGGGATCAGGCGCCCGAACTTCCCCGCGACCCGCCCGGCGATGACGTCCCGCGCGCGGATCGACAGCACACCGATCGCGACGAGCGCTCCGGCGAGGCCGAGGCTGAAGGCGGCGATCAGGGCAAGCGCGTAGCCGACGCGGTGGGCGGCGACGGAGGCAAGGAGCACCACGAGGGCGCTCGGCGAGGGCAGGATCCCTCCGGCCGCGGCGAGCGCCGCGAGGCCCTTCCGCGAGAGCGCCGGGTCCTCGGGTCGGGCGTGCTCGTGGGGATGCCGGTGGTCGTGCTGGTGTGGGTGCGGGTGCGCCCGCTCGCTCCAGGCCGCCAGCCGCGCGACGAGCATCCACGCGCCGAGCCCGAACGCGACCAGGCCGGACCCGATCCCGAGCCACGGGTAGACGCGCTCGGCGGGGAACACCTCCGTCGCGGCGAGAACGACGAACCCCAGGGCGAGCACGGACGCCGTGTGCATCACCGCCACGGCCCCGCCGACCGCCACCGCCTGGCGGGCCCGCCCGCCGCTGCCGACGAGGTAGGCGGCCATCAGCGTCTTGCCGTGACCGGGGCCGAGCGCGTGGAGCGCGCCGAACGCGAACGCGAGCGCCATCGCCAGGAGCATGAACGGTCCGGTGCGGCCAACCAGTGCGGCGAACGCGTCGCCGGAGCCGGCGCTCGATGGGGTCGCCACGAGATCGCCGGCCGTCCCGCCCGGCGTCCCCTCCCCCGGCTCGAACGCGGCCGTGGCCTCCCGAACGTCGAGCGGGCTCGAGAGCAGGTCGTCCGGATACACGCGCAGGCCGTCCGTGATGCTCTCGGACGGGACGGAGGCATCGACGATCTCGACCCCCGGGGCCCCCGCGATCGTGATCTCCAGCCACCCCACGCGGTCGTCGAAGTTCTCGTCCGCGAACGTGATCCGGCCGCTGCCGGACGCCTCGCCCGCGAACCTGGCCGTGAGGCGGAGGACGTCGAGGCCACCCTGTCCCGGCGCCAGCCTCACCGACGCGGAGCCGAGACCGAGGCGAACCGGCGTGCCGTCGATCGAGAGCGAGAGGCCGCCCAGCAGCTCGGTCGCCGTCCGGTCGGCCCACGCCGCGCCTTCCGCGGTCGAGACCGAGCCGTCTCCGTCGGCGTCCACCTGCGGTCGGACCTGGACCGTGGGGATCTCGGCCATGTCGACGACGTAGACGATCCGGACCTCGCCTGGGGCGAGCACGATCCCCGCGTACCGGTTGACCGTGAAGTTGCCGAGCGGGTGGGCGGAGGCGGTCGCGGGAACGAGCATCACCACGCCGACGACCGCGAGGAGCGTCGCGAGGCGCCGCACGAAGCTCATCACGCGTCCCCGAGCCGCGCGAGGACCCGTTCGGCCGTGTCGGCGTGCAGGATCGAGAAGTTCGGGTTGACGGCCACGGCGCGGCGAAGAAGCGCGCGGGCTTCCTCTTGGTCGCCGAGCGCGAGCCGGATCATCCCGGCGTGGAACAGGAACGTCGCGTTCTCGGTGCCGAGCCGCAGGGCTCGGTCGGCGAAGGTCGCGGCCGGCCCGTAGCGCCCGTTCGCGTACAGCGCCCACGCGAGCGCGTCGGCGACGTGGACGCTCCGCCGGCGCGACCACTCCGCGCGAGCCGCCACGAGGGCGCCGCGCTCCTCGCCGTGGTCGGCGTCGAACACGGCGAGCTCGAGGTCGGCGTTCACGCCGTTGCCGTCCGCGAGCTCGTGGAGCGCGCGCACGACCGCCTCCTGCTCGTCGGCGAGATCGTCGCGGCCGGTCACGCGGTAGAGGTCGGCGAGCGCGACGACGAACTCCGGTGAGGGGTATCTGGCGGTCACCTCGCGGTAGCGCTCGATCGCGAGGCGGTCGTCGCCCCGCGACCACGCCACCTTCGCCGTACCGGCGAGGTTCGGGACGAAGGCCGGATCCAGCTCGAGCCCACGGCGGTACCAGGAGGCCGCCCCGCTCACGTCGCCGGAGCCGAACGCGAGCTCGCCGAGCTGGTAGGCCGCCCACGCGGCGTCGCCGGGCGTGGCGGCGGCGTCGAACGCGAGCGTCATCGCGCGGACGGCCCCGCGGACGTCGCCCTGGAGCTCGCGCGCGTACGAGGCACGCGCGTAGGAGGCCAGGTCCGGCCGGGTGTCGACCATCGTCTGGAAGGCGTCGAACGCCTCCCCGTACCGGCCGAGCTCGAGCAGCGCGTCGCCGATCACCCCGTAGGCGTCGGCGCCGAACTGGTCGGCCTCGGACGCGCGCCGGCCGAACCTCAGGGCCCCGTCGAAGTCGTGACGGGCGAGCGCGAGGGCGCCGAGGCCGAGCAGCCCGTCCTCGTTGTCTTCGGCGTGCAGCCGGATCGAGGTGGCGAGGACGCCCTCGGCCTTCGGGTACAGCGATGGGTCGCCGGTGGTCCGGGCCTGCGCGACGTAGGCGATCCCGAGCGCCGCGAACCCCCTCCAGTCCCCGGGAACCTCCCGCAGCCGCTCCTGCAGCGCGGCGATCTGGGCTTCGAGGCCCCCCTGATGCGCGAGCAGTGCCGCGGCTTCGGGGAGCGGCGTAGACCCGCGCGCCGCGGGGCCTTCGCCGCCGGGACGCAGGACGATCGCGCCGCCCACGACCAACGACGCGGCCAGCGCCACCGTGATCGCCGCGCTCACGACCTTCCGCATCATCCGGCTGCCCCCTTTCCGCTCGATCGAAGAGAGCGGACGGGCCCGGCCGTCCGGCCGGGCCCGTCTCGCTTCCGTCAGTGCGGGTCGGCGTCCGACCCCGAGGTCGGGTACCCGACGTAGGGGAAGGAGCTGTTGAACGGCACGTCGTTGGCGTCCACGCCGTCACCGATCGTGTCGGCGAGCGCCTGATGGTCGGGGAGCAGGACCCCCAGCACCACGCGGAGCGACACGTCGATGATGTCGTCGGACAGACGGCGCCCGTTCGGGAAGCCTGAGATGTCACCGTCGATCACGCCGAGCCGTGAGCAGTCCATGCTGCACGGCGGGATCGACATGTTCAGGCGGACCATCTCGCTGGGCGTTCCGCCGTCGGGCATGTTCAGGCCGTCGACACCGGTGAGGAACACCGAGATCAGGTCGGCCCGCTGGATCCCGGGCGTGTCCGGGTCGGAGTCGGGGATCTCGGTCCCGTACACCGCGTTCAGCAGCCGCGGCAGCTCGGGGTCCTGGACGAGCGGCAGGGCCGCACCGTCGGCGGTCGGCTTCGAGGCGTTGAAGTAGTCCTTCAGGCCGACCGGGATCACGACCTCGTTCACGAGCGGCATGCCGAGCCGGGACACCTGGACGAACGAGCCCTGGTTCCGTTGCGACCCGTCGTTCATCTGGACCCTCGTGCTCCTGCGCGAGGTCGTGCTCCAGATGCCGATGATCGGGTTGGCCTCGGCGTCCTTGCCCCGGGCGAGGTCGGTCTTCGGCACCTGCAGGGCGAGCGTGTTGACGTTGAAGCCCGCCAGCGTGTCGTCGCCCACCTCGGACAGGTTCGCGCCGTAGAGCAGGTCGAACACGCGCAGGTCGAGGAAGAACGGGTCGTCGGACTGCCCCGCCCACGTGAAGCTCGGCGCGGGGCCGAACGAGACGACGGCGGCGTCGAACAGGCTCGCGTTGTACCCCGGCATCGAGGCGGCGCCCACGTTCGACGGCGCCGAGGGCGCGTCGTTCACGAGCACCGACTTCTTGCCGGTGTCACGGTTGATGCGGGTCAGGTCGTACGTCTGGACGAAGTTGAGGTCGGGATCGTTCAGGGACGTGACCTGGCCGGTGTTGTAGAGGAACGTGTTCGGGTTCCGGTACCGACCGTCGAAGACCCACCGATAGATTAGGTCGGGCTTCGCGTCGTGGTCGTTGTCGATGTTGATGTCGTACCGGACGCCGTCGCCCCACGCGTAGAAGTTCGGACCGCCCGCGGGCTCCTCGAATGGGATCCACGAGGCGACGAGGGTGACGGTGTCGGGCCGGTCCTCGCTTACGAACGCGTACACGTCGGTCGTGTCGATCTGCGGGTCGGCCGAGACCAGCGGAGCTTCACGGTGGCTTGACGCGCCTCCGGTCAGCGGCGCCAGCGAGAACAGGCCGGCGACCACCGCGAGCGACGCCGCCACGGCGAGCCCCCGAATTCGGGCATGCTTGCGCAGCAACGGATCCTCCTTGGTCGGATTCGGAAAGAGACGTGGACCGCTGCTCCCGCGGGCCGGACCGTCCGGCCCCGGCGGCTCCGTTCACCCCCTCTCGAAGGTGCGGTCACCGCTTGCTTCGCGGTGCGCCGGAGCCCGGATCACCGAAGCTTGAGGGATAGCGCGGCTGCGGCTGCGCGACGCGCGTGGCCCGGAGGAACCCGGCGAACATCACGGCGATTCCCACGAGGAGCGCGACGGAGAACGGCACGAGGTGGCCGAGCGCGGCGAACGCGGACCCGAAGCCGGCGATCACGGTCGCGCCGAGGGCGATGAGCAACGTCCCCCAGAAGCGATCGCGGTGCTCGCGACGGCCGCGCATCCGCCACGCCGACCAGACCGTGCCGGCCAGCAGCACCACGTAGGCGGGGATCGCGACGAGCTGGGGCAGGCGGTGCGCCGCGGACCCGTCGCCGAACACCTCCTTGCCCGAGGGGAGCTCGTCCGCGAGCGCGGCAGGGTCGATCGCGGCGGTGCGGACGACGGCGATCGTGTAGGCCGTCACGAACGCGACCAGGACGTAGAGCGCCCAGCGCACGGCGCGTCGGTGGACCAGGAGGTCGAGCTCACCCTGCGCGAGGAAAGGGACGTTCAGCACGGCGCCGAGCACCCAGTAGACGCGGAACTCGCCCGACGTCCACCCGTTCGCCGCGCCGAGGGCGACGGCCGCGGATGCCGCCGCGTACATGAGCATCGCCGCCGACCAGATCGCCTGGTACGAACGCCGGCGCGCGAGGAAGTCGCGCGCGAGCGCCGCGGCGAAGAGCACGGCGACGATCGCGGCTGCGAGCGGGAAGGCCCACACGGGCCCGGAGCATATCGAGGCGGGGGCCGCTGCTAGCATCCAGCGCGTGAGCGAACCCCCGGCCATCGTCTGCTCGACGATCTCCGTCTTCTCCAAGCCGATCGACGAGGCGTTCGGCCTGATCGCCGGCGCCGGGTTCGACGGCATCGAGATCATGGTGACGAAGGACCCCGACACCCAGGACGGTCGACGGATCCGCGAGCTGTCCGAGGACCATCGCCTGCCGGTCGCCGCGATCCACGCCCCGTTCCTGCTGATGACGCGCCGGGTCTGGGGCGCGGATCCCGTCGGCAAGATCGGCCACGCGCTCGAGCTCGCGCGCGACGTGGGCGCCCCCCTCGTGATCGTCCATCCCCCGTACCGATGGCAACGCGGGTACCGCCGGTGGCTCGACGACCGCCCGCCGGAGCCGGCGGACGAGCTGCCCGCCGTCGCGGTCGAGAACATGTTCCCGCTGCGTGTGCGGGGCCGCGCCGTGGGGACCTTCCACGCGGGGCAGTCCCTCGAGGACCTGGACCTGGCCGCCAAGGTGGTGCTCGACACGAGCCACGCGGCCGTCGCGGGCCTCGACCTCGTGGACGTGGTCGACCGGCTCGGCGACCGACTGGTCCACGTCCACCTCTCGAACAACGCCGGGAAGGGGTGGGACTCGCACCTGCCGCTCGATCAGGGGATCCTCGATCTCGGCCGGTTCCTAGAGGCGCTGGCCGCGCGGGGGTTCGGAGGCGCGGTCTCGCTCGAGATCGATCTTCGCTCGTACCTAGACGACGACGAAGCGTTGCGCCGCATCCTCGTCCGCAACCGTGCGCTCTGTGCCGAGCGGCTCGGGCTCGCGGCCTGAGGGATCGGCCGGAACCTATCCTCCGTCGAGGGCGTCAAGAGACGTAGAAATCCGATCTCTCTGGCCGAGGGGGGTACGTGTCATGAGTTCCGCCCGTCGTTGCGTCGTGCGATCCCGGCGCCTGCTCGCCGGGATCTGTTCGTCTGCGCTCGCCGTCTCGTTGTTCGCCGCGCCGGCGACCGCCCCTGCGGCGACGCCGTGCTCCACGCCGCCGCCGACCATCCCCGTCTCCCAGATCCACGCGGGCATGACCGGCGTCGGGTCCACGGTGATCAAGGGGACGACCGTCGAGCAGTTCGACGTCGAGGTCCTCGGCGTGCTGCCGGACTACATCTTCCTCGGCGTCGACATCATCGTGATGCGGATGACCGGCCCCGCCGGCCTCGTCGAGACCACCGGTGGCGCGGTCGCGGGCATGTCCGGATCGCCCGTCTACCTGAACGGGAAGCTCGCCGGGGCTCTCGCCTGGGCGGTCGCCGAAGACCGACGCATCTTCGGCGTCACCGCGGCCGAGGACATGGTCGGCATCTTCGGTTTCGAGGACGCCGCAGGCGCGGCCGCGCCCGCGAACGAGGTCCCCTCGCGCGTCGCCCTGTCACCGAAGGTGATCCAGGCCGCGCGCGCCTCCGGCTCGATACTCACCGATTCCGCGGCGCTCGAGTCGCTACCGGTGCCGCTCGGCGTCTCGGGGCTGGCCGGGATCCCGCTCGCGGACATCGAGCAGGGCTTCGCGGACCACGGCATGCAGGTTTCGGCGTTCCGCTCCGGGTCGGTCCGAGCCCCGAGCGCCGTCACGATCGACCCGTCGCCCTTCGCGCCCGGAGAGGGTCTGGGCGTCGCCCTGTCCTACGGCGACGTCTCCTACTACGGGTTCGGCACCACGACCGCCGTCTGCGGCGACGTGGCGCTCGGGTTCGGCCACCCGATGTTCTACGACCCGGCCGGCAAGGTCTCGCTCGGGATGACCGACGTCAACGTGCTCGCGATCGACAACGGCACCTTCTGGGGCCGCAAGATCGGCACGATCGGCGACACGCACGGCGTCCTCACCCAAGACCGGTTCGCGGGCGTGGCCGGCGTGTTCGGCATGACGCCGACGCTCGTCCCGATCACGAGCGACGTGTCGAGCCCGGACACGGGCCTGTCCCGCCACGGCGAGAGCCAGGCGGCATGGGACGAGGCGTGGTTCGTCGCGGATCTTGCCTGGTACCACGCGTTCTCGAACTTCAGCTACGTGCTGCAGTCGGTCACACCGGGGACGATCGACTTCGCGTTCGAGATCACCGGGACTCGCGAAGACGGCTCGCCGTTCACCGTCTCGAACCGCTGGCTCGAGACCGCCGACTACGGCGCCGCCTACGGCACCTTCCGGCTGGCCGAGATCATGTACGCGCTCGTCTACAACGAGTTCGAGCAGATCTCGTTCACCGGCGTGAACGTCACCGGTTCGATCACGGGCGAGGACCTCACCACGAGGATCGCGCGGGTCCGCGTGGCGAGCCCGCTGCAGCCGGGACTCAAGACGCGCAGCGTCGTCCGCGCCGAGCCGGGAGACAAGATCCGGGTCGAGGTCACGCTCGAGCGGACCGACGGCGGACCCGACACGGTCGCGAACCTGACCCTGCGGGTGCCGGCCGGCGCCCGCGGGTTCGAGGGCGTCAGGCTCGCGGGCGGCAAGGGCCGCCTCGACGTCGGCCGGGCCGGTTCGTTCGGCGCGCTCGTCCGCGCGTTGAGCGGCGGCGATCACCGCAACGACTTGATCGCACGCGGCCTGGGCCGGAGCGTGTCGAAAGCCCTGGACGTCGAGGTCGGTGGCCGGGCCTCGTTCGCCGTGCAGGTGGTTCGCTGAGTCCTTCGGCGTCGCGCCGGGGGCCGGAGCCTGCGGGGCTCCGGCCCCCGCGCTGTTAGCCTCGCCCGGTGCGGCGCTTCACGTTCATCACGATCGTCGTGCTGATCGTGCTCATCGCCGGGGCCGCCGTCTACCAGATCGTGATCGCGAGCAAGGACCGCGCGCCCTTTCCCGGTCCCGTTCCCGGGACGCCGCTCCCGTCGATCGAGCCCTCGCCCTGACGCAGGATCACGCCGGCGCGAACTGCGCGAGGTACGTCTCGATCGTGCGGCGGACCACCTCGCCCTGCGGACCCGTCAGCAGGTCGGTGCCGTGGTCGTCGGCCGGCACGATCGCGACGCGCTTTGGGGGCGGCGAGGTCGCGTAGAGCTCCTCGGCGTCGGCCGCCGCCGCCGCGTCGCCGACCCCGGCGATGAACAGCTTGTTCGCGCCGACCTGTTGCAAGAGCGTCGGGTCCGCGACGAGCCCCTCGATCGAGATCGGCGCCGAGAGCGTCACGACGACCTCGGCGTCGGTCCCTTCCTGCGCGGCGGCGACGAGGGATGCGGTCCCGCCCATACTCGCGCCCACCAGCGCGACGCTCGTGGCCCCCTCGGACCGGACGAGGTCGGTCGCCCCGACGACGTCGTTCCAGAGCTCCGAGATCTCGAGTTCGCCCGAGGAGCATCCCCCCTCACCGCCGGGACAGGTGCCGCGGGAGTCGAACGTGAGGACGAGGTAGCCCTGGTCCGCCAGTCGCCGGGCGAACGCGTACCACGAGGACTGGTCTGCGCCACGCATGTGGGCGAGAACGACCCCGGTGCTCCCCTCGCCGAACAGCCGACCGTCGAGCTCCACGCCGTCCGAGGACTCGAACGAGACGGTCCGCGAGCCGGAGGCATCCACGTTCTCGTCGCCCTCGCCGCACGCGGGCAGCACGGCGGCGAGCGCGATCACCACCCAGATCGGACGGACCCGCGTCAGGGCCGTCGCGATCACGCTCGCCTAGCGCCCCTGTTGACGGCGCTGCCAGCGGGTCTTCTTCAGCAGCTTCTTGTGCTTCTTCTTCCGCATCTTCTTGCGGCGTTTCTTGACCAGCGAAGGCACACGTTCTCCTATTCCGAACCGAACAGATTGCGGAGGTCCACGCGCTTGGCGCGGTAGCTCTCCTCCAGACGAACGGACCCCAGTCTAAGGGCCTTCGGCCCCGCTGCCACGGGCGAGATCAGCCGGAGGACGCCCTCGTCCGGGGCGTGCTCCAGGTAGCCGATGCCCGTGTAGGCGCCCGCCCCGTCGGACAGGCCCACCAGCAGACGGTGCAGGCTCGCGGGGTCGAACAGCGGCGGCAGCGCCGGCATGAACACCGTGGGCTTGACCCGGAACCGATGCAGCTCGCCCGAGAAGTACCGCCGCATCGCGATCTCGCGGTTCTCCGAGCGCTGGTCGACCGTGGTCGGGACGACGCCGGGATGCACACCCAGGGGAACGACCTCGGTCGCGAAGAAACGCTGGATCACGCCGAGGAGCGGCAGGAGCTCCTCGCCGCGCTGGAGCCCCACGACGAGATCCGGCCGGAGCATCTCGACCTTGTGGTACTTGAGCACCTGCCCGTTGATCCCCGAAACCATCCCGGACGAGTCCACGACGACGAAGTCCGCCCCCATCTGCTTGGCCTGTTCGTGCAGGGCGGACACCCCCGTGACGACCGGCAACAGGTGGCCCTGCGCCGACGTGGCGCCGACGAACGACAACGCGTCGGGGCGCGCGAGCGCCTCCGGTTCGAGGTCCTCGGGCCCGCGCAGGACCTTCAGCGTGACCGTGGCGGGCGGCCCGACCGACTTCTGGCCGACGTCCGCGTCCAGGAGCGCCGCGGGACGCCCCGCCGAGAGCGCCGCTCGGAGCAGGTCCCGTGCGAGGGTGGTCTTTCCGGTGTCGAGCCCGCCGATCAGCAGGACGGTGTGCTTGGTGCGAACCGCCTCGTCGACGAGCGCCTCGTGCTCGTTCACTTCCGCCTCCGGGAGCCCGAAGGACGGTCGAACGCATGCGACTACCCGGCGGGGGGACCTCCCCCTCCGGCCTGCCGTCTCTCGGTGGTCTCGGGTATCGGCATGGGGCGTTCCTGCCCCTTCTCACGCGGTCGAACCGTGCCTACGGACCTTCGTGGTCTGTGTGCTCGGCACCATCCTAGCGTTCGGGCCGGACCCGAGGCGACGGCGGGCCGCTCAGGGCAGCCGGGCGGCGATCGCCTGGAAGCACGGCCAGTAGTCGTCGGGCGAGACGTTGTCGTCCATGACGATCACGACCTCGGTCCCGCCCTGCGCCTTGGCCACGAGCAGCGCCGGGTCGTTCACGTCGGCGATCGAGAGCGTCTCGACCCCCCGTTCGATCGCCGCGCCCGCGAAGCCGTGGTCGGCGAAGACCAGGTCGGGCGTCTCCTCGTCGAGCATCAGCTCCATCGCCTCGGCGGCGTGGGTGTGCCGGGGACGCTGGTCGTCGGTGAGCATCGCCACGTCCTCGAGGTAGCGGATGCTCCATCGGTCGCTGTTCTCGTCCGTCCACGCGCGGCCGTCGGCCGGCCTCAGCACGCGGGCCCCGCCCGACCGCAGCGCGCGTCCGACGGCGCCGTACAGGTGCGCGAGGCCGAACGGATGCCCGGTCGCGAGGACCACGCGCTCGGACCGGGCGATCGCGAGCGCGAGTCGGTCGCCAGCCTCGGCACAGGCGTCGAGGACGAGTTCGGGATCGACAGGAACGGGACCGGTCTCCTCGAGCCGCCCGGGGTCGAACCCCGCCGCAAGGCCGACGAACGCGAGCACGTCGTCGGGGGCCATCGCCTGCAGCCCGGACATGCCGAACCGCTTGTCGGGATCGCCCTCGTGCAGCAGCCGGATGTTGCGGACCACGTTGTCGAATGGGTGACTCACCTCGATCCCCGCGACCGATCCCTCGAGCAGCCCGCGGACGAGCTCGGCGCGCGGGGTGGGCTTCGGGTCCCACCGATCGTCGATCGCGGGCAGGCGGGCGGCATGCGATCCGATAACGTCCACGCGACCATCGTACGGGGAGCGCGAACATGCACGGACGCGGCTGAGATGGAGCTTCGCGGTGCGGTGGTCGTCGTGACGGGCGCCTCGTCCGGGTTCGGCGAGCTCGCGGCGCTCCGGTTCGCCACGGCGGGTGCCCACACGGTGCTCGCCGCCCGGCGGCTCGAGCGTCTTGAGTCACTCGCCGAACGCATCGCGTCGCGCGGCGGCTCGGCGCTCGCCGTCCGGTGCGACGTGACGGAGTTCGAGCAGCTCGAGGCGCTCCGCGACGGCGTGGCCGACGCGTTCGGCAGGTGCGACGTGCTCGTGAACAACGCCGGCATCCCCGGCGGTGGCCCGTTCGCGACCACGGCGGTCGAGCGTCTCGAGCGAGTGCTCGACGTGAACCTTCGGGCGGTCGTGCTCGGCACGAAGCTGTTCCTGCCGATGATGCTCGAACGAGGCCGCGGCCACGTCGTGAACGTCGCGTCGCTCGCGGGACGGTTCGCGACGCCGGGCGCCGCGGTCTACGGGGCTACGAAGCACGGCGTGGTCGCGTTCAGCGAGGCCCTGTACCACGAGCTCGCGCCCCACGGGATCCTCGTGACGAGCGTCAACCCGGGGTTCTCCCCCACCGAGGGCTTCCCCGTGCGGCGACCCTCGGTCATCAAGCTCGACCCCGACGATGTCGCCGCGTTGATCGTGGACGTCGTCCGCAAGGACATCGCGCCCGAGATCTCGATCCCCAGGGCCCTCGCCGCGCTCCAGGCGTTCCGCGTCCTCACGCCGCCGCTGTACCGTTGGGGCGTCAGGACGATCGCCCGGCGCCCGAGGTCGGACGGCGGCTAGTCAGCGGGGTCGCGCTTCGCCCAGAACCTCCACCAGGGCCGCGTCGGCCGGTCCTTCGCGACGCGATCCGCCTCGCGCTCGTGCCGGACCGCGTCCCCGACCTGGTCGAAGTGCTCGCGGGTCGACTCCTCGTCGTGCGGGAGCTGCCCGCCGGCGGATCGTCCGAATTCACCCATGCAATCCACGGTACCGGTCAGCGGGCTCTCCCACGCGGTGCACCTTCAACAGGTTCGTGTGCGTCCGCCCGGCCGGCGACGAGGCCGCCATCACGACGGACGCTCCGTGCTGGGCGAACCCGCCGGCGCGCAGCCCCTCGTCCATCAGCGCGATCATCTCGTCGGTGTCGGCCGGCCGGTGCGCGGGAAGGGTCCGGAGGCCCCAGCGCAGCGCCAGCGACCGGCGGACGGCGGCGTCCGGGATGAACGCGTAGACGGGCACGGCGGGCCGCTCGTTCGAGAGCAGCGCCGCGGTGCGGCCCGTCGCGGTGAAGCACGCGATCGCGACCACGTCGAGGTTGCCATCGGCGATGTCGGCGGCGGCCCGGGCAACGGAGACCGCCTCGTCGGTCGCGACGCCCCGCTCCCTGCGAGCCGGTGAGGTCTCGATGGCCCATGCCTCCGCCGCCTCCGCGATCCGGACGGCCGCCGACGCGGCCTCGATCGGGAACTCGCCGATCGCCGTCTCGGCAGAGAGCATGATCGCGTCGGTGCCGTCGAGCATCGCGTTCGCGACGTCGGAGGCCTCCGCCCGGGTGGGTCGCGGCGCGTGCGTCATGGACTCGAGCATCTGCGTCGCGACGATCACCGGGGTGCCCGCGCGCCGGGCCTCACGGACGAGCTGCTTCTGCAGGACCGGGATCTCCTCGAGCGGGAGCTCCACCCCGAGGTCGCCGCGGGCGACCATCACCGCGTCGACCGCCTCCAGGATCGAGGCGAAGTCTTCCACCGCGGGCCGCGTCTCGATCTTCGCGACGATCGGCGCGGTCCGGTCGCCCATCGCCTCGCGGAGCGCGAGCACGTCGGGGGCGCTCCGGACGAACGACTGCGCCACGAGGTCGACACCGGCGGCGAGCGCGACCTCGAGCCCTGCGCGATCGCGATCGGTGAGCGCCGGCAGGCCGAGGCGCTCCGCCGGGACGTTCACCCCGGCAGCCGACCGGATCCGGCCGCCCCGCACCACGCGCGTAACGACCTCGTCCCCCCGGGTCTCGACGACGGCGAGCTCGACCGCGCCGTCGGACAGCAACAGCCGATCCTCGGGCTCGAGGTCGCCCGCCAGGCCCGGATGGGTGGTGGCGGCCCCGGCCGCGTCGCCCGCCCCGCCGCCCGGTCGAAGGACGAACGACGCACCGGGCTCGAGCCGCAGGGGCTCCGTCGCGAGATCCCCGAGCCGGATCTTCGGCCCTGGGAGGTCGGCCATCACGGCGAGGTCGGCGCCGAGCGCCTCCGAGACCTCGTGCACCGAGGCGATCGCCGCGGACTGCGTCTCCCGCTCGCCGTGGGACAGGTTGACGCGGAAGACGTCGCACCCCGCCTCGGCGAGCGCCCGGATCCGCTCCGGCGAGTCCGACGCGGGGCCGAGGGTGCACACGAGCTTCGTGTTCGTGGTCCGCGGGAGCCCGGCTTCCGTCACGGCTCGAGCCCGAAGAACGGGAAGCAGGTCCGCTTCACCGCGTCGATCGTCTCCTCGGTCGCGGGGTCGAGCGCGTCGTCCGCCGGAGCGGGCTCCGAGAAGGTCGTCGGCATCGCGTCGCCGAGCCGATCCTCCATCGTCTCGACCCACGCCGCGGGGATCTCGTCCGCGAGCTCGCTGGCCGACATCTCGGCGAACGCGATCGTCCACGCGCGCGGGACGACGCGCGCCCACTGGTACCCGCCGCCACCGGTCGCGACCCACCGGCCCTCGGTGACTTCGTGTGCGAGTCCGTGCAGCATCGAGGCGGTCTCGCGGTAGGCGCGGGTGGTGAGCCGCAGCTGCGCGAGCGGGTCCGTCGCGTGCGTGTCGCACCCCAGCTGCGTGACGAGCACGTCCGGGCCGAACGCCTTCACGATCGGCGGCACCACCTGGCGGAAGGCGGTGAGCCATGCCTCGTCGGTCGCCCCGGGCCAGAGCGGGACGTTCACCTTCGTTCCCTCCGCGTCGCCGCGTCCGCGTTCGGAGACGAACCCGGTGCCGGGGAACAGCGTGTCGCCGGACTGGTGGATCGAGACGGTGAGGACGCGGGGGTCGTCGTCGAAGATCGCCTGCACCCCATCGCCGTGATGCACGTCGACGTCGACGTACGCGACCCTCGGGACTCCCTGCTCGAGCAGCCACGCGATCGCCACCGCGGGGTCGTCGTAGACGCAGAACCCCGAGGCGCGCGACGGCATCGCGTGGTGCAGCCCGCCGGCGGCGTTGAACGCGTGGAGGGCCGCGCCGGTGTGTACGGCTTCGGCCGCGACGATCGAGGCCCCGGCGACGAGGGCGCCGGCCTCGTGCATGTTCGGGAAGATCGGGTTGTCCCCCGGCCCGTACCCGAAGCGGGCCCACGACCCGGGTTCGTCGTGCCCCGCCCGCCGTGTCGCGTCGATGAACGCCTCCGTGTGCACGAGGCCGAGCTCGGCGTCGTCGGCGGCTCGGCACGAGAGGGCGGCGACGTCGGGGCGTTCGAGCAGGCCGCAGGCCTCGATCAGCTCCCAGGTCGCGAGGACGCGCTCGGGCCGGAGCGGGTGCTGGGGGCCGTGGTCGTAGATCCTGGCCTCGGGACACCGGACGAGCGCGGCCGGTCCCACCGCCTACTCGACCGACGCGATCGCCGACGCGGTCCGCTCGACGACGAGGTCGCATTCCTCGTCGGAGAT
Organism: Actinomycetota bacterium; assembly: GCA_036280655.1. Lineage (GTDB taxonomy): Bacteria > Actinomycetota > UBA4738 > UBA4738 > HRBIN12 > DASSJM01. The sequence continues at coordinate 27,845 of DASUQI010000007.1, forward strand.
CACGAACGGCGGGCCGAGCATCACGAGGTCGCCGTCGCCGCCCACATGCCCGGTGCTCGAGTACAGCAGCAGCCCGGCCTCGCGAGCCGCCGCGACGACCCGTTCGGTGATCTGTTCGGAACGGGGGAACGGCGCCTTCGTCTCGCGGTCCGAGACGAGCTCGACGCCGATCATCAGGCCGAGGCCTCGGACGTCGCCGACGACCCGGCGCTCCTCCAGCGCGCCGGCGAGCTCCTTCAGCAGCCGCTCGCCGCGGCGCGAGCTCGCCTCGACGAGGTCGTCCTCGCGGAGCCGCCGGAGCGCGGCGTGCGCGACCGCCGCCCCGACGCCGTTGTGCGACCACGTGAAGCCGTGTACGAACCCGCCGGACCGCACGGTCTCGAACACCTCACCGGAGCACGCCGCGAACCCGAACGGGAAGTACCCGCTCGTCGACCCCTTTCCCGCGGTCAGGACGTCGGGCCGGATCCCCCAGTGGTCGACGCCGAACCAGCGGCCGGTCCGCCCGAACCCCGTCATCACCTCGTCGGCGACCAGCAGCACGCCGTGGCGCCGGCACACCTCGGCGACCGAGGGCCAGTAGTCGTCGGCCGGCACGGCCGCGGCGAGCGTCGCGCCCGCGACCGGTTCGGCGACGAAGGCCGCGACGCTCTCGGCGCCGGCCTCGACGATCGCGGACTCGAGCGCCGACGCGAGCGCGGCGCCGCACCCGGCCGGATGTTCCGGCAGCCGGCACTGGTACTCGTAGGCCTCCTCGACGTGCTCGAACCGTCCGAGCCACGGGGCGTACGGCCGCCGGAGCGTCTCCTTCCCGCCGAGGTCGAGCGCGCCGAGGGTGTTCCCGTGATACGAGGAGCGCCGACCGAACACGATCGTCCGCTCCTCGTCACCGCGGGCGAGGTGGTACGCCCGCGCGAGCTTGAGGGCGGTCTCGACCGCCTCGCTCCCGCCCGAGACCGGGTAGATCCGCGGTTCGTCCATGGGCAGGATGTGCGCGAGATCCTCCGCGTAGGCCTCGAGCACCCCGGTCGTGAACATCGTCCCGTGCACGTAGGGGATCGCCGCGGACTGCGCCGTCATCGCGTCGACCAGGGCCCGATCGCCGTGTCCGACGTTCACGACGACGGCACCGCCCGCGCCGTCGAGGTACCGGCGCCCGTCCTCGTCCTCGATCCACACGCCGTTGGCGCGGACCGCGCGGGGCAGCTCGCGCGTCAGCACGCGGTGGAAGACGTGGCTCATGTGTCGTCACCCACGACCGGTCGGGCGTCGTCGACCTCGAGGGACCTAGGGACGATCCGCGCCTCGTCGATGGATCGGTCCTGCACATCGACACGGTACGCGGCCACGTCCTCCCGTTCGGCCACCGCCTCGACGAGCTCGGTCCCGACGAAGTGAAGCGCGACGCCGTCGTCCGCCGCGTAGCCGGGTGCGAGTTCGCCGGCGGCGATCGCTCGTTGGAACGCGGGTCGCCGTTCGGGCTCCACGTCGTAGTGCGGGCAATTGCTTCCCGGAAGGAGGCCGAGTCCGTCCGTGAAGCTCCGGAGTGCTCCGAACGAGTCGGTGACCCCACCTTCGAACCAGCACAGCGACCCTGCGGAGATCCCGCAGAGCACGACGCCCGTCTCCCAGGCGGTCCGCAGGGCGACGTCGACGCCGTGCAACCGCCAGACGGCCAGCATGTTGGCCGTGCTCCCACCGCCCACGTACACGAGATCGTTGTCGACGACGTCGTCCGGGAGCGCCGGGTAGGGCGGCTGGAACAGCGAGAGATGCGACGGCGCACTCTCGATGCGGGTGAACGCCGCGTAGAAGCGCTCGATGTACGGCGTCGCGTCACCACTCGCGGTGGGCACGAAGCACACCCGCGGCCTCGGGCTGCCGGTCAGAGAGAGGGCGAAACGATCGAGTGGCGTGACCTCGCGACGATCGGAGAAGCCCCCGCCCCCCAACGCGACGATGTGACGATCGGCCACGTCGAAGCCTATGAGGTGTAGACGCCCTCGGGGTCGAGCTCGGAGCGGATCAGCCGCAGCTCCTCCTCGCTCGGCGGCGGGGTGTCCCCGACCGGCTCGGCCAGCCGCGGGTCCCAGCCCATGTTCGCCAGGACGTCGTCGAGCGTGACCCCCGGGTGCAGGGTGAGCAGCGTCATCTCGCCCGTCTCCTCGTCGAACCCGAACGTCGCGAGGTCGGTGACCACGCTCGTCGGCCCGCTGCCGAACCATCCGCGGGCGCGGTCGTGGGTGGGGTCGCCGGAGTGACCGGGCGAGGTCCGGAAGTCGAGCCGCTCGACGAACGACCGCGTGGCCTGCCGCATGATCACGAGGATCCTGCGCGCGTGGATCGCGATCTCGCACGCACCGCCGGAGCCCGGCAGGCGCACCTTCGGCGCCCCGTAGTCGCCGATGACCGTGGTGTTCAGGTTCCCGAACCGGTCGATCTGCGCGCCGCCGAGGAACGCGGCGTCGATCAGGCCGGCCTGGAGGTAGAACGCGAACAGCTCGAACATCGACGTGACCGCCGTCGAGCCCGACACGAGCGTCGGATCGCCGATCGAGAGCGGGAGCCGCGCCGGCCGCGCGCCGAACACGCCCGCCTCGTACACGAGCTGGAGCTCGGGAGCGACGGTCCGCTGCGCCAGGTTGCACACGATGTTCGGCAGGCCGACGCCGACGAAGCAGTTGCGCTCGCCGGCGAGCGTGCGTGCGCTCGCCGCGATCATCAGCTCGTTCTTCGTGTAGCCGTGCTCGCTCACGAGTAGTCCCCGTAGTTCACCTCGCCGGACGAGCGCTCCCCCGGTTTCAGTTCGTCCCACCGGTCGCCCATCCGCTCGACGTACTCGGCGTGGTTCTCGAGCCCGTAGACCCACTCCTTCAACCAGCCCTCGAGCGCCTCGGGGTCCTTCGAGATGCGCTCCCACTCGAGGTAGAAGGCGTTGTCCCGGTCGTAGTAGCCCTGCGCGTAGCTGGGGTGGCAGGCGAACGGCTGCTCGACGACCGCGTCCACCACGACGCCGGGGATCACGGTCCGGTTCGGGTCCCGGCGGACCACGGCCTCCTCGACGACCTCCTCGCACACGACGATCACGCGTTCGGCGGCGAACGCGGCCTCCTTCTGACAGCCGAGCAGGCCCCAGACCTGCGTGTCGCCCGTGGCCGTCGCCCGCTGCGCGTGGACGACCGTCACGTCGGGCCGGAGCGGCGGGACGACGTAGACCTCGGTGCCGTCCTCGTACGGGGAGCGCATCGGCTTGATGTTCGGGTTCACGTTCGGGATGTCGCTCTCGAAGTAGGAACGGATCGGGAAGAAGGGGAGGTTCGACGCGCCGGCCACGTACCGGCACACCATCCCGAAGTGCGAGTACTCCTCGATCTCGAGCGCGGCGGGGTCCGACCCCTCGATCCGACGGCGGACCGCGTGGAGCGAGCCCACCCCCGGGTTGCCGAGCCACGAGAAGATCAGCTTGCGCGCGACGCCCGCGCCGATCATCTGATCGTAGATCACGTCCGGCGTGAGGCGCGCGAGCGTGAGGTCGCGCCTGCGCTGCCGGATGATCTCGTGCCCTGCCGCGAAGCAGATCAGGTGGGTGAAGCCCTCGATCGCCACGGTGTCGCCGTCGCGGACGAGCTCGGCGACGGCTTCGCGCATCGTCGCGACCTTGCTGGTCATCAGGCGTCCTCGCCCGGCGGCGACCACCCGTCCTCGGGCCCGCGGAGGACGCAGAACTCGTTGCCCTCGGGATCGAGCATCACGGTCCAGAAGCTGCCGCCCTCCTCGACGAACCGATGCTCGCTCGCCCCGAGCGCCTTCATGCGTTCGACCTCGGCCGCCATCGAGTCGGATGGGCGGAGGTCGAGGTGCAGGCGGTTCTTCACCGACTTGCCCTCCGGGACGATCTGGAAGTAGAGCGACCAGCCGCGGCCGCTCGGGTCGGACAGGTACGCGCCGTCCTCGTCCTCGTCCTCGAGTTCGTAGCCGAGGGCGGCGGACCAGAAGGCCACCATCGTCTTCGCGTCGGCGCAGTCGAACGTCAGCGTGTCGACGGTCGACGTCATCGGTCTCAGGCGCCGTTCGCGACGTCCGCGATCGCGTCCTCGAAGATCTGCAGCGCGACGTCCGCCTGGTCGCGCCGGACGACGAGTGGGGGACACATCCGGATCACGTCGTCGCCGCACCCGAGGACCAGCAGCCCGCGCCGGAACGCCGCCTGCTCGACCGCGGCCATCGTGTCGTGGTCCACGAACGCCACGCCGATCATCAGGCCCAGCCCCCGGACCTCGCGGATCGAGGGCTGCCGGGCTTGGATCTGCCGCAGCCCGTCGAGCAGCACGCCTCCGACGTCGCGGGCGTTGTCGATCAGGCCGCCTTCGATCAGCTCGAGCGTCGCGAGCGCAGCGGCGCAGGAGAGCGGGTTCCCACCGTAGGTGGAGCCGTGCGCGCCGACGTCCCACGTCATCAGGCGTTCGCGCGCGATCAGCGCGCCGAGCGGGATCCCGCTCGCGATGCCCTTGCCGGCGAGCACGACATCGGGTTCGACGCCGAAGTGCTCGGACGCCCACATCCTCCCGGTCCGTCCCATGCCCGACTGGACCTCGTCGGCGACGAGCAGGATCCCGTGCCGGTCGCAGAGCTCGCGCAGGTACGGCAGCCAGCCGTCGGGCGGCAGGACGTACCCGCCCTCGCCGAGGATCGGCTCCACGACGATCGCCGCGACCTCCTCGGCGGGCACGAGGCGCTTGAACACCACCTGCTCGAGGTGCTCGAAGTCGCCGAAGGGCGTGTGGACCACCCCCGGGAGCAGCGGCCCGAACCCGGCGTGGTACCTCGCCTTGCTCGCGGTGAGCGAGACGCTGCCGTAGGACCGTCCGTGGAACGACCCGAGCATCGCCACCACGTACTGGCGCCCCGTGGCGAACCGGGCGAGCTTGATCGCGCCCTCGACCGCCTCGGTGCCCGAGTTCGTCAGGAAGCTCCGTGCGTCTTCGCCGAACGGAGCGATCCGGTCGAGTTCCTCGCAGACGTCCGAGTAGATCGGGAGATAGAAGTCGCTCGCGGAGTAGTGCAGCAGCTTTTCGGCCTGCCGCTGGATCGCGGCGACGACCTGGGGATGGGCGTGGCCGGTCGAGGTCACCGCGATGCCCGCGTTGAGGTCGAGGAACCGATTACCGTCGACGTCCTCGACCACCGAGCCCGCGCCGCGGGCCGGGACCAGGTCGTAGGCCCGCGGCAGCGAGGGGCTCGTGACCTTGCGGTCGCGCTCGATCCGCGCCCGGGCGTTCGGGCCGGGGATCTCGGTGACGAGCCGTGGCGCCTGGGCCTGCGCGAGGTCCAGCGTCTCGGCCGTGCTCACTCCTCGATCACCGTCCTGGACTGCTCGCGCAGGTACTGCTGGACGTAGTACGGGCCGCCGCCGGCCTTGCCGCTCGTGCCCGAGCCCTTCCAGCCGCCGAACGGCTGCACGCCCGGCCACGCACCGGTCGTCGCCCCGGCGCGGCGGTTCACGTAAACGACGCCCGCCTGGATCCGGTCGAGCCACTCGTCGATCTCGGCGCGGTCCTTGCTGAAGAAGCCCGCGGTGAGCCCGTACTCGGTGTCGTTCGCCTGGTCGATCGCGTCGTCGAGCTCGTCGAACGGTCCCACGGTGACGAACGGCACGAACAGCTCCTTCTTCCAGAGCCAGCTGTCCTCGGGCGCCTCGACGATCGTCGGCTGGACGAACAGGCCACGCCCGAGGTCGCCCTCGACGAGGCGCTCCCCGCCGGAGACGACGTTCCCGTTCTTCTTCGCCTCCGCCGCCGCCTGCTCGAACGTCTCCATCGCGGCCTCGTTGATGATCGGCCCGAGGAACGTGTCGCGCTCGAGAGGGTTGCCGACCTTGATCCTCTCGGCCTTCTGCTTGAGGAGGCCGAGGAACTCCTCGTACACCTCGCGCTCGACGTACACGCGCGAGTTCGCCGAACACTTCTGTCCGCCGAATCCGAAGGCCGAGCGCAGGACGCCGTCGGTCGCGACGTCCAGGTCGGCGTTCTTCGTGACGATCGCCGGGTTCTTGCCCCCCATCTCGCAGATGACGGGCTTGGGGACGTCGCTCGCGAAGTGCTTGTAGATGTCCATGCCGACCGGGTACGAACCGGTGAATGTGAACCCCCCGACGTCGGGGTGACGCCAGAGCGCCTCGCCCGCGACCGCGCCGCGGCCGATCACGACGTGGAGCGCGCCGGGCGGGACGCCGCCGTCGCGGAAGCACTCGTAGAGCTTGTAGCCCATGAGCGCACCCTGGTTCGACGGCTTCAGCACGACGCAGTTGCCCGCGACGAGCGCACCGGACGTCGGGCCGCCCGCGAGCGCGAACGGGAAGTTGAAGGGGCTGATGACGCCCCACACCCCGTACGGACGCATCACGTCGTAGTAGTCGCCCGCGGCCCCGAGCCCCGACATCGGGGTCCGGAACCCGTCGTGCTTCTCCATCTCGTCGCAGTTCCACCGGATCAGCTCGGCGGTCTCTTGGACGTCGCCGAGCGCCTCGAGCCGGTTCTTGCCGACCTCGTAGGCCATGAGCGCCGCGAGGTCGAACAGCCGGTCCTCCATCACGTCGGCGGCGTTGCGCAGGATCCGGACCCGCTCCCTCCACCCGAGGCGATCCCACTCGAGCGAGAAGGACTTCGCGGCAGCCACGGCGTCCTCGACGTCCTTCGCGCCCGCCTGCGAGAACCGCCCGATCACGATGTCCGAGTCGATCGGTGATGGCTCCTCGTACTTCTCGTCGCTCCACCGCTCCTCGCCGTTCACGACGAAGGGGTACTCCTTGCCGAGCTGGTCCTTGGCCCGGACGGCGGCCTCGTCGTAGTTGCGCTGGAGCTCCTCGTTGTCGGCCGACATCGTGGCGTAGGTGATGCGGAACGCCTGCTGTGCCATGGATCGCCTCCCGTGCGGAAAGAACGTTCTGGCCCTGATGGTAGCCGTGGCGCGGCCACCCTCCCAAGTCCGGGGGGCCGCGCCAACTGGTTCGCGGATCGCGAGATTCCGGGGCCGTGCGGGCGTATCATCGGCCTCCCTTGAGGCTCGTGACCTTCGACCGGAGGGGGCACCGGCGACTGGGAGCGCTCCTCGAGGGGAAGGTCGTGGACCTGCCGGCGCTCGTCGGCCACCCCGCCTTCCCCGAGACGATGGAGCGCCTGGTCAGGAGCAACGGGGGCACCGTGCTCGATGCCGCCCGTGCAGCCCTCGAGCGCGACGAGGCGGACGCCTTCGTCGTCGATCGACCGCGCCTGCTCGCCGCGCTGCTCCCCGCGTCGCTGCGATCCGCGGACGCCGCGGAGGGGTCGCGGCCCGTGTTCGGACCCGGGGAGACGATCCCGTGGCCCGAAGGCGCCGGATGGCTCGAGTTCCACCCGAAGATCGCCGCGGTCCTTCGCCGCCCGGTCGGCTATGCCCTGGGTCCCGAGGAGGCGGCCTCCGCCGTCTTCGGCTACACGCTGGTCGCCGACTGGCTCGCGCGGAGCGCGAGCGGCGACCCGATCTCCACGCCGGCGGGCGTCCCACTCTCGATCGGCCCCTGCGTGGTCACGACCGACGAGATCGACCCGCAGACCACGTTCGTCACGGTCCGCGTGGACGGCGAGGAATGGGTGAAGGGCAACCTGAACGGCACCGCGCTCGGGCTGCTCCGCGACGTCGCGCGGGCGTCGGTCCACGAGCGGCTCGAGCCCGGCGAGACGTTCGCGTCCGGGCCGTTCGAGATCCCGGGGTTGGAGCAGCGGATCTGGCCGGGCGCCGAGGTCGAGCTCGAGGCCGAGGGGATCGGCCTGCTCCGCAACCGCCTCGGCCGCTGACCGCCCTTCCCCTTACTTCTTCGCGGCCTTCCGGCCGGCCGCGCGCGCGGCGGCCTTGCGCCGCTCGGCCTGCTTCTTCTTCCGCGCGCGGTCGTGCGCCCAACGCACCTTCGCCCGGTCACCCCGCCCCATAGGTCTCCCTTCGGTCCTCGTCGTCTTCGCCACCCTGGGCGAGCTCGGCGCTGCGGTGCCGCGCAGCGTCGATCGCGTTCAGGAACGCCGCCCGGACGCCCGCCTCCTCGAGGTGGCGGATCGCCGCGATCGTCGTCCCGCCGGGCGACGTCACCATCTCGCGGAGCTCGACCGGATGCCTGCCCGTGTCGCGGAGCATCTTGGCCGACCCGAGCATCGTCTGGATGATCAGCTCGGTCGCCACGTCCCGCGAGAGCCCGAGCAGGATGCACGCCTCGATCATCGCCTCGGCGAGCAGGAAGAAGTACGCGGGGCCGCTACCCGAGGTCGCCGTGATCGCGTCGAGATGCGTCTCCTTCAGCCGGATCACCCGCCCGACGTATCCGAGCAGCTCCTCGGCCACGACGAGGTGCTCGTCGGTCGCCCGCGCCCCGGGGGCGACGACCGACATCGCCTCGTCGACGAGCACGGCCACGTTGGACATCACGCGGACGACCGGGACGTCGTCGGGCAGGTGCTTCTCGACGAACGAGGTCCGGATGCCCGCGGCGAAGCTCACCACGAGGTGGTCGGTCGTCACGTGCTCCCGGATCTCCGACAGCAGCGCCTCCATGTCCTGGGGCTTGACGGTGAGCACCAGGACGTCGGCCGCCGACACCGCCTCGACGTTCGATCCCGTGCTCGTCACCGGGTAGCGCTCGGCGAGCTCTCGCACGCGCTCCTCTCGCCGGCTCGTGACCGCGATCTCCGCGGGCTCGCGGCCGCCGGAGCGGATCAAGCCCGAGACGAGGGCCTCGCCCATGCGGCCGCCCCCGAGGAACGCGACCCTCCGATCTCCAGCGTCGGCGCTCACGCCCTCACCCTCTCACGCTCCGGCCTCCTCGCCCGGCGCCGGCGGTTTCGGCTGGGGTCCGAGCGGGGCCGGCGGCGCTGCACCCTCCGCGGCGATACCGCCGAACAGGAGCTGGATGAACTCCTCGATCCTGGTCTCGCGCCGCGCGGGGTCGAACGGCTTGCGATGCACGAGGCCCGGGTCGAGGTCGGCGCTGCCCAGCGCGTCCTGGAACCGCTCGGCGGCCCAATCGAGCACCGAGGCGATCATCTCGACGTCGACGTCCCCCCGGATCTCGCCGCGCTCCACGCCGAACTCGACGAACTCGAGCGTCCCGTACGGGTCCTCGCTCCGCATGAGCCGGTCGATCGGCCGGCGAAGACCGAGGCCGGTGTCGTAGCGACCGATCATCGCGACCCTGTTGGGGACCCAGGCCTCGGCCACGAGCTCCTCGGTCCGGTGGAGCCAATAGGAAAGGACCGCCCAGAAGCCCCGGTCGAGGACCTCGACCGGGGCGTCGAGCCAGGCGGGGATCTGCCGGACGGCCTCCTCGTACGCGGCGAGGAACAGCCCCTCCTTGCTGCCGAAGTGCAGGAATACGGTCCCCTTGGCGACGCCGACCTCCGAGGCGATGTCCTCGATCCGCGCGCCCCGGTACCCCTCGTCCGCGAAGTGGTGCATGGCGACCGCCACGATCTGATCGCGACGGGAGCTCGACCGGGTGCGTTCGGCGGCCATCGGTCCGAAACCTAGCCGAAAAGAAGAACCCGAGGGACCTCCGGCTCGCCGGAAGCCGAAGCCTCCAGCCACCATCGGCCCCTCGGGCTCAGGTGCTCCGAGCAACCTCTCACAGCCGTCTTGGTTTCCGGGCCGTAGACCCTTTCGTTGGGCTTTGGGGCCTCCCGAGCCTCCCCACCCGCACAGCTAGTTAGCTGTCCCAACCGTACGAGCAGGTGCGCCCAGTCGACCTTACGGCTTTCCCAGGGGTCCCGGCCTGCGGTTCCCTGACTCGGCCGCTCCGGCTGCTCGGAGCGAGGCGAAATGTACCGGCGCCCACGGCGCGGGTCAACCCGACGAACGTGCAGGTCACACGGCATATGCGCAGGTAGGAGCGTCGCGACAAAGAGTGACAAGAACACGTCGACGACGCGAACGCTCGAGGACCGAGCGCTGCGAACCACTGCGGCGCAAGGTGTTCGGAGGACCGACCTGGCGAACCGTTACCGTCGTGCGTTCGCCGAGGCCGGCGCGAGGACCTCTCGATACACGGAGAGCATGCCTCCGGCGGTCGCCTCCCACGAGAAGCGCAGCGATCTCGCGACGCCCGCGTCGCCCATCCGGCGGCTCGCGGCGGGATCGCGGAGGATCGAGAGGATCCGTTCGGCGTGGTCGCCGGGGTCGTGACCCTCGACGAGGTGACCCGTCACGCCGTCCTGCACGACATACCGGAGCCCGCCGACCCCGGCCGCCACCACGGCCGTCCCCGAGGCCTGCGCCTCGAGCGCCACGAGGCCGAAGGACTCCGAACGCGACGGCACGTGCACGACGTCGGCCGCGGCATAGAAGTCCGCGAGCCTCGACTGGGGCTGGGGCGGGAAGAGCATCACGCGCTCCCCCACACCAAGATCGGATGCGAGGTCCATCAGCCGCGCCACCTCGGCGCCGTGGTCCGCGCCGCTGGGCCCCCCGACGATCGCGAGGACGACGTCGCGCGTTCGCGCCGGCTCCCGCGCCACGGCCTCCGCGAGGGCGCGGACGGCGACGTCGGGGCCCTTGTGCGCCTGCAGCCGGCCGACGAACAGGAGCATCTGCACGTCCGTGAGGTGCAGGCGCGCCTTGGCGGCGTCCGGCTGCCGGGGGAAGAACAGCTCGTGGTTCACCCCCGGCGGCACGACCCTGATCCGCCCGGGATCGGCCCGGTACAGCCCGACGAGCTGCGCCGCCTCGGCGGGGGTCGCCGCGACCAGGCGATCGGCCTCGGCGATCACCCGCTCCTCACCATCGAGCCGAACCGTCGGCTCGGGTCGTTCACCGCGCGAGAGGGAGTAGTTCTTGACCTTCCCGAGCGTGTGGAACGACGCCACGAGCGGCACGCCCCAGATCTCGCGGGCGCTTCGACCGACCCAGCCCGAGAGCCAATAGTGCGTGTGGACGAGGTCGTATCCTCCGCCCTCGTCCTCGGCCCGGCGGAGCACCCCGCCCAGGAACTCGGGCAGGAACCTGGGGAGCTCGTCCTTCGGCACCGGGGCGGAAGGACCGGCGCGAACGCGGATCAGCCGGGAGCCCCCTCCGAGGTCCTGGACGTCGGGGGTCCGCTCGTCGCGGGAACGGGTGAACACGTCGACGGCCACGCCGCCCGCGTTGATGCGTTCGGCCGCCTCGCGGATGAACACGTTCATCCCGCCCGAGTCGCCGGAACCCGGCTGGTCGAGCGGCGAGGTGTGGACGCTCACGACGGCGACGCGGGGACCGTCCGCGGTCCCGTTCGGAACCGATTCCTGCATCGAGGAATCGTACGCGAGGGCCGCGGAAACCCCGGGTGCTCAAGGCCGCACGCGGTGCAGGCGGAAGTCGGCCTCCAGCTCGCCCACCGGCCGTCCGCCGCCGATCACCGGGGGACGCACGAAGCCTCCCAGGTGCTGCTGCTGCTCGGACGAGAGCGCGCCGAGCAGCTCCAGGCTCCGCAGCAACGCCGGCGCGGCCGCCCGGTCGGCCCCGTCGGCGACCTTCACCGCGACGCCGAGCCCGGCGCTGGCCACGCCCGCGCAATGGAGCCCTTCGGCCCCGACCTTGCATACGACGTCCGGCACCTCGCTCATGATGACCGTGTCGCTACGTTCGCGGCCCGCCACGAGGTAGGGCTGCGAGCGCATCGCGGAGACGGCGATCTCCGCCGTCGCGGCCAGCGGTCCGAGGCGTTCGGGCCGGACGAGCCGGGCGAACAGGGTCGCAAGGCCCGAGAGGGGCAGGCCGTGGACCGGGGCGCCGCAGCCGTCCACGCCGACGACGGGGCGGTCGACCCGCGTGGCACGTTCCACCGCCCGCGTGATCTCCCGCTGTAGCGGGTGCGCGGGCAGCATGTATGAGGCCAGGTCGAGGTCCGCCCGCTCGCAGGCGACCAGCATCCCGGCGTGCTTGCCCGAGCAGTTGTGGTAGATCGGGCGCCGCCGCTCGACCTGCCGGCGGTCCTCGGTCCGCCCGGGGAGGTCGGCCGGACACCCCAGCCGGTTCTCGGCGACGCCGCCCGCCTTCAGCAGCGCCTGGACGGTCCGAACGTGCACGGGTTCCCCGTTGTGGGACGCGCACATCACCGCGACGAGGTCCTGCGCCGGGAGCTCGTCGCCCATGCGGCCGAGGGAGACCGCGGCCTGAAGCGGCTTCATCGAGGAGCGCGCGAAGAGGGGGTGGTGCGGGTCGCCGATGCCGCCGAGCAGGCGGCCCTCCTCGTCACACACCGCCACGTGGCCGGCGTGGACGCTCTCCTCCAGGCCGGAGCGGATGACGCGGACGAGCGGCGCGGCCGCTGACATGCGGCAAGCCTAGGCGAGGCGGAGGGGGCGGGCGGGGCGACGGTCAGTCGGCGTGCCGGAGCGCGTGGGCCAGCTCCTCGTCCTCGGGAGGGTCCTGCTCGACCATCCCGACGAACACGCGCACGATCTCGGGGTCGAACTGGGTCCCCGCCCCGGCGCGGAGCTCCGCGAGCGCCGGATCGAGCCCGATCGCGCCGCGGTACGGCCGATCGCTCGTCATCGCGTCGAACGAGTCCACCACCGCGAAGATCCGGGCCGCGAGCGGGATCCCCTCGTGGGCCAGCCCGTCCGGGTACCCCGAGCCGTCGAAGCGTTCGTGGTGGTGGCGGATGAGGTCGACGGCGTCGGCCAGGAACGCGATCGGCGCCACGATCTGCGCCCCGATGATCGGATGGTTCCGCATCACGGTCCACTCGTCGACCGAGAGCGGTCCGGCCTTGCACAGGATGTGCTCGGGGATGCCCACCTTCCCGATGTCGTGGAGGAAGAACCCGTACCCGAGGGTGGGGCTCTCCGCGAGCGTCGGCTCGATCTTCCGGGCGAGGGCGAGCCCGTAGTTCACGGTCCGGTCGAGATGGCCCCTCGTCGTCAGGTCCTTGGCCTCGATCACGGTCGCGAGGCTCTTCATCGTCGCGAGGTAGGTCTCCTGCAGGCTCTCGAGAACGGCCTGGAGCTCGGCGCTCCGGGAGCGCTCCATCCGGTAGAGCTCGCCCAGCTCACGGGCGAACACGATCAGCTGTTCCTGCACCGCAGGGATCTCGGGATCCACGGCGAGCTCACGCGCCGGGCCAACCGCGATCTTTTCGTTCATCATCAGGGCCGCATCCGCCTAACGAATCGACACGGGGAAGCCTGCGGTCTGGACCGAGACACGTCCATAGGGCCCGGGGCCCAAATGCCGCTGGTCCACGGTCTCTGGACCCGTCCTACGTCGGGTCGGGAGACCGAGGGCAACCCATCCCCCGACCGACCCGTTGCTCAGGAGAGCACCAAGGAGGGGTCGTCGCGGTACCGCCGCTTCAGCTCGTCCTGGATCGTGTCCATCGCCCGGAGCACCTCGGCCCGGGCCTCGGAGACCTCCCGCTCCTCCCGCAGGAGGACCTCGACGGCGTCCGCCAGCCGCTCGTCGTCCAGGGCGCCGGCATCCGACAATCCGGCGTCGGCGACGAGCCGTTCGACACGGCGGCGGGCGAGCAGCATCTCCTCCTCCGGCAGCCCGACCTTGACGGCCTCGCCTCGCGACGGTCCCTGGGCGTCGCCCGCGAGGATCGTCGAAAGGGCGCCGACGAGGCTCCCCTCCTCGCCACGCCCGCGGCGCTCGACCTCGGCCTTGAGGATCTCGGCGCGCCCCTGGACGAGCCGCCGGAGCAGCGACAGGTACTCGCGCTCGGCGAAGCAGTCGTCTCGGCGGCGGCGGAGCTCGTCGAGCTCGAGATCGGACAGCCCCTCGACGAAGCCGGGGCGTCGGATGCGGTCGATCCGGCGGTTGCCACCCTGCTCGCTCATCGCGGGAGCATCGTAGCGCGGCGCGCGCGCTGCGCCGTCAGCCGGGCGATCTCAGCAGACGGCGACGAGGTACGGGTAGGGATTCACCGCCGACCCGCCGCCGGGGTGCCACTCGAAGTGCAGATGGTTCGTCGACCCCGCGTTGCCCGTGCTGCCCACGTACCCGATCACCGTGCCGGCGCCGACGCTGCCGCTCGCCGAGCTGTAGCCGGAGAGGTGCGCGTAGAACGAGTAGCCGGCCGAGCCGTGAACGTAGGCCTGGATCCCGCCCGAGGAGCTCGACGAGTGGGACACGGTGCCGGCGTGAGCCGCGACGACCGGGGTCCCGTACGGAGCGATGATGTCGGTGCCCTGGTGCGTGTGGCCGTCGCGGGGCCAGCCGAACGAGTCGACGAAGGAGTTCGGACCGGCGACCGGACACACCTGGATCGCGCCGCTGCCCAGGACGACCGGGCTCCCGGTGCTCGGGGTCTGGCCGAGGAGCTCGAGCGCTCGCTGGGCGGCGAGCTCCTTCTCGTACTGGGCCGTGAGCTCGGCGACCCGCGACGTGATCTGCTCGAACTCGGCGTCGATCTGCTCCTGGATGCCTTCGAGCCGGTCGGCCTCCTGCTCCTGCTGCTCCTGGAGATCGAGGAGGCCGTCGCGCTCGCGCCGGAGCTCCTCCTGGGCCACCTCCTGCTCGAGGACGAGATCGACGTCCACCTGGGCGACCTGCCCGAGGAACTCGAGCCGGTCGGAGAACTCGGTGAACGAGCCGGAGGACAGGAGCACGTCGATCGTGCTCGCGGGGCCGTTCGTGAACGCGATCACGGCGCGCCTGGTCAGGCGCGTGTCGATCGTGGCGATCCGGTCCTCGAGCCCGTGGATGCGCAGCTGCGTGTTCGCGATGTCGACATTCGTGGCGTCGAGTCGGGTGAGCGAGGCCTGCCACTCGGCGGTGGCCTCGTCGAGATCCGCCTGGATCGAGGCGAGCTCGGCCTTGGCGGCGTCGAGCCGGTCTTTGGTCCCGGCCGTCGCAGGCAGGGCGAACGAGACGGCCACCAGCAGGAGGGCGAGGCCGATCGTGGGGAGGGTATGGGGCCAGGTCCGGCGAGCGGTCGTAAGGCCTCCTGTCGGTCGCGGCCGCCGCGGGCGCCGTCGACGCTACCAAAGCCTCTCTCGGCCGGGCAAACATCCTCGGTTCGATCGGCCGGTTTGAAGCCGCGGGGGCGGGGGCAACCACCAGGCATGACCAGCGTCCCATCCACGCACGAGCCCGAAGGCACCCGCGTCTGGGCGACCTTCCCGGACGAGGCCGGTACCGCGCGAGCCCTTCGCGCCTTGACCGAGGCGGGCATCCCGGCCGGGCGCACCTCGCTCGCCGAGGACCCCGGCGCGAGCGAGGGGCCGATCGCGCACGAGCGGGAACACCGCGAGGGGACTCGGATCGGCGGGCGGCTGGCCGCCGGTGCCCTGGTCGGCGGCTCGCTCGGGGCGCTCGCCGGCGCCCTGGTCGGCGTCCTCGGAACCTCGGGAACGACCGGCGTAGCGCTCTGGACCGTCGCCGGCGCGTTGTTCCTCGGCGGCGTGGGGGCGTTCGTCGTGGGGCTCTCTGCCCTTCGCTCCGCCGC
Organism: Actinomycetota bacterium; assembly: GCA_036280655.1. Taxonomy (GTDB): domain Bacteria; phylum Actinomycetota; class UBA4738; order UBA4738; family HRBIN12; genus DASSJM01. Next base: position 43,287 of record DASUQI010000007.1, read on the forward strand.
GCTCGACCATCGGCCAACGCCGACTGAACCCCCGGGCGGCGCCGCGGTGGAGGTTCGGGGCGACGAGGGCGACATCGAGCGCGCGGTGAAGGTTCTGCGCGCCGAGCGGCCGACGACGCTCGTCGTCACCGACGCGTTCGGGCGGCCCCTCGAGGACCTTCCGACCGACCGTTCTGACCGGTTCTGACCGGCCGGCGGCCGGTCAGCCGTCCTGTTCGCGCGCCGCTTCGATCAGGATGTCCGCGACCTCCGGACGACTGAACTCGATCGGCGGGCGCTCGCCGGCGCGCAGCATCTCGCGCACCCTCGTCCCCGAGAGCGACACGCGCTCGGTCTCGTCGTGGGGACACGTCTTCGGCGTCGCCATGCCCTCGCACCGGTTGCACCAGAACGAGTGCTCGAACGTGAGCGGCGTGATCCCGAGCTCGCCCGGCTCGAACTCGTCGAAGATCTTCTGCGCGTCGTACGTGCCGTAGTAGTCGCCGACGCCGGCGTGATCCCGGCCGACGATGAAGTGCGTGCACCCGTAGTTCTTGCGACAGATCGCGTGCCAGATCGCCTCCTTCGGACCCGCGTAGCGCATCGCCGCGGGGAACACGCTGACCATCGCCCTGTCCTTCGGGTAGTAGCCCTCGAACAGCGCCTCGTAGCACCGCATCCGGACGTCCGCGGGGACGTCGTCTCCCTTCGTCGCGCCGACGAGCGGATGCACGAGCAGACCGTCGACGATCTCGAGCGCGCATTTCTGGATGTACTCGTGCGCGCGGTGGATCGGGTTGCGCGTCTGGAACCCGACGACCTTCTTCCATCCGCGCTCCGCGAACGCGGCTCGCGTCTGCGCCGGGGTGAGCCGGTAGGTGCGGAACGTGTCGTGGTCGGGCAGCCGGAGCGCGCTGATCTCGCCCGCGGCGCAGTAGTCGCCGGAGGCGAGCAGCGCCGCCACCCCGGGGTGCGCCGGGTCCTCGGTCGCGAAGACCCCGAGCGCCTCCTTCTGCCGATCGCGCTCGTAGATCTCGGCCACGTCGAGGACCGCGATCGCCGACGCGGAACCGGGCGCCATCAACGCGATCGAGGTCGCGCCGCCGACCCGCTTCGCGTCCTCCGCGGTGAGCGACAGCGTGACCGGGATCGACCACGGCAACCCGTTCTCGAGGTGCATCGTCTCGAGCACGAGGCGATAGTCCTTCTCGCCCTGGAAGCCGGTGAGGGGCGACAGCGCGCCGACGGTGAGCATCTCCAGGTCGGAGAGCTCGCGTTCGCTCACCGTGACCTTGGGGAGGTGTTCTGCCTCCTGGGCGAGGCGCGCTGCCTCGTCGCCCGTGGCGAGGAGGTCGACGAGGGTGCCTCCGTGGGGCGAGATCGTCTCAGGTTCGGTCATCGAGGACATGGCTGTCCGGCCTTTCGGGTCGGGCCGACAGGATAGCGGCGCCGGGGCTTGGTCCGGCCGCTCCTATACTTGCTCGCGTTCGCCAGGATCGAGGCCCGAATGCCCGACACCCTGCTCTCCGACGAGGACCTCGCCGCGCTGAACGAGCGGTTCGAGTCCGTCCACCCGCGCGAGATCGTGGCGTGGGCGCTCGACGGGTCCGGCCTCGAGCCGATCGCGCTCGCCTCGGCGTTCCAGGCCGAAGGCACGTGCGTGATGCACATGGCCACGAGGATCCGGCCGGACGTCCCGATCCTGTTCCTGGAGACCGGCTTCCACTTCGATGAGACGCTTGAGTTCAAGCGAGGGCTCACGGAGCGCCTCGGCCTGAATCTCGTGGAGCTCACAGGCAAGTACACCGTCGGGTCGCAGGCGGCCGCATTCGGGCCGCGGCTGTACGAGCGCGACCCGAACCGCTGCTGCCAGATCAACAAGGTCGAGCCGATGCTCGACGCGCTCCGCGGCCTCGACGCGTGGATCACGGCGTTCCGGCGCGACTCCTCGCCCACGCGGGCGAACGCGCCCATCGTCGACCGCTACGAGCTCGAGCCGGGGAACTGGATCGTCAAGGTGAACCCGGTCGCGACGTGGACGCGGCGCGATACGTGGGCGTACCTGAAGGAGCACGACCTCCCGCACAACCCGCTGTACGATCTCGGCTACGCTTCGATCGGGTGCGCACCGTGCACGCGGCTGCAGTTCCCCGGCGAGCCCGAACGCGCCGGCCGGTGGGCCGGGCTGTCGAAGTGGGAGTGCGGGATCCAGGAGCGCGCGGAGCGCTCCTGAGCTTCTAGGCCACGACCCAGAGGGCCTCGGGCGCCAGGTCGATCTCGAGGCGGCGCTGGTCGCCGAGCGAGTCGCCGTCCACCTGGACCGGGAACGGCGTCTCCGAGGTAACGACGACGTGGCTCGCGTCGTGGACGTAGTCGATGTCCCGACCGTGCACGTGCCGCGCCGACCCGAACACCTGCCACGCGATCCTCGGCACTGCGCGGCGGGCGAGCTTGCGCACCGACAGGACGTCCAGGCCCGCGTCGAGGGAGGCCTCGGGGGTCATCCGGATCGGGCGGTCCTTGTAGTACGTGTACGGGTCGGTCCGCCCGACCATGACCGAGAGCGACGGCATCGGGTCGCCGTCGTCGATCCGCACCTCGAGGTCGGCGGAGCGGCCCGCGTACCCCACCATCAGCTCCCACGCCACCGCGCGGAACGCCGCGCGGTCGAACTTGGCCTTCGTCCGCGGGAACTTCTCGTCGAGCCGCCGCATCGCCGCCGCATCCACGCCGGCGCCGCAGTTCACCGCGAAGTAGCGACCGTCGGCGACGCCGAGCGAGAGCTTGAACGCCTCGTCGTCGAGGGCCTTGGAGATCAGGACGCCGGTCGCCTCGACCGGGTCGAGCGGGAGACGGAGGGCGCGCACGAGGATGTTCGTCGCGCCGCCCGGCAGGACGCCGAGGGCGGTCTCGGTCCCGGCGAGGGCGTTTACCGCCTCGTTGATCGTGCCGTCGCCCGAGAACACCACCACGAGGTCCGTCCCGTTGTCCGCCGCCTGTGCCGCGAGCTCCGAGGCGTGCCCGCGCTCCTTCGTCTCGGCCACCTCGAGGTGGAAGTCGGCCGAGAGGGCCTTCTCGATCACCGCGAGCACGGGCTTGGACACCGTGCGGGCGACCGGGTTGACCACGAGGAGAAGTCGCTGGAAGCGCATGGACAGGGAGGAGTATCTCAGGGAGCGCTTGGCTCGCGAAAGTCCCCCGGCCGCCTACCTCAACCGCCGGACACCGGGGGCAGGAGCGCGACCTCCTCCCCGCCGGTGAGCGGCCGCGACGGCTCGACGCGCTCGGCGTTCACGACCGCCGAGCCGGCCCTCGCGATCGCCTCGAAGCGCTCCCCGTAGCGGGCCGCGAGCGCGTCGATCACCTCGCCGACGGTGTCGCCCTCGGCCTCGGCGTTCTGGGCGCCGGCGATCTCGCGGAGCGCGGCGAACAGACGGACCCGGACGAGCGCCATGAGCTCAGGCTATCGCCGGTCGCGGAGGGCCTGTACCCTCGGCCCGTGGACCGGATCGTGATGCTCACCGATCGCTCGCCGAATGAGGTGCTGCCCGCGGGCGCACTCGTGCTCGAGGTCAAGGCCGAGCCGCTCTCGGTCGCGTCGCTCGACGACGCGCTCGCGCTCGAACCCCAGCTGCTCGTCGTCGATGCCGCGGAGAACGCCGGACAGGCTCACGCCGTGCTCCGAGCCCTTCGGTCTCGGCTGGCGCGCCCGCCGGCGATCGCGGTGGTCGAACGCAACGAGCTCGACCGCTTCCGGTGGGAGGAGGTCGTCGACGAGGTGCTGTACCCGGGCGCCCCCGAGGCGGAGATCCGGCTGCGCCTCGCTATCGTGCGACGGCGGCACGGGGCCGCGGGGGACTCGCGGATCACGCTCGGCCCGCTGACGCTCGACGTCGACACGTACCGGGTGAGTGTGCAGGGGCGAGCGCTCGACCTCACGTTCAAGGAGTTCGAGCTGCTCCGGTTCCTCGCCGAGCGCCCCGGGCGTGTGTTCACGCGGCCCGCGCTGATGCGCGAGGTGTGGGGCTACGACTTCTACGGAGGGACCCGGACCGTCGACGTGCACGTGCGACGCCTCCGGGCGAAGCTCGGACCTGCGTACGAGGGCCTGATCGAGACCGTGCGCGGCGTCGGCTACCGAACCGCGGACATCTGAGCTTCGTCACACGACCCAGGCGCAGCCGTTCCAGAACGCGGCCACACGCCGTCTGAGCCACCCAACCCTGGCTTCCGGGGTCGGGGTGATCTCCATGGTTCTCCTCGGGAGGAGTCAAGGGTTCCTGTACCCGGTCCGGAGAGTGCGCACGCGTGTCCGAGCACGGAACCGTGGGTATCGTTGATGACGAGATGCCCAATCGAGAGGTCCGTCGCCTGTGGTACGCGTTCGAGGACGCCGTGAACCGCGGCGCCGACGAGACGCTCGCGTTCCTCGCCTCTCCCGCCGGTATCAAGTTCCGGGCGATCGTTGCGGGCGGGCTCGTGCTCGCGACCCCGATGATCATGAAGCACCCGTTCTTCCGGACACCCGTGGGCCGCGTGATCCAGATCGGGGGCGCCGCGGCGCTCCTCGCCAAGGCGGCCGACGCGCTCCGCGACTGGGAGCCCGTCGCGCCCTCCGCTCGGGGTTCGACCGGCGTCACAGGGGATCCCGCCGCTGCGTCCGGCCCGCCCTCGGCTCGGCGCTCGTAACGAGGAGTTAACGGGCCGGAAACGAACCCGAGGGTCCTCCCGCCTACCCTGATGCGAGCACGGAGCGAAAGGGGGAAGCGGGTATGACCACGCCGAAGGAGGTCCTGGCGCTCGCCAGGGATTCCGGCGCCGAGATCGTGGACCTGCGGTTCTCGGACCTGCCCGGACTGATGCAGCACTTCTCGATCCCGGCCGGCGAGCTCTCCGAGGAGAGCTTCGAGGACGGGCTCGGCTTCGACGGTTCCTCGATCCGCGGGTTCCAGGAGATCCAGGAGTCGGACATGCTCCTCGTGCCCGACCCGGAGACGGCCTACCTGGACCCGTTCACGCGGCATACGACGCTGAACCTGCACTGCTTCGTGAAGGACCCGGTGACGGGCGAGATGTACTCGCGCGACCCGCGCCAGGTCGCCCGCAAGGCCGAGCTCTACCTGCAGCAGACCGGCATCGCCGACACGTCGTTCTGGGGCCCCGAGTGCGAGTTCTACATCTTCGACTCGGTCCGCTTCGACCAGAACCAGCACGAGGGCTACTACCACCTCGACGCGATCGAGGGCGTATGGAACTCCGGCCGCGAGCGCGAGATCGGCGGCGAGCCGAACCTCGGCTACAAGCCCCGGTACAAGGAGGGCTACTTCCCCCTGCCTCCCATGGACCACTACCAGGACCTGCGTTCGGAGATGCTCCTCAAGCTCGAGCAGGTCGGGCTGTCGATCGAGGTACACCACCACGAGGTCGGGACCGCCGGCCAGGCCGAGATCGACATGCGGTACTCGACGCTGCTCGCGACCGCCGACAACGTCATGAAGTACAAGTACGTCGTCAAGAACACGGCGCGCCAGGCGGGCAAGACGGTCACGTTCATGCCGAAGCCGCTGTTCCAGGACAACGGCTCGGGCATGCACACGCACCAGAGCCTGTGGAAGGACGACGAGAACCTGTTCTGGGACGAGGTCGGCTACGCGGGGATCTCGGACACCGCGCGTTGGTACATCGGAGGGCTGATCGCACATGCGCCGTCGCTGTTGGCCTTCACCAACCCCACCACGAACTCGTACCGCCGGCTGGTCCCGGGCTACGAGGCGCCCATCAACCTCGTGTACTCGCAGCGGAACCGCAGCGCGTGCGTGCGGATCCCGCAGTACTTCAAGAACCCCGGCGCGAAGCGGCTCGAGTTCCGCACACCGGACCCGTCGTGCAACCCGTACCTGGCCTTCGCGGCGATGCTCATGGCCGGGCTCGACGGCGTGAAGAGCAAGATCGAGCCGCCCGAGCCGATCGACAAGGACCTGTACGACCTGCCCCTGGAGGAGAAGCTCTCGGTCAAGCAGGTCCCCGGCTCGCTCGAGGAGGTGCTCGACGCGCTCGAGGCCGACCACCAGTGGCTGCTCGAGGGCGGGGTGTTCACGCAGGACGTGATCGACACCTGGATCGAGTACAAGCGCCTCCACGAGCTCGACGCGGTCCGGCTGCGGCCGCACCCGTACGAGTTCAGCCTCTACTACGACCTCTGAGCACCCAGCGGTTCACGAAGGGCCCGCCGCGAGGCGGGCCCTTCGTGTTGTCCGGCGTAGCCTTCGGTCATGTCGAGGAGGCTCGTCCGGGCACCGCATCCGATCGACGTGCGTGCGACGCTCGTGCCGCTGCAGCGTGGGGCGGGCGACCCGACGATGCGCTCGGAGCGGGGGGTCGCCGTCCGCGCATCCCAGACGCCCGACGGTCCCGTCACGGCCCGGTTCGCCGACGTCCCGGACGGCGCCGAGGTCGAGGCCTGGGGCCCCGGCGCCGAGTGGCTGATCGAACACGCGCCGGCGTGGTGCGGCGCGCTCGACGACGACTCCGACTTCGATCCGCCGTCGGGCCCCGTCCGCGAGCTCTGGCGTCGCAGGCGCGGCCTGCGGATCCCCCGGACGGAGCTCGTCACGGAGCGGCTGATCCCCGTGGTGTTCGAGCAGAAGGTCACCGGCTGGGAGGCACGCCGCGCCTACGTCCGTCTGGTCCGCGCGCTCGGCGAGCCGGCGCCGGGGCCGTTGGGATTGACGTTGCCGCCGGATCCTGCCCGCGTCGCCGAACTTCCGTACCACGACTTGCACCCGTTCGGCGTCGAGCGCCGCCGTGCCGAGGTCGTCCGCTCGATCTGCGCCCGCGCGGAGTGGTTCGACGCGGCCGCCGCGCTGCCGCTCGCCGACGCGTCTGCCCTTCTCGCGTCGTTCCCGGGGCTCGGGCCGTGGAGCGTCGCCGAGGTCGCGCGCACCTCGTTCGGCGACGCCGACGCGGTCTCGGTCGGCGACTACCACATCAAGCATCAGGTGGCCTGGATCCTCGCCCGCGAGCCGCGGGGGACCGACGAGCGGATGCTCGAGTTGCTCGAACCGTTCCGACCGCACCGCGGCCGGGTGCAGCGGCTGATCGAATCGAGCGGGATCACCGAGCCGGCGTTCGGACCGCGGGCGGAGCGGCGAGCGATCGACCGGATCTAGCCGTGCGGGTCACATCACGGGGTCGCCGCAGTCCGCGAACCACCGGAGGTCACCCTCCACGATCCCGAGGTGGATCACGCGATCGATCTCGCCCTCCTCGCTCACCGCGGTGACGTCGACGTTCACGACGTCCTGGACCAACGTGGCCATGCCGTCGGCGACCCACGTGAACTCGGCCGGCTCGGCGGCCGAGCGGTACACGAACTGTGAGTCGGGGACGACGAAGTCGCGGAGGTAGACGCGACAGGCCCGCTCGCCGTAGAACTCCACGACGGCGGGATGCAGTCGGTCGAACAGGAAGCGCTCGTCCCCGGACCGGATCGCCGCGCTGAACACCGGCAGGAACCCCTCGGGCGTCTCGGCGGCCGCCGCGGTCGCCCCGGTCGCGCCCGCGGCCGGCTCGTCGTCGTCCGAGCCCAGCCAGACCGCCGCCGCGACGACCACGCCGAGCACCGCGATGCCGATCGCCAGGAGCCTCGGCCTCATGCCGCTTCCCCGGACCCACGCATCGGCTACGGCTCGGGCAGGGTGGCGTCGGCCTCCATCTCCACGACCCAGCGAGGGTCGAGGAACCCGGACACCACCACCATCGTGCTCGCGGGCCGAACGTCGGCGAACACCTCGCCGTGCGCCCGCCCGACGTCCTTCCAGTCATCAGCGCTCGTGAGGTACGTGCGCGTCCGAACGACGTCCCCCGGTCCGGCCCCGGCCTCCGCGAGCGCGGCGACGATGATCTCGAGCACGCGCTTCGCCTGCCCGTACGCGTCGCCCGGCGGATCCACGCCGTCGGGCATGACGGGCGCCGTGCCGGACACGGAGACGTGGCGGCCGTCCACGACCGCTCGTGAGAACCCGATCACCGGCTCGAACGGCGAACCCGACGCGATCAGTCGACGGTCCAATCCCTCTCCCTGAGTTGCGGGGGCGCGCATCGTGTCACGGAGGCGACGCGTACCGCAACGGACCGGCGCTAGTCCTCCTCGGACACCTCGGAGAACACCCGTTCCATCGCGCGACGCGCCCGGCGCGTGATCCGCCGGTAGTCCTCGAGGAAGGTCTGGCGCGGGTACTCCTCGTAGCCGAGCCGTCGAGCCAGTGCCGTTTGCTCGTGCGGGTCGGGCGGGATCGCCTCCGCGTGGATCCGCCGGTCGATCTCGAGCGCGTTCTTCACGTCGGAGAGGAAGACGAACGCCTCGCCGAGCGCCCGCGCCGTGCCGTCCTCGATCAGCCGACGCTCGGCGAGGCGCTCGATCGCGTCGAGGGTCCCCCGCGCGCGCACCTCCGGGTGCCGCCCGCCGAACCGCATGAGGGACAGCTCGACCGCGAACTGCACGTCTGCGAGCGAGCCGTAGCCGAGCTTGAAGTGGAACCGTCCGGCCTCCGGGGGCCGGACGCGCTTGCGCTCGATCCGCTCGCGCATGCGACGGATCTCGCCGACGTGTTCGACCGGCAGGTACCCGGGGTAGGCGAAGTCGCTCGCGAACGAGCAGAACCTGCGTCCGACCGCGTCGTCGCCGGCGACGAACCGCACGCGGGTGAGCGACTGGAACTCCCACGTCTCGGCGTATCGCTCCCAGTACTCGAGGTAGGCGGCGAAGGAGCGGGCGAGCGGCCCGCTCCGACCCTCCGGCCGCAGGTCCGCGTCGGTCTCCCAACCCGCGTCTCGAACCGCCGCGGTCGTCCGCTCGGCCGCCTCGATCCCGCGGCGGAAGTCGTCCGGCCCCTCGCCCTCGTAGACGAACAACAGGTCGAGGTCGGAGGCGAATGTGAGCTCCTCGGCCCCAAGCTTCCCGAGCCCGACCACGGCGAACGGCACCTCCGGCTCGGCCGCCGCGAGCGCGCGGGCGACGACAAGGTCGGCCACGGCCGCGAGCGCGCGCCCCGTCCCGCGCGCATCGAACTCGCGCGCCGCCGAACGCGCGACGACGGCCGCGAGCGCCGCCTCGACGTCCTCGGGCTCCGCTCCTTCCTCGAGCGCCCGGATCCGGGATGGTAAGGCCACGAGGAGATCCGTCGCGAACGAGCTCGCGCCCACCACGTGCGCGAGCCGGCGCGCCGAACCCGGGTCGCTCGCCAACGCATCGGCGACCGCCGGATCGCCCGTGGAGGCCGCCGCCACCCGCTCGAGCCGGACGAGCGCGGCGTCCGGGTCGGAGGCGAGAGCGAGCGCGGGAACCATCACCGGGAAGACGTGTCCGAGCACCGTCCCCATCCGGCTCGACGGATCGACGAGCCGGGCGAGCACCTCGTAGGCCTCCGCCGGCCGAGCGAAACCGAGCCCGCCGAGCAGTTCGACCGTGGCAATCTGGTCGACCCCCGGGCGGGGCGCCGGGTGGCCCGCGAAGGACTCGAGCAAGGGCCGGTAGAACAGCCGGTCGTGCAGGCCACGGACGATCGTCGTCTGCCGCTCGTACTCGGCCACGAGCGACTCCGGGCCGTCCATGCCGAGCGAGCGCGCGAGCACGTTCCTCGCCGGCCGGTCGTCGGGGAGCTCGTGCGTCTGCAGGTCGCGAACGATCTGCAGCCGGTGCTCGAGCGTCCGGAGGAACCGATACGCGTCGGCGAGGGAGGCCGCGTCCGCCTCGGCCACGTAGCCGCCGTCCGCGAGCGCGGTGAGGGCCGGAAGCGTGCCCGGCTCGCGGAGCCGCTCGTCGCGGCGGCCGTGGACGATCTGGAGCAGCTGGACGGCGAACTCGACGTCGCGGATCCCGCCCCGACCGCGCTTGACCTCCGTGTCGGCCTTTCCTCGGGCACGGACGTACTCCTCGAGCCGCACCTTCACGCGGCGGACGTCGTCGATCGCGTCCGGGTCGAGCTCGCCCGGGTACACGAGCGGCGTCACCGCCTCGACGAACGCGTCGCCGACCGTCTCGTCCCCGGCCACCCGTCTCGCCTTGATGAGCGCCTGCCGCTCCCACGTCGCCGCCCGCTCCTCGTAGTAGGCCCGCATCGCCTCGATCGAGCGCGACAGCTCCGCGCTCCGTCCGCCGGGCCGGAGCGAGGCGTCCACCCGCAGGGCGATCCCATCCGCGGTCGGTTCGGAGAGCGCACGGATGAGAGTCGCGCACGCGCGGTCGACCGCCTCCTGGCGCGCGGGGCCGGTCCCCCCGTGCACGAACACGACGTCGACGTCCGAGGAGTAATTGAGCTCCGCCCCGCCGAGCTTGCCGAGGCCGATCACGGCGACCCCGTCGGATGCCAGGCCACGGGCGGCGGCACGCAGGCAGGCCTCGGCCACCGCGGTGATCTCGCGGACCACGTCGTCGAACGCGGCGCCGGAAAGGTCGCGCCCGGCGAGCCGGAGCATCGCCCGCCGGCGGAACCGGCGGAGCCCGGCCTCGGCCCCGACGCGGTCGAGGTCCGACTCGAGCTCGGCCCCGAGCTCCGACGCCGAGCGCGCTCGGCCGTCGAACACCGTCTCGGCCTCGTCGGGGTGCGCCACGAGGAAGTCGGCGGCCGCCGTCGAGAAACCGAGGAGCCGAGCGGCGACCGGCAGCACCTCGTCGCGCCCCAGCACGTCGCGGGCGCCGGGGTCCTCCCCGACCCGCGCGAACGCGACCCGCGCGAGCTCGGGGTCGGGCGCGGACGCGAACGTTCGGCCCAGCCGCTCGGGCGTCAGCACGGCCCGCGTCCGATCTCGCTCACGCACCGGGTCATCGTCCTTCCCGTGGAGCGTATCCAGCGACACGCCACCGAAGAGTTAACGGTCGCGTAACGGTGCGACCTCGCAGCCCGGCTAGGCTCGAGCCATGCCGCTGTCCGACGAATCCGAGTACGTCCTCCGCACGATCGAGGAGCGCGGGATCCGCTACCTGCGTCTGTGGTTCACCGACGTCCTGGGCTTCCTGAAGTCCTTCACGATCACCTCGCAGGAGCTCGAGGGCGCGTTCGCCGAGGGCATGGGGTTCGACGGCTCCTCGATCGACGGCTTCAGCCGCATCCAGGAATCGGACATGGTCGCCGTGCCGGACCCCTCGACGTTCCAGCTCATCCCGTGGACGACCGAGGCGCCCGTCGCGCGGATGTACTGCGACGTGCTGAACCCGGACGGCTCACCGTTCGAGGGCGATCCGCGGTTCGTCCTCAAGCGGCAACTGAAGCGGGCGGCCGACCTCGGCTACACGTTCTACGTCGGGCCGGAGCTCGAGTACTTCTACTTCCGCAGCGTCGACGAGCCGGCGTTCCTCGACCAGGGCGGCTACTTCGACGAGACGCCGCTCGACGTCGCGACCGACTGGCGCAAGCGGACCGTCGGCTACCTCGAGGCGATGGGGATCCCCGTCGAGTACGTGCACCACGAAGTGGCGCCGAGCCAGCACGAGATCGACCTGCGCTACACGGACGCGCTCACGATGGCCGACAGCGTGATGACCTATCGGCTCACGGTGAAGGAGGTCGCGCAGGAGTTCGGCATCTACGCGACGTTCATGCCCAAGCCCGTGCGCGGCGTGAACGGGAGCGGGATGCACACGCACCAGTCGCTGTTCGCCGGCGACCGCAACGCGTTCTTCGAGCAGGACGACGAGTACCACCTGTCCACGCTCGGCAAGCACTACATCGCGGGGATCCTGGAGGCCGCGCCGGAGATCACGCTCGTGACCAACCAGTGGGTGAACTCGTACAAGCGTCTCGTCCCCGGCTACGAGGCGCCCGTGTACGTGTGCTGGGCGCGCCGGAACCGCTCGGCCCTCGTCCGGGTCCCCCAGTACAAGCCGGGCAAGGAGGAGGCGACGCGGATCGAGTACCGCTCGCCCGATCCCGCGTGCAACCCCTACCTCGCGTTCTCGGCGATGCTCGCGGCGGGCCTCGCCGGCATCGAGCAGGAGCTCGAGTTGCCGCCCGAGGCATCGAACAACATCTACGAGATGTCGGAGGAGGAGCGGCGGGCGGCCGGGATCCGCTCCCTCCCGGCGGACCTGCACGAGGCCATCGAGCTCGCGAGCGACTCCAAGATCCTGCGGGAGGCGCTCGGGGAGCACGTCCTCGAATTTCTCATCCGCAACAAGCGTGAGGAGTGGGACGCCTACAAGTCCCACGTCACGCCATACGAGCTCGAGCGGTACCTGCCGATCCTGTGAATCCGGCGGTTCTCGGGCGGCATTCGGCCTAGGCCAAACGGCCCAAACGGGCGATTGACGATGTAGGGCAAGGAGGCCTACCTTTGTCGGGCATTTGCCCCAATATGTGACTGCTCCCGGTTCGTTGCCGGGGGGGAGACGTCCGGGAAGGAGTCCCACATGGCTTCACGCAAGTTCTGGTCTGGTCGGGTCCTCATCGGTACCGTGGCCGCGATCGTCCTCGTCGCCGTCACCTCGGTCCCAAGCATGGTCAGTGCCGCGCCAGCGAAGAAATACGCACTGACCGTCTCGCCGACCACAGCGACCGTTGGTCAGGCCACTATCGTCACCGTGACGATGACGAACGAGACCCCCCCGGGCACGAACTCGAACCCCAGCTCCTTCTACGTGACCGTGCCCTTCCCCATCAGCGGGGGTATCGACCTCCCTGAAACCGATGCGGAGGCGCTCGCGGGCTCGACTAATGCGAACCTTTCCGCGACGGTGGATATCGACCCTTCGAACCCGAGCAGGATCCTCGTGAGATCCCTTGACGCGGTCAAGAAGGCCCAGTTCGTGAAGCTGACGTTCACGGTGACGCCTGCGTCATGCACGCCATCCGACTATCTCTGGGTCACGAATAACTTCAACTTGGTCAAGGTGACCAATGGCGCCGCTCTGAACGGCGATACGTTCGCTCCCACTGATGGTTCACTCAACACGAAGACGACGGTGTCGTGCGGCCCCCCGGCGCTCTCCGTCAGCAAGACGGCCGACGCGAGCGGCGTGGCCGCGGGCAGCCCCGCCGGCTTCACGATCACGGCGACCAACTCGGGTGGCGCGCCTGCCACGGGCGTTACCCTGATCGACGTGCTGCCGACCGATGCCGGCCTGAGCTGGGGGATCGACGGCGGCACCGGTGCCGGGTTCTGCTCGATCACGAACGGCACGCTCTCGTGCAACTTCGGCAACATGGCCGCGAACACCTCTTTGACGGTCCACATCTCCTCGCCGACCACTCCGGACACTGTGGCCGACTCGCCGGTCCAGAACACCGCGAGCATCAGCGCCACGAACGTCACGCCCGACCCGGCGTCGGCCGCGGCGTCCGTCACGGTGTTCACCGACGCCATTACCTGCGAGGACAACGGTGAGGGGGGCGTCACCCAGGGCGGAGAGGGGACGCCGCTGACGACGCTCGAGCGGTTCAACAACGCTGACGACCCTGAGGGCGACGACTGCGTGCCGATCCCGTTCAACCAGGACTCCGACAACGGTGAGGAGATCTGCGCGACCGGAACGTTCGCCACCCAGTGCATCCTCCTGGAGAAGGACCTGCTCGGTCAGGTGCAAGCGCAGTTCCTCTGGACGGTGGAATGGACGCCCGAGGCCGGCGAGTACCCGGCGCACCCGACGCAGTTCGACTTCGGGACCGGGGTGTTCCGGAATCTGCAGCGCTGCGAAGAGGACGGCCCCGACGTCGAGGGCCCGGGCGAACCGGTGCTGCCGGAGCTGCCACTGACGGCCGATCCGAACGACGGGGATGCGCTCGACCCGTGGTGCATCGTGAACAGCTCGAGCGAGCTCGACCTCGTGACCGGGGAGATGAAGGTCAAGGAGTTGTACTACGGCAAGGGCGACCCGACGGGTCGCCGTTAGGAAGCAAAGGACGGGACCATCGCGGGGATCGCTACGATCCCCAGACGGTCCCTGATCGATGAGGCCTCGGCGTCTTCGGACGCCGGGGCTTCGTCATCTCGGGCCACCGCCAACAGCCGTCTGGCCTCGAGCGCCAGCAGCACCTCGAACTCCGAACCGGCCTCCCGGCTGCTCGCGAGGCTCTTCTCGAGCGACGCCTCGGCCGTCTCGAAGTCGCCGAGCGCGAGCAGTGCGAGGCCCTCGATGCGACGCAGCAGCGGCTCGTAGACGCCGGCCCCGCCGATCGACGAGGCCTGCTCCTCAAGGGGGGCGAGTCGCTCGAGCGCCGCCTTCGGCTCGCCGCGACCGACCAGATCCTCGGCAAGCATCGCCGTGGCCGCGAGCGCGAGGAGCTGCAGGCCGGACTCCTCGGCCACGCGGATCGCCTCGGTCAGCAGGGTCTCGGCCTCCTCGTGGAGCCGGTTCCTCGATTGGTTCCGCCCGAGGATCCGCGAGCCGGCGGACACCTGCTCCGAGTACTGGGCCGCACGGAACACCCGGAGCGCGTCCCGAGCGGGGCCCTCGGCCTCGTCGAGCCGTCCCTGATCCGAGAGCACTTCCGCGATGTTCACCGAGGCGATCGCGGCGCCGATGGCGTCGCCCGCCCGCTCGGCGCGCTGCCGCCCGCGCTCGTACAGGTCCACCGCGTCCCCCCACCGACCCTCCCAGTACGCCATCGCGCCGTGGTAGTTGAGGACGTCGCTCTGCCGAAGGACGTCACCGGTCTCCTCGAAGATCTCGAGGGCGCGCTCGAAGTGCTCGGCCTGACCGAGCTCGCCTTGGTTCACCCGGGTCCACCCGATCATGTAATGGGCGTTCGCCAGCGCGTCGAGCTCGCCCACCTCCTCGGCCTCGGCGATCGCCCGTTCGGCCCAGCGGATCGCGTCCGAACCCTTGCCCTGTCCGGCGCGCACCGAGCTGTACTGCGCGCTCAGCCGGGCCCGCTGCTCGGCGGCGGCGTGGGCCGACTCTGCCTCCACCAGCCGGAGCGCGCGGCCGAGCCACCGGAGCGACGAGGTCGGCTTCCCGGCCTTGTCGGACAGCTTGGCCTGCTTGAGCATGAGCCGCGACTCCGCGATCGGGTCCGCGCCGTTGGACGTGCGCGCCTCCGCGTAGGCCTTCCCGGCGTCCTCGTACTGGCCCGCCCGCTCCAGGGAGTCTCCGAGCCGCTCGCTGAGTCGAGCGATCTCCGCGGGCATGCACCCGACACGACGACCCGCGTCGATCGCGCGGCGGAAGAACCGCGACGCCTCGACGTTCGCGAAGGCGGACTCCGCCCGTTCGGCCGCGACCTCCGAGTACCACTGTGCCCGCTGATCGTCCTCCGCCAGGAAGAAGTGCAACGACAGGAGCTCCGCGTGCTCGGCGTGGTCGCCGCCCGAGCTCGCCAGGATCGCGCTGCCGACACGAGCGTGCAGCTGCCGGCGTCGGCGGTACGGCAGCCCCTCGTACGCGGCATCACGCATCAGCGCGTGGCGGAACCGGTAGTGACCGCCGCCCTCGTCGTCGACGAACTGGTTCAGCCGGGGCCACGTGTCCGCATCGATCCGGTCCTCCCCGTCGAAGAGCGCTCGGACCAGCTCGGCGTCGAAGGCCACCCCGAGGACCGCGGCGTACCGAAGGACCGTGCGATCGACGGCCGAGAGCCGGTCGATCTCCGCCGTGACCATGTCCTGGATCGAGTCGGGCAGTCCCTCCACCGAGCCGGCGCTCCGGGCGGCCTGCACGAGCTCCTGCACGAACAGCGGGTTGCCGCCCGAACGGTCGCTGAGCTCGTCCACCTCGTGGGGGAGGAACGGCGCCTCCTCGCTCGCGGCGGCGATCAGCTCGCCGAGGGCGTCCGAGGAGAGCGGGGCGAGCGGGAACGAGAGGCACCGCGGCGCCTCTTGGAGGACGAATCCGGTCTCCTCGTCGCGGCGGCTCACGCAGATGAGCCACGGGAGGTCGGCGATCCGCTCGGAGATCGCCCGGAGCAGATCCGCCGAGGCCTCGTCCATCCAGTGGGCGTCCTCGATCACGACCAGCGTCGGCTGCGACACGACCCCGCCGAGGTAGTCGATCAGGACCTCCTCGAGCTTCGGCCTGCGGAACTCCCCGTCCAGGTCCTCAACCTCCGGGGTCGGCGGGACGTCGACGTCCGCGACGATCGCGAGCAAGGGCAGCCACGGGAGCAGATCGGGCGCGCGCTGGGCCACGTCCTCCCGGAGCCGGTCGGCGATCGCGGCCTGCTCGTCCCCGGCGGCCTGGCCGAGCAGGAGGCGCAGGAGCCGCCGCATCGGGAGGTACGGCACCGACGACTCGTAGAGCTCGCAGCCCGAGACGAGTTGCGGCAGGTCCGGCGCCTCCGAGCGGAACTCGGTGAGCAGCCGCGTCTTCCCCATCCCGGCGTTGCCGACGATCTCGACGAGCGAGCCCCGGCCCGCCCGCAGGTCGAGCAGCGCCTGACGGAACGCCGCCATCTCGCCGTCCCGCCCGACGAGCGGGAGGTCCCGGGCCACGTCCTCGGGCTTGCTCCCGGTCGAGTGGCCGACCATCGACGCGTGGACGGGGTCCTTCTTCCCCTTGACCATGAACGGCTCGAGCGCGACGGCGTTGAACGCGATCGACGACCCGTCGAGCACCGGTCCCGTCGAGAGGATCTGCCCCGGCACCGCCATCGACATCACGCGCGCGGCGAGGTTCACGGCGTCCCCGATCACCGTGTACGTCCGGCGGTAGGCGGGCCCG
This sequence comes from Actinomycetota bacterium, assembly GCA_036280655.1. Classification (GTDB taxonomy): domain Bacteria; phylum Actinomycetota; class UBA4738; order UBA4738; family HRBIN12; genus DASSJM01. Next base: position 59,917 of record DASUQI010000007.1, read on the forward strand.
ACGTCGCCCGCGAAGACGTGCCCGCGATTCACCCCGATCCGCACCGGCACGCTCGCATCGGCGTCGATGATCGCCCGGAGCGTGAGCAGCATCCGGCCCTCGTCGTCGCCGAGCGCGTTCGGGGCGCCGCCGACGAGGATGATCTTGCCACCGTCGTGGTCGATGTCGGTGCCGAGGAAGGTGACGCCGTTGTGCTCCGCATGCCGCTGCACGACCTCGACGAGCTCGTGGAGGCCGGCGGCGACGACGTCGGCTCCGCTCTCGGCCAGCATCCCGTCGACGCCGTCGAAGTGGACGAACGCGATCGTCGCGTTCCGGTGCTCGGGGTCGGTCGCGCCTTCGCGCAGATGCTCTCGGAGCGCCACCGGGATGCAGGCGGTGATGTCCATCCCCGAGAGCGGGACCTCCTTCTGGTCCTTGTCGATCGACAGGCCCGTGGGTCCGCTCCGGAGCAGGATCCCTTCGCCCTTGGGCTGCCCGAGCACCTTCGGCGGCAGGGCCGCCGCGGTGTCGTGGCTCACGAGGATCTCCCCCGCCGTGGCGGTCCCCTCCATCTCCACGGTTCGGCTCGCCGCCGGGCCGGTGACGATCAGCTCGCGGTGCGAGTCGCCGACGAGGAAGAAATGGAAGGACCCGCTGTGCACGCCCGAGGACATCCGTAGGACGACCTTCCCGGCCGTGGTCTCGACTCGGCCGATGCTGCGGAGCGTCGCGCGCATGTTGTGGGCGGACCACGCGGCCCTCGCGGCGTGGTGCTCTCCCGTGAACCACACCAGCAGGGCGTCGCCGCCGAACTTCAGGAGGCTGCCGTCCTCGCCGTAGGCCACGGCGAGCAGACGGGCGAAGATCGCGCCGAGGACGTCGGTGACCTCCTCGGCCCCCACCTTGCCGTGGCGGGCGAGGCGCTCGGACATCTTCGTGAACCCGGAGATGTCCACGAACAGCATCGAGCCCTCGACCGTCCGGAAGGTGGCATGCGGCTGCTCGACCATCCACCGGATGACGATCCGGGGGACGTACGGGCCGAAGACCTCGGCGGTGTCGGATGTTGCAGGAGGCACGACCGTCCCCTCTACGGCCAGGGCTGCTCAGTGTAATCGCCGACCCGGCAGGGGGTGACGCGGGCTTGCCCGGGCACCGCGGCCGCCCCTATGGTTCTGGGCGATGGCCGAACGCGACGAGTCCGAGCTCTCCCCCACGCTCGCCGAGACCGCGAAGCGGCGTGCCGACCTGCACCAGGCCCTCGTCGCGGTGGAGCAGGCGACCTCGAGGGCGGCGGCCGGCCGGGAGGCGGATTGGACGAAGGAGGTCGTCCTGCGCCTCGAGGACCTCTCGCACGCGATCGCCGAACACATCGAGGTCACCGAGCGCGACGGCGGCCTGTACGACGAGATCTGCGGCCTGGCGCCTCACCTGTCCGGCAAGATCGACCGCCTCCGCGAGGAGCACCCGATGATGCAGCGGGGGACGGGCGATCTCACCTCGAAGTTCCGCGAGACCGAGCCCGGCGGGGACTGGTCGCTCGAGGACGCGCGCGACGATCTCCAACGACTGCTCGGCAGGCTCGTGCGGCACCGCCAACTCGGGTCCGACCTCGTGTGGGAGGCCTACAACCTCGACATCGGCGGCATCGAGTAGCGCACCCGCCGGTAGGCTGACCCCGTGCGGATCGCCCTGGCGCAGGTCGACACCTCGGTCGGCGACCTCGACGGTAACGTCGAGCTCCTCATCGCCTGGACCGCTCGGGCGAGCGAGGCGAACGCGGACGTCGTCGTCTTCCCCGAGCTCGCGATCACCGGCTACCCGCCCGAGGACCTCGTGCTCCGCCCGTCGTTCGTCGACGACAACCTGGAGGCGCTCGAGACGCTTGCGGCGGAGACCGCCGGTGGGTGCGCCGTCGTCGTCGGGTTCGTCGACCGCACCGACCGGGGGATCCACAACGCGGCCGCGCTGATCGGCGACGGGATCGTCGCCGCGCGCTACCACAAGGTCAAGCTCCCGAACTACGGCGTGTTCGACGAGCGGCGCACGTTCGTCCCGGGCGACGCGGCATGCCCGGTGCGCCTCGCCGACGCCGAGCTCGGACTGTCCGTCTGCGAAGACGCCTGGATGCCGGGTGCGCCGTGGGAGGAATACGCCGCGCGCAAGACGCCCGTGATCCTCAACATCAACGCGTCGCCGTTCCACCGCGGCAAGTCGAGCGAGCGCTTCGACATCAGCCGCGACCGGGCGCTCGAGACCGGCTCGTGGATCGTGTACGTGAACGCCGTCGGCGGGCAGGACGAGCTCGTGTTCGACGGCGGCAGCATCGTCGTGCGTCCCGACGGCTCCCTCGCGCACCACGGCGCGCTGTTCGAGGAGGACCTGCTGGTCGTCGAGATCGACGGCGATCAGTCGTCCGGCCCCCAGGGGCGGGACTGGCCCGGGGACCTCGAGCAGGTCTACCAGGCGCTCGTGCTCGGTCTCCGCGACTACGTCCGCAAGAACGGCTTCGACGAGGTGGTGCTCGGGCTCTCGGGCGGGATCGACTCGGCGTTCGTGGCGGTGCTCGCCGCGGACGCGCTCGGGCCAGAGGCGGTGCGGACGGTCGCGATGCCCTCGCGTTACTCGTCGGCCGAGAGCCTCGAGGACGCGCGCGAGGTGGCGTCCGCCCTCGGCACCCGCTTCGACGTCCTCGAGATGGACGGCATCTTCTCCGGCTACCTGGACGCCCTGCGGGAACCGTTCCGGGGCACCGAGCCCGGGGTGGCCGAGGAGAACCTCCAGGCCCGCGTGCGCGGCAACCTGCTGATGGCACTGTCGAACCGCTTCGGCTCGCTCGTGCTCGCCACGGGCAACAAGAGCGAGTACGCCGTCGGCTACGCGACCCTGTACGGGGACATGGCCGGCGGCTTCGCGCCGGTCAAGGACGTGCCGAAGACGGTCCTCTACGACCTCGCTCGGTGGCGGAACGGGCAGGAGCCGACCCCGCCGATCCCGCGGCGCGTGCTCGACAAGCCGCCGTCGGCCGAGCTCCGGCCCGACCAACAGGACACGGATACCCTGCCGCCCTACGACGTCCTCGACCCGATCATCGAGGCCTACGTGGAGGACGACGCCGCGCCCGAGGACATCATCGCTCGCCGAGGGCTCGACCCAGTGCTGGTCGAGCGGGTCGTCGCGATGATCGACGGGGCCGAGTACAAACGGCGGCAGGCGGCGCCCGGGATCAAGATCACCCCGAAGGCGTTCGGTCGCGACCGGCGCCTCCCGATCACGAACCGCTACCGAACTCGACTGAGCCGGGAGCGGACGGGCGCCCCGTAGACTTCGCGCAGGGGCGGTAGCTCAGCCTGGTCAGAGCAGGGGGCTTTTAACCCTCGTGTCGCGGGTTCGAATCCTGCCCGCCCCGCCAGGTCAGCGCGACCTCGAGGATCCGCGCGGCGCAGAGCCCGTGAGGCTGCCGATCAGGCGGCTCGCCGATGCCCGGAACCGGGCGAGGTCGCCGTAGGTCCGCGCCACCAGCATGCCGCCCTCGAGGCCACTCACGATCATCCGAGCGACTTCGGTCGGCGGGGCGGCGAGCTTGAGGCTCCCCTCTCGCTCGCCCTGCTCGAGCACGGACGCCAGCCACTCCTCGTTCTCGTCGAAGAACCGGAGCACTGCCACGCGCATCGGCTCGGGCAGGGTCTGGTACTCGGCCGCGAGCATGCCGCACAGGCACATCCGCTCGTTCCGCAGCACGTCGGTGTACAACCGCGCGTACGCGTCGAGCTTGGCCCTCGCGTCGATCGGCTTCGCGGCGATGCGGTCGAGCGCGTCGTTGAATCTGGAGGCATACCGTCCGATCAGCGCCTCGCCGAGCTCGGCCTTGCCGGCGAAGTGGTAGTGGAGGCTCGCCTTCGTGACGTGGAGTTCCTCCGCAACGTCCGCGTAGCTGAACCCGTTGAAGCCGCGGACCTGCACGAGCCGCTCGGCGACGTCGAGGATCCTCGACGCGGTGTCGGTCTCAGTCTTCGGTTTTGGCTTCGCGACGGCCACGCGCGCATCCTCCCACGGCGGGGTGGCCCGGTCTCGACGATCGGCCTCCCTGCCCTCTTGACTCCTGACCAACTAGTAGGTAAGGATACCGCAGGATCGGTTCCGAGTGAAGGGAGGAAGGGCATGCAGGACACCGCGCGTAGACAGGTGACCGCGCACGCGCTCTCGGGGACGCCGGACGAGGTCCGCGAGTTCCCGAACGGCACGGCCGAGATCTTCTCGGTGGGCGGGGACGAGATCGGCCGGCTGACGTTCCGGCCGGGCTTCCGTTGGTCGAACGACCTGAAGCCGATCGCGAAGACCGACAGCTGCGAGGCTCCGCACTTCCAGTACCACCTGAGCGGGCGGCTTGCGATCCGCATGGACGACGGCACGGAGTTCGTCGCCGAGCCCGGCGACATCACCTCGCTGCCGAGCGGCCACGACGCCTGGACCGTCGGCGACGAGCCTGCCGTGGTCGTCGACTGGTTCGGCGCGAGCGACTACGCGAAGGCCGGCTGAGGCCACTCGAGACGCGTCGGCGGCGGGCGCTAGGCTCGCCGCCGTGCGAACCGTGACCCTGTGCGGCCCGCGGGGGCTGCGGCTTCGGGCGATGGTGCCCGAAAGCCGAAGGGAGCGGATGCGCGGCCTGATCGATCGAGCGAGCCTCGATCCCCACGAGGCCCTAATGCTCGAACGCACACGCTCGATCCACACGTTCGGGATGCGCTTCCCCATCCGGGTCGCGCTCCTCGACCGGCATCGGACCGTTCGACTCGTCCGGCGACTCCTCCCCCGCCGCGTCCTCCTGCCTCGCCCGGGCATCCGGGACGTGCTCGAGCTCCACGAAGACGTCGACGCGCGGCCGGGCGACCGCCTGACCCTCGGTGCTTCGGAAGGGAACCGAGGTCTTCCAGCCGATCCGGTGTAGAAAGAGCGCGTGCGGGGGGATATCGGCACGTACATCGGCGGCTTCCGTATCGAGGCCGAGATCGGCCGCGGAGGGATGGGCGTCGTCTACCTGGCCGCGCAGGACGCGCCTCGGCGCAAGGTCGCGCTCAAGATCCTCGCGCCCCAGCTCGCCGGCGACCCCACGTTCCGGGCGCGCTTCCAGCGCGAGACGGATGCCGCGGCCTCGATCGAGCACGCGAACGTCGTCCCGATCTACGGCGCGGGGGAAGCCGACGGTCGGCTGTACCTCGCGATGCGGTACATCGAGGGCACCGATCTCGCGACGCTGATCGCACGCGAGGGATCGCTGACACCCGGTCGCGCCGCCCGGATCTGCGCCCAGGTCGCCGAGGCTCTCGGCGCGGCCCACGAACGAGGCATCGTCCACCGCGACGTGAAACCGGGCAACGTGCTCCTGGACGGACATGACCATGCCTACCTGTCGGACTTCGGCCTCGTTCGGCAGACCGAGATCGGATCCGGGATCACGAAGACCGGCCAGCTCACCGGAACAGTCGACTACGTGGCCCCCGAGCAGATCCGGGGCGACCCGGTGGATGGGCGAGCCGACATCTATTCGCTCGGCTGCGTCCTGTACGAATGCCTCACCGGTGAACCGCCGTTCCGTCGGGACACCGAGGTGGCCACGCTGTACGCGCATCTCGAGAGCCCGACGCCCCGCCCGAGCGCTCATCGGCCCGAGGTGTCGAAGTCGTTCGACGACGTGGTCGCGAGGGCGACCGCGAAGCGCCGGGACGCGCGGTTCTCAACGGCGCACGACATCGCGTCGGCGATCTCTTCGACGGTGGGTGGTCCACCACCTTCCGACCACCGCCCCGGGCGTCGTGCGCTCGTCGGGGGGCTCGTCGCCGCGCTCGCCGCGATCGTCGTCGTTGTGGCAGTCGTTGCCTCCGGCGACGGGGGCGGGGAGGGAGACGGCGGAGCGGAGGACACGCCTGCGGCGATCCCGCTGCATTCGCTCGTCGAGATCGATCCGTCGACGGGAAGGGTCGTCGGATCGCCACTTCCGGTACCGGCGGCGGACGGCGCGGATCCCGCGGTCCGGGTCGGTGAAGGCAGCGTGTGGGTGCTTTCGCCAACGGTAGGGGCAGCGACGGTAACGCAGGTGGACCCCGTGGATGCCGAGATCGTGGGAGACACCAGCGTCCCACCCTCCACGACCGTTCCAGACAGCCTTGACGTCGGGTTCCGAACGGTCTGGGTCGGAGCGGATCCCGGCATCATCCGCGTCGACCCGATCGATGGCGACGAGCTCCGGCCGGTCCGGCTCGGTCAGGGGGCGAGCGTGGCGGTGGGAGGGGGCCTGGTCTGGGCAGCGAACACTCGTGGGGTCCTCTATGGCGTCGATCCCAACACCGCGGAGGTCGAGGAGGAGGTGGAGGTCGGTACGAACACGTTCGACATCGCCGTCGGTCTCGGAGCCATCTGGATCGTGGACGAGCTCGACTCGACGGTCACCCCCGTCGACATCGAGACGCTGTCGGCGGATCCTCCGATCGCCATCGCCGGCGACCTCACCGATGTCGAGGCCGGCGCGGGAGGGGTCTGGATCGTCGATGAACGCGGGGGTGTGGTGATCGAGATCAACCCCACCACGCTTCGACCGGTCGATCAGATCCGGGTCGGAGCGGAACCCACCGACGCGGCCGTGGGGCTCGGCGCAATCTGGGTGACCAACCGGGGGGAGGGGACGATCTCTCGGATCGATCCCGTGACCGGTGACGTCACCGACACGATCGAGATCGGGGCGCCGGTGGCCGCGGTCGACGTCGACGAAGGATCGGGCACACTGTGGGTCGTCGTCTCCTCGGTTCTGCAGCCGGGGTGACATCGTCCTCTTCGCGGTCGCCCCGCCGCCTGGGCTCGAGAGTGGCCCGCTATACTTCCACGCCGCTGCCCCCCGGGCCGGGGGCGGGGGCTGCAGGTCGGGCCCGGGCCCCCATCGTCTAGCGGCCTAGGATCTCGCCCTTTCAAGGCGGAGACACGGGTTCGAATCCCGTTGGGGGCACGTACAACCGCATACCGAACACGCGCCCGTAGAGGAGTCCGGTCGTCCTCACCGCCCTGTCAAGGCGGAGATCGCGGGATCGAAGCCCGTCGGGCGCGCGGGAGAGTCGGCGCCGGCTGCGAGGCCGGCGTTCGGCTCTGAGGCCAGGTAGCTCAGTTGGCAGAGCACGCGGCTGAAAACCGCGGTGTCGGCAGTTCGAATCTGCCCCTGGCCACTCCCCCGGGTACTAGTTCAGGCTCTCGTGCGCGCGGAGCTCGGCCGAGCGCGCGAGCACCGACTGATACAGGTCCGCCGATCGCGGGTACTCCTTGTCCGAGAGCGCGCGCATCGCCTCGTGGATCTCGGCGGCGCTGTGGTCGTCGTCCATCTCGTCCCACGTGAGCTGCCGGCAGAGGGCGCCGTAGTCGAGCTCGAGGAGCGATCCCGCGTCGAACAGCGCGAGCCACTGGTGCAGCTCGACGATCATCTCGCCGATCGGCCCCAGCTCGGAGCGGCGCAGCACGGGTACGGCCTCCCCGGCTCGGTGCATCGCCTTGCGCGTCGTCGTCAGGTACGAGAGCCGGTGATGCCCGTCGTGTTCGAGCAGCCGGCGCTCGTCGTCCTCGAACAGCAGGAACCATCGAACCGGCACGTGCCACGGGCTGTGCATGATCGATGAGATCTGCCCCGGGTCGCGCCGACGGAGCCGCCGCAGCTCCTTGGCGGCGCGCTTCGCGCTCGCATCGGGCACGAACATCGACGGATCGTCGAATCCCGACGCCTCGCGGAACGAGAGCATCGCGGCGAGGACCCGCAGCTTCGTCCGCCATGGACAGACGTAGTACCGGCCGTCCACGACCTTCACGTAAGCCCCCTCATCACCGGCCGGCACGAGCATGCCCTGGCTCGCGGGCGTGACCTCCTGCCGGTACCTCGGCGCGCCGAACAGGAGCGCGCCCCCGACGATGTGCCGTTCCCAGTGCGCCTGCTCGTGCGGCGGGAACGCGTCGAGGGGTTGGTACACCCGGAGCTCGGCCGAGGGGACCACGTGGGCGAGTGTATATGCTCGCCTGACTCCCGTTCCCGCGAGGTCGTCGCGCATGAGCATCGAGACCGCAGCCGAGATCCCCGTCGAGCGGATCGTCGATCCCGACGGGTCCGTCGTCGGCGACGACGACGTGGGGCTCTCGGACGACGGCAAGCGCGAGCTGCTGCGTCAGATGATCCGGTGCCGCCGGCTCGACCGCGAATGCTGGGCGCTGCAGCGGCAGGGGGAGCTCACCGTGTATCCGCCGTTCGAGGGCCAGGAGGCCGCGCAGGTCGGGAGCGCATCGGCGCTCGGTCCCGAGGACTTCGTGTTCCCCTCGTTCCGCGAGCTCGCGGCTGCGGTCGTCCGCGGCGTCGACGTCGTCGAGTACCTCGAGTACCACCGCGGGACGTGGCACGGCGGCCCGTACGACCCGATCGCCTCGCGGTTCGCCCCGATCTGCGTGCCGGTCGGGACGCAGATCGTCCACGCCGTCGGCTGGGCGCTCGGCGCGAAGCTCGACGCGACCGGCGCGTGCTCGCTCGCATATTTCGGCGACGGGTCGGCATCCGAGGGCGACTTCCACGAGGCGGCGAACATGGCGGCCGTGTTCGTCGCCCCCGCGATCCTGTTCTGCCAGAACAACGGGTGGGCGATCTCGGTCCCGGCCTCCGAGCAGTACGCCGCGCCGATCGCCGCTCGGGCGGCCGGCTACGGCTTCCCGGGCGCCCGGGTCGACGGCAACGACGTGCTCGCGGTGTACGCGGTCACGAAAGCCGCGGCGGAGCGGGCCCGTTCGGGTGAGGGTCCGACGCTGATCGAGGCGATGACGTACCGGATCGGCGCGCATTCGACGGCCGACGACGACTCGCGGTACCGCGCCGGTCCCGAGGTCGACGCCTGGCGCGAACGCGACCCGATCGCTCGCTACCGGACGTACCTCCTCGACCGAGGGCTCCTCGACGAGGCGTCCATGACCGCGTTCGATGACGAGGCCGAGGCCTGGGTCGCGGGGATCCGGTCCGAGCTCACGTCGCTCGGCCCGCCGCCGGCCGCGGAGATGTTCGACCACGCGTTCTCGGAGCCGCCGGCGACGCTCGAGCGGCAGCGCCACGAGCGGATCGGGGACGGCGATGCCTGACGTCACGATGGTCGGCGCCCTCAACGCGGCCCTCCGGGACGCGATGCGGGCCGACCCCCGTACGCTCGTGTTCGGCGAGGACGTGGGGGCGCTCGGTGGCGTGTTCCGCGTGACGGAGGGGCTGCAGGACGAGTTCGGCACCGAGCGCGTGTTCAACACGCCGATCGCCGAGGCCGGCATCGCGGGGATCTGCGTGGGGCTCGCGATGGCCGAGTGGCGCCCGGTCGCCGAGATGCAGTTCGACGGGTTCTCCTACCCGGCGCTCGACCAGGTGATCAGCCACGTCGCGAAGTACCGCGAGCGGACGCGGGGGCGGGTCCCGATGCCCGTCGTGATCCGGATCCCGTCGTTCGGAGGCATCAAGGGGAAGGAGCACCACGGCGAGAGCCCCGAGACGTACTACGCGCACACCGCCGGGTTGAAGGTCGTGGTGCCGTCCTCGCCGCTCGACGCGTACCGGCTGCTCCGCCGGTCGATCGAGGATCCCGACCCCGTGATCTTCCTCGAGCCGAAGAGCCGCTACTGGTCGAAGGAGGACGGCGAGCTCTCGACGGACGGCCCGGGCATCGGCTCCGCGCGGATCGTGCGGGAGGGCGGCGCCTGCGTGCTGATCACGTTCGGCGCGATGGTCGGCAGGTGCCTGGAGGCCGCGTCCGCGCTCGCGGAGGAGGGCATCGAGTGCGCGGTGCTGGACCTCCGCTCGCTCGTGCCGCTCGACGTCGACGCGATCGCCGAACAGGTGCGGTCGACCGGCCGGGCCGTCGTGGTGCACGAGGCGCCGCTCACGCTCGGCATGGGCGCCGAGGTCGTCGCCCGGATCGTCGAGGAGGCGTTCGACCACCTCGAGGCGCCGGTGCTCCGCGTGACGGGACCCGACGTACCGTATCCGCCAGCGGCGCTCGAGCAGCACTACCTGCCGAGCGTGGAGCGGATCGCCAAGGCCGCCCGCGCGGTGGTCGCGTACTGATGGCCGACCGGGTGTTCGCCCTCCCCGACCTCGGCGAGGGACTCGAGGAGGCCGTGGTCAGCGAGTGGCTCGTCGCCGAGGGCGACGACGTGACGCTGAACCAGCCGTTCGTCGAGATCGAGACCGCGAAGGCGACCGTCGAGGTGCCCGCACCGTTCGCCGGGCGCATCGCGAGGCTCCACGCGGCGACCGGCGCGACGATCGCGGTCGGGGCGCCGCTCGTGACGTTCGAGGTGGCGGGTGAGGGCGGGGGCGTCGACGCTCCGGCTGCGGGTCCCCGCCGCGGCGCCGGAACGGTTGGGGCACCCGAGGATGGGACCGGCGCCGCGTCGCCCGCAGCGCTCCGCGACGCCCCCGCCGTTGGAACGACGACATCCCCCACGGCTACGCCGGCTGTGCGCAAGCTCGCGAAGGACCGCGGCATCGATCTCGGGGCCATCGATGGCTCGGGACCGGGCGGCCGGATCACGAGGGAGGACGTCGAACGCGCGTCGGGCGGCGCGAGCGACGAGTTCGATCTCGTGCCCGTGTCGCTCGTTCGGGCGACGATCGCACGCAACCTCGAGGCGGTCGCGGCGATCCCGCAGGTCACCACGTTCCGAACGGTGGATGCGACCGCGCTCGACGAGGTCCGCGGCGACCTCGGCGTCTCCCCGCTCCCGCTGTTCGTCCGCGCGCTCGCCGAGACCTGCGGCGAGCACCGTTCGCTGAACGCCTCGTGGTCGGACGAAGGGATCCGCCTGCATCGGCGCATGAACGTCGGGATCGCCACCGACACGGAGCGCGGGCTCGTCGTCCCCGTCCTCCGGGACGCAGGGGGCAGGGGCGTCGTGGCGATCGCCGAGGAGATCGCGCGCCTCGCCGAGCGCGCGCGCTCGAACGCGCTCACGGTCGCCGACGGCTCGAACGCCACGATCGCCGTGAGCAACACGGGGAGCTACGGCTCGGAGTTCGGCACGCCGCTGCTGAACCCCGGGCACGCCGTCACGATCGCGATCGGCGTGATCGAGCCCCGGGCGCTGGTCGTGGACGGGCGGGTCGAGGCGCGCCCCGCGTGCACGCTGTCCCTTACGTTCGACCACCGGGTCCTCGACGGGGCGACCGTGGGGCGTGCCTTCGGCGCGCTCGTGGACCTCCTCGAGTCGCCCGAGCGCCTCGGGGCCCTGCCGCGCTGAGTGGCTATCCTCGAACCATGAAGGGACAGAACCTCGTCTCGCCGTCGGACGTCGGCAAGCGCGTCTCGTTCCAGTTCGAGCTGCCGAACGGCTACCTCGGCGAGGCCGTCGGCGTCCTCGAGTACTACGACGAGGGCGCGGAGACGTACATGGTTCGTAGGAAGGACGACGAGCTGACGCGCGTTCCGGCGCGCTCCGTCCGCTTCGGCAAGGTCGTCGACTCCTGAGCGCCGGATCGCCGCCGGACCTCGACGCGATCCGCTCCCTCGCCGTCACGCTCGCCGAGCGAGCCGCCGCGATCCACCGCGAGGGCCTGGAGCGCGGGTTCGAGATCGGGCTGAAGTCGGGGGCGGGCGACCTGGTCACCGAGATCGACCGCGCGGCCGAACGCGCGATCGTCGACGGCATCGGCGCCGAACGCCCCGACGACGCGATCCTCGGCGAGGAGGGCACCGACCGCCCGGGGACCTCGGGCGTCCGCTGGGTGATCGACCCGCTCGACGGGACCGCGAGCTACGTCCGCGGCTACCCGGGCTACGCGGTGTCGATCGGGGTCGAGGTCGACGGCGAGCCAGCGGTCGGCGTCGTGGTCGACGCGCTCGGTCGGCGGACCGAAGGGGTCGCAGGCGGGGAGGCGCTTCGCGACGGACGCCGTCTGGCGCCGTCGACCGTCGACGGCCTCGAGCACGCGGTGCTCGCCACGGGCTTCGGCTACGAGCCCGCGAAGCGCGCCTTCGAGGCACGGGTGCTCGAGCGGCTGATCGGCCGCGTCGCCGATATCCGCAGGAGCGGCTCGGCCGCGATGGATCTTTGCGCCGTCGCCACGGGTGAGGTGGACGCGTACTACGAGCTGCATCTCGCGCCGTGGGACGTCGCCGCGGGACGGGTGATCGTCGGGGCCGCGGGCGCCGTGTTCCGCGAGATCCCTCAGCCGGATGGAAGGACGCTCACCGTCGCGTCGCCGGCTGGCCTGCTCGAGCCGCTGCTCGGGCTCCTGGGCTCCGCCGGCCTGAGCGCCTAGCCGCGCCGACGGCTCTCGAGGTCGTGCAGCACGACGAGCAGGTCGTCGACGTTGAACGGCTTCGTGACGACCGCGTCCGCTCCGAGCTCGGCGGCCTTGGCCTTGTCGCGGACGCTCGTGCGCGCCGACACGACGATCACCCGCGGGCGCTCCTCACGCGGGAGCTCCTGGAGCCGCTCGAGGACGGCCCAGCCGTCCATCACCGGCATCATGATGTCGAGGAGCATCAGGCCCGGGTTGTGCTCGCGCACCTCGTCGAGCGCCGCCTGGCCGTCGCGTGCCGCGTAGGTCTGGTAGCCCTCCTGCTCCAGGCTGAACTGGAGCATCCAGACGACCTGGGGCTCGTCGTCGACGACGAGGACGCTGTTCGAGGTCTCTTCCTGCATCATGGTCAAGTTATCGGCCGTAGGGCCGCGCTCGAAATCCGTCCAGCGGGTGGTTTGCGGGGGCCCGGCTGGTCTCCCCCGCGCGCGGGGCGTCGGCCGACGATCGGACGACGCGGGGGTAGTCAGTCTGCGGCAGGGTTCGTGCGGGCTGGGGCGCTCGGGCCCCCCTCAGCGACCGAGGACGGCGCCCAGCACGAAGGCCCGGGTCCCCGACGCCTCGGCGGTCGCGACGAGGTCGTCGACCCGCTCGGAAGGCACGACGAGCGCCATCCCGACGCCGAGATTGAACGTCGCCCGGAGGTCCTGCTCGGTGATGCCCGGGAGCTCGCCGATGACCTCGATCACGGCCGGCACCGGCCACGAACCCCAGCGGATCTCGGCGGCGAGACCCTCGGGCAGGACGCGACCCAGGTTCTCCTCGAGCCCGCCGCCGGTGACGTGCGCGGCGGCGTGGACGAGCCCGCCGAGGGCGGCGGACCGGACGAGCGGCGCGTAGATCGCGGTCGGCACGAGGAGCTCGTCGGCGAGTGACCGCCCGATCCTCGGCAGGACGTCGTCGAGGCCGAACCCGGCGTCCTCGAGCAGCGCCCGGCGGACGAGCGAGTAGCCGTTCGCGTGAAGCCCGCTCGACGCGAGGCCGACGATCGCGTCGCCCTCGGCCACGCGATGCGGGCCGAGAAGCGAGTCCTCGTCGACGACGCCGACGCAGAAGCCCGCGAGGTCGAACGCGTCCTCGGCCATCACACCGGGGTGCTCCGCGGTCTCGCCTCCGAGCAGCGCGCACCCGGCCCGTCGGCATCCCTCGGCCACGCCGGCCACGATCGCGCGGACCCGCTCGGGCTCCACGCGTCCCACCGAGACGTAGTCGAGGAAGAACAGCGGCTCCGCGCCCGTGCACACGACGTCGTCCGCGCACATCGCGACGAGATCGATGCCCACGGTATCGAGCCGTCCGGTCGCGCGGGCGATCTCGAGCTTGGTCCCGACCCCGTCGGTCGCCGCCGCGAGGTACCTGCCCTCGCTGATCCGGAACAGCCCGGCGAACCCGCCAACGCCCTCGGCGAGCTCGGGACGGGCGGCGCCGGCCGCCAGGTCGCGGATCAGCTCGACGGCCTTCGCGCCGGTCCGGACGTCGACCCCGGCGCGCCGGTACGCCTCGCTCACGACTTCGCCGGGTGCTCGAGCAGGAACTTGCCGGCGTGCTCTGGGATCGGGATCGGGTACTCGCCGTCGAAGCACGCCCGGCAGAAGGCGTCGGCCGGCTGACCCGTCGCTGCCACCATGCCCTCGAGCGAGAGGTACCCGAGCGAGTCTGCGCCGATGTACTCGCGGATCTGCTCGACGGACAGGTCCGCCGCGATCAGCTCGTGCCGGGTCGACATGTCGATCCCGTAGAAGCAGGGCCAGCGGGTCGGCGGGCACGTGATCCGGAGGTCGACCCCCGCGGCGCCGGCCTCCCGCAGGGCCTGGACGATCTGGCGCGTGGTCGTGCCGCGGATGATCGAGTCGTCGATCACGACGAGCCGCCGGCCCCGGACCGCCTCCGGCATCGGGTTGAGCTTCAGCTTCACGCCGCGTTCGCGCAGCGACTGCGAGGGCTGGATGAACGTCCGGCCGACGTAGCGGTTCTTCATCAGCCCCTCGCCGTAGGGGATCTGCGACACCTCGGAGTACCCCTGCGCCGCCGAGGTCGCGGTGTCCGGGACCGGCACGACGAGGTCGGCGTCGGCGGGTGCCTCCCCGGCGAGCCGCCTCCCCAGCTCGCGGCGGACCTCGTGCACCGTCCTTCCCCGCATCCTCGAGTCCGGTCTCGCGAGGTAGACGTACTCGAAGATGCAGAGCGCCTCGCGTCCGGCGACGGCGAACCGCGACGACGCCAGCCCGCGGTCGTCGACGCGCACGAGCTCGCCGGGCTCGACCTCGCGCAGGAACGTCGCGCCCACGATGTCGAGCGCGCAGGTCTCCGAGGCAACGCAGAAGCCGTTCGGCAGCCGGCCGATCGAGAGGGGCCGCAGGCCGTTCGGGTCGCGCGCCGCGAACAGGCTCCGCTCGTCCATCACGACGAACGAGAACGCCCCGGCGAGCGAGGGAAGGACGTCGAGCAGCGCGGTCTCGAGGTCCTCGGCCGGGTGTCGCGCGAGCAGCGTCGCCACGAGGTCCGAGTCCGTGGTGGCGACGCCCGCCTTACCCACGCGCTCGGCGAGCTCGAGCGTGTTCACGAGGTTCCCGTTGTGCCCGAGGGCAAGCGAGCGCTGGCCGTCGGTCTTGAAGGCCGGCTGCGCGTTCTCCCAGGTGGTCGACCCGGTCGTGGAGTACCGGTTGTGGCCGATCCCGAGGTCCCCGCGGAGCGTCGAGAGGGTCGCCTCGTCGAACACCTGCGAGACGAGCCCGAGCTCCTTGAACACGAGGAGATGCTCGCCGTCGGAGACCGCCATCCCGGCGGACTCCTGGCCTCGGTGCTGTTGGGCGAAGAGCCCGAAGTACGTCAGCCGCGCGACGTCCTCGCCGGGCGCCCACACGCCGAAGACGCCGCACTCGTCCTTCGGATGGTCGTCACGCACGCCCGACCTGATGCTAACACCGGCGTCGGCACCGACCGGTGCGGACGGGCGGTCTGTGCGCGGCACCGGGCCGCTCATCCCGCGAGCAGCATGGGGATCGCGTTCTCGTGGATCGCCCCGGCCTCCTCAACGGTCATCTCGAACACGCCGTCGAACACGATCCGCGGCCCACCGGTCTCGCCGAGGCGCGCCAGCGGGACCCCGAGCCCGGCCGCCGCGTCCTCAAGCTCGGTCGCGCGCGAGGGGTCGACCGAGAGCACGGCCCTCGAGGCCGACTCGGAGAACATGCCGATGTGCGGCGGCTCGTCGCCCGGGATCGTGACCGCGAAGCCGGTACCGCCGGCGATCGCGCTCTCGGCTAGGGCCATCGCGAGG
This sequence comes from Actinomycetota bacterium, assembly GCA_036280655.1. GTDB lineage: Bacteria > Actinomycetota > UBA4738 > UBA4738 > HRBIN12 > DASSJM01. The sequence continues at coordinate 75,528 of DASUQI010000007.1, forward strand.
CCGCCCTCGGCGCAGTCGTGCCCGCTCTGGAGCATCCCGGTGCCGGCCGCGTGGACGAGCAGCAGGTGGAGCGCCCGCTCGCGCTCGAGGTCGAGGGCCGGCGGCCGTCCCCCCACGACCCCGAGCACCGCCTCGCCGAACTCGCTGCCGCCGAGCTCGGGGAAGGTCTCGCCGGCCAGGTAGATCCACGACCCCGGCCCGAACGCCTGAGACACCGCGAGGCGGTAGTCCTCGATCACGCCGAGCATCCCGATCATCGCGGTCGGCCAGATCGCCGAGTCGCCGGACTCGTTGTAGAAGCTCACGTTCCCGCCGGTCACCGGCGTCTCGAGGGCGCGGCACGCGTCCGCGATCCCGCGGACGGACTCGGCGAACTGCCACATCACCTCGGGGCGCTCGGGGTTGCCGAAGTTCAGGCAGTTCGTGATCGCGAGGGGCGTCGCGCCCGTGCACGCGACGTTGCGGGCCGACTCGGCCACCGCGTGCGCAGCGCCGAGGTACGGATCGAGCAGGCCGAACCGCCCCTTGCCGTCCGACGAGAGCGCGAGCGCGCGCAGCGTCCCCTCGATGCGGACGAGCGCAGCGTCGCCGCCCGGGCCGCGGACCGTTCCCCCCTGGACGATCGAGTCGTACTGCTCCCACACCCACTGCTTGCCGGCGATGTTCGGCGACGAGAGCACGGTCACGAACGCGTCCTCGGGCGAGGTCGTCACGGTCGCGAACGTGGGGTCGTCGTTCAGGAGGTCGTCCTGAGCTTCCGGGGGCTCGCGAGGCCTCGCGTACTCGGGGCCCTCGTCGGCGAGCGAGCGCGCCGACACCTCGGCCACGGTCGTCCCCCGTATCCGAACGCGGAGCGCCCCGCCGTCCACGAGCCGTCCGACGACCACGGCCGGCAGGCCCCACCGCTCGCACACCGCCCGGACCTCGTCAACGCGGTCGGGGGCGACGACCGCGAGCATGCGCTCCTGCGACTCGCTCGTGAGGATCTCGAACGGCTCGAGCCCACGCTCGCGGAGCGGAACCGCGTCGAGGTCGATCTCGGCGCCGAGGCCGGCGCGCGCCGCCGACTCGCTGACGGCGCACGTGATCCCGGCACCACCGAGGTCCTGCAGGCCTTCGAGCAGGCCCCGGTCGACGAGCTCGAGCGAGGCCTCGATCAGCAGCTTCTCCGCGAACGGGTCGCCGATCTGCACGCTCGGGCGCGTCTCGTCGGCGCCATCCTCGATCGTCCGCGACGCGAGCACCGACACCCCGCCGATCCCGTCCCGCCCCGTCGCAGCGCCGAACAGGACGAGCACCGACCCCTCCCGGACCTCACGAGCCGACGTGACGAGCCGCTCGGCCGGCGCGACGCCGACGCACATCACGTTCACGGTCGGGTTCGCCGCGTGCGGCCGCGCGAACTGAAGCTCGCCGCCGACGGTGGGCACGCCGATGCAGTTGCCGTAGCCGCCGATCCCGGCCACGACGCCCTCGAGCAGCCAGCGGTTGCGGTCGTCCGAGAGCGGGCCGAAGCGCAGCGGGTCGAGGATCGCGATCGGCCGCGCGCCCATCGCGACGACGTCGCGAACGATCCCGCCCACGCCGGTCGCCGCACCCTGGTACGGCTCGATCGCCGAGGGGTGCGAGTGGGACTCCATCTTGAAGACCGCGGCGAGCCCGTCGCCGACGTCGACGGCGCCGGCGTCCTGTCCGGGACCCACGAGGATCCGCGGGCCCTGTGTCGGCAGCGACCGGAGGTAGACCTTCGAGGACTTGTACGAGCAGTGCTCCGACCACATCGCCGCGTACATCGCGAGCTCGTCGCGGTTCGGCTCGCGGCCGAGGGTCGAGCGGATCGACGCGAGCTCGTCGTCGGTGAGCCCGAGTGCCCGGTGCAGGGGCTCGGTCACGGCGCGACGCGCGCGAGCGCGCTCGAGAGCAACGAGGCGAACAGCGGCTGGCCGCCGGTCGCCCCGACGTCGGGATCCACGGCGTGTTCGGGATGCGGCATGAGCCCGACGACGTTGCCGGCCTCGTTGCGGATGCCGGCGATCGCGTTCGAGGCGCCGTTCGGGGTGTGCTCGTCGCCGAGCGCGCCGTCGTCACCGCAGTAGCGGAACACCACGAACCCCTCGCCCTCGATCCGGGCGAGCTGCTCGTCGGTGGCGACGAACCTGCCCTCGCCGTGCTTGACCGGTACCCGGAGCACCTCGCCCGCGACGAGGTCGCCGGTGAGCGGCGAGATCGAGGTCTCGACGCGGATGTGGACCCAGCGGCACACGAACCGGAGCTGGCGGTTGCGCACCAGCGCGCCCGGGAGGAGCCCGGCCTCGCAGAGGATCTGGAACCCGTTGCAGATCCCGACCACCAGACCGCCGGCGTCCGCGAACGCCGCCACCTCCTCCATCACCGGCGCGAAGCGGGCGATCGCGCCGCACCGGAGGTAGTCGCCATAGGAGAACCCGCCCGGCAGGATCACGGCGTCCACGCCGGCGAGGTCTCTGTCCGCGTGCCACAAGGGGACCCCTTCGCCGCCCATGAAGGCCACCGCGCGGAGCGCGTCGCGGTCGTCCAGCGAGCCGGGGAACGTCACGACCCCGATCCGCGGCAGCTCGCTCACGCCCCGTTCCGTTCGCTGATGTCCACGACGTCGAACGTCTCGATCACCGGGTTCGACAGCAGGCGCTCGGCCATCCGGCGCACCTGGTCCTCGGCCGCGTCGGCGCCGTCCGCCTCGAGGTCGAGCTGGACGTAGCGGCCGACACGCACCCCCGAGACGTTCGTCCAGCCGAGCGCGGGCAGCGACCCCTCGACCGCCTTGCCCTGCGGGTCGAGGAGGCCATCCTTGAGGGAGACGACGATCTGCGCCCGGTACCTCACGACGAGCCGTCTCGCTCGGACCCGCCCACCCGCATCCGGCGCAGGTAGTCCTCGAACGGCTCGCCCGTGATCCGCTCGTAGGCCTCGGCGTAGGTGGCCGCGGTCCGGGCGACCACGTCCGCGGGCAGCTCCGGAGGCGGGGGCTCGTGGTCCCATCCGCTCGCGTCGAGCCAGTCGCGCACGTACTGCTTGTCGAACGAGGGCTGCGACCTGCCGGCCTCGTACCCGTCGGCCGGCCAGAACCTGGAGGAGTCCGGCGTGAGGACCTCGTCGATCAGGATCAACTCGCCGTCGGCGAACCCGAACTCGAACTTCGTGTCGGCGACGATGATCCCCCGCTCCGCCGCGATCCCGGCGCCGAGCTCGTACAGGCCGATCGTGAGCTCGCGCAGGCGTTCGGCGAGGCCGCGCCCGATCGCGTCCACGGTCTCGTCGAACGTGAGCGGCAGGTCGTGCCCCTCGGCGGCCTTCGTCGTGGGCGTGAAGATCGGCTCGGGGAGCTTGGAGGACTCGTCGAGTCCGGGGGGCAAGGGGACGCCGCACACATGTCCCTCCGCCCGGTACTGCTTGAGGCCCGAGCCCGTGAGGTAGCCGCGGGCGACGCACTCGACGAGGATCACCTCGGCGCGCGTCGCGAGCATCGCGCGCCCGGCGAGCGACGGGTCGCTCGCGAACGGCTCGGGGAAGTCGCCGCGGTCCGCGCTCACGAGATGGTTGCGGACGAGCCCGGAGGTGCGTTCGAGCCAGAACAGCGTGAGGCCGGTGAGGACCCGGCCCTTGTCCGGGATGAGATCGGGCAGCACGACGTCGAACGCGCTGATCCGGTCGGTCGCGACCAGCAGCAGACGGTCCTCCCCCGCGTCGTAGACGTCGCGGACCTTGCCGCGGGCGTGGAGCCTGGCCTCGCTCATCGCTCGCGCACCTCCACCTTCTCGAGCCGGTCGAACACCACGTCGAGGTTCCGAAGCGCCCGCCGGGCGTCGAACAGGTCGTCTCCCCGATCGCCGGTCGCCTCCTCCAGGACCCCCGCAACGAGGTCGCGGAACGACGCACCTCGGTCCCACGCTGCGGCCGCTGCCGACTGGACGATCGCGTACGCGTCGTCCCGCGGCATCCCCGACTCGATGAGCGCGAGCAGGACGTTCTGGGAGTAGGCGAGCCCGCCGCCGACGAGGAGGTTCTCCCGCATCCGGTCGGGGAACACCTCGAGTCCGTCGAGCACCTCGGTCATCTCCACGAGCATGAAGTCGACGGCGATCGCCGTGTCCGGCAGGATCACGCGCTCGGACGAGGAGTGCGAGATGTCGCGCTCGTGCCACAGGACCTGATTCTCGAGCGCCGCCTGCAGGTTCGAGCGCACCAGACGCGCGAGGCCGGTGACGCGCTCGCAGCGGACCGGGTTCCGTTTGTGGGGCATCGCACTCGAGCCCTTCTGGCCCTGCGCGAACGGCTCCTGCACCTCCCGCACCTCCGTCCGCGCGAGGTGGCGGATCTCGGTCGCGATCGCGTCGAGGGTCGAGGCGGTGATCGCGAGCGCCCCCATGAGCTCGGCGTGGCGGTCTCGCGCGACGATCTGGCTCGAGGCCTCGGCCGGGCGCAGGCCGAGCCTCCCGCACACCTCCTCCTCCACCCGCGGGTCCACCTGCGCGTACGTGCCGACCGCGCCGCTGATCGCGCCGACGCTCACGGCCTCGCGGGCCCGGCGCAGGCGATCGCGGTCGCGGTCGAGCTCGAACGCCCACAGCGCGACCTTGTGCCCGAGGCTGGTCGGCTCGGCCACCACCCCGTGCGTCCTGCCTGCCATCACGGTCTCGCGATGGGCGAGCGCCAGGCGCTTCGTCACCCCGAGCAGCCGCTCGAGGCGGTCGAGCAGGAGGTCGCACGCGTCGCGGAGCTGCAGCGCGAGCCCCGTGTCGAGCACGTCCGAGGAGGTCAGCCCGAAGTGCACCCACCGCCCGGCCGGCCCCACCGACTCGGCCACGACCTGCACGAACGCCGCGACATCGTGCCGCGTCACCTCTTCGACCTGGCGGACGCGCTCGGCGTCGAAAGTCGCACGCTCGCGGATCGCGCGCGCGTCTTCGTCCGGGACGACGCCGAGTCGGGCCCACGCCTCCGCGACGAGCAGCTCGATCTCGAGCCAGTGCCCGAGCTTGGTCTCCTCGGACCACACGGTGGCCATCTCGGGGAGCGTGTACCTGGGGATCACGACAGGGAGGCGGCCGAGCGGCCCGTCACAAGCGCAGGCCCTCCGCCAGGTCGTCCTTGAACCGCCACAGCCGCTTCTGCACGTCGGGGTCGGCGACGCCCACGATCTCGGCGGCCAGCACCGCCGCGTTCATCGCGGCGTCCACGCCGACGGTGGCGACGGGCACGCCCGACGGCATCTGCGCGGTGACGTACAGCGCCTGCTCGCCGCCCATCTGCTCGGTCGCGACGGGGACGCCGATCACGGGCACGATCGTGCGCGCGGCCACGGCCGCCGCGAGGTGCCCCGAGATGCCGGTCGTACAGAGCACGGCCTTCAGGCCGCGTTCGAACGCGGTCCGCGCGTACTCGTCCACGAGGTCGGGGTTGCGGGGTGACGACATCACGCGGACCTCGTGCGGGATCTCGAGCTTCTCCAGGATCGCGGCCGCCTGCTGCATCAGCGTCAGCTCGGCGGGGGACGCGGCCAGCACGCCGACGACGGGTGCCGGATCGCTCATGTCCCCTCCTCCTTCGCGGCAAGGGCCGCGATGTCCGTCCGGTGGTAGCGGCCCTCGAACCCCACGTGCGACGCGGCCTCGTACGCGCGGTCGCGAGCCTCGGCGAGCGAGCCACCGACGGCGCTCACCGAGACGACCCGTCCGCCCGCGGTGACCACTCTACCCCGGCGCTCGGCCGTCCCGGAGTGGAAGACGGTGGCGCCCTCGACGGAGGCGGCCTCGCCGAGCCCCGCGATCTCGAACCCGGTCCGGTGATCGCCCGGATAGCCGCCCGAGGCGACGACGACCGTCACGCAGGCGAGCGCATCGAGCTCGATCGCGTCGTCCACGAGTGCCCCCTGGGCACACGCGAGGAGCCGTTCGGCCGGGTCCGTCGCGAGGAGCGGCATGAGCGCCTGGGTCTCCGGGTCGCCGAACCGGCAGTTGAACTCGAGGACCTTCGGGCCGTCCTCGGTGAGCATGAGCCCGGCGTACACGACCCCGCGGTACGGGATCCCGGCGGCCGCCATCGCCGCCACGGTCCGCTCGAGCACCTCGGCCCGGATGCGCTCGGCCGTCGACGCGTCCACGGACGGCACAGGCGAGAAGGCCCCCATCCCGCCGGTGTTGGGGCCGGTGTCGTCGTCGCCGATCCGCTTCGCGTCCTGCGCGAACCCGAGCGGCGCGACGCGGCGGCCGTCGGTCAGCGCGAACGCGGAAACCTCGGGCCCCTCGAGGCGCTCCTCGATCACGACGCTCGCCCCGGCCTCGCCGAACGCGCCGCGGCCCAGGGCGGCCTCGACCGCCTCGGCGGCCCCGTCGCGCGTCTCGGCGACGACGACCCCCTTGCCGGCCGCGAGCCCGTCGGCCTTGACCACCGCCGGGCCGCCGAGCTCGTCGAGGAAGGAGAGGACCCCGCTCGGCCCCTCCTCCCAGTCCCTGCGCGTGAACGTCGCCGAGCGCGCCGCCGGAACGTCCGCGCGCAGCATCAGGTCCTTCGCGAACGCCTTCGAGCCCTCGAGCCGAGCCGCGGCGGCCGACGGCCCGAACACCGCGACGCCGCTCGCCTCCATCTCGTCGGCGAGCCCGGCCACGAGCGGCGCCTCGGGCCCGACCACGACGAGATCCACGCGCTCCCGCCGGGCGAGCCCGATCAGCCCGTCGTGATCATCGGCCCGTACGTCCATGCATCGGGCCACCTGCGCGATCCCGGGGTTGCCCGGAGCCGCGACCACGTCGGTCACCGAGCGGTCCCGGCGCAGCCGCCATGCGAGCGCGTGCTCGCGCCCACCTCCCCCGACGACGAGGATCCTCATCGCAGGGGGAGGCTCTGTTCCCGACCGGGGCCGACCGAGACGACGCCGGCCGGGACGCCGACGAGGTCCTGCAACCGCTCGACGTACTTGCGCGCGGCGGCCGGGAGGTCGCCGAACGACGCGACCGAGCCGATGTCCTCGGTCCAGCCCTCCACCTCCTCGTACACGGGCTCGGCCCGGTGGAACAGCGACTGGTGCGGGGGAACGTCTTCGAAAAGCTCGCCGTCGGCCCGGTACGCGGTGCAGACCCGCAGCGTCTCGAACCCGGACAGCACGTCGAGCTTGGTGAGGAACAGCTCGGTGAGGCCGTTCACCCGCGACGCGTAGCGCAGGAGCACGGCGTCGAACCATCCGCACCGCCGCTTGCGCCCGGTGACCGTCCCGAACTCATGGCCGCGCTCGCCCAGCCGCTCGCCCTCCGAGCCGACGTCCTCGGTCGGGAAGGGCCCCGCGCCGACGCGGGTCACGTACGCCTTCGTGATCCCGATCACGCGCTCCACCTCGCGCGGGCCGATCCCCGCCGACGCGAGCGCGTAGCCGGCCACCGGGTTCGAGGACGTGACGAACGGATACGTCCCCTTGTCGAGATCGAGCATCGTGCCCTGCGCGCCCTCGAGGAGCACGTTCCGGCCCTCGCGAAGGGCGTCGTACAGGAGCTTCGATGTGTCGGCCACGTGCGGACGGAGGCGTTCGGCGTAGCGCAGGTAGTCCTCGACGATCGTGTCCGGGACGAGCGGCAGCCGGCCGTACACCTTCGTGAGGACCTGGTTCTTCTCCCACAGGACGACGTCGAGCTTCTCCCGCAGGATCTCCTCGTCGAACAGGTCCTGGATCCGGATGCCGATCCGCGCCGCCTTGTCCGCATACGCCGGCCCGATCCCCCGCTTCGTTGTCCCGAGCGCGTTCTTGCCGAGGAACCGCTCGGTCACGCGTTCGAGCTCGAGGTGGTAGGGCATGATCATGTGGCAGTTGCCGGAGACCACGAGCCGCGACGGGTCGACCCCCACGGCCGCGAGCCCGTCCATCTCGTCGAGCAGGACCTTCGGGTCCACCACCACCCCGTCCGCGATCACTGAGGTGATGTGCGGATAGAGGATCCCGGAGGGGATCAGCTGGAGCTTGAGAGTGTGGCCCTCGGCCAGGATCGTATGGCCGGCGTTGTTCCCGCCCTGGTAACGGACGACGAGGTCCATCCCGTCGGCCAGGTAGTCGGTCGCCTTGCCCTTGCCCTCGTCCCCCCATTGGGTCCCGACGACGATGGAGGCGGGCACGGCCGGCCGTCAGCGCTCGATGCGGAAGCTGATCCGGACCTGCGTGTGGTACTCGGAGATCGAGCCGTTGTTCACGACCGCGCTCGTCCCGAGGATGTCCATCGACTCGATCCCTCGGATCGTCTTGGCCGCCTCGCTGAGCGCCGAATGCGCGGCGTCGCGCCAGGACTCGGTCGAGACTCCCACCAGGTCGATCGTCTTGATGACCGCCATCGCCATCCCTCCCTATCTCTCGTTGTAGACGTCGATGAACCGCCGATAATTGGCCGCGATCTGCTTGGCCGCCTCCTCGCGCCCGAGGTTGCCGTCCACGAACCCCTTCAGCGGGTCCCACCAGATCGAACGGCCGATCGCGAACCCGATGTACCCCGGCACCCCGGACCCCATGCGGAGCCAGTGGTCGACGGCCTCGTCGTTCGCCCCCCGGCCAAGCACGACGCACGCGACGCCGTCGCGTCCGTCGCGTCGCGTGGTCGCCGAGATCGTCTCGCAGTCCTCGCGCGCGTCGATGCCCTCGATCTTCCAGATGTCCGGCTCGACCCCGGCGTCCTGGAGCTCGCGGATCGCGGTGTCCATGAGCTTCGGGCGCTCCCTCGAGTCCCACGCGTCCTCGCCACCCGCGGCGTCGATCTGTTCGGGCGTCGGGGGCACGAGCAGCTCGAACAGGAAGAGCCGGCCGCGCTCGTGCAACCAGGCGCCGAGGTGCCGGAGCCGGGCGGACTGGCGAACGTTCATGTCCTGGTTCGACTCGGGGTTGTAGCGCACCAGCACCTTGGAGAAGACCGGATCGAACGCCTCGATGTGCTCCCCGAATCCCTCGTCGTACTGGAAGTCGAACTCGTCCTGCCCGCTCTTCTCGACCGGCATCGCGAGCCGGAAGCCGGCGCCCTTCGCGTCCCGGGCGATATCAGCGCCGAACTGCTCGTCGACCAGGACGCCGGCCGATTCCGCGTCGACGCCCTCGTCGAGGGCGCTCCGCGCCCCCTCGTAGATCACCCGCTTCGCGTCGGAGATCCGGGCGGTCTCCTCCTCGTTCGGCTCCCCGGCCACGCCGAAGAACTTCTTCTGGAACGACCCGCGGTGATCGAACGCCAGGATGTACAGCGGTCTGTCGTACCCGAGCGCCATCGGCTCGCTCCTTTCGTCAGGGCTGCTCGAAGTCGTTCGTCGGCGTGAGGATCTCGACGGGGACGGGAGCCGCCTCCTTCTTGAACAGGGCCGAGTGCGACGGGGAGCACACCACGAAGCCGTAGTGCATCGGGACCGCGAGGTTCGGCTGCATCGCCTTCACGAGCCCGGCGGCCTCGCGGTAGTCCATCGTGTAGGTGCCGCCGATCGGCACCATCGCGACCTCGGTCCTCAGGGTCTCGAGCTCCGGCAGCGCGTCGGTGTCCCCCGCGTGATAGTAGGTGTGCCCGCCGAGCTCGATCACGTACCCGACCCAGTTGTTCTTCTGGGGGTGCATGTCGAGCCGTTCCTCGACGATGTTGTAGGCGGGAACCGTCTCGAACCGCACGCCCGCGATCTCGTGCGACTCGCCCGGGCCCACCGCGGTGACCGAACCCGTGAGCTCGTCCGCGATGTCCTTCGGCGCGACGATCGCCGTGCCGTCGTCCGTGAGCCGCTGGATCTCGTGCGGCTGGAAGTGGTCGTGATGGGCGTGCGTGAGGAAGATCACGTCCGCGGGCGGGTCGTCCGGCGACGTGCCCCACGGATCGATGTAGACGACGAGGTCGTCCTCCGCGTATCGGAACGCCGCCTGACGGAACCAGGTAAACCGATCGAGCATGCCGCCTCCTTCCGCCTGCCCCCGTCCCAGTAGTCTGGCACCTCATCGTGGAGATACGCGAGCCGACCGAGTCGCAGGGGGCCGTCCGGGCCTCCGCATCGCTGCTCCGACGAAACGCCGACTTCCGGCGCCTCTACTTCGCGTCCGTGATCTCGCTCGGTGGCGACTGGTTCCTGCTGATCGCGCTGCTCGGACAGGTCCTCGACCTCACGGAGCAGGGCCTGATGGTCGCGTTCGTCATCGCGGCGCAGGACCTCACGTACTTCCTCGCGTCCCCCGTCGCCGGGGTGCTCGTCGACCGGCTCGACCGGCGGCGGCTGATGATCGTCTGCGATCTCGCCCGGGCCGTGCTCGTGCTGGGCTTCCTCCTCGTCGGGAACGAGGACCAGATCTGGTTGCTCTTCGTCCTGCTCGCGGCGACGGCGTCCTTCGGCGCCGCGTTCGAACCAGCGGCATCGGCGGCGCTGCCGAACGTGGTCGACGAGCGCGACCTGTCCACCGCGAACGCCCTCTCCGGGTCGCTGTGGGGCACCATGCTCGCGGTCGGCGGGGCGCTTGGTGGCGTCGTGGCCGGCGTGTTCGGGCGCGACGTCGCGATCGTCGTCGACTCCGTGTCGTTCGTGCTCTCCGCGGTCCTGATCGTCCGCGTCCGTCGATCCTTCTCCGAGCGCCGACCGGCGCCGGAGCACCGCGCGAGCGTCCGCGAGGACACGGTCGAGACGCTCCGCTACGCGCGCCGCGATCACCGGGTCCTCGCGCTCCTCGCCGTCAAGTTCGGGTGGGGCATCGCGGGCGGCGTTCTCGTGCTGCTGCCCCTGCTCGCGATCGACCGGTTCGACTCGGGCGAGATCGGCCTCGGGATGCTGATGATGGCCCGAGGGGTCGGCGCGCTGATCGGCCCGTTCGTGGGTCGGGCCGTCGTCGGGCCGCAGGACCGGAAGCTGTTCGGCGCGATCGGGGGCGCCCTCGCGGTCTTCGGCATCGGGTACGCGATGCTCGGGCTCGCGCCGGCGCTCGTGTTCGCGATGGCGGCCGTCCTCGTCGCGCACGTCGGGGGCGGCGCCCAGTGGACGCTGTCGTCCTACGGCCTGCAGCGGATCGTGCCGGACCGGATCCGCGGCCGGATCTTCGCGTTCGACTTCATGCTCGTCACGCTGACGTTCGGCCTGTCGAGCATCCTCACCGGCTGGCTCGCCGACCTGTTCGGCCCGACAACGACCGCGCTCGTGATGGGATCGCTCGCGCTCGGGTGGGCGGTCGTCTGGACCTGGCTCACGACCGACGTGCGGCGCGCGACGATGCTCGAGGGGTGCGGGCCCGCGCCGGAGGCGATCCTCGCCGGCTCGGACGTGACCGCGTGAGCGTTCGGGCTTAGGACTCCGGCGTCCCGGGCGGCGGCGGCGGGGTCCCGCTCGGCTCGGGGGCCGCCGGTGGCGCCGGCGCCCCTGCCCCGCCCGCGGGCGGCACCTCCGGGCCGCCGAACGAGACGTTCGGCGCGCCCTCGCCGAAGGCCACCTGCGGCGCCCCGGCCTCACGCAGCGCGTCCTCGACCTCGAAGAACTCCTCCTCCTCGAAGTTGAAGATCGAGGCGATCACGACGGACGGGAACTGCTTCACCCGCTCGTTGTAGTCGCGGACGTTGGCGTTGTAGAAGCGGCGCGCGGTCTGCAGCCGGTCCTCGGTGTTCGCCAACTCGCTCTGCAGCGCGAGGAAGTTCTGGTTCGCCTTCAGGTCCGGGTAGGCCTCGGCCACGGCGAGCAGTTGGCGCAGGGCAGCTACGAGCGGTCCCTCGGCCGCGGCCTGCTCGGCCGGCGAGCCGGTTGCGGCGGTGGCGGCCGCGCGGGCCTTCGTGACGTTCTCGAAGACCGCCCGCTCGTGCGAGGCGTAGCCGCGGACGGTCTCGACCAGGTTGGGGATCAAGTCGTACCGCCGGCGAAGCTCCGTGTCGATGTTCGCCCAGGCGTCCTTGATGAGCTGCCGCTGGGAGATGAAGCGGTTGTACGAGACGATCCCGAAGATCAAGACCAGCAGCAGGATGCCGCCGATGATCGCGAGGGTGATGCCCACGGCTTCCTTCCTCTCTGAGCGGTGTCCGGTCGAGGGGGAAGCCTAGCCCGTCGCGCCACGGACGACGAACCGAAACGCTCAGGCGGTTCCAGCTGCCTCGGGGTCGACGACCGCGTCGCCGGGCGCGCCCGTCTCGAGCCGCGAGCGAAGGTCGTAGAGCCTGCCGAGCACGTCCTGCACGGAGGGGGAGCTCGCCGACTCGCCGTAGATAAGCAGGAGCTGGGCGCTCGCCTCGAACCCCCACTCCTCGCCTCCCTCGACCAGCCACTCTCCGGCCGCACCGTCGAGCAGGGTCCGGGCGAGGTCCGGGGCGTCGCAGCGGATGACGAACGCCGAGGCGGCGGCTCCGTGGTCGAGGTCCACCTCGCCCATCGGCGCATGGGCACCCAGGCCGAGCACGAATGAGAGGGGCTCCGCGACGATCGGCGACCGGACGGGAGGGATCGCGACGATCGCGCAGGCGAACCGGCCACGGCGATCGGTGTCGCGGGCCGTCGGATCGATCACCGGGCCGGCCAGGGTGTAGCTGTACGTGAAGGCTTTCACCTCGACGCCCCGCCACGTGCCGCCGCGGACCTCTTCGATCCGGCCCTCCGTCCCGCGTCCGAACAGCGACAGGGGGAGCCCGAGCAGGCCGAAGGGATCCTCGGGCTCGAGCCGCAGACCGAGGGTCGCGGCCTCGCCGACCACCGCCTCGCGGCGCACCCGCGTCTTCAGCGTCCGGGTGACGACGAAGGCGCCGACGACGAAGGCGGCGAGCACGATGATCGGAGGAAGCATCCTGAGGAACAGGGCGCCGACGATCGCGCCCGCGGCGACGGCGGCGATCCGCGGCCAGCGGTCCATACGTCCAGTTATCGGACCGGGGGCGACGCCGGGTTAAGGAGCGGGTGCCTCGTCCCCCACCGGCGAGGAACTCGGTTCGCTCCGCAGCGTGAGCTCGTCCCCGTCCGCGTCGACGACCACCGTCTCGCCCTCGCGGATCTCTCCCGACAGCAGCCGGAGCGCGAGCGGGTCCTGCACCTCTCGTTGGATCAGCCGCTTGAGCGGTCGGGCGCCGAACGCCGCGTCGTAGCCGCGCCGCGCGAGCGCCTCGCGAGCCGGATCGGTCACCTCGAGCCCGAGGCTCCGATCGCGCAGGCGGCGGGCGAGCAGGTCGAGCTGCAGGTCGACGATCGCGCGCACCTCGCCCGGCCCGAGCGGATCGAACACCACGATCTCGTCGATCCGGTTCACGAACTCGGGACGGAAGAACGCGCGAACGTCGTCGAGGATCGCGGCGCGTCGCTTCTCCGCCGAGACCCCGGCGTCCTGGTAGATCGCGCCGCCGAGGTTCGACGTCATGATCACGATCGTGTTGCGGAAGTCGACGGTGCGGCCGTGCCCGTCGGTCAGCCTGCCGTCCTCGAGCAGCTGCAGCAGGATGTTGAACACGTCGGTGTGCGCCTTCTCCATCTCGTCGAGCAGCAGGACCGAGTAGGGCCGGCGCCGCACGGCCTCAGTGAGCTGGCCACCCTCCTCGAAGCCCACGTAACCGGGAGGCGCACCGACGAGCCGCGAGACCGTGTGCCGCTCCTGGTACTCGCTCATGTCGACGCGGACGATCGCCCGCTCGTCGTCGAACAGGTACTCGGCCAGGGCACGGGCGAGCTCGGTCTTGCCGACGCCGGTCGGCCCGAGGAACAGGAACGAGCCGATCGGGCGGTTCGGGTCCGAGAGGCCGGCACGCGCGCGGCGGATGGCGTTCGCGACCGCCTCGACGGCCTCGTCTTGCCCGACGACGCGCCGGTGCAGCGCCTCCTCGAGGTGGACGAGCTTGGCCATCTCGCCCTCCATGAGGCGCGAGACCGGGATCCCGGTCCACGTCGCCACGACCTGCGCGACGTCCTCCTCGGTCACCTCCTCGTTCAGCATCCGCTGCTCGCGCTGCACCTCTTCCAGTGCGGCGTTCTGCTCCTCCAGCTCCTTGTCGAGCTGGACGAGCGTCCCGAACCGCAGCTCGGCCGCGCGCTCGAGCTCGCCGGCGCGCTCGGCGCGCTCGAACTCGCCGCGCGCCGTCTCGATCTCCGACTTCAGCGTGCGGATCCGGTCGATCTGCTCCTTCTCCTGCTCCCAGTGCGCCCGCATCGCGCCCGAGCGCTCGCGCAGGTCGGCGAGCTCCTGTTCCAGTCGCTCGAGCCGCTCCTTCGAGGCCGGGTCCGTCTCCTTGCGCAGCGCCGCCCGCTCGATCTCCAGCTGCGTAAGCCGCCGCTCGACCTCGTCGATCTCGATCGGCACCGAATCGATCTCGATCCGGAGCCGGCTCGCCGCCTCGTCGACCAGGTCGATCGCCTTGTCCGGCAGGAACCGCCCGCTCACGTAGCGGTCCGAGAGCACCGCGGCGGCGACGAGCGCGGGATCCTGGATCCGGACGCCATGGTGCACCTCGTAGCGCTCCTTCAGCCCTCGCAGGATCGCGATCGCGTCCTCGACGCTCGGCTCGCCGACCAGGACAGGCTGGAACCGGCGCTCGAGCGCTGGGTCCTTCTCGATGTGGTCGCGGTACTCGTCGAGCGTGGTCGCCCCGATCGCACGGAGCTCGCCGCGCGCGAGCATCGGCTTCAGCATGTTGCCGGCGTCCACGGCTCCCTCCGCCGCTCCGGCGCCGACGATCGTGTGCAGCTCGTCGATGAACGTGACGATCTGGCCCTCGGACTCGGCGATCTCCTGCAGGACCGCCTTGAAGCGCTCCTCGAACTCGCCGCGGTACTTCGACCCGGCGACCATCGCGCCGAGGTCGAGCGCCACCACCCGCTTGTCGGCGAGCGACCCGGGCACGTCGCCGGACACGATCCGCTGCGCGAGCCCCTCCACGATCGCGGTCTTGCCGACGCCGGGCTCCCCGATCAGGACGGGGTTGTTCTTCGTGCGGCGCGAGAGCACCTGCACCACGCGCCGGATCTCGTCGTCGCGGCCGATCACTGGGTCGAGCTTGCCCCGGCGCGCGAGATCGGTGAGGTCTCGCCCGTACCGCTCGAGCAGCCGGACCTTGTCCTCCGGGTTCTGGTCGGTCACCCGCTGGCGTCCCCGTACCTGCGCGAGCGTCGCGAGCACCCCGTCGCGATCCAGCCCCGCCTCCCGCAGGATCCGGGCGGCCTGCGAGCCCCCCTCGAGCATCGCGAGGAGGAGGTGCTCGGTCGATACGTAGTCGTCGCCCAGCGCCTCGGCCTCGCGGAACCCGGCGTCCAGCACGTTCGCGAGGGCGGGGCCGACGCGCGCGTCGCCCGCCTGCGCGTACACTTTCGGCATAAGGTCGAGCGCGGTGTCCGTCTGATCGCGCAGGACCTTCGGCGCCACGCCGAGACCGTGGAGCAGCGCGAAGACGATCCCCTCGGGATCGCCGAGCAGCGCGACGAGCAGATGCTCGGGCTCGATCGCCTGGTGGTTGCGCGCGAGGGCCTGCTGGCGCGCGCCCTCGAGCGCCGCCTGCGATCGCATCGTCAGCTTGTTCGGGTCCATCCGTGCCTCATCCGGTCTCGGTCGGGTCCTCGTCCCACGCGAAGCTCAGCAGGCTCCGCAGCGGGAGGATCTCGGTTCCGGGGGCCGCGGCCTTCACCCGGTCGAGCAGCTCGCGCTCGAGCTCCTCGGTGCGCCTGCGCATCTCGGCCAGCTGCTCACGCATGTCGATGAACAGCTTCACGCCGGCGAGGCTCACCCCCTCGCGCTGCGTGAGCTCCTGGATCATCCGGATGCGCTCGATGTCGCGCTCCGAGTAGCGCCGCGTGTTCCCCGACGTCCGTTCGGGCGCCAACAAGCCGCGACGCTCGTACATCCTGAGGGTCTGCGGATGCACGCCCGAGAGCTCCGCCGCGACGCTGATGATGTACACGGCCCGTTCATCCGTCGGCCGCGGCGTCCGGCGCCGTCGATGGTCCCGCTCGGTCATGCCTCCACCCCCAGCCGCTTCCGCGGCGACTCGTCCTCAACGTCACGGAGCTGCTTCAGCAGCTCCTTCTCCTGCTTCGAGAGCTTGCGTGGCACCTCGACGTGCACGGTGACGAGGAGGTCCCCGTGGCCGCCTCGCCGCGGCGCGCCCTTGCCCTTCAGCCGGAACGTCCTGCCGTTCTGCGTGCCGGCTGGCACCTTCATCGTCACCGGTCCGTTCAGCGTGGGCACCCGCACGTTCGAGCCGAGCGCCGCCTCCGCGTAGGTGAGCGGCAGCTCGAGGAGGAGGTCGTTCCCGCTCCGGCCGAAGATCGCATGCGGCTGGACGCGGACTCGGACGTACAGGTCGCCGGCCTGGCCACCCGCGGGCCCGGGCTCGCCCCGTCCGGCGAGGCGGATCTGGGCGCCGTCCTTCACGCCGGCCGGGATCTTGACCTGGAAGCTCCGAGCGCGGCGCTGCGTTCCCGATCCCCGGCACGTCGGGCACGGCGTCTCGACAACGCGACCCGAACCGTGACAACGGGGGCAGGTCTGGGCCATCTGGAACGGTCCCTGGTTCACCGCGATCGCGCCGGTCCCGCCACACTGCGGGCAGTCGATGGGGTTCGTGCCCGGCGCGGCGCCCGAGCCGTGGCACGTCTCGCACGGCGCCGGACCCTGGATCCGCACGCCGGTCGTGGTGCCGGCCATCGACTCGTCGAAGGAGACGCGCACCTCGGTCTCGAGGTCGGCGCCCCGGGCCGGCTGCGTCCGCGCCCGCCGCCCAGCTCCGCCGAACAGGCCGCCGAACAGGTCCCCGAGGTCGCCCAGGTCCTCGAAGCGCACGCGCCCCCCGCCCGGGAAGCCACCGCCGGGGGAACCGCCGCCGCCGCCCGGGAAGCCGCCGGCGCCGAACCCCGACGCCGCCATGTCCCGAACCTGGTCGTATTGCTTCCGCTTCTCCTCGTCGCCGATGACGTCGTAGGCGGCGGAGATCTCCTTGAACCGGGTCTCGGCGGCCTCGTTGCCCGGGTTGGCGTCGGGGTGGTGCTGCTGGGCGAGCTTGCGGTACGCCTTCTTGATCTCGGCGGCGGTGGCGTTCTTGGGAACGGCGAGCACCTGGTAGTAGTCCTTCTCGAACCACTCCCGCTTCACGTCGCCGTTCACGGCGACCGCCTCAGTTCCGCTCGACGCGGACGCTCGCGGGGCGGATCACCGTGCCGCGCAGCCGGTAGCCCTGCCGGAAGACCTCGGCGACCTTCGGCTCGCCCTCGCCCTCGCCCGTCTGCATCATCGCCTCGTGCTCCTGCGGGTCGAACGGTTCCCCCTCGGCCTCGATACGCTCGAGCCCCTCGGCGCGCAGCGTCTCGGCGAGCTTGGCGTAGACGAGCTCGACGCCCTTACGGAACGCCTCGAAGTCCGGCTGCCGCTCGGCGGCGATGAGCGCGAGGTCGAACTCGTCCACGACCTCCAGGAGCTGCTGCACGAACCGCTGCAGCTCCGCGTCGACGAGGCGCTCCTGGGACCGCGTCATGCGCTTGCGGTAGTTCTCGAACTCCGCCTGGAGTCGCTGCAGGTGATCGCGATACTCCGCGACCTCGGCCTTCGCCCGCGAGAGCTCGTCGGCCGGCGGCGCGTTCGAGGCAGACCCGGCCGAGGCGCCGACCGCCCCGGCCGGCGCCGGAGCCGACGAC
>DASUQI010000008.1:0-13850 GCA_036280655.1 Actinomycetota bacterium
ACGCGGTCTGGTCCACCGCGACGTCAAGCCCGCCAACATCCTGATCGGCAGGTCCGATCACGCCTACCTCTCGGACTTCGGCCTGATCCGAAGGACGGAGGTCTCCGGAGGCATCACCAAGACCGGCCAGTTCATGGGCACCCTCGACTACGCCTCCCCCGAGCAGTTCGAGGGCAAGTCACTGGGTCCGCCGACCGATGTGTACTCGCTCGGGTGCGTTTTCTTCGAATGTCTGGTCGGCGAGCCGCCGTTCCGAAGGGAGCAGGACGCCGCCGTGATGTATGCGCACCTGCACGATCCGCCACCCAGCGCAACGGAGCGGCGACCGGAGCTGCCCCTTTGGGTCGACCAGGTGATCGGGAAGGCGATGGCGAAACACCCGGACGATCGCTTCGCCACGGCGGGCGAGCTCGCGGCCATCCTCAAGGGTGCGACGGCCGGAGCCCCGGCGCCGCGTGGGCGCACCCGCTCGAAAGGCAAGGCGTGGCTCGCCGTGGCCGGTGCTCTGATCGCGATCGGCGTCGTGCTGGCGATCGTCGCGCTGACTCGCGGCGGAGAGGATTCAGGTTCGGGCGAACCATCGGGTCCGGCCGCAGCCTCGACCCTGCCCTCGGGCTCGCTCGCCAAGATCGATCCCGAAACGGGAGATGCCTCGGTCCCGATCCCTGAGGCGAAGGGGCTCGGTCGAGACGCCACGCAAGACAACCTCGCGATCGGTGAAGGAGGCGTGTGGCTGTACGGGTTCCCAGAAGACAGCGGGCCGCTCCTCCAGCACTTCGACGAGGCGACGGGCAAGTTGCGTCGCGAGCTCCAGATCCCGTGGAACTCCAGCGCTATCCGCTCCAACCTCGCCCTGGCGGTGGGTTCTCGGACCGTGTGGTTCAGCGGTGCCTACCACGCGAACCGCGTATACCGGGTCAATCCCTCGACGGACAAGGAACTTCCGCCCGTCTCGATCGATTCCGGCATCGTCACGGACATCGTCTTGGGTGGCGAGAGGCTTTGGGTCGGGTCCGATGCCGGGACGTTGACGGCGTTCGACCCACTCACCGGCCAACGGCTGGACAAGTTCGAGATCGAGGGGACGCCCGATGCGCTCGCCTACGGGGACGGTTCGATCTGGGCGTTGGATTTCTTCGGCGGCGAGGTGATCCGGGTCGACCCGATTATCGGCCACGAACTCGGGAGGATCCCCGTCTCGGGGAACGTCAGGTTCATCGCCGCCGGCGAGGGCGGGGTATGGGTGCTGGATCCGTTCGCCGGTACCGCCACCCCGATCGATCCCTCGAGCAACATGTCTGGCGATCCGATCGGGGTGGGCCCGGCCCCGACGGC
Organism: Actinomycetota bacterium; assembly: GCA_036280655.1. Classification (GTDB taxonomy): domain Bacteria; phylum Actinomycetota; class UBA4738; order UBA4738; family HRBIN12; genus DASSJM01. The sequence continues at coordinate 1,336 of DASUQI010000008.1, forward strand.
CATCGCCGTGGGCCTGGGCTCGGCGTGGGTCAGCGACGGCGAGGACGGCAACCTCTACCGCATCGACCCCGAGCTGCGTCGCCCGACGCCGATCCCGCTCGGTACGCCGCTGGCGGTCGTGGCGATCGGTGAAGCCGATCGGTCGGTCTGGGTGGGGACTTACGCCGACTAACGGTCTGGCTCCCCGAACATGGCGATGCTGGTAGTTGCAGAGACACCGGTTCCCCGCCGCGCACGGCGAGCCGGCTGTAAGCCCTCGATCCCTGATCGACTAGCGAGGTCGATCGCCGTCAGAACTCGATGCGGTATCGAACCGTCGGGCGCATCTCGCAGTCCACCCGCTCGTTCGTCTCGGTCCCGTCTGCGTGCCAGCCGGCGACCTCGTAGAAGCGCCGCGCCCGCTCGTTGGTCTCGAGCACCCAGAGCGTGACGACCGAGAACCCGCGTTCGCGAAGGTCGGCGATCGCGTGTTCGAACAGCTCACGGCCCAGCCCCGTCCCGACGCGGTCGGGCTCCAGGTAGATCGCGTACACCTCGCCGGTCGACGGCTCCGCGTCGGCGTCCTCGCTGGGGCCCGTGACGGCGAAGGCCGTCACGCGGCCCTCCTCGTCGGCGACCCACGTGCGCCACTCGGCGCGGGGCTCCTCGAGGCTCCGACGATGCTGCTCGAGGCGCTCGCCGACCGAGAGCCCATCCAGGTACTCGTCGGTGAGCTGGCCCCGGTACGCCGCCTGCCAAGAGCGGACGTGCACCTCGGCGATGGCCTCGGCGTCCTTCGGCTCGGCCTCGCGGATCCGCATCCGGACCAGGGTACGCCGGTCACTCGGCGTCGCGGGGGTGCAGCATGCCGAACAGGTACCCGTCGACGAGGGCCTCCCACGACGCCTCGATGATGTTCTCGGACACCCCGACGGTGGTCCAGCCCGCCTGACCGTTCGAGGTGTCGATCAGCACGCGGACGACCGCGCCGGTCCCGTGCGTCTCGTCGAGAACCCGGACCCGGAAGTCCTCGAGGGCGATGTGCTCGAGCTCGGGGTAGTCGTTCGCGAGCGCCTTGCGGAGCGCGTTGTCGAGCGCCCCCACGGGCCCATGGCCCTCGGCGCTCTCGATGTGACGGGTCCCCTTCGTCACGACCTTGACCGTGGCCTCGGCGAGCGGCGGCTCGTCGTCGCCCACGCGCTCCTCGACGTGAACCCGGTAGCTGTCGACCTCGAAGAACGGCTGCCGCCACCCACCGGCACGGCGCATCAGGAGCTCGAGCGACGCGTCGGCCACCTCGAACGTGTACCCGCGCGCCTCCCGCTCCTTCAGCTCGTCGAGCATCCTCGGGACGGCGCCGTCCGAGAGCTCGAGGCCGAACTCGGTCGCCTTCATCCGCAGCGTCGCCGCTCCGCCGAGATCGCTCGCGACGACGCCGCGGCGGTTGCCGACCGTCTCGGGATCGACGTGCTCGTACGCGCGCGAGAGGCGCTCGACGCCGCTCGCGTGCAGCCCCGCCTTGTGCGTGAACGCGTAGCGCCCGGCGAACGGCTGCCGGGAGTCCGGCGCCATGTTCGCGACCTCGGCCACGTAGTGCGCCACCTCGGTCAGCTTCTCGACCGCACCGTCGGGCAGGCACTCGGCGCCCATCTTCAGCGTGAGGTTCGCGGCGATCGGGACGAGGTCGGCGTTGCCGGTTCGCTCCCCGTAGCCGTTCACGACCGCCTGGACCTGCCGCACCCCCTGCTCCACGGCGACGAGCGAGTTGGCGACGGCGCAGCCCGCGTCGTTGTGGACGTGGATGCCGAGCGGGGTTTCGACGGCGCCCAAGACCTCGCCGACGATCGACGCGACGTCGTTCGGCAGCATCCCGCCGTTCGTGTCGCAGAGCACGAGCCGATCGGCGCCGGCGTCCTCGGCGGCCCGAAGCACGCGCAGCGCGAACGCGGGGTCGCTCCGGTAGCCGTCGAAGAAGTGCTCGGCGTCGAAGAACACGCGCCGGCCCTCCCCGCGCAGGAACGCGACCGAGTCGCGGACCATCGCGACGGCCTCCTCCAGGTCGGTCCGCAGCGTCTCGGTCACGTGCAGGTCCCACGACTTGCCGACGATGCAGACGACCTCGGTCCCGGCGTCGAGCAGGTGCCGCAGCACCGGGCTCGTCGCCGCAGGCTCCCCCGCCTTCCGCGTCATGCCGAACGCGGTGAGCGTGGAATGCTTCAGCGACTCCTTCGTGGCGAGCCGGAAGAACTCGGTGTCGCGGGGGTTCGAGCCCGGCCACCCGCCCTCGACGAACGGCACCCCGAGCTGGTCGAGCTTGTGGAGGATCCGCAGCCGGTCCTCGACCGAGTACGACAGGCCCGGGCCCTGAGCCCCGTCGCGGAGCGTGGTGTCGTAGAGCTCGACCTGTAGGCGGCTCATGCGTTCGCCCCCTCGACGACGAGGTCACCGACCTCGGGTGTCGAGAACCCCATCTCCCCGGCGCGCATCGAGGTCATCTTCGAGCAGGCGAACCGGATCCCGGCCTCGACGCGGCGTGCGGCCTCGCCCTCGCCGAGCTGCCCGAGCAACATCTGCCCCGCCCCGATCGCGGCGAGCGGGTTGATCGTCTCCTTGCCCGTGTGGTCCGGCGCGGTTCCGCCGATCGGCTCGAACATCGACACGCCGTCAGGGTTGATGTTGCCGCCCGCGGCGATGCCCATGCCGCCCTGGATCGTCGCCCCGAGGTCCGTGATGATGTCGCCGAACATGTTGTCTGTGACGATCACGTCGAACCGCGACGGCTGCTCGAGCAGGTAGATACACGCGGCGTCGACGTGGACGTAGTCGCGTTCGACGTCCGGGTAGTCGGCCTCGCCCACCTCGTTCATCACCCGCTGGTACAGGTCCCCCGCGAACGTAAGCACGTTGGTCTTGTGCACGAGCGTGAGCTTCCGGCGCCGGTCGGACCGCATCGCGAGCTCGAACGCGTACCTCACGATCCGTTCGACCCCGTGCCGCGTGTTGATCGACTCCTGCACGGCGACCTCGTGCACGGTCCCCTTCCGGTGGAAACCGCCGGCGCCGGTGTAGAGGCCCTCGGAGTTCTCGCGGACGACGACGAGGTCGACGTCGTCCTCGGTGTGGCCCGGCACGAGCGTCTCGACGCCGGGGAAGCGGACCACCGGCCGGAGGTTCACGTACTGGTCGAGCTCGAACCGGATCCGCAACAGCAGGTCGCGCTCGAGGATCCCCGGGCGCACCCTCGGGTCGCCGACGGCGCCGAGCAGGATCGCGTCGAGCTCTGCGAGCCGCGCGAGCTCGTCGTCGGGCAGCACGTCACCGGTCCGCAGGTACCGCTCGGCGCCGAGGTCGAACTCAACGAGCTCGAGCTCGAACCCGTCGCGGACCGCCTCGAGCACCTTGAGCGCCTCGCCGACGACCTCGGGGCCGGTGCCGTCCCCCCGGATCACGCCGACCCGGTGGGTCGTCACGGCGCAACCTCCCCTTCGTCTTCCTCCTGACCGTTTCCGTTAGCCATGAGCACCGCCCGGTTCACGGCCGCGAGGTAGGCCCGCGCGCTGGCCTCGACCACGTCCGTCGCGACGCCCCGTCCCGTGACTCGCCGCCCCTCGACGTCGAGCTGGATCACCACATCGCCGAGCGCGTCGGTCCCGCCGGTCACCGCCGAGACGTTGAACGAGACCAGCCGGCCCTCGACCCCGCTCGCGCGCTGGATCGCGCCCATCGCGGCGTCGATCATGCCGTCGCCCATCGCGGACTCCTCGATCTGCTCGTCGCCCCTGCGCAGCCGGACGCTCGCGGTCGGCGACAGGTGCGTTCCCCCGCCGACCTGGAGCGCCTCGAGGACGAACACGTCCTGCTCGGCCGCCCCGAGCTCCTCGGAGACGATCGCGGCGAGGTCCTGGTCGGTGAGCGAGATCTTCCGGTCGGCGAGCTCCTTGAAGCGCGCGAACGCCCGGTTCAGGTGGTCGGGCTCGAGCTCGAGCCCGAGCTTGTCGAGCGCGTCGGCGAACGCGTGGCGCCCCGAGTGCTTGCCGAGCACGAGCCGGTTCCCTTCGAGGCCGATCTCGAGCGGGTCCATGATCTCGTAGGTGGCGCGGTTCGAGAGCACGCCGTGCTGGTGGATCCCGCTCTCGTGCGCGAACGCGGACGCGCCGACGACGGCCTTGTTCGGCTGCACGCTGTACCCGGTGGTCATGCTGACGAGCCGCGAGGTCCGCACGATCTCCTTCAGCTCGAGCCCGTGCCGCACGCCGAGCGCCTCCCCGCGCGTGCGCAGGACCATCGCGACCTCCTCGAGCGAGCAGTTGCCGGCGCGCTCGCCGATCCCGTTCACCGCGACCTCGACCTGGCGGGCCCCGTTCACGACGCCGGCGAGCGAGTTCGCTACCGCGAGCCCGAGGTCGTTGTGGCAGTGCGTGGAGATCACGACGTCGTCCGGGACGGCCTCGCGCACGGTCCGGACGAGTTCGCCGAACTCGTGGGGCATCGCGTAGCCGACCGTGTCCGGCACGTTGATCGTCGTCGCGCCGGCGTCGACCGCGACCTTGAAGCACTCGAGCAGGAAGTCGAGCTCGGTCCGTGTCGCGTCCTGGGCGCTGAACTCGACGTCCTCGGTGTGCCCGACCGCGAGCTTCACGCCCTCGCGGATCGCGTCGATCACCTGGCCCTGGCTCATCCGCAGCATGTCGGTCATGTGGATGTCGCTCGTCGAGATGAACGTGTGGATCCGCCAGCGCTCGGCGCCGCGGAGCGCCTCGGCGGCGCGGTCGATGTCGCCCGGCACGACGCGGGCGAGCGCGGCGACCACCGGGCCGCGGACGCTCGTCGCGATCTCGCGCACCGCCTCGAACTCGCCGTCGCTCGAGACGGGGAAGCCCGCCTCCAAGACGTCGACCTTCAGGCGGGCGAGCTGCTCCGCGATCTCGAGCTTCTCGGCTCGGGTGAGCGCGATCCCGGGCGCCTGCTCGCCGTCGCGGAGCGTCGTGTCGAAGATGCGTACGTCGGGGTCAGGACCCATCGGGGGCTCCTTCATTCCCACCCACCCGCTTCTCCTCGGAGTCGAGCCAGGGCATCATCGTCCGGAGCTCGCGCCCCACCCGCTCGATCTGGGCGGTGCGGGCCTCCCGGCGCAGGGCGAGGAAGTGGGGGAAGCCCTGCTCGGCCTCCCCGATCCACTCCTGCGCGAACGACCGGTCCTGGATCTCCGAGAGGATCAGGCGCATGCGGTCGCGGACGCCCTCGTCGATCACCCGGGGACCGCTCCGGTAGTCGCCCCACTCCGCCGTGTCGCTGATCGAGTGCCGCATCCACGACAGCCCGCCCTCGTACACGAGGTCGACGATCAGCTTCATCTCGTGCAGGCACTCGAAGTACGCGATCTCGGGCTGGTAGCCGGCCTCGACCAGCGTCTCGAACCCCGACTGGACGAGCGTGGACAGCCCGCCACAGAGCACCGCCTGCTCGCCGAACAGGTCGGTCTCGGTCTCCTCCTTGAACGTGGTCTCGATGATCCCGGCGCGGGCCGCGCCGATCCCGGCGCCGTACGCGAGCGCGCGCTGGAGCGCCTTCCCGGTGGCGTCCTGCTGCACGGCGACGAGGGCCGGCGTGCCGATCCCCTCCGTGTACGTCCGCCGGACGAGGTGGCCGGGCCCCTTCGGCGCGATCATCGCGACGTCCACGTCCGGCGGCGGCTGCACCGTCCCGAAGTGGATCGAGAACCCGTGCGCGAACATCAGCATGTCGCCGGCGGACAGGTTCGGCGCGATGTCGGCGGCGTAGGCGGCGGCGTGCGCGGTGTCGGGAAGGACCACCATGGTCACGTCGGCCTCGGTGACCGCCTCGCCCGTCGCCTTCACTGAAAGGCCCGCGGCCTCCGCCGCGGGCCAGCTCTTCGACCCCTCACGCAGCCCGACGCGTACGTCGTGCCCCGAGTCCTTCAGGTTCTGCGCGTGGGCATGGCCCTGGCTGCCGAACCCGAGCACTGAGATGCGCTGCCCCGCAAGGGCCGAGGGGTCCGTGTCCGCCTCGTGGTAGATCGTCGCCATCGGTCTCCTCCCTTGGCGGCCGCTCACGACGTCCGCCGGCCATCCGCTAGACGCCGCCGCCGGTCCACTCCTGCTCGCCCGCCACCGCCGCGCGGGCGCGGGCCGTCCGCTCGCGGATCCCGCGGTCGCCGCGCGCGAGTGCCACGCGCCCCGTCCGCGAGAGCTCGACGATGCCGAAGTCGCCGAGCAGCTCGAGCAGCGCCTCGAGCTTCTCGGGCGTCCCCGTCCCCTCGATCGTCAGCGTCTTGTGCGTGACGTCGAGGACGCGGACGCGGAACACGTCGCAGATCTCGAGGATCCGGGCGCGGGACTCGCCGTCGGCCTTCACCTTGACGAGCATCAGCTCGCGTTCGACCGCGTCGCCCGGGGCGAGCTCGAGGATCTTGATCACGTTCACGAGCTTGTTCAGCTGCTTCGTGATCTGCTCGAGCGGCTTCGTGTCCACCTGCACGACGATCGTCATCCGCGACAGGCCGTCGTCGCTCGTCGGGCCGACGGCGAGCGAGTCGATGTTGAACCCGCGGGCCGCGAACAGGCCCGCGACGCGCGTGAGGACGCCGGGCTTGTCCTCGACGAGCACCGAGATCGTGTGCAGCGTCTTCTTCTGCCCGTTTCCGTTCATGCGACCGGGGCCTCCTCCGGGTCGTTCACCGGCTGCAGGCCCTCGGGGCCGACGATGATGTCGTCGTTACTCGCTCCGGCCGGAACCATCGGGAAGCACATCTCCCGGTCGTCCACACGGAAGTCGATCACGACGCTCCGGTCCTCGATCGACAGGGCCTTGTCGATCACCGCGTCGACCTCCTCCGGATGCTCGGCACGCAGGCCGACGCAGCCGTAGGCCTCCGCGAGCTTCACGTAGTCGGGGACGTCGTAGGACAGGTACACCTGCGAATAGCGCTCCTCGTAGAAGAGCTCCTGCCACTGGCGGACCATCCCGAGGTGCGCGTTGTTGATGATCGCCGTCACGAACGGAATCTGCTCGGCGGTCGAGGTCGCGAGCTCCTGGCTCGTCATCTGGAAGCACCCGTCGCCGTCGATCGCCACGACCCGCCGGTCGGGCCGCCCGGCCTTGGCGCCGAGTGCCGCCGGCACGGCGAACCCCATCGTGCCGAGGCCGCCCGAGTTCACCCACGTCCTCGGCTCCGTGAACTTCCAGAACTGCGACGCCCACATCTGGTGCTGGCCGACGCCGGCGACGACGACCGCGTCCCCCTTCGTCTGCTCGTACAGGCGCTCGATGCAGTACTGGGGCTTGAGCGGCCCGTCGGCGGGCTGGTCGTACCGGTAGGGGTAGCGGCGCTGCCACTCGTCGAGCTGGCCCAGCCACGCGGCGCGGTCCGGGGGCCCGCCGGCCTCCTCCTGCTGCCTCGTGAGTTCCGCATGCAGCTTGGCGATCACGTCCTTGCAGTCGCCGACGATCGGGATGTCGGCCGAGCGGTTCTTCCCGATCTCAGCCGGGTCCACGTCGACGTGGATGATCTTCGCGTCCGGCGCGAACGTCGCGAGCCGACCGGTCACGCGGTCGTCGAACCGCGAGCCGAGCGCGACGAGCAGGTCCGCCTTCTGCATCGCGGTGACGGCCGTGTAGCCGCCGTGCATCCCCGGCATGCCGAGGGCGAGCTCGTGCGTGTCGGGGAAGGCGCCCCGGGCCATCAGCGTCGTCGTGACCGGCAGGCGGCCCTCGGTCGCGAGCGCCAACAGCTCGGCGCTCGCATCGGCCTTGATCACGCCGCCGCCCACGTAGAGCACGGGGCGCTCCGACTCGAGGATCATCTTCACGGCCGAGCGGACCTGCCGGAGGTTCCCCTTGGTGGTCGGTTTGTACCCGGGGAGGTCGACGCGCTCGGGCCAGTGCCACGCGATCTCCTGGAGCTGGACGTCCTTCGGGATGTCCACGAGCACCGGGCCCGGCCGGCCGGTCGAGGCGATGTGGAACGCCTCGCGGATCGTCTCGGCGAGCTCGTTCGCGTCCTTCACGAGGAAGTTGTGCTTGGTCACCGGGATCGTGATCCCGGTGATGTCGGCCTCCTGGAACGCGTCGTTGCCGACCACGGGCGTCGGGACCTGTCCCGTGATCGCGACCATCGGGACCGAGTCCATCTTGGCGTCGGCGAGCGCGGTCACGAGGTTGCAGCCGCCCGGGCCCGACGTCGCGATCGCGACCCCGACCTTGCCGGTCGCCCACGCGTAGCCCTCGGCCGCGTGGCCCGCACCCTGCTCGTGGCGGCACAGGACGTGGCGTACCGAGGAGTCGAGCAGCGGGTCGTAGGCGGGCAGGATCGCGCCCCCGGGGATCCCGAAGACGAGGTCGACGCCCTCGCCCTCGAGGGCCTTGAACAGCGCCTGCGCGCCCGTGACCTTACTCATGGGGCCGCGACCCCCGCTTCGTGGTCTTCGACGGCCCCCGACCTCTCCGCGCCCTCGACCGGTCCGGTCTCGACGCGGCGGACCGTGCAGCCCATCCGGTGCGCCAAGTTGCGCACCGCGCGCTCGAACTCCCACGGGTTCCAGTCGCGGCGGCGCGTCGTCATGCCGCCCTCGGCCATCCCGCCGCCGAAGTCCATCCCGGCGTCGAGGTAGGCGACCTCCTCGCCGAAGAACCGGTCGAACTGCGGGCGATCGGCCGCCTCCGCGACGTCGACGGTGACCTGTCCCGGCCCCTCCCACAGCACGCTCGCGACGGTGCGCCCGCCTTGCTCGAACTCGTACCGCATCTCCCGCTCCTTCCGTCTCCGGACCCGATCCTCGTGGCTCCCCGAGGGGTACAAAAAGCCCCTCGCTGGGCGAGGGGCATCTGGCGCGGGTCCCGGGCCTGTCTCGGCCCGGCCGCGCCTACGCGATAAGTACGAGGACCTGCGGTCCGCTCTTCTCCTGGTGCTCGAACATGGTCCGGTCAGTGTACGGACAAGCCCTCACCTGTCAACCCACCGAACGGGTGACCCGCAGGCGACGGTCGGCCCACACCCCCTAGTCGCTCGGAACCGGTCTAGTGACCGGACCTGGGCTCCGGCCTCAGCTCACGATCCGGAAGATGAAGTCGAACTCGGTCCCTGCGTCGTTCCTGGCAACCTGGCGCATGCTTCCCCGAGCTCCCCGGTACGCCCCCGTCCCCCCCGTGATCGCCAGGGCGGACGGCCCTGCGTCGAAGAACGGCCCTTCCACCGCGATCGAGCCATCCTCGAGCACGTTGATCCACCTGCATTCCCAGCTGACGCCGACCTCGATCCGGACGCACTCGCCCTGATCCGTCCCGACGAGGTCGTCGTTCGACTCGTCGAACAGCTCGTTGTGGAACGTGGGGCAAATCGTCGCCCGGGGTTCGCCGGTCATCGCGGAGGGGTATCGATCCTCGTATGGCGTTCGACGGACAGAGCGGACGGGTAGCGGTGATCACCGGCGCCTCCGCCGGCGTGGGTCGGGCGACCGCCAGGGCGCTCGCCCGGCGCGGCTGGTCGCTGGGACTGCTCGCCCGAGGCCAGAAGGGCCTCGACGCCGCCATGGAGGAGGCCGAGCGCATCGGCGTCCCGGCGACGGCGCTCTCGACCGACGTGGGCGACGCCTCGGCGGTCGAGGCCGCGGCCGAGACCGTCGAGCGTGAGCTCGGCCCGATCGACGCGTGGGTCAACAACGCGATGACCTCGGTCTTCGGCCCGTTCGCCGAGGTCGCCCTCGAGGACGTCCGACGGGTCACGGAGGTCACGTACCTCGGCTACGTCCACGGCACGCGGGCTGCCCTCGACCGGATGCTGCCGCGGGACCGCGGGGTGATCGTACAGGTCGGCTCGGCGCTCGCGTTCCGCGGCATCCCGCTCCAGTCCGCCTACTGCGCGGCCAAGCACGCGATCCGCGGCTTCGACGACGCGGTCCGGGCCGAGCTTCTCCACGAGCACAGCAACGTCCGGATCTGCGAGGTGCACCTGCCGGCGGTCAACACGCCGCAGTTCCGATGGGTGCGGTCCCTCCTCGATCGCGCGGCCCGACCTGTACCGCCGATCTACCAGCCCGAGGTCGCTGCGGAGGCCATCGCGAGGGTCCTCGACCACCCACGCCGGTCGACGTGGGTGGGTCCGTCGACGGTCGCGGCGATCGTCGCGGGCACGATCGCTCCCGGCCTCGTCGATCGCTACCTCGCGCATACCGGGTACCGCGCGCAGCAGACCTCGGAGCCGGCCGACGACCTCCGACCGGACAACCTGTACGCGCCGGTCGAGGTGGACGCGGGTGCGCACGGTCCCTTCGACGCCCGCGCCCACGAGCGCACGTTGCAGCCCTGGCTCGCGCGGCACCGCGGCGGGCTCGTCGCCGCAGCCACTGCCGGGGCGGCGCTCGCCGCCGTGGTCGGGACGCGCGGACGCCGGGAGGCCGTGTAGCGCCGTGGACTGGGCCGGATGGGCGGTGTTCGGGCTCGTCGCCACGGTCACGCTGACCGGCATCATGGTCGCGGCGCAGTTCGCCGGGCTCAGCCGGATGGACATCCCGTTGATGCTCGGGACGTTGTTCACCGACCGGCCCGACCGGGCCCGCTTCTACGGGTTCCTCGTGCATGTCGCGAACGGACAGGTCTTCGCGATCGGGTACGCGGCCGCGTTCGCGATCCTCGGGACGTCGTCGTGGTGGCTCGGCGCGCTGTTCGGTCTCGGACACGGCATCGCGGCGCTCATGCTGCTCGTCCCGCTCATGGCGGGGGTGCACCCGCGGATCTCCTCCGAGCGCGGGGGGCCGACGCTCGACGCCGTCCTCGAGCCTCCCGGGCTGCTCGCGCTGAACTACGGACGCGAGACCCCGCTCGTCACGCTGTTCGCTCACGTCGTCTACGGAGCGATCCTCGGGACGTTCCTATCTCCCTGACCACTCCGGCACGGCCGAGCGCCGCCGCGGCCTCGACGAGCGCCGCGTGCGTGAACGCCTGCGGGAAGTTCCCGGAGTGCTCGCGCGTGGTCGGGTCCATCTCCTCGCCGAACAGCCACAAGTCGGTCGCGAGCGCGCACGTCGCCTCGAACACCTCTCGGCCCTCATCGACCCGGCCCGTCTCGGTGAGCGCGCGGCTCAGCCAGAACGAGCACGGCAGGAACGCGCCCTCGCCCGACGGCGCGAACCGATACAGGAGCGGCCCCCCCGCGCCGAGCTCGCGGGCGATCGCGTCGATCGTGCCATGGAGGCGCGGTGAGTCCTTCGGCTCGATCCGCGTGATCGGCATCGCGAGGAGGGCGGCATCAAGCTCGCGTCCGCCGAACGTCTGCGTGTAGGAGTTCAGGTCGTCGTCGAACCCCTGCCGTCGCACCGTGCCCGCGACGGCGTCCCGAGCGGTGAGCCAGCGGCGCCACCGGCGATCCGAGAGCCGGAGCCGATCGCCGATCCTGATCGCGCGGTCGAGGCCGATCCACGCCATCGCCTTCGAGTGCACGTACTGGCGCCGATCGCCCCGGATCTCCCAGATGCCGTGGTCGGGCTCCCGCCATCGCTCGGCCAGGAGGTCCGCGTGGCCGCGGAGCTCCCTCCAGGTCTCCGGGTACAGGTCGCCTGTCTCGCGCAGATAGCCCCAGCCGGCGTCGATCATCCAGCCATACGTGTCGATCTGGAACTGTTCGGCCGCGGCGTTGCCGACCCGCACGGGTCGCGCGCCGTCATGGCCGGGGAGGTCCCACCGTTCGACTTCGCGGAGGTCGCCGCCGCCCATGACGTCGTACACGACGCGGAGCTCCGGCGAGGTGCGCCGGCTCGCATGGAGCATCCACCACAGGAAAGCCTTGGGCTCGGCGGTGGCTCCCGTCTCGAGGAAGGCGCCCACCTGCATGCTCGCGTCGCGGATCCACGCGAACCGGTAGTCCCAGTTGGCGTCGCCGCCGGGCACCTCGGGCAGCGAGGTGGTCGGGGCGGCGACCGGCGCCCCCGACGGCGCGTACGTCAGCAGCCGCAGCGTGATCAGGCTCCGGCGAACCGCGTCCGGCTCGTACGGCGGGAGCCGGAGCGCCCCGCTCCAGGCGCGCCACCACGCGTCGGTGCGGTCGAGCTCCCGGAGGGCGGCGGCCGGCGAGACCGAGATCGCCGGTTCGCGATGGACGAGGCCGAGCGTGAGCACGAGCTCCTCCCCGGCGCGGAGCTCGAAGGGTTCGGGGCGACCCGGCCCCAGCGGCAGGTTCGGGTCGGAGCCGAGCGTCGCGACGATCGAGCCCCACGTGCATTGCAGCACATCGCCTCGTCGCTCGCTGCGGTCGGGGTCTCGCGTCCAGTCGCGCCTCGGGTCGAACAGCACCCGCCCACGGATCGTTCCCTGCTCGCACCGGAGCCGCCTCACGAGCAACCCCTGCGGTAGGAGCCCGCTGCCGGTGTCGGCCACCATTCCTTCGGTGAACGTGCCGACGCCGGTCGCGGTCCGCAGGGTCGTCTGGAGGACCGCCGACCAGTCGAGGTAGCGCCGTTCGACCTCGCGGACGTCCTCGAGCTCCACGGAGAACGCGCCGGCCCGCTCCCCGCCCACGAGGCACC
>DASUQI010000009.1:0-41490 GCA_036280655.1 Actinomycetota bacterium
CGCGCACGGCGGTCACCTCACCCACGGATCGCCCGTGAACGTCTCGGGGATGTGGTTCCACTTCATCGGCTACCAGGTCGATCGCGAGACCGAGCAACTCGACATGGACCGCGTCCGCGACCTCGCGAAGGAACACCGGCCCACGATCATCCTCGCCGGCTACACGGCGTACCCGCGCGAGATCGACTTCGCGGCGTTCCGCGAGGTCGCCGACGAGGTCGGCGCGCTCCTGTGGGTGGACGCCTCGCACTTCATCGGGTTGGTCGCCGGCGGCGCATATCCGTCGCCCGTCCCGCACGCCGACGTTGTCACGTTCACGACGCACAAGGCGCTCCGCGGTCCGCGCGGTGCGATGATCGTCTGCAAGGAGGAGCACGCGAAGGCGATCGACAAGGCGGTCTTCCCGATGATGCAGGGCGGTCCGCTCGAGCACGTGATCGCCGCGAAGGCCGTGGCGCTGAAGGAGGCGATGACGCCCTCGTTCAAGGAGTACGCGCACCGCGTGGTCCGCGACGCACGGGCGCTGGCCGACGGTCTGGCCGACGAGGGGCTACGCGTGATCTCGGGCGGGACCGATTCGCACCTGATCCTGGCCGACGTCCGACCCGTGGACAGCGACGGGAAGACCGCGGAGGCGGTCTGCCTGAAGGAGGCGATGGATCCCGGGTTCCGCGACTACGCGGCCCGGGTAGTGCGCACGTCGCGCGCGCTCGCGGCCGGCCTCGCGGATCAAGGCGTTCGGCTCGTCTCGGGGGGCACCGACTCGCACCTGTCGCTCTGCGACGTGCGTCCGCTCGGGATCGGGGGCAAGCAGGCCGAGGCCGTGTGCGACGAGATCGGCGTCGCGATCAACAAGAACGGGATCCCGTTCGACCCGAAGCCGCCCCTCGACCCGTCGGGGATCCGGGTCGGCACGCCGGGACCCGCGACGCTCGGGATGGACGAGCCCGAGATGAAGGAGGTCGCGAGCATCATCGGCGAGGCGCTCCGCGCTCCCGGTGACGAGACGGTGAAGGGCGCGTGCCGCGACCGCGTGCGTGAGCTGGTGCGTCGATTCCCCGTGTATCCGGGCCGGTCCTGAGCTCCGGCACGCGTCGGCCGAGCCTTCGATGCCGCGGGGCGTGGGGCCGAGCGGGTAGCATCGCCAAAGGCCGTGCGTCCCTATCTCTTCGTCTTCGTGGTGACCGCCGCCGTGACCTTCGTCACCACGCCGCTCGTGCGCCGGGTCTCGTTGCGGCTCGGGTGGATCGATCACCCTTCGGACCGCAAGGTGCACCCGGCGCCGACCCCGACCGCGGGCGGTCTCGCGATCTACATCGGCGTCGCCGCCGGCATGCTCCTCGGCCTGTTCGTGCCGTCCCTCTCCGGGTTGTACGAGACCTCCGAGCTCGACGCGGCGATGATCGCGGCCTCGGTCACCGTCGTGCTCGGAACCGTCGACGACGTGCGCGGTGTCTCGGCCCTCGGGAAGCTCGCCGGGCAGATCCTCGTGGCGGGGCTGCTGGTCCTGCTCGGCCTGCAGCTGCTCTACTTCTACTTCCCGGGCGAAGGGGTCGTGTCGCCGCCGCCGGACCTCGCCGTCCCGCTCACGGTGCTGTGGATCGTCGCGCTCATGAACGCCGTGAACCTGATCGACGGGCTCGACGGGCTCGCCGCCGGGATGGTCGCGATCGCCGCGATCGCGTTCTTCGCGTACTTCCGGACCCCGAACGGCACCACCGAGGCGAACGTCGCCGCCCTCACGTCGGCGATCGTCGCCGGCGCAGCGATCGGGTTCCTCCCCTGGAACTTCTATCCGGCGAAGATCTTCATGGGGGACTCGGGCTCGCTCCTGCTCGGGCTGCTGATGGCGGTGGCCACGATCTCGGGCGTCGGCCAGAACCTCGGCGGGCCGACCGGGGGGGACCTGGCCGCGATCGCGATCCCCATCGCCGTGCCGCTGCTCGTGCTCGCCGTGCCGCTCCTCGACGTCGCCCTCGCGATCGTGCGCCGGATGCGCAAGGGGATCGGGATCGCCCACGCGGACAAGGAGCACATCCACCACCGCCTCATGGACATCGGACACACGCACCGGCAGGCCGTGCTGCTCATGTACCTGTGGAGCGCGCTGATCTCCGGATGCGCGCTCGTGGTCGCGTTCGTCGACGGCCGAACCCTCGTGTTCGTGATCCTGGCCACGGCCGTGCTCGTGGCCGCCGTCCTCCCCCGCCTGATCAGGGACCGGACGCCACGCGGGAGCGACGCCCTCACTCCCGAGCTCGAGCCCGAGCCCAACCGGCGGGCGGGGCGGCACCGGCGCTCCCAACGAGCGGGCGTTCGAGCCGCGACCCGCGCGAAGGATCCCGCCGAGCCCGGCGCCGGTCCGCCGCCCCCGCCGTAGGGCATCTGGGGCATAATCGGCTCTTGAATCGCGGTACAACCTTTGGCGCGCGCGTGAGGGGGTCGTGGTGTCGGACGTCGATGTCCGCCTCGAGCGCGTAACGAAGCGGTTCGGCGACGCGGTCGCGGTCGATGACCTTTCGCTCGACGTCGACGTGGGCGAGTTCTTCAGCCTGCTCGGCCCGTCCGGCTGCGGGAAGACGACGACGCTCCGGATGATCGGCGGGTTCGAGGATCCGACGCTCGGCACGATCTACCTCGGCGGCCGAGACGTCACCGACCTGCCGCCCTACAAGCGCGACGTCAACACCGTGTTCCAGTCCTACGCGCTGTTCCCGCACCTGAATGTGTTCGAGAACGTCGCGTTCGGCCTGAAGCGGAAGAAGGTCGGCAAGGACGAGATCACGGGAAGGGTCGACGAGGCGCTCCGGCTCGTGGAGATGGGCGGGTTCGAGGAGCGCAAGCCCGGCCAGATGTCGGGTGGGCAGCAGCAGCGGGTGGCGCTCGCGCGTGCCCTCGTGAATCGGCCGAAGGTGCTCCTGCTCGACGAGCCGCTCGGCGCGCTCGACCTCAAGCTCCGAAAGCAGATGCAGCTCGAGCTCAAGCGGATCCAGCAAGAGGTCGGGATCACGTTCATCTACGTCACGCACGATCAGGAAGAGGCGATGACGATGTCCGACCGCCTCGCGGTGATGCGGAGCGGGGCGATTGAGCAGATCGGCGGTCCCGAGGAGGTGTACGAGAGCCCGCAGACGATGTTCGTCGCCGGGTTCCTCGGCGCGTCGAACCTGCTCGCAGGCGAGATCACCGGCCCGTCGAACGGCCGCACGACGATCCAGACGACGGGAGGCGACCTGCTGGTCGCCGACTCGGAGCGGGTGCCCGCCGGGGCCGGCCCGGCCGTGAAGGTGGGCGTGCGGCCGGAGAAGATCACGATCGTCTCGGAGGACGGGAACGCCCCCACCGACCGGAATCACGTCACCGGCGTGATCCGCATGGCGACGTACATCGGCGTGAACTACCAGTACGAGGTGGAGGGTCCGGGCGGCCAGATGATGCGCGTCTACGTCCAGAACCTCGGTGCGGCGGGCTCCCATCCGAGCGCCGGCGAGACGGTGCGGCTCGAGTGGCTGCCGGAGCACACGTTCGTGGTCGGGACGTCCGACGAGGAACAGGAAGAAACGGAGGAGCTCTGATGAACGGGAAGCGGTTGCCGACCGACGACGCGGCGTGGATCCGAGGGATGATCGGACGTCGGATGTCCCGCCGGGACGTGCTGCGTTCCGCGGGGATCGGGGCCGGCGCCCTCGGGCTGTCGTCCTTCCTGGCCGCGTGCGGCGTGGAGGGAGAGGGTGCGTCGTCGGGTCCGACGGCCGGGGCCGAGGGCTCGCCCGAGTGGTGGGCCGATCAACAGGCCGGAGACCATGTCAACTTCACGAACTGGCCCGCGTACATCGACCGCGACCTCAGCATCGACGGTCCGGGGAGCCGCCCGTCGCTCTACGCGTTCATCCAGGATTCGGGGATCGACGTCACCTACCGCGCGGACATCAACTCGAACGAAGAGTTCTATGCGGCGATCCGCCCGGCCCTCGAGAGCGGAGCGGACACCGGGCACGACATCATCGTGATCACGAACGGCCAGGAGCTCACGGAGATGATGGCGCTCGGGTACCTGATCGAGCTGGACCCGAGTCGCCGGCCGAACTTCGACGCGAACGTCGGCGCCGCGTTCAAGGACCCGGCGTTCGATCCGGGGAACCGCTACACGATGGCCTGGCAGTCGGGGATGACCGGCATCGCCTACAACACGAAGTTCGTCGACGAGGAGATCACGAGCCTCGAGCAGATGCTGAACCCGAAGTATGCCGGTCACGTGGGGATGTTCAACAACACCGCCGACGCGCAGGCATTGGCGATGATCGAGCTCGGCATCAACCCCGAGACCTCGACCCCCGAGCAGTGGCAGGAGGCCGCCGCCCTGCTCCAGGAGTTCAACGACTCGGGGGTGCTCCGTGGATGGTTCGACCAGGCGTACCTGACCGCGATCGAGAACGAGGACCTGTGGGTCACGATGGCGTGGTCGGGGGACATCCTGAACGACAAGCTCTACTTCCCCGAGTTCGCGACGTTCGAGTTCACCGCGCTGAACAACGGGGCCGTGGTCTGGGTGGACAACTGCTGCATCCCGAAGGCGGCCGCGAATCCGGTCGGGGCGATGATGGTCATGGACTGGTACTACGACCCGCAGTACGCGGCGATGCTCACCGAGTGGAACGCGTACGTGAGCCCGGTGCCGGCGGGCGGCGACATCGTCCAGGCCGACGCCGACGCCGCCAAGGGCGCCAATCAGGAGGTCCTGCAGACGATCGCGAGCAGCCCGTTCGTGTTCCCCACACCCGAGCTCGAGGAGAACCTGTACAACTACCGCGTCCTCGAGGGGGAAGAGATCGAGGAATGGAACGACCTGTTCAACCCGATCTTCATCTCGTAGCGCCGAAGGAGCGCCGACCCCGGAGGTCCTCGGCTCCCTACCTCCTGTCGTCGCCCGCGCTGCTCTGGCTGCTGCTCCTGTTCGTGATCCCGATGTTCGCGATGGCGAGCCTCTCCCTGCAGGAGGGGACGAGCATCGAGGGCTTCCGGCAGACGTTCCGGTTCGCGAACTACACGGACGCGATCGCCGAAAACGGGGACTTCCTGCTGCGGTCGCTGCGCAACGGCGCCATCGTGACGATCGCCGCGCTCCTGATCGCGTACCCGGTCGCGTATTGGATCGCCTTCTACGGCGGGCGGTTCAAGTCCGTGTTCCTGTTCCTGCTCCTGCTCCCGTTCTTCATCTCGTTCGTGATCCGGACCGTGGCGTGGAGCTTCATCCTGTCGGACGACGGGATCATCCTCGGCACGCTGAAGTCGTTCGGGCTCCTGCCGGAGACCTACCACGTGCTCGGGACCACGTTCGCCGTGATCGCGGGGATCACCTACAACTTGGTCCCGTTCACGATCCTTCCGCTCTACGTCTCGCTGGAGCAGATCGACCACCGGCTGGTCGAAGCGGCGAAGGACCTGTACTCGAGCCGGAGGCAGGCCTTCCTCAAGGTGGTGCTCCCGCTCTCGATGCCCGGAGTGTTCGCGGCGGTCCTGCTCACCTCGATCCCGGCGATCGGGGACTACGTGAACGCGGCGGTGCTCGGGAACTTCGCGCCCGGCACCGCGATGATCGGCAACGTGATCCAGACCGAGTTCCTGCGGAACCGTGACTATCCCGAGGGGGCAGCCCTGGCCTTCGTCCTCATGGGGGTGATGGTGATCGGCGCGGTGATCTACGCGAGGCTGCTCGGCACGGAGAGGATCACCGAGGGATGAGCGCCGTCGCCACCCGGCCGCCCGAGGTGCGCCTTCCCGAGGCGGTCGCCCGCACGCCGCGGAAGCGATGGACGCGGTTCATCCTCCCGACATACGTCACCGCGTTCATCCTCTACCTGTCCTTCCCGATCTTCATCATCATCCTGTTCAGCTTCAACCAGACGCGCGGCGGGTTCGGCACGTCGCCCCGGGTCAAGACCACCTGGCTCGGGTTCACGACGGAGTGGTACGGGCGCCTCTTCGACCTCCCCGATCTCACCGCCTCCCTCGAGCACTCGCTGGTGATCGGGCTGCTGTCCGCGCTCGCCGCGACCGCGCTCGGGACGCTGCTCGGCCTCGCGCTCGCCCGGCACCGGTTCCGGGGTCGGGGCAGCGCCGACTTCGTGATCTTCCTCAGCATCTCGGCGCCGGAGATCGTGCTGGGCGCGGCGCTCGCGTCGTTCTTCGTGGCGCTCGGCGTGTCGAGGGGGTTCGAGACGCTGTTCCTCTCGCACACCTTGTTCAGCATCGCCTTCGTCACGGTCACGGTTCGGGCGAGGGCCGCGGGGCTGGACCGGTCGCTCGAGGCCGCCGCGATGGACCTGGGCGCGACCCCGGCAACCGCGTTCTTCAAGGTGACGCTCCCGTTGCTCGCCCCGGGGATCCTGGCCGGCTTCCTGCTCGCCTTCGCGCTGTCGATGGACGACTTCGTGATCAGCCAGTTCACCCAAGGGCCGTTCCAGATGTTCCCCACGTGGGTGTTCGGGTCCACGAGGGTGGGGATCCCGCCGCACGTGTTCGCCTTCGCGACGATCATCTTCGTGACCGGGGCCACGCTCGCACTCATGCTGGCCCTGATGTCTCGACGTCGTGGCTGACCACCTCCGGACGCCTCCAACCGGTGACTTCGTGAAAACATTCACAAGCTCGAGCGGAAACGGCCATCTACCTGCGGAAACGCTCTCGATGACGTGGCCGAGAGGCCACGGATATACTTCCGCGCCCATGGCGGGTTCCGGTCGCGACGGCGCTTGGGCCGGCATGGGGACCGGGTGGGCGATCACCGCGACGATGCTCGGCGGGATCGCGGCCTGGGGAGGGCTGGGCTACCTGGTTGGCCTCCTGTTCGGGACGGAGCGGATCTTCGCCGCGATCGGGATGGTCATCGGCGCCGTCGGAGCGATCTACATCGTGTACCTGAGGTTCGGCAGGGAGAGGGAGGACGGTGGCGCCTGAGCGAGAGCTGATCCGACGGATCGCGCCCTGGGCGCTCCCCGCGGCGATCGTCGCGTTCGCGCTCGGCACCTGGATCGGCGGGACCGACGCCGGCTGGTCGGCGGCGATCGCGATCGCGGTGGTGTTCGCCAACTTCGTCGCGCACGGGTGGTCGCTCGCGCTCGCCGCCACGATCTCGCCGACGGTGCTCTACGCGGTCGGGCTGGGCGGGTTCGTCATGCGTCTCGGCATCATCGTCGTCGTGATCGCGCTGCTCGATCAGACCGCTTGGTTCTCGGTCGTCGCGTTCATCGCGGCGCTGGTGCCCACGACGATCGCGCTGCTCGTCGTCGAGATGAAGCTGCTGTCCGGGCGGATGCAGGCGGACCTGTGGACGATGCCGGCGGGCGAGCGCGAGGTCGCCAGATGAACGGTGCGCTGCCGGCGATCGTCGCCCAGTTCGAACCACCCACCACCAACGACTTCGTCTGGGACTGCTGGTTCCCCGGGCTGAACGTCGGCAGCCTCGAGTTCTGCCTGAACTTCATCACGTTCCTCGTGCTACTCGGGTTCATCTGCATGCTGGCCTTCTTCTTCTTCGCGCTGCGGTCGCCGAGGGTCGTGCCCGGGAGGCTGCAGAGCGTGGCGGAGATCGGCGTGCAGTTCATCCGCGAGAACATCGCGATCCAGATGATCGGGCCGCAGGGCGAATCGTTCATGCCGCTGCTCACCACGTTCTTCTTCGCGATCTTCTTCTGGAACATCTTCGAGGTGGTCCCTGGGATCAACTTCTCCTCGAACAGCCGGATCGCGTTCCCGCTGGTGATGGCCCTGATCGCGTGGGTGACCTACAACGCGGTGGGGATCAAGAAGCACGGGTTCGTCGGCTACTCGAAGCACGTGCTGTTCCCGCCGGGCGCGCCGAGCTGGCTGATGCCGCTGCTCGTGCCCATCGAGTTCATCACGCAGATCGTGATCCGGCCGATCACCCTGTCGGTCCGTCTCTGGGCCAACTTCCTGGCGGGCCACTTCCTGCTCGCCGTGTTCTTCCTGGGCACGATCGCGATGCTCCAGGGTGGGTTCACCGCGATCTTCGCGCCGTTCTCGTTCGCGATCGGCGTGGCGCTCGTGGGGTTCGAGATCTTCGTGTCGCTGTTGCAGGCGTTCATCTTCACCATCCTCACCGCCTCGTATATCGGCGGGGCGATGGCCGAGGAGCATTAGGCAAGGACGAGACAAGGAGGCAACATGTTGGGACTGCTCGCTCAGGTGACGGGTGACCTCGAGGGCCTTGCGACCATCGGCCGGGGTCTCGTCATCGGGCTCGCCGCCATCGGCCCGGGGATCGGGCTCGGCGTCCTGATCGGCAAGTCCGTCGAGGCGATGGCGCGACAGCCGGAGTACGCGGGCCAGGTGCGGGCCACGATGTTCATCGGCATCGGGCTGATCGAGGCGCTGGCGCTGTTCGGCATCGCGTTCTCGTTCATCATCTAGGGAGGGTCGAACGTGCTCGCAACGATCTCGTTCATCCTCCGTCAGGCAGAAGAGACGACGGAGGAGCACGGCAACGACCCGGCGCACCTGTACCCGCACTGGGAGGAGCTGGTCGTGGGCGCACTCGCGTTCGCGGTCCTGTTCTTCTTCGTGTGGAAGTGGGTGCTGCCCCGCCTCCGGCAGATGCTCGACGAGCGCCGGGAGAAGATCCAGGGAGAGCTCGAACGCGCGGAGGAGACCCGCCAGACGGCCGAGCGTGAGCTCGCCGAGTATCGGGAGCGGCTCGCCGCCTCCCGCGAGGAGGCCAACAAGATCATCGAGGAGGCCCGCCGGGCCGCCGACCAGGTCCGGGCCGAGATCCAGGACAAGGCCGAGAAGGAGGCCGCCGCCACCGTGGCGCGGGCCCAGGAGGAGATCCGCGCCGAGCGCGACCGTGCCTTCCAGGAGCTCCGCGCCGAGGTCGCGGAGCTCGCAGTCGGGCTCGCGGGCCGTGTGGTCGGGGAGACGCTCGACGCCGGGACGCACCAGCGCCTGATCGACGAGTACATCGACCAGGTCGCGAGCAGCGGCAACGGGAAACACTGACGTGGCCGACAAGGACGCGCTCGTCCGCGGCTACGCCGAGGCACTGTTCCGCGTCGCCGCAGCCGAGGGGGAGCTCGACGCGGTCGAACGCCAGCTGTTCGCGTTCGCCGGGCTACTCGACACCGAGACCCGGGTGCGCGACGCCCTGCTCGACCCCTCGCTCCCGGGCCAGAACAAGCGCGGCCTGATCGCCGACGCGCTCGGCGACCGGGGGAACCCGCTCGCCGTGAACATGCTCGCGTTCGTGGTGGAGCAGGGGCGCACGCGGGAACTCGGGCGCATCGTCGCGGAGCTCGCCGAGGTCGCGGCCGAGACGCGCGAGAGCGCCGTCGCCGAGATCCGGTCGGCGGTGCCGCTCGACGAGGCCAGCACGAAGAAGCTGGCCGACGCGCTGGGGAGGGCGACCGGCAGGCAGCTCGAGGTCCGGGTCGTGGTGGACCCGAGCGTGGTGGGCGGCATCGTTGCCAAGGTCGGCGACGAGGTGTTCGACGGATCGGTGCGTTCGCGCCTCGAGGAGGCTCGCGAGCACCTCACGGAAACGACGACGAGGAGCGGGTGACCCCCATGGCAGTCGACGAACGGAACTTCGATCCGAAGGACATCGCCCAAGCGTTGCGCCGCAACGTGGAGAGCTACCGGCCCTCCGTCGAGCGCGAGGAGGTCGGCCGCGTGATGGAGGCCGGCGACGGCATCGCCCGCGTGAAGGGCCTCCCCGGGGCGATGGCGAACGAGCTGCTCGAGTTCGGTGGCGTCCTCGGGCTGGCGTTCAACCTGGACGAGGACGAGATCGGCTGCGTCATCCTCGGCGAGTCTGCCCAGATCGAGGAGGGCGACCTCGTCAAGCAGACCGGCAAGATCCTGTCCATCCCGGTGGGCGACGGGTTCCTGGGCCGCGTGATCGACCCGCTCGGCGTCCCCCTGGACGGGAAGGGACCGATCCCCGCGGAGGACACGCGGGTGCTCGAGATCCAGGCGGCGAACGTCGTCGACCGCCAGCCGGTGAAGGAGCCGCTGCAGACCGGCATCACGGCGATCGACGCGATGACCCCGATCGGGCGGGGCCAGCGCGAGCTGATCATCGGCGACCGCCAGACGGGCAAGACCGCCGTGGCGATCGACGCGATCATCGCCCAGCGAGACAACTGGGCGAGCGGCGATCCCAAGAAGCAGGTCCGGTGCATCTACGTCGCGGTCGGCCAGAAGGCCTCGACCGTGGCCGAGGTCGTCGAGACGCTCAGCGCCAATGGCGCGCTGGAGTACACGGTGGTCGTGAACGCGTCGGCGTCCGACCCCACGCCGTTCCAGTACATCGCGCCGTACTCGGGTGCGGCTCTGGGCGCCTACTGGATGTACGAGGGCCTGCACGCGCTCGCGGTCTACGACGACCTGTCGAAGCAGGCGACCGCGTACCGGACGCTCTCGCTCCTGCTCCGTCGCCCGCCGGGCCGCGAGGCCTACCCGGGCGACGTCTTCTACCTGCACTCGCGGCTGCTCGAGCGCGCCGCGAAGCTCTCGGACGGGCTGGGCGGGGGCTCGCTCACCGCGCTCCCGATCATCGAGACCAAGGGCAACGACATCTCCGCGTACATCCCGACGAACGTGATCTCGATCACCGACGGTCAGATCTACCTCGAGCCCGACCTGTTCTTCGCGGGGGTGCGCCCCGCGATCAACGTCGGCACCTCGGTCTCGCGGGTGGGCGGCAACGCGCAGATCAAGGCGATGCGGAAGATCGCCGGGACGCTGCGGATCACGATGGCGCAGTACCGGGCGCTCGAGGCGTTCGCGCAGTTCGGGTCCGAGCTCGACAGAGAGTCGCAGCGGCAGCTCGCGCGCGGCGCCCGCGTGGTCGAGATCCTCAAGCAGCCGCAGTACCAGCCCGTGCCGGTCGAGCGCCAGGTGATCGCGATCTGGGTCGGCACCGGCGGCCACCTCGACGCCTACCCCGTCGAGGACGCGAAGCGCTTCGTCGACGAGTTCACGACGTCCCTGGCCGCTCGGACCGACGTGCTGGACTCGATCCGCGATACGGGCGAGCTGTCGGACGAGGCCGAGGCCACCCTGAAGCAGGCGATGGAGGACTTCACGCAGACGTTCGCGCCGAGCGAGGCCGCGGCGGGCAGCGAGGCCGCGGCGGGCCAGGGCGGCCCGCGCGACGCCGTCCGGGAGGACGTCGGTTGGGACCGCCTCTCCTCCCACGACGACGACGACGATGCCGAGGGCGAGTCGCTCGCCGAGGGTTCGGAGCCGGGCGGCTCGTCGCCGAAGACGCCGGACGCGTAGGGCATGGGCGCCCAGCTCCGCGTCGTCCGTCGGCGGATCCGCTCGGTCCAGTCGACGGCCAAGATCACGCGCGCGATGGAGCTCATCGCCGCCTCGCGGATCGCGAAGGCGCAGCAGCGCGTGATCGAGGCGCGGCCCTACGCGGACCTGCTGACCGCGGCGATGGAGGACGTGGCGCGCCAGACCGGCCAGGTGGCGCACCCGCTCCTCGAGGAGCACGAGACGCCCGCGCGCGCCGGCGTGCTCGTCATGACGAGCGACCGCGGGCTCGCGGGGGCCTACAACGCGAACATCCTCAAGCGCACGGAGGAGCTGGTGCGGCGGATCCGAGGCCGCGGTCTCGAGCCGGTCCTGTACCTGATCGGCAAGAAGTCGATCGGGTACTTCCGGTTCCGCGGCGTGACCCCGGAGGCCTCGTGGTCGGGGTTCTCCGAGGTGCCCAGGTACGACGCCGCCGAGGAGATCGGCAGGCGGATGATCGAGGACTTCGGCTCGGAGCGGATCGACGAGCTGCACACCGTCTACACGGACTTCCGCTCGGCGTTCACGTTCCGCGCGACCGACAAGCGGTTCCTTCCGATCGCGCCGGAGGAGGTCGGCGGCAGGGTCGAGGGCCAGCCGGCGCCCGAGTACCTCTTCGAGCCCGAGCCGTCCGAGATCCTCGACGACCTGCTCCCGCAGTACCTGGTGACGAAGGTGTACTTCGCGCTGCTCGAATCGGCCGCCTCGGAGAACGCGGCGCGCCAGCGCGCGATGGCGGCGGCGACCGACAACGCGGACGAGCTCATCAAGGTGCTCACCCGGCAGGCGAACCGAGCTCGCCAGGACGAGATCACGACCGAGATCATGGAGATCGTGGGTGGGGCGGAGGCCCTGGCCCAGGCATCGGGGGAGTGACAAATGGCTGAGGAGAAGCTGGAGAACGGCAGGGTCGCGCGGGTGATCGGCCCGGTGGTGGACGCGGAGTTCCCGCCCGACGGGCTGCCCGAGATCCACACGGCGCTGCGGATCGACGTCGAGCTCGAGGGCGAGACCCGGGCGATCACGTGCGAGGTCGCCCAGCACATCGGGGACGGCATGGTGCGCGCGATCGCGCTGAAGCCGACCGACGGCATGGTGCGCGGCGCCCCGGTGCACAACCTCGGGTCACCCATCACCGTTCCCGTCGGCGAGGGCGTGCTCGGCCACGTGTACAACGTGCTCGGCGAGCCGCTCGACACCACGCCTGACCAGATCCACGCTGCCGACCGCTGGCCGATCCACCGCGAGGCCCCACCGTTCGAGGAGCTCGAGCCCAAGCAGCAGATGCTCGAGACCGGCATCAAGGTCATCGACCTGCTCGAGCCGTACGTGCAGGGCGGCAAGATCGGGATGTTCGGCGGCGCCGGCGTGGGCAAGACCGTGATCATCCAGGAGATGATCCGCCGCCAGGCGCAGCAGCACGGCGGCGTGTCGGTGTTCGCCGGCGTGGGCGAGCGCACCCGCGAGGGCAACGACCTGTTCCTCGAGATGACCGAGTCCGGCGTCATCAAGAACACTGCGCTCGTGTTCGGACAGATGGACGAGCCGCCGGGCGTCCGGCTCCGCGTCGCGCTCTCGGCGCTCACGATGGCCGAGTACTTCCGCGACGTCGAGCGCAAGGACGTGCTGCTGTTCGTCGACAACATCTTCCGCTTCACCCAGGCGGGCTCCGAGGTGTCGACGCTGCTCGGGCGGATGCCGAGCGCCGTGGGCTATCAGCCCACGCTCGCCGATGAGATGGGCGAGCTGCAGGAGCGGATCACCTCGACGAAGGGCCGTTCGATCACCTCCCTGCAGGCGATCTACGTGCCGGCGGACGACATCACCGACCCGGCGCCGCACACGGCGTTCGCGCACCTGGACGCCACCACGGTGCTCTCGAGGGACATCGCCTCGCTCGGGATCTATCCGGCGGTGGACCCGCTCGACTCCACGAGCCGGATCCTCGACCCGCGATACGTGGGGCAGGAGCACTACGAGACGACACGACGGGTGCAGGAGATCCTGCAGCGCTACAAGGACCTGCAGGACATCATCGCGATCCTCGGCGTCGACGAGCTGTCCGAGGAGGACAAGGTGATCGTGGCCCGTGCACGGCGGATCCAGCTGTTCCTGTCGCAGCCGTTCTTCGTGGCCGAGCAGTTCACCGGCATCCCCGGCAAGTACGTGCCGATCGACGAGACGATCGCCTCGTTCAGGGGCCTGTGCGACGGCGAGTACGACCACCTGCCCGAGCAGGCGTTCCTGCTCGTGGGCGGGGTCGAGGAGGCCGTCGAGGCGGCCAAGAAGATGGAGCAGGCCGCCTAGTGGCGCTCGACGTCCACCTCGTCACGCCCGAGCGCGAGGTCTGGGCCGGCACGGCGCAGATGGTGATCGCGCGCGGGACGGACGGGGAAGTCGGGATCCTGTCCGGCCACGCGCCGCTGCTGATCCGGCTCGCGATCGGACCTCTCCGGATCCAGGACGAGGCCGGTAACTGGCGGGTCGCGATCGTGGACGGCGGGTTCCTGCACGTGACGAGCACCGAGGGTGACTCGCGCGTGGACGTGCTCGCGACGCAGGCCGAGATGGCCGAGGAGATCGACACCGCCGCGGCACAGGCACGGGCGGACGAGCTCCAGGCACGCCTGCGTGACGAGGACGACGCGGGCGTACGCACGGAGCTCGCGAAGGCGCTCGCACGGGCGGGCGTGGGCGGTTAGGGTCGCCCTTTCCGGGGAACGCCAGGGGCGCGTGATGGATCGATTGTTCGTCACCGGAGGGTCGCCGCTCGACGGCACCGTCGAGATCTCGGGCGCCAAGAACTCGGCGCTCAAGCTCATGGCGGCCGCCCTCCTCGCGGACGGTCGCACGACCCTCCGCAACGTCCCGAAGATCCAGGACTGCAGCACGATGGTCGAGGTGCTCGAGCACCTCGGGGTCGTCTGCGGGTGGGACGACGGGGCCCTCGTGCTCGAGACGGCGGGGGTCCGGCCGGTCGAGACGCCGTACGAGCTCGTGAGCCGGATGCGCGCCTCGATCCTCGTCCTCGGCCCGCTGCTCGCGACGTTCGGGACCGCCAAGGTGGCGATGCCGGGCGGCTGCAACATCGGGTCGCGGGCGATCGACCTGCACATCCGCGGGCTCGAGAAGATGGGCGCGCGGTTCCACTCCGAGCATGGCTTCCTGATCGGCGAGACGAAGGGCCTCCGCGGCGCGGTCGTGAACCTGGACTTCCCGAGCGTCGGCGCGACGGAGAACGTGCTGATGGCGGCCGTCGCGGCCAAGGGGACGACCGTGATCGAGAACGCCGCGCGTGAGCCGGAGCTCGTGGATCTCGCGGACCTGCTGTCGGAGATGGGCGCGCGGATCGACGGCGTCGGCACACCGACGATCGAGATCGAGGGCGTGGAGGGGTTCGGCCCCGTGGACCACACCGTGATCCCGGATCGGGTCGAGGCCGGCACGTTCGCGATCGCCGCGTGCGCGACGGGCGGGCGCGTCGTGCTCGACGGCGCGCGGAGCGACCACCTCGACCTCGTGCTCTCGAAGCTCGCCGACGCGGGCGCGGACGTCCTCGCGACCGAGGGCGGTGTTGCGGTTTCGATGGGTTCTCGTCCCCGCTGTGTCGATCTCGTGACGCTCCCGTATCCGGGGTTTCCGACCGACCTCCAGCCGCAGATGATGGCGCTCCTCGCCGCGGCCGAAGGGACGAGCATCGTGACCGAGAACGTGTTCGAGAGTCGGTTCATGTTCGTGGACGAGCTGAACCGGATGGGTGCCGACATCCGCACCGAGGGCCACCACGCGGTCCTCCGCGGCGTCGAACGCCTGTCGGCCGCGCCCGTGCGCGCGCTCGACATCCGTGCCGGCGCCGCGATGGTGGTCGCGGCGCTCTCGGCCGACGGCGTGACCGAGATCGAGAACATGTACCACGTCGATCGCGGCTACCAGGACTTCGAGGCGAAGCTGACCACGCTCGGCGCCGTCCTTCGGCGCGAGCGCGAGCTGTCCCCGGCCCTCTCGTGACCCGCGCGCGTTGGGGCGCGCTCCTGCTGATCCCGCTGGTGGTCCCGGTTCTTGCCAGGGCGACGGCCTGGGCACAGGACGCCGATCAGGGAACCCACGGCATCCTCACGATCGACGTCCCGGGGGTCTCCTTCGAAGTGCTGATGTCGATCCCCGAGGTGGTGTCGCTGGCGCGATACGGGGGCGCCGGCCTGATGGCGAACGCCGAGAACATGCTGCTCCCGTTCCCCGGCGTTCCCGCCGGTACCCCGGTGAGCGCCGATGTCCCCCGCGAGATCCACGTGCGCCTCGACCCCGATGAGCTCGGTCTCCATGGGGTGGGGAAGGAGATCGGGGAGCTGATCGAGACGCACTCCAACGAAGAGCTCCTCGTCCTCGTCGTCTCCTCTCGTCCCTCCGACGAGATGGTGGCGGCCAATGACGAGCTCCGCGGCATCGCGATGGCCGTGGGTGAACGCGACGAGCTGCTCGGCGCGGACGATCCAGAAGGATCCCTGACGTCCGATTCGACCCGGCGTGACGGCGTCGTCGTCGGCGAGGATGTCCAGGCAACGATCTCCGACTACGGCGGTGGGGGGCTCTTGGTTGCGGGGGACCCCCCGCCGCTTGGCTCGCCGATCGAGATCATCGAGGGCCCGCCTCCGTTCGAGCTGCACGAGCGCTACCTGGCGCAGCGGCAGATGTACGTCCCGGTCGGGACGGCCGCCGCGATCTACCTCGCGATCGCCGGGCTCGGCGCGATCGCGGTCCTCGCGCTCGGCGACCGCGTCCCGAACGGCGTCCGCCGCGTCTTGGGGTGGGCGAGCCTCTCGGTCCCGGTGCTCGCGACCGCACTCCTCGCCGCCGGGCACCTTCCCGAGCTCACGTACGCGACCGTGGTGCCGTTCGTGGCGCTCGTGACCGTGTTCGGCACGCTCGCGTTCGCGCCGGTCGAGCGCACCGACGTGCTCCTCGTCCCGGTGGGCATCGGGATCGTGGTGCTCGCGTTCTTCGCGTTCGAGGCGGTGCTCGAGTGGAGCGGCGCGCTCACGCCGTTCGTCGGCGGGTCGCAGCTCGACGGCGGCCGGTTCTACGGCCTGCCGAATGTCTTCCTCGGCGTGTTGATCGGGTCCTCGCTGTGGATCGCGCACCGCCTCTCGACCGCGGCCGGCGTCGCCCTGCTCGTCGCGGTCGCGCTGTTCGCGGGCCTGCCGTACCTCGGCTCCGACTTCGGCGGCGGGTTCTCCCTGTTCGCGACGGCCGGCCTCTGGCTCGCCGTGCGGGAACGCCACCGGCTCGGCGTCTGGAAGGGTATCGGCGTCGTCGTGGGCGTCACCCTCCTGGGGACCGCGGTGATCCTGATCGCCCATGCCATCGCGCCGCTCGAGACGCACGTGACGCAGTTCGAGGAGGGCGTGAGCGGCCTCGGCGGCGTCGTCGAGCGCTTCGTCGACCGGCTCCAGGTCGGGTTCGACCTCATCGCGCGGAACCCGTTCGCGCTGGTCCCGGTGCTCGGACTGCCGGTCGCGATCGCGGCCGTCCTGTGGCCGCCCGCTCCGCTCCGCCCGAGCCTCGAGCGCAGCCCGGCCTGGCGCGACGCGATCCTCGTCACGCTGCTCGCTGGGGTCGTCGCGTACCTCGCGAACGACACCGGGCCGGCGGCGGCCGGGTTCGCGTTCGGGATGGGCCTCGGCGGGCTGCTGGGGGTGTCGCTGCTGCTCGGAGCCGAGAAGATGGTGAACCGATGAGCACCGAGCCCACGGTCCCGCCGCGACCCGACCACCTGCATCCGGTGCCCGCGGCGCCCCGGCTACCGGGGGAGAAGGAGCCACGCCGGGAAGGCGCGACGTGGGGGTGGGTCGAAGCGGTCGGCGTCTACGTGGTCGCATTCCTGATCGCGGGGATGCTCTCCCTCCCGGTGCTGAACGCGTTCGACGAGGAGTCGGACCTCGCCAACATGACGGCGACCGTCGTCGCGGCGCTCGTGATCATCGGCATCCTGATCGGCTGGCTCTCGATCTACCACCGTGGGTGGGTCCGGGTGATGCGCCTGCCGGACAAGGGGCGGTGGGGTGCCGAGATCCTCTCCGGTGTCCTGTACGGACTCGGGTTGTACGTCGTCGCGGTGGTGTTCGTCGGCGGGATCCTCCTGGTCCTGCTGAACGCCCTGAGCGGCGACCAGGTCCAGGCGCCCGAGCAGGTCCCGCAAGGGTTGTCCGCGGTCGGCATCGTCGTCACGTCCCTGTACGCGATCGTGATCGCGCCGTTCGGCGAGGAGCTCTTCTTCCGCGGCGTCCTGTTCCGCTCGCTGCGCGACCGGCACGGGCTCAAGATCGGGCTGCTCGGCACCGCGGTCGGGTTCGGGCTGATCCACTTCATCCCCGGCGACTCGGTGGACGCGGCGCTGCTGATGCTCGTCATGGCGTTCACGGGTGCCTCGCTCGGATACCTCTACGAGCGGCGTGGGACGATCGTCGCGCCGATCGCGGCCCACATGACGTTCAACGTGATCGGGTTGGTGCTGATCCTCGGGCTGCAGCAATAGGACTTCGACGGGAGGGGAGAGGACCTGATGGCGCTGTTCCCGAGCGACGACTGGCTTGCCGAGTTCCGAACGCTGATCAACGGCTCCGACGAGTACCGCCAAGCCTCGAGCGACTGGGAAGGCGACATCTCCTTCGTGATGGAGGCCGAGCCGGACCGTGGGGTCCCCGACGACCTCGTCGCCCGCCTCGATCTCTGGCACGGAGCGTGCCGCGACGCGCGGATGATCTCGGAAGCCGAGGCCGGGGAGACGCCGTACGCGATCCGCGCGCCGTACTCGCGCTGGCGCGAGGTCCTCGACGGCGATCTGGATCCCGTGAAGGGGATGGTGCAGGGGAAGCTGAAGCTCCGCGGCGACCTCGCCGAGATCGTTCGCCACGTCCGCGCGGCGCAGGAGCTCGTCCGCCTGACCACGCTCGTCCCGACCGAGTACCTGGGCGAGAGCTAGCCGCGGTGCGCGCGGTCGTCTACCGAGGCGTCGGGAAGGTCGAGGTCGAGGACCTCCCCGACCCCGAGTTGCTCGAGCCCACTGATGCGATCGTGCGGGTGACGACGACGTCGATCTGCGGCTCGGACCTGCACCTATACCACGGCAAGGCGCCGCTCGATCCGGGCGACGGCATCGGTCACGAGGCGGTCGGTGTCGTGGAGGCGGTCGGTTCGGCTGTGGAGCGTTTCTCGCCCGGCGAGCGCGTCGTGGTGTCGTTCACGATCGCCTGCGGCGTCTGCTGGTTCTGCCGCGCGGGGCAAACGCAGCTCTGCGAGGACTTCGCGTACTTCGGCTACGGGATCTTCGGCGGCAGCCTCGGCGGCGCGCAGGCCGAACTGCTCCGCGTCCCGCTCGCCGACAACAACCTGCTCCACGTGCCCGACGACGTCGACGACGAGCGCGCCTTGTTCGTCGGCGACACCCTCACGACGGGCGTGTACGCGGCGGGCCTTGCCGGGGTCGGGGAGGGGCAGACGGTGGCGGTGGTCGGCGCGGGCCCGGTGGGGTTGTTCTCCGCGCAGGCTGCGCTCGCCGCGGGCGCCGACCAGGTGCTCGCGATCGAGCTCGACCCGGCGCGGCTCGACCTTGCCGAGCGGGCGGGCGCGGTCCCGATCGACCCTCGCACCCGGAACGCACAGACCGCGGTGGCGGAGCGGACCGACGGCCGCGGCGCCGACGTCGTGGTCGAGGCCGTCGGGACGGTCCCCGCCTTCGAACGGGCGCTCGACCTCGCGCGTCGCGGTGGGGTCGTCGTCGTGATGGGCGTGTTCACGAGCGAGACCGTCTCCGCGCAGTTCGGCGTCTGGTGGATCCGCGCGCTCCAGATCCGACTGGCGGGGACGACACCGATCCACACGTACTGGGAGCGGGCGATGCGGGAGACGCGGGCCAGGCGCCTCGACCCGCTTCCGATCGTGTCGCACCGGATGACGCTCGAGGACGCCGCGAAGGCGTACGAGCTGTTCGACTCGAAGCAGGCGACGAAGATCCTGCTCTCGCCGTGACGGTATCGTTCGCCGATTCCGAACCGAACGGGCTCGCGGACCTCGTCGGGCGGCTCATCGCCTCGAACCTCGAGCGCGAACCCGGGCGCCGCCGGCTCCTTCGTCCCGCCGTGGTCGAGCTCTCGGCCTCGGACGCCGACGTCCGGGCGACGATCCGCCAATCGCCGGCGGGGGTGACGGTCTCGAACGGGCCCGCCGCGTCGAGGCCGCACCTGCGGGTCACGGCCGACGCCTACGACCTGATCGAGCTCGCCGCGGCCCCGCTCCGGCTCGGGCTGCCCGACGTCTTCGACGCGCGGGGCAGGGCGGTGCTCCGTCAGATCGCCCGTCGTCACGTCCGGGTCTCGGGCATGCTCCGGCACCCTCTGCGGCTGACGAGGTTCACGCGCCTGCTCTCCGCGGGGGCGTCGACGTGAGCGCCGAGGCCGGTTCGCTCCTGCCGCCGCCACCGCTCCGCGAGCGGCGCTGGATCCCGGCGATCACGCTCGTCGCGCTGATCGTCGGCGTGGTCTCCGGCGGGCACGTGCTCTCGGACGCGCTCGGGCAGGCGCGGTCGGGCGCCGTCGCCGTGGGGGACTCGGTCGAGATCGCCCCGGTGCCCGGCTGGGAGCTCGCCGAGCGCTTCGAGGACCCGACCGGGATCCGGCTCACGAGCGGCAGCGCGAGCCTGGACGTCGCCGAGCTCCCGTTCTCCGGGACGGACGTCGACCTCCTGCGCGAGTACGTCGACAACGTGCTCGCCCCGCAGGCCGAGCAGCTCCGTCTGTCCGAGGAGGTCGAGCCCGTCCGGTTCGAGAACGGCCTCACCGGCTCGAGGATCGCCTACGTCGGCCAGTTCGGCGACGTGCAGACGCCGGTCGAGGGCGAGATCACGACCGTCGTGTCGCCGCTCGGCACGGGCGTGGTGTTCGACGGCTGGGCGCCGACCGGCCAACTCCAGCTCTCCCTCGACGACCTCCACGCCATGATCGAGACCGCGGAGATCGCGTGAGCACTCCCCCCGAGATCGTCCGGATGCCGCGCACGGGGTGGGGACGCCGCACCTCGCTGTTCCAGTGGCGCCAGCCCGCGTTCTGGGTGTACGCGACCGTCGTCGTGCTGACGGCGCTCTACGCGTTCGCCCAGCAGCAGGTTTTCCAGGAGCTCTCGCCGAGCGGGTGGGCGCTCTCCTGGGCGCTGCTGATCGCGTACGGGCTCCCGCTCTTCCTCGCGATCTACCTCCTCGACCTCTACGAGCGCGAGCCGCTCTCGCTCGTGATCGGCGCGCTCGTCTGGGGCGCGGTGGCGGCGACCGCGCTCTCGGCGGTCGCGAACGACGGATGGGGACTCGTGGTCGCCCGGCTCGGCGGGCCGGTGTTCGCGGCCGAGTGGACGGCCGCCCTCACCGCACCGCTCGTCGAGGAGACGCTGAAGGCCGTGGGCGTCGTACTGATCTACCTGATCGCGCGCGACGAGATGAACGACATGATGGACGGGTTCGTCTACGGCGCGATGGTCGGGCTCGGGTTCGCGATCGTCGAGGACGTCTTCTACTTCGTCGCGATCTTCGGGGGCACGGCGGGCGGCGTGCTGGCGGGCTTCTACGTCCGCGTCGTCTCGAGCGGCTTCTACGGCCACGTGCTCTACACCGGCCTGGCCGGCATGGGGATCGCGTACTTCGTCTCGCGGCGCGGCGAGGCCACCCTGGTGCGACGGACGCTCGTCGCCGCGGGGCTCTCCCTCGCGGCGGTCGCCGGTCACTTCCTGTGGAACTCGCCCCTGCTCGACTTCTTCCCGACGTCGGTGGACGACGTCGGCGACTGGCTGCAGATCCCGCTCGCCGCCGCGATCAAGGGGCTGCCGCTGCTCGTGTTCGTGCTGCTCCTGGTCCGGCTCGCACGCCGCCGCGAGCGGATGTGGCTCGAGGCCGCGCTCCGATCCGAGGCCGACTCGCCGGCGCTGACAGCGACCGAGCTCCGGGTGCTGCTTGACGCGCGCGAGAAGCGGCGTTCGCGACGAGACCTCAAGGAACGCGCCGGTCCGGGTGCCGCGCGGCTGCTGAAGCGCCTGCAGCGCGAGCAGGTGAACCTCGCGATGGTCCGCACGCGCTCGGCGACCGACGACGCGCTGGAGCTCGTCCGCCAGCGCGAGCTCTGCAAGTCGCTCCGCGACGCGCTGCTCGCGATGCCCGGCGCCGAGCTCGCCACCGCCGGCACGCGGGACTGATCGCCGGATTGCGCTCCGCGAGGCCCGGACGTAGCGTTCGCGCGTGGCCGTCACCGCTACTGGCCGAACGGCGGTCTCGAGCGCCGCGAGGGCGAGCGCTTCTGCCGCAACTGCGGACACGCGCTCGGCACCGGTGAGACCGAGCTCCACGCGTCCCCCGTGACCGCGGGCGCGGCCGCGCCCGCCGAACCCACGGCGCCGATCCCGCCCGTCACGCCCGGGTCGCCCGCGGAGTCGACGGCCCCGGTCACGCCCGTCGCATCGACCGCGCCGCCCGGCTCGGAGGCGTTGCCGGTCTCGCCGTCGGCGCCACATCCGATCCAGGCGACGAGGGCCGGCGTCCTTCGACGCAGCTGCCGCCATGAAGCCGGTGGCGTTCGCCGGTGGCCTCGCGATGATCCTCGCCGTGTTCCTGCCGTGGATCTCGGTGGAGGGCGCCTCGGCGAACGCGCTCGACGTCCCGATCCAGGCGCTCTGGGACCGAACACCGCGGACGGCGCGGTCAAGCCGGGTTCGTCGTCCTGCTGCTCGGTGCGGTGGGGCCGGCCTGTCGTTCATGCCGGGAACGAGAAGTACCGCAGGCTGGCCGGCAGCATCGGGCTCGCGGTCACGCTCGCCTTCGCCCTGCAGCTGTATCGCTCGGTCGACCAGGCCGGCGGCTCGTTCGTCGACGCCGTCTCGGGGATCGGCTTCGGGGTCGTGCTCGCGCTCGCCGGCGCGATCGCGCTCCAGGTCTCGAAGTAGCGACACCCGCCGCGTCCGCCCGGATACGCTGCGCCCGTGGAACTCGTCGACGGCGTGGTCGCGGGCGACCGGCGCTCGATCGCGCGCGCGATCTCGATGGTCGAGGACGGCGCGCCCGAGCTGTCCGAGCTTTCCGCCGGCCTGTTCGCGCACACCGGCCGCGCCTCGACGATCGGGCTCACCGGGTCGCCCGGCGTCGGCAAATCGACGATCGCCGGCGAGCTCGTTCGCGCGGCGCGCGAGGCGGGGCGCTCGGTGGCGGTGCTCGCGATCGACCCGACCTCGCCGCTGTCGGGCGGGGCCCTGCTCGGGGATCGGCTGCGGATGCAGACGCACGCGACCGACCCGGGCGTGTTCATCCGGTCGATGGCGACGCGCGGGCACCTCGGCGGCATGGCGCTCGCCGCGCCGGAGGCGATCCGGGTCCTGGACGCGGCTGGCAACGACCTCGTGATCGTCGAGACCGTCGGGGTCGGCCAGGCCGAGGTGGACGTCGCCGCCGCGACCGACACGACGCTCGTCGTCGTCTCGCCGGGATGGGGTGACGCCGTCCAGGTGGCGAAGGCCGGCATCCTCGAGATCGCGGACGTCTTCGTCGTGAACAAGTCCGACCGTGAGGGCGCCGAGGCGGCGGTCCGCGACCTCGAGCAGATGCTGCGGATGGGCCCCGAGCTCGCGTGGACGCCGCCCGTGGTCGCGACGAGCGCGACGAGCTCCGAGGGGATCGACCTGCTCTGGCAGGCGATCGAGGACCATCGCGCGCACCTCGAGGGCACGGGCGAGCTCGATCGCACCCGGCGCGACCGCCTGGTCCGCGAAGTGGAGACCTTGGCCCTCGAGTCGATGCGTTCGAACGTCCGGGGCGGGCTCGAGCGCGACGAGGAGCTCACGAGGGACCTCCTCGAGCGCAGGATCGATCCCTACCGGGCCGCGTCTATCCTTGAGGAACGCATCGCGGGCGCCTGAGCGCGCCCGAGGAGGCCAGCCCATGGTCGAACAGCGCGAGCGCACGTTTCCCGGGACCGGCGAGGACGCCGAGGCCCGAACGCTCTCCGGCGAGCCGCTGAAGCCGCTCTACACGGCGGAGGACCTCGAGGGCTTCGACCCCGCGACCCGGCTCGGCCGGCCCGGCGAGTACCCGTTCACGCGGGGCGTGTACCCCACGATGTACCGCGGGCGGCTGTGGACGATGCGGCAGTTCGCGGGGTTCGGCTCGGCCGCGGAGACGAACGCTCGCTACCGCTTCCTGCTCGACCGCGGGCAGGGCGGGCTCTCGGTCGCGTTCGACATGCCGACGCTGATGGGTCGCGACTCGGACGACCCGCTCGCGGAGGGTGAGGTCGGGCGCTGCGGCGTCGCGGCCGACACGCTCGAGGACTTCGAGGCGCTGTTCGACGGGATCCCGCTCGGCGACATCACGACCTCGATGACGATCAGCGGCCCGGCGGTGATCACGTTCGCGTACTTCCTGGCGGCAGCCGAACGCCAGGGTGTCCCCTGGGAACGCCTGGACGGAACGCTGCAGACGGACATCCTGAAGGAGTACATCGCGCAGAAGGAGTGGATCTTTCCGCCGAGGCCGCACCTGCGGCTGATCGGCGACCTCATGGCCTTCTGCCTCGAGCGCGTCCCCAAGTGGCACCCGGTCAGCGTCTCCGGCTACCACATCCGCGAGGCGGGGGCGAACGCGTGGCAGGAGCTCGCCTATACGCTCGCCGACGGGTTCGCCTACGTCGAGCTCGGGCAGCAGCGCGGGCTCGACGTCGACCGGTTCGCGCCCGGGCTCTCGTTCTTCTTCAACGCGCACGTCGACTTCTTCGAGGAGATCGCGAAGTACCGCGCCGCGCGGAGGATCTGGGCGCGGTGGCTCCGGGACCGCTACGGCGCGAAGGACGAATCGTCGCTGCGGCTGCGGTTCCACACGCAGACCGCCGGCGTCTCGCTCACCGCGCAGCAGCCGATGAACAACGTCGTCCGGACGGCGATCGAGGCCCTCGCCGCGGTCCTCGGGGGGACGCAGTCGCTGCACACGAACGCGCTCGACGAGGTGCTCGCGCTCCCGACCGAGGACGCCGCCAAGCTCGCGCTGCGGACCCAGCAGATCATCGCGCACGAGACCGGCGTCGCCGACGTGATCGACCCGCTCGGCGGCTCGTACTTCCTCGAGTCGCTCACCGACCGGATGGAGGCGCTCGCGGAAGAGGAGTTCGCCCGCATCGACGCGATGGGGAAGGGGTCGATGCTCGAGGGGATCCTCGTCGGGATCGAGCGGGGGCACTTCCAGCAGGAGATCGCGGAGTCGGCGTTCCGCGAGCAGGAGCGGTTCGAGTGGGGCGACCTCGTGAAGGTGGGGGTGACGGACTTCGTCGAGTCCGACGAGCTCCCGATCGAGATCCTCGAGATCGGCCCGGAGGTCGAGCGCGCCCAGGTCGACCGCCTTCGCGCGATCCGCGACGGGCGCGACGGCGCCGCGGCCAAGCGGGCGCTCCGCCGCCTGATCGAGCTCGCCGAAACCGACGCGAACCTCGTCGAGCCCCTTATTGACTGCGCCCGGGCCCTGTGCACCGAGGGCGAGATCGTGGAGGCGCTCCGCGGCGTGTTCGGCTCCTACACCGAGACGCCTCGGTTCTAACCCAGTCCGGGGGCCAGTTGCAAGTCGTTGCAGGTATCCGATAGCCTACTTGCGTGCGTGTGCCCCTCGCGCTCGCGAAAGCCCTGGTCCCGGCCCTGGCGGCCGGGCTGCTCGCGGCCTGCGACGAGCCTGCCGACGACGGCACGGTCCAGGTCGTCACGACCGTGTCCCCGGTCACGAACATCGTCCAGAACGTGGGGGGCGAGCTCGTGACGGTCACCGGGATCGTCCCCGAGGGCGCGAACAGCCACACGTTCGAGCCGGCGCCCTCGGACGCGCGGGCGATGGCCGAGGCCGATGTGGTCTTCATGAACGGCCTCCACCTCGAGGAGCCCACGCGCGAGCTCGCCGAGGCCAACGTCGCCGACGGCGTCGAGATCGTCGAGCTCGGCTCGATGACGATCGACCCCGACGAGTACATCTACGACTTCTCGTTCCCGCGCGAGGCCGGCGACCCGAACCCGCACCTGTGGACGAACCCGCTCTACGCGAAGCGCTACGCCGAGATCGTCAAGGACAAGCTCTCCGAGCTCGACCCCGACGGCGCCGACCTCTACCAGCAGAACTACGAGGCGTTCGCCGAGCGGCTCGACGAGCTCGATGCCGCCGTCCGCGAGGCGACCGACACCGTCCCGCCCGAGAACCGGAAGCTGCTCACGTACCACGACTCGTTCCCGTACTTCGCGCGCGAGTACGGGTGGGACGTGATCGGCGCGATCCAGCCCTCCGACTTCGCCGAACCCACCGCCCAGGACGTCGCGAACCTGATCGACCAGGTCCGCTCCGAGCAGGTGCCGGCGATCTTCGGGTCCGAGGTCTTCCCGAGCCCGGTCCTGGAGCAGATCGCCGCGGAGACGGGCGCCGAGTACGTGAACGACCTCCGCGACGACGACCTCCCAGGCGAGAACGGCGATCCCGACCACAGCTACGTCGGGCTGATGGTGTTCGATTTCCACACGTTCATGTCGGCGCTCGGCGGGGACGCGAGCGCGTTCGACGGGTTGAACGTGGAGAACCTCCAGCCCGGGGTCACGGTCGAGTACCGGTCGTGACCGAGCTCGTCCGCTTCGAGAAGGTCACCTGCCGCTACGGCCTCGAGCCCGTCCTGGTGAACGTCGACATGTCCGTCGCCGAGGGCGATTTCCTGGGGATCGTCGGGCCGAGCGGGAGCGGCAAGACGACGTTGCTCCGCGCGATCGCCGGAGCGGTGCGGCCGATCGCCGGGCGGATCACCCGCGACCGCTCGTCGACGATCGGGTACGTCCCGCAGGTCGAGACCGTGAACTGGTACTTCCCGGTCACGGTGCGCGAAGCGGTGCTCATGGGCCGGATCGACGGCCGCCTCACGCCGTGGTCCTCCGCCAAGGACCTCCGCGATGCCGACGAAGTCCTCGACCGCCTCGGGATCGGCGACCTCGGCCGCCGGCACATCCGCGAGCTGTCCGGCGGGCAGCAGCAGCGGGTGTTCGTGGCCCGGGCGATGCTTCGCAGGCCGAAGCTCCTGCTGATGGACGAGCCGACCTCGGGCGTCGACGTCCGGACGCGCCACGACGTTATGCACCTGATCCACGAACTCCACCACGAGGGCCTCGCGATCGTGCTCACCACGCACGACCTGAACGGCATCGCGGCCCACCTGCCCAAGCTCGTCTGCCTGAACCGCGAGGTGATCGCCGTCGGCCGGCCGAAGGACGTCATCACGCCCGACGTGCTCGAACGGACCTACGGCGCGCCACTCGAGGTGCTGTCCCACGGCGGGATGCCTCTGGTCGTGGAGCACTACCCCGAAGTCGAGGAGGAGGAGGAGCCGACGGTCGTGCATCTCCGAGAGGGACACCATGGACATCCTGCTTGAGCCGTTCCAGTACGCGTTCTTCCGCAACGGGATCGCCGTCGCGACCTTCGCGGGCGCGCTCTGCGGCCTCGTCGGCGTGTACGTCGTGCTGCGTGGGATGAGCTACATCGGCCACGGGCTCTCGCACGCGATCTTCGGCGGCGCCGTTGCGAGCTACGCGCTCGAGGTGAACCTGTACCTCGGGGCCGGCATCTGGGGCCTCGTCTCGGCGGTGTTGATCCTGCTGATCGCCCGGCGTCGATCGATCGGTGCGGACGCCGCGATCGGGGTGATCACGTCGGCGAGCTTCGCCGTCGGCATCGCGATCGTCTCGGTGATCGGCTCGTTCACCGTGAACTTCGATGCGCTCCTGTTCGGCAACGTGCTCGGCGTGAGCACCGCGGACGTCGCGCTGGTCGGCATGGTGATGCTGCTCACCGCGGCCGCGGTCGTCGCCCGGTATCGCCAGCTGCTGTTCACGACGTTCGACCCCGAGGTCGCCGAGATATCGGGCGTGTCGACCCTGCGGATGGACATCCTCCTCGCGCTGCTGCTGACGGCGTTGATCACGGTGTGCATGAGCGTGCTCGGCGTCCTGCTGATCTCCGCGATGCTCGTGATCCCGCCGGTGATCGGCCGGCTCCTCACGGACAGCTTCCACCGGATGCTGTGGATCTCGGTGGCAGCGGGGACCGTCTGCGGGTTCGTCGGCGTGTACCTCTCGTACTACCTGGACTGGGCGTCGGGGCCTGCGGTCGTGCTGACGGGCTCGGTGCTCTTCGCGGCCGCGTACGCGGTCTCGAGCGTCCGGCGCCGGCGGATCCCCGAGGCGGCGCTCGACGCGCACGTCGGGTAGTCGTTCGCTAGGCCGACTGGAGCTGGCGGCGGCAGTCCGCGCAGAGGCCGCCGATCGCGAAGTGCGTGAGGTCGGGGCTGAAGCCCCTATGGCGTTCGATCAGCCGGACGAGGGCCGCGGCCTCCTCGATCGACAGGTCGTCCTCGGCGCCGCAGTTCGTGCACGTGAGATGGACGTGGCCGGCCTCCTCGGCGCGGTGGTACTCGGGGCCGCCCTCCAGGTGCGCGTGCGAGAGAACCCCGGCCTCTTCCAGCAGCGAGAGGGTCCGGTAGATCGTCGAGGCGTTCACGCCCGGCATCTCGGCCTGGACCTTGCGCGCGAGCGCGGCGGGGGAGATGTGGCCCTGGGTGCGCATGACCTCGGCGACGATGGCCCGGCGCTGCGGGGTCATGCGGAGTCCGCGCGCCTTCAGCGCGCCCACCATGTCCGCCTCGTCCGTGATCGCCATCGAGGGGCGAGTGTAGCAGCGTGTTGCAGGTGCAAATCGACGGCACGAACGCGTGCCTGCGACCGTGACTACCGCCCCGTTCTGCGAGGATGAGGCGCCGATGGGCGAGTTCGTGCGCGTCGAGACCGACGAGGCTGTGGCCACGATCCGGCTGGACCGGCCGCCGGCGAACGCCCTCGCCCGCCAGGTATCCGAGGAGCTCGCGGAGGCCGCCCGGCAGGTGGCGGCCGACGACGCCGTCCGGGCCGTGGTCGTCTGGGGCGGGCAGAAGATCTTCGCGGCCGGGGCCGACATCAAGGCGATGGTGGAGTTCGGCCCCGAGGACGTCGAGCCCGACGTGAGCCCGATCGGCGCGGCCTGCCTCGCGCTCGAGGCGGTCCCGAAGGTCACGATCGCGGCGATCAACGGGTTCGCGCTCGGCGGCGGCTGCGAGCTGGCGCTCGCCTGCGACCTCCGGTACGCGGCGGACGACGGGCAGCTCGGCCAGCCCGAGATCCTGCTCGGCATCATCCCCGGAGCGGGTGGCACGCAGCGCCTGCCGAGGCTCGTCGGTCTCGCGAAGGCCAGGGACCTCGTGTTCTCGGGCCGCCGCGTGAAGGCCGACGAGGCGCTCGAGATCGGGCTCGTCGACCGGGTGCTTCCCGCCGAGGACGTCTACACCGCGGCCGCGGAGGACGCACGACGGTTCGCGGCCGGCCCGACCCGCGCGTACGCCGCCGCCAAGCGGGCGCTCGCCGCGAGCGGGGGCGACCTCGCGTCCGGGCTCGCGGCCGAACGCGCGGCGTTCGTCGAGCTCTTCGCGACCCACGATCAGGAGGAGGGCAT
The DNA here is from genome assembly GCA_036280655.1 of Actinomycetota bacterium. GTDB lineage: Bacteria > Actinomycetota > UBA4738 > UBA4738 > HRBIN12 > DASSJM01. The sequence continues at coordinate 28,889 of DASUQI010000009.1, forward strand.
GCGGGCGTTCCTCGAGAAGCGCGAGCCGAGGTTCGAGGGCCGGTAGCGGTGCGCGTCCGCCAGGCCACGCCCGACGACGTCCCCGCGCTCGTCGCTCTGTTCCAGGAGCTCGACCGGATGCAGGCCGACTGGCGCGTGTTCACGCCCCGGCCGGGCTTCTACGACGAGGTCGGGGCCAAGTACAACGAGGCGCTGCAGAACCCGGACGCGGTGCTCCTCGTCGCCACCGACGACGAGGGCGAGGTCGTCGGGATGGCCTACGGGGAGGCCCGGACCCCCTCCCGATTCTCCGACGAGCACGCGCTCGAGCTCTCGGGCGTGGTGGTCCGCGCCGGCTACCGGGGCCGCGGGGTCGGGCGGGAGCTCGTTCGGGAGGCGGCCCGGTTCGCGGGCGAGCGCGGCGTCCAGTGGGTCGAGCTCAAGACCTTCGCCCCCAACCGGGGCGCGATGACCTTCTGGGAGGACCTGGGCTTCCGGCCCCGGGTGGTCCAGCTCACGACCCCCACGAGGGACCTGATGCAGCGGCTCGAGGACGGCTAGGCCCCTCGGATCGCCCCGGCCGCGGCTCCCCGCCCGGCCTCTCATCTGGAAGATGCTCCGTCCGGGAACGAACCGGCGCCCCAGATGGTTCGAATGAACGATGACGCGCCGGGCCCGACCCGGCCTTTTGGCGAACCCGGGGGGTGGAGGCATGTCCGAGCAGGGCTACCGCGGAGCCCGCATCCGCGAGCTCCCCAAGGCCAACCGAACGTACCCGGGCGGTCGTGTATGCGCCGCCGCCGGATGCAACACCAAGCTCTCGATCTACAACCGTTGGGACTTCTGCTGGCAGCACGAGCCCGTGCACGACTACGTGCCGAGGGGTAAGCGGCGCAGCCGCAAGGAGATGGAGGCCGCGTAGCGTTCGGCCCGTCCGGCCGGCTTCCGGCCTAGGAACAAGGGACGCATCAAGGGGTGCGACCGCGTCCCCGACAACTCCTTGCAGGACCGCTCCTCCCGACCGAGCGGACACGACTCCGATGCCACAGGATGCCCTCGGCACGCCCGATCTGCGCAAGGCCGGCTGCCCCTTCTGCGAGCGGATCGTCCTGGTCTACGAGGACCCGCCGCGCTGCCCGCTCTGCGACTGTCCCCTCGAGCTGGACCGGATGCGCCCCTACGCCTGGCCGGACGACGAGCCGCCGCTCCCGGTCTGAGGATCGGCGGCGAGGACCGCGTCGGCGATCGCCTTCGCCTCCTTGAGGCGGTCGCGGTCGACGAACAGCCGGACGCTCGACTCCCAGATCTGGCTGAGGAACCCGGGGGCCTTGTACCACCACACGATCCCGACCTCCTCGAGCTGTGCCGCGATCGCCTCGGCGTGCTCGTGCGTGTAGCCGCCGAGGTGCACGGTGTGGACGTCGTCGGTCATGGCACGAGCACGGCGGGTCGCCACCCACGCAGCGAGCTGACGAGCGCGATCTCCTGACTCGCCCGCAGCTCCTCGATCGTGACGGTGCGTTCGTCGAGCTCGCCGCCCGCGAGCATCGCGGCGCGCCGCGTCCCCGGCAGCAGCCCGGCGTCGATCGGCGGCGTTACCCACCGGTCGCCGAACCGCACCGCGAGGTTCGCGATCGTCGATTCCGTGACCTCCCCACGGGCGTTCACGAGCAGCACGTCGTCCACGTCGGGGCGTTGCTCTCGGCGGCGCTCATAGGGCGCTCGGCGCGTCGTCTTATGGAACAGCCAGACGTCGTTCGGCTCGACTGGGTCGTCGTCGAGCGCCAGTCGGACCGGTTGCGTCGGCGCGCCCGGTAGATCCCGCACCCTGGTCTCGATCGTGCCGTCGCGCGCGAGCGTGAGCCGGACCGCGCACGGCGCCGCGCGGTCGGTGACGGCGGCCTTGAGTGACGCGATGGCCGCCTCGGGATCGAGCCGGAAACCAAAGTACCTCGCGGACGCACCGAGTCGAGCGAGGTGCTCCTCGAGATCGTGGAAGCCGGCGTCGGGCTCGTGGCGCAGCGTCTCGAGCAGCTGGAAGGCCGGGCGCACCTCGGTGAGCACCTTCGCCTTCGCCAGGACCTCCTCGAACTCGTTCGCCGACGTCGAGTCGTACGTGATCCCCCCGCCCACGCCGTACTCGGCCGCGCCGGACCGCGTGTCGAGCGCGACCGTGCGGATCGCGACGTTGAAGTTCGCTCGCGGCTCGCCGGACCCGGAGGGCGCGAGGTACCCGATCGCGCCGCAGTAGACGCCGCGGGCCGACTCCTCGAGGTCGGCGATGATCCGCATCGTCCGGATCTTCGGCGCGCCCGTCACCGAGCCGCTCGGGAACAGCGCCCCGAAGACGTCGACGAGCGACGTCCCGGGGTTCAGGTCGCCCGCGATCGTGGACGTGAGCTGCCACACGGTCTCGAACCGTTCGGTCTCGTGCATGCGCTCCACCTCGACCGAGCCGATGCGGCAGACGCGGCCGAGGTCATTGCGGAGCAGGTCGACGATCATCGCGTTCTCGGCACGCTCCTTCTCCGAGGCGACGAGCCGCGAGGCCATCTCCTCGTCCTCGGCGAGCCAGCGGCCGCGCCGCGCCGTGCCCTTCATCGGCCGCGTCGTGATCCGTTCGCCGTCGATGCGGAAGCAGAGCTCGGGCGAGGCCGAGAGCACGCGGTACCGGCCGAGGTCGAGGAGCGCGGCGTACCCGCCGCGCTGGGCGAGCGCGAGGTCTCGGTAGAGGCCGCGCTCGTCCCCCGCGATGCGGGCGCGGAGGCGGAGCGTGTAGTTCACCTGGTAGGTGTGGCCCGCGGCGATCAGCTCGCGGGTCCGCTCGATCGCCGCGTCGTACGCGGGTCGGTCGACAGAGGGATGCCACGACGACCCGGCGTTCGCGGGGGGCTCCGAGCTGGGCGGTTCGAGCGCGGCGACCGGCTCGCGCCGTTCGAACATCGCGAACCACGCGAGCGGCATCTCCGAGAACGGGTCGTCGGGCGGCCGGACGCGGACCGAGAGCTCGGGATCGAGGCCGGGCGCGGCGTCGTACGCGACGAAGCCGGCCACCCACAGGCCGCGGGCGGCCGCCGCCTCGGCCGCCTCGATCGTGCCCCGCACCTCGGCTGGCCTGCGGGCCTCGAGGACGCCGACCGGCTCGACCATCCGGAACGCGCGCTCCGACCCGGGCACCAGGTCGTCGAACCGTGCCTCGATCATCGCCCTCAGCCGCGGCGGGCGCGGATCTCCTCGATCAGCGTCGGGACCACCGAGAGAGCATCGCCGACGATCCCGAGGTCGGCCATCCGGAAGATCGGGGCGTCGGCGTCCTTGTTGATCGCGATCACGCGCTTCGCGCCCTTCATACCGACGACGTGTTGCGTGGCGCCGCTGATCCCGACCGCGATGTAGACCTCCGGCTTCACGGTCTTGCCGGTTTGGCCCACCTGGTACGAGTAGGGCACCCAGCCCGCGTCCACGACGGCGCGGCTCGCCCCGACGGCCGCGTCGCCGATCGCCGCCGCGAGGTCGTCGAGCAGCTTGAAGTTCGACGCCTCCTGGAGCCCGCGGCCGCCGGCGATCACGACCTTTGCGTCCTCGAGCCGGGGGCCCGACGCGGTCTCGTCGTGGCGTTCGACGCGGCGGGCCGTCGTGAGCTCGTCGGGGATCGAGACGTCGACCGGTACGACCTCGGCCGTTCCTCCCGACGGCTCGGCCGGGAAGGACTTTGGGCGGACGAGCACGAGCCGGGGCGTCGAGCCCTCGAGCGTGACGTCCACGACGCGCGAGCCGCCGAAGATCTGGGTCTGTGCCGCGTCGGTCCCGAGCACGTCGGTGGCGTTGCTCATCAGCGTCGAGCCGAGCTTGGCCTGGAGCCGCCCGGCCACGTCGCGCGCGTCGTAGTTCGTGGAGAAGAGGATCAGGTCGGGCGAGTGCTGCGTGACGAGCTCGTGGAGGGTGTGGGCCGCCGGCTGCCCCAGCGTGTCGGCGTAGACGTCGTCGTCGCTCGCGTAGACCGTGTCCGCGCCGTGCTCACCGAGCGCGGCCGCGGATCCCGTCGCGCCGGGACCCAGCGCGACCGCCGCGACGTCGCCGCCCACCGAGCGCGCCTTCGTGAGCAGCTCGAGCGTCGTCGGGCTCGGGCCGTCCGGCGTGATCTCGGCGAAGACCCAGGTCGACACGTTAGATCGCCTTCGCCTCGGCGAGGAGCTCGGCGGCCTTGGCCGCGGCGGCGTCGCCCGCCTGCACGATCTCGCCGGCCGCCTTCTCGGGAGCGTCCGACACACCGGTGACGCGTTGCGTGGGCGCCACGTCGGTCTCGGACAGGCCGAGGTCGGCCAGCGAGAGTTGCTCGAGCGGCTTGGACTTCGCCGCCATGATGCCTTTCAGCGTCGGGTAGCGGGGCTCGGCCGCGCTCCCCGTCACGGTGACGAGCGCCGGCAGCGGCGCGGTCACGACGTCGTAGCCCGCCTCGGTCTGGCGCTCGACGCGGAGCGCGCCGTCGGCGATCTCGACCTTGCGGGCGAACGTCGCGCTCGGCACGCCGAGGAGCTCGGCCACGGCGACCGGCAGCGTCCCGGTGTACCCGTCGGTCGACTCGACGCCGGCGAGCACGAGGTCGAAGGGCGCGCGCTGCACCGCCGCCGTGAGAACCTTCGCGGTCGCGAGCGCGTCGGCGCCGCGCAGCGCGGGATCGGTCACGAGCACACCGCTGCTCGCGCCCATCGAGAAGCCCTTGCGGAGGGCGGCCGTCGCGGCCTCGGGACCCATCGAGACGAGCGTGACCTCGCCGCCGTGGGCCTCGACGAGCTGGAGGGCCGCCTCGACCGCGAACTCGTCGCCGGGATCGAGCGCGCCCACGACGCCCTCGCGGACGAGCAGGAGGTCGTCGCCGAGCGTGGGGGTGCCCTGGGGTTCGGGCACGTACTTCACCAGGACCACGACCTGCACGGGTTGCGAGCCTCTCGTCCGGACGACGAGCCGAGGATATCCGAACGCCGCCGGATCCGGCCCCGGGCCCACGCGCCCGCCACGTCGGCCGTCACCTCGTAGCATCCAGGGCATGTCAACGAAGGGATCCGTGCTCGTCGCGTTGTCCGGTGGCGTCGACTCGTCGGTCGCGGCGTGCCTGCTCGCCGAGCAGGGCTACGAGGTCGTGGGCTCGCACATGCGGCTCGTGCACCTCGACGGCGTCGAGCACGGCTGCTGCGGCCCGGCGGCCCGCGCCGACGCGGCCGAGGTGGCGCGGATCGCGGGGTTCCCGTTCGAGATGTGTGACCTCACCGACGCGTTCGAGCGGACGGTGATCGAGGACTTCGTCGCCGAGCACGAGGCCGGGCGTACGCCGAACCCCTGCGCCCAGTGCAACGGCGAGATCAAGTTCGGCGCGTTCCTGCGGCGGGCCGACGAGCTCGGCATCGAGTTCGTGGCGACGGGTCATTACGTCCGGACGGACGAGCGCGACGGCCGCGTCCGGCTGCTGCGCGGCGCCGACCGCTCGAAGGATCAGTCGTACATGCTCCACATGCTCGGCCAGCCCCAGCTCTCCCGGTCGCTGTTCCCCGTCGGCCGGATGCAGAAGACGGAGACGCGGGCGCACGCAGAGCGGTTCGGCCTGCCGGTCGCCGGAAAGCCCGACTCGCAGGAGCTCTGCTTCGCGCCGAGCGGCGACGCCGGCGCCTACCTGGGCACGGTCGCGCCGCACCTGATGCGGGGGGGCGACATCGTGGATCCGGACGGCGGCGTGCTCGCCCGGCACGGCGGCGCCGTGGCCTACACGGTCGGCCAGCGGCGCGGCCTGGGGGTCTCGGGCCCCGAGCCGTCCTACGTCCTCGAGGTCGACGCCGGCGCGAACCGGGTCCTCGTCGGCCCCGGCGAGCTGCTCGCGCGCCGCGGACTCTTCGCCGATCGCGTCTCGTGGATCGCCGGAGGGCCGCCGTCCGAGGGCCCGTTCGAGGCCGAGGTCCGGATCCGCTACCGGGGCGAGGACGTCCCGGCCGTGATCGAACCGGTCGGCGACCGGTTCCGTGCCGAGTTCCGAACGCCCCAGCGCGCGGTCGCGCCGGGCCAGAGCGCCGTGGTCTACCGGGGCGACGAGCTCCTCGGCGGCGGCCGCATCGTCGAGTCGTTCCGCTGAAGGCGAACCCGCGGCGGGTCGGTCGGCGCCGATATCATCGGCCCGTGGAAAGCCGCCGGGGATGAGGCTCCTCAAGCGCAAGCCTCGGACCTTCGAGATCCAGGTGCAGGACATGACCCTGCACATCCAGGCGGCGACCGACTTCAACGAGGAGTCGCGGGCAGCCGCCCTGTCGTTCTGGGAACAGCTCCACGCGTACACGATCCGCAATCCGGCGTTCAGCTCGGCGAAGCGGCCGATCGACGTCCCGGCCGACGCGCCCGACATTGTGCGCGAGATGGTGAGCTCGGCCCGGCGGGCGGGGGTGGGCCCGATGTTCTCGTTCCAGGGCGCCGTGACCGACCACGTCGGGCGCTTCCTCGCCCGGGACGGGCAGGAGGTCACCGTCAACTGCGGCGCCGACTACTTCATCCGGTCGCGCAAGCGGCAGAAGCTCACCGTGCTGCGCCGGCCCGGCTCCACGGTCGCGGTCGTCGTGCCCTCGAGCAAGCAGGGCGTCGGCGTGTCGATGTCCTCGGGCCGGGCGCCGGTCGACGGGGCCGGCCGCGGCAGCGGCAGCGGTTCGACGCCCGACGGGCTGGCCGTGCTCGCCGAGTCCTGCATGCTGGCCGACGCGGCCGTCGCGGGCGTCCACGCGATCCTGTCCAAGGAGGACGGGTTCGCGACCGCGCTCGGTTACCTGAAGAAGGTGGAGGGCGTGTTCGGCGGCCTCGTGATCTCGGGCGAGCGGATCGGGATGATGGGCTCGCTGGAGATCGCGGCGTGACGGGAGGGTCTTCGCGATGAGCGCCGCCGAGGAGCGGCAGCTCGCGGAGTCGCAGCTCCGTGTCGAGGAGCTCCGCGAGCAGCTGAACTACCACCTGTACCGCTACCACGTGCTTGACGACCCCGAGGTCTCCGACGCCGAGTACGACGAGCTGATGAACGAGCTCCGGTCGCTGGAGGAGCGGTTCCCGGAGCTGATCACGCCGGATTCCCCGAGCCAGCGCGTCGGCGCGACACCCGCGGACCTGTTCGCCCCCGTCGAGCATCGGTCGCCCATGCTCTCGCTCGACAACGCGTTCAGCCACGAGGAGCTCGAGGCGTGGGCCGCCCGCGTGGAGCGAGGCGTCGGTTCGGGTGCCCGGTTCTCGTGCGAGCTGAAGATCGACGGGATCGCGGTCGCGCTCACCTACGAGAACGGCGTGTTCACGAAGGGCGCGACGCGGGGTGACGGCCGGATCGGCGAGGACATCACCGCGAACGTTCGAACGGTCCGCAACGTCCCGCAGCGGCTCGAGGGAACGAAGCTCCCCACCTACCTCGAGGTCCGGGGCGAGATCTACCTGCCGGTGAAGGCGTTCGAGCGCCTGAACGAGCAGCTAACCGCCGAGGAGAAGCGCCCGTTCGCGAACCCGAGGAACGCGGCCGCCGGCTCGCTCCGCCAGAAGGATCCGAAGGTCTCGGCGTCCCGGCCGCTCGCGCTGATCGTGCACTCGTTCGGCTTCGCCGACGGGATCCGGTTCGACTCGCACTCCGGGTTCCTGGACTGGTGCCGAGGCGCCCGCCTGCCGGTCGCGCCGACGTCCGAGGTCCACGAGGACGTCGACGGCGTCGTCGACTACGTGGCGCGCTGGGGCAAGGACCGCCACAGCGTCGCCTGGGAGATCGACGGCGCGGTCGTCAAGGTCGACCAGGTCGCGCAGCAGCAGGAGCTCGGCGCAACGAGCCATGCGCCGCGCTGGGCGATCGCCTACAAGTTCCCGCCCGAGGAGCGCACGGCGCTGCTCCGCAAGATCGACGTGCACACCGGCCGGACCGGCAAGGTGACGCCGTTCGCGGTGCTCGAGCCGGTGCTCGTCGGCGGGGTCACGATCACGTACGCGACGCTGCACAACGAGAGCGAGGTCGCGCGCAAGGACGTCCGCGAGGGCGACATGGTGATCGTCCGGCGTGCCGGCGACGTGATCCCCGAGGTGGTCGGGCCGGTCGCCGCGAAGCGGAAGAAGGGCGCGCGGAAGTGGAAGTTCCCCGCGAGGTGCCCCTCGTGCAGGACCGAGCTCGTGAAGGCCGAGGGCGAGGCCGACCACCGCTGCCCGAACCCCGCCTGCCCGAGCCGCAACGTGGAATGGCTCTACTCGTTCGCCTCGCGCGGCGGGCTCGACATCGAGGGCCTCGGCTACATGACCGGGATGGCGCTGCTCGACCGCGGGATCGTCAAGGACCCCGCGGACATCTTCACGCTCACCGCCGAGGATCTCGGGCAGCTCGAGGGCTTCGCCGACAAGTCGATCTCGAACCTGCTGGCGTCGATCGAGCGCGGGAAGGACCGCCCCCTCTGGCGGCTGCTGACGGCGCTGAACATCCGCCACGTGGGGACGCACGTGGCCCAGGTGCTCGCGAACGCGTTCGGCTCGATCGACGCGCTGCTCGAGGCGTCGGCGCAGGACATCGACGACGTCGAGGAGATCGGACCCGAGATCGCGAGGAGCGTCAACGCCTGGTTCTCCGATCCGGCGAACCGGCGGCTGATCGAGAAGCTCCGCGCCGCTGGCGTTCGGATGAAGGACGAGCGGAAGAAGCCGAAGGGCAAACAGCCGCTCGCCGGCACGACCGTCGTGATCACCGGGACGCTCTCGACGATGTCGCGCGAGGAGGCGATCGCCGCCGCGAAGGACGCCGGGGCCCGCGTCGCCTCGAGCGTCTCGAAGAAGACCGACTTCGTCGTCGTGGGCGACAACCCGGGCACGAAGGCCGCGAAGGCGGAGGAGCTCGGCGTCGAGATGATCGACGAGCAAGCGTTCCGCAAGCGGCTCGGCGGGCGCTGAGGCAGAGACGCGGTCGCGCCTCCTGTGCCACGATGCCGTGAGCCGACGAGGGAGCCCCCGTGGCCGCGACGGTCATCGACGGGAACGCGATCGCCGAACAGCTCCGCCAGAGCATCGCCGACGAACTGGCGGTGCTGCGCCTGTCGGAGGTTCGGCCCGGGCTCGCGACCGTCCTGATCGGCGAGTCCTACGACGCTGAGGCGTACGAGCGGCACGTCCGCAGGCTCTCCGAGAGCCTCGAGTACCGCTACGTCTGCGAGCGCCTGCCCGAGGACGTCGAGCTCGAGGACGTGGTCGCGACGCTCGGCAAGCTGAACGCCGACCCGCGGATCACCGGGATCCTCGTGCTTCACCCGCTGCCGGCCCACATCCCCGAGGCCGAGATGAACGGCGCGGTCGACCCGCGCAAGGACATCGAGGCGGTGCACCCGTTCAACACGGGGCTGCTCGCGCAGGGCCGCCCGAGGTTCCTGCCGTCGACGCCGGCGTCGTGCTTCTACCTGCTCGACCACTACGCGGATGCGAGCGGCGGCGGGCACGACGAGTTCTACACGGGCCGGACGCTCGTCGTCGTGGGCCGCTCGAACAGCGTCGGCAAGCCGGCGCAGATGCTCGGGCTCCAGCGCAACGCGACCGTGATCGCGTGCCACAGCCGGACGAAGCCGCTCGAGGACTACACGCGTCAGGCCGACATCCTGATCGTGGCGGCGGGCGTCCGCGGCATCGTCGACGGGGACATGGTGAAGGAGGGTGTCGTCGCGGTCGACGTCGGGATCCACGCCGTCAAGGACGAGGAGACCGGAAAGACCCGGATGGTGGGAGACCTCGACTTCGAGAGCGTGGCCGCGAGGGCCGAGGCGATCACGCCGGTGCCCGGCGGCGTCGGGCCGATCACCGACGTGTGGCTCGTGGGCAACGCGCTGATGGCGGCCGCGATCGCCAACCAGGTTGAGCCGCGGTTCGGCCTGTTCCGCTAGCGGGAGGAGGCCGGCGAGGCTGGGCAGGGGCATCGGTAGACTGCCGCGCATGCCGGTCGAGATCGACATCGAGCACGTCGCGCGCCTCGCGCGCCTCGAGCTCACCGACGAGGAGAAAGCGCGCCTGCGCGAGCAGCTCGGCGCGATCCTCGAGCACGCCGCGAAGGTCGGCGAGGTCGCGGCCGAGGACGTGCCGCCGACGGCCTACGCGATCCCGCGCTCGAACGTGTTCCGGCCCGACGAGCTCGCGCCGTCGCTCCCGGTCGAGGAGGTCCTGGTCAACGCCCCGGAGGCCGAGGCCGACCGGTTCAAGGTCCCCCGGATCGTGGAGGTCGAGTGACCGAGCTCTGCGACCTCACCGCGGCCCAGCTCGGCGCGAGGCTCCTCGCCGGCGAGACCTCGAGCGCCGAGATCGCGGCGTCCTGCTTCGCGCGGATCGACGCGCTCGACGGCCACGTGCTCGCGTTCCTCACCCGCACCGACGACCTCGCCCACGAGCAGGCGGCCGCGTCCGACGAGCTGCTCGGTGGCGCGACCGCCGACGTCGCCCCCGCCGCCGGGATCCCGATCGCGCTCAAGGACGTTCTGTCGACGCGCGGAGTGCGGAGCACCTGCGGGTCGAAGATCCTCGAGACGTACGTGCCGCCGTTCGACTGCACGCCCTGGCAATGGCTGCGCGCCAACGGCAGCGTGCTCCTCGGCAAGACGAACTGCGACGAGTTCGCGATGGGCTCGTCGAACGAGAACTCCGCGTTCGGGCCGGTGCACAACCCGTGGAACCTCGAGATGGTCCCCGGCGGCTCGAGCGGCGGCAGCGCGGCGGCGGTCGCGGCCGGGATGGCGATCTGGGCGCTCGGCACCGATACGGGGGGCTCGGTCCGCCAGCCGGCGTCGCTCTCCGGCGTCGTCGGGTTCAAGCCGACGTACGGGCTGATCAGCCGCTACGGGCTGATCGCGTTCGCGTCCTCGCTCGACACCGTGGGCACGTTCACGCGGAGCGTCCGCGACGCCGCGACGCTGCTCTCGGCGATCGCCGGCAAGGACCCGATGGACGCGACGAGCCTCGACACGCCGCGCCGGGACTACACCGAGGGCCTCGAGAAGGGCGTGGCCGGCCTGCGGGTCGGGGTGATCACCGAGGCGTTCGGCGAGGGCGTCGAGCCCGGCGTCCGCGACTCGGTCCGCGCCGGCGTCGACGCGCTCGAACGGCTCGGAGCGACCGTCGGCGAGGTCTCGCTGCCGCACACCGACTACGCGCTGTCCGCGTACTACCTGATCGCGCCGAGCGAGGCCTCGTCGAACCTCGCGCGCTACGACGGCGTCCGATACGGGCTGCGCGTCGACGGCTCGGACTCGGTCGAGATGATGACGAAGACGAGGGGCGCCGGGTTCGGCGCGGAGGTGAAGCGCCGGATCATGCTCGGGACGTACGCGCTGTCCGCCGGGTACTACGACGCGTACTACGGGCAGGCGCAGAAGGTCCGGACGCTGATCATCCGCGACTACGAGGCCGCGTTCGCGAACCACGACGTGCTCGTGTCGCCGACGTCGCCCACGACCGCGTTCCCGATCGGCGCGAAGGTCGACGACCCGCTCGCGATGTACCTGAACGACGTCTTCACGATCCCGGCGAACCTGTCCGGCATGCCGGCGATCTCGATCCCGAGCGGCCTCGACGAGCAGGGCCTGCCCGTCGGACTGCAGCTGACCGCGCCGGTGCTCGAGGAGTCCCGGCTGCTCCGCGCCGCGCACGCGCTCGAGGACGCGATCGGGTTCGACGCCCGTCCGTCGCTGATCGCGGAGCTGGCGGCCTAGGCCGCGTCCTCGCGTTCGGCGCCGCGGGGCACCGGCTCCGGCTCGCGCGCGGTCCCTCCGCTCGAGACGATGAGTGCGACCGCGACCACGATCACGGCCGCCGCGACGATCGTCCGGAGCGTCACGGGCTCGTCCAGGATCAGCCAGCCGAGGAACACGGCCACGACCGGCGTGACGTACGCGTAGGTCGCGACGAGCGTCGTGCGAGCGTTCCGCAGGAGCCACAGGTACGACGTGAACGCGATCAGCGAGCCGAACACGATCAGATAGCCGAGCGCGAGGAGCGACGCGGTCGAGAACTCCTTCGGATGGATGTCTCCGAGCTCGCCGATCAGCGTGCCGATGAGCAGGAGCAGCGCCCCGCCGAGGAGCTGCTGCATCCCGTTGCCGACGAACGGCCGCTTGGGGAGCGGCGCGTTCCGCGAGTACAGCGAGCCCGTCGCCCACGCGATCGACGCGCCGACCGCGAACATCGCGCCGCGGAGGTCGAAGCTCCCGGCGTCGACTCCCTGACCGACGAGCAGCGCCGTGCCGGCGAATCCGAGGACGAGGCCGACCACCGTTCGCGCGCCGAGCGGCCGCCGGACGATGATGCGGTCGAACAGCGCCATCCATAGCGGCACGAGCGCGATGATGAGCGCCACGATCCCCGAGGGCACGGTCCGCTCGGCCCAGACGACGCCGCCGTTGCCGCCGACGAGCAAGAGTGCGCCGACGATCAGCGCCGACCGCCACTGGATCAGCGTCGGTCGGTCGCCCTGGCGGTCGCCCCGGCGGATCGCCCACGCGTACAGGACCGCTCCCGCGACCACGAACCGGAAGCCGGCCGACAGGAGCGGCGGCATCGTCTCGTTCACGACGCGGATGCCGAGGTACGTCGTGCCCCAGATCAGGTACACGGTG
>DASUQI010000010.1:0-118470 GCA_036280655.1 Actinomycetota bacterium
AGCCCGGCGAGCGTGAGCGCGCCGGCGATCATCGACAGGAGGCCCGCCCGGTCGGCCGCCGCGACCGCGAGGGCGTAGGTGCCGGGCCGCGACCCCTCGGCCGCGAGCGTGCGCACCTCGAGCGCGCCCAGCGGCCGTGCGACGAGCCCGAAGTGCGCGGCGACGCGGTCCGGCGGAACGGTCAGCAGGTAACCGCTCGGCATCCGCTCGAGGAACCGCTCGACGTCGTCGGGGTCCTCGCCCGCGAGCGCGCGACGGATCTCCTCGGCGCGCCCGGCCAGTCGCTCGGCGGTGCCGGGTTCGACGTCGCCCCGCTCGAGGACGCGCCGGACCTTGCCGACGAGCTCGCGCACGAGCGCAGCACGCCACGGCGTCCACGCGAGCGGCCCGGTGGCCCCCGCGTCGGCGATCGTGAGCAGGGTGAGCGCGCCGAGGCGCGACCGATCGCCGATCGTGGCGGCCACGCCCTGCACGAGGTCCTCGTCCTCGAGATCGCGCCGGGTCGCCGTGTCAGAGAGCAGCAGGTGCTCCGCCACGAGGAACCGCGCGAGGTCGGCGGTGGCGCCGTCGACCCCCGCGTGCTCGAGCGTCTCCCGCGCGACGCGGACGCCGACGGTCACGTGCTCACCCTCCCCCGTCTTGCCGACGTCGTGCAGGAGCGCGGCGAGCAGGACGGCGTCACGGTCGTCCACCGCCTCGGCCGCCTCCGCCGAGAGCGGATCGTCGCCCGGGTCGTCGAGCAGCGCCGCCGCGCCGGCGAGGCTCTCGAGCAGGTGCACGTCCACGGACGATCGGTGATACGGATCGCGCTGCGGACGGCACCGGACGTCGCCCCACGCCGGCAGGTACCGCTCGAGCAGGCCGATGCGGTCGAGTGTCTCGAGCGCACCCGCCGCATCCGGGCCGCTGCGCAGCAGCTCGAGGAACGCGTCCCGGACCTCGACCGTCCACGGCGCCCCGGCCGGGACGACGTCGGGCGCCATCGCGTCGAGCGCCGCGGCGGGCATCACCCCGCGTTCGCGGACGACGGCGACGAACGCGCGCAGAATGCCCTCGGGCGTCGGCTCGATCTCCGGCAGCGGCGACGACCCCCGCAGGTACCGGTCGAACGCGGACGTGACGACGTGCTCGAGCTGCCGCCCGTGCTCGAACACCGATCGCATGAGGCCGTCGACCGCGGGCAGACCCGGCTCGTCGACGAACCCCATGCCGGCTGCGATCGGCGCCTGCTGCTCGAGGACGAGCCGGTTCGAACCGCGTCCCCCCTCCAGGTGGAGCGCACTCCGGACGCGGACGAGGACCTCCTCGGCCTCGGCGACCGCCCGCCGCTCGGCCGCGCGCACGATCCCCGCCTCCTCGAGCGGCGAGCCGACGGCCAGCTCCAGCCATCCGAGCGTCTGCGCGTCCCGGAGTCCGCCAGTGCCCTCCTTCACGTCCGGCTCGAGCAGCGACGACACCGATCCGAACCGTTCGCCGCGGGACTCACGATCGTCGACCAGGCGGGCGGCGAAGGCGCGGGGATCGGCGCGCTCGGGCTCGAGGACGCTGGCGTGGGTCGCGGACCACGCGGTCCGGTTCCCGGCGAGGAGCCGGCCGTCGAGCATCGCGGTCGCTGCGTCCAACCGGGTCGCGGCCTCGACGCACTCGGCCGGGGTGCGCACGGCGTGGCCTACGCGCAGCCCCGCGTCCCACAACGGGTACAGGAGGCGTTCGGCGAGAGCGCCAACCCCCGACGCCTTCGAGCCGTCGTGCAGGATCAGCAGGTCGACGTCGGAGCCGGGTGACAGCATCCCGCGGCCGTAGCCGCCGAGCGCGACGAGCGCCACCTCGGGTCCCGCGTCGCCGAACAGGTCCCGCAGGTACCCGTCGACGATCTCGGCCCGGCGGGCGGCCGACCAGCGACCGTGGTGGCCGAGTGCGTACGCGCGGTCGAGCGCACGGAGATCCTCGAGCAGCCGGGCGACCGACGCACGGGGCGCGCCCACCTCAGCAGGCCGTTCGCCCACGGCTAGAGGGCGTCGGGACCCATCTCGCCCGTCCGGATCCGGCGCAGCCGCTCGACCGGCGTCACCCAGATCTTGCCGTCGCCGATCTTCCCGGTCCGGGCGGCCGAGGATACCGCCTCGACGATGCCGTCCACCTGGTCGTCGTCACAGAGGACCTCGACCCTGATCTTCGGCACGAAGTCGACCTGGTACTCGGCCCCGCGGTACACCTCGGTGTGGCCGCGCTGCCGGCCGAACCCCTCGACCTCGGTGATCGTCATGCCGTCCACGCCGACGTCGCGCAGCGCCTCCTTGACCTCGTCGAGGCGGTGCGGCTTCACGATCGCGACGACGAGCCTCACGGAGCCCCCTCGCTCGGACGAAGCGCTCAGCTTAGGTCAGTCGGCGTCGCCGGTGGCGCGGCTACTCGCCGGAGGCCTTCTTCCGCGGCGCCGGCTTCTTCGCGGCGGTGGCGCGCTTGGCCGTCGATCGCTTGGCGGCCGGCTTCTTCGCGGCCGACTTCTTCGTCCCACCTCGCGACGCCGGCGTCTTCCCCTTCGCGGCCGCGACCGAGGCCTTCAGAGCCTCCATGAGGTCGACGACCCGCGCGGGCGCCTCCTCGGCCGGCGCCTCGATCGGCTCGCCCGCCACCTTCTTCTCGACGATCCCGAGCAGCGCCTCGCGGTAGGCGTCGGAGAACGCCTCGGGGTTCCACGGCTCGGTGAGGTTGTCGATCAACGAGCGCGCCATGTCGACCTCGTTCTCGCGGACCTTCTCGTCCGCCGGCACCGTGTCGAACTCGGCGGCGCGGACCTCGTCCGGCCAGTACATCGTCTCGAGGACGAAGACGTCCTCCTTGAACCGGAGCGCGGACAGGTGCTCCTTGTCCCGGAAGCTGACCTTCGCGATGCCGACCTTGCCCTCCTCGGTGAGCGCCTTGCGCAGGAGCGCGTAGGCCTTCGCCCCGGTCTCTTCGGGGACGAGGTAGTAGGACTTCTTGAACAGGATCGGGTCGATCTCGTCGAGCTCGACGAACTGCTGGATGTCGATCGCGCGACTTGACTCGACCGGCACCGCGTCGAAGTCGTCGTCCGTGAGGACGACGTAGCGGTCCTTCTCGACCTCGTAACCCTTCACGATGTGCTCGAACTCGACCTCCTCGCCGTCGATCGAGCACACCCGCTTGTATTTGATCCGGCCGTGGTCCTCGTCGTGGAGCTGGTTGAACTTCAGGGACTTCTCCTCCGTGGCCGGGTACACGGCGACCGGGATCGTGACGAGGCCGAACGAGATGGCTCCCTTCCACATCGCCCTGGGTGGCATAGGCACGCTCCTTCTGCGTCAGGCATGGAGACGACGTGCTGAGCCCCCGATTCTAATCGCCGCCGGGGACATGCCCCGGAGCGGGGTTGACCTTGCGTGGGAACCCGTATACGAGAACGGGTCCGTGCGTGCGCGACACGTCCTCGTCGTGGTCGTTGCGGCGCTCCTCGCCGCCCGCGGCGGCGAGACCGAGGTCCGGGGCGGCGGGATCGAGACGGGTCCGACCGCCCCACCGCGACCGGTCCGACTGGGGTCGGGGTCGACGCTACGGGCGTCGTCGAGGGCTTCGGGCTCGACATCGGGCAGTTCTTCCCCGAGAACGTCGAGATCCCGATCGCCGAGGGCGCCCCGCAGTGCTGAACCCGGCCTGACGGCTACGCTGGCCGGGTGCCACCTCGCAGGAAGAAGAGCACCGGCGGCCGCGCGTTCACGGTCGAGTTCCCCGAGCCGCTCCCCGTCGACAAGCGCGGCGACGCGTGGTGGATGGAGGCCGACGGCCGCGAGCTCCGCCTGTCGAACCTCGACAAGATCTTCTGGCCCGACGAGGGCTACACGAAGGGCGACCTCATCGCCTACTACTTCAACGTCGCCGAGCTGATCCTCCCGCACCTCCGCGACCGCCCGCTCACGATGAAGCGCATGCCCGACGGGATGGACGGCCCGTTCTTCTACGAGAAGACGGCTCCGTCGCACACGCCGGACTGGATCGAGCGGTGTCCCGTCGAGAGCGAGGACGCGAAGGGTGGCGTGATCGGCTACCTGATGGTGAACGACCTCTCGACGCTCCTGTACGTAGCGAACCTCGGCTGCATCGAGATGCACCCGCTGCACTCGCGCTGCGAGAGCGTCGGCACCCCGGACTACCTGTTCTTCGACCTCGACCCGATGGGCGCGAGCTTCGAGGACGTGCTCGCGGTCTCGCTCCACGTGCACGCCGCGCTCAATGCGCTCGGCCTCACCGGGTACCCGAAGACCTCGGGCGCGACCGGGGTGCAGATCTACGTCCCGGTCGAGCGCGGTTGGTCCTACGACCAGGTGCGCGACTTCGTCGGGACGCTCGGACGGACGATCGAACGAGCGGATCCCGACCGCGTGACGATGGCGTGGAGGATCGAGAACCGCACCGGCAAGGTCTTCATCGACCACAACATGAACCGCACCGGCGCGAACATCTCGGCCGTCTACTCGCTCCGCCCCGAGCCCGGCGCGACCGCGTCGACGCCGCTCACCTGGGAGGAGGTCGAGGCGGGCCTCACACCGCAGGACTTCAGGATCGACAACGTGTGGGGGCGGTTCGGCGAACTCGGCGACCTGTTCGAGCCCGTGCGGACCGAGCCGCAGGACCTGGCCCCCGCGCTCGAGGCCGTGGGGCTCTCCGCCGAGAAGGCGATGCGCGTGCAACGCTCGTCGGCGAAGGTCATCGCGGAGTCGAAGGACCCGAACCTCGCCGAGTACCTGCGGAAACGCTCGTTCGGGGCGCAGGGGACGACCGAGCCGCCGCCCGGCGGCGCCGAGGGCGAGGGGAACTCGTTCGTGATCCACAAGCACCGGGCGACGCGCCTGCACTACGACGTCCGGCTCGAACGCGACGGCGCGCTCCCGTCGTGGGCGGTGCCGCGCGGACTCCCGGTCCAGCCGAAGGACAAGCGGCTCGCGGTCCGGACCGAGGACCACCCCCTCGAGTACGGGAAGTTCGCTGGGACGATCCCCGAGGGCCACTACGGCGCCGGCGAGGTGCGGATCTTCGACGACGGCTGGTACGAGCCGATCGAGTGGACCGACTCGAAGGTGAGCTTCCGCCTCCACGGCCGCCGGTACCCGGGGCTCGAGTTCCACTTCGTGAAGACCCGGAGCGACTGGCTCGCCTTCCTGGCGTCGCATCAAGAGGCGCCGCTGATCGACGTCCCGCCGTCGATCCCGCCGATGCTCGCCGAGGGCGGGTGGAAGCCGTTCGACGGCGAGAACTGGTGGTTCGAGCCGAAGTTCGACGGGATCCGTTCGGTCACGACGCTGGCCACGGACTACACCCGGCTCGTCACCCGCAACGGCCGCGACGTCACGGACAAGTACCCCGAGCTCCGGATGGTCCACGAGCTCGTCGACCAGGTGAACGCGGTGCTCGACGCCGAGATCGTCGCGTTCGGCGACGACGGCAGGAACTCGTTCGAGGCGCTCCAGCAACGGATGAACCTCACGAACGAGCGCGAGATCAAACGCATCTCGAGCAAGATCCCGGTCGCGCTCGTGGCGTTCGACCTGCTGTGGCTCGACGGGAACGACCTGACCGGGCTCGCCCTCGAGCAGCGGCGCGAGCTCCTCGAGACGATCGTCGAGCCCGACCACCGACTCCAGCTCGTGCCCCACATCGAGGAGAAGGGCGAGCGGTTCGCCGAGGAGGCGCGGGAGCTCGGCCTCGAGGGCGTGGTCGCGAAGCGGCTCGGCTCGAGGTACCAGCCGGGGCGGCGCCCGCCGGACTGGCGGAAGATCAAGCTCACGAACACGCAGGACTGCGTGATCCTCGGGTGGACGCCCGGGCAGGGCGGGCGGCAGGGAACGTTCGGCGCGCTGCTCGTCGGGGCCTACGACGACGGCGAGCTCTTATGGGTCGGCCAGGTCGGCACGGGGTTCACCCGGGCAACGCTCGACAAGATCCTCGAGCGGCTCGAGCCCCTCAAGCGGCCGACGCCGCCGATCGACGACCCCGAGCTCGCGAAGGTGAAGGGCGCCACGTTCGTCGAGCCGAAGGTGGTCTGCGAGGTCGAGTACCTCGAGATCACGAAGAGCACGCGCAAGATGCGCGCGCCATCGTTCAAGGGACTGCGCGACGACAAACTCCCCGACGAATGCGTCCTCGAGAGGCCGAGGACCTGAGCCGCTGACGAAAGTCACCCGCGCCGTTCGGACCAGCGCCGGACGGAAAGCCTCCACCCACGTATGCATCCGCGCGTCGAGCGACGTCACGTGATGCGCGTCACCTTCGCAAGCGTTTCGAAAGCAGCGCGCAAGAACGATGAAACGGGACAGGTGCACCGTGCTGTCCATGGACAAGGTCGCACGGATCGGGACGGTCCTCCTGGCGGCAGCAGCCGTCGCCTGCGGACAGCTGGGCTCCGCGACCCCCCCGGCCGGGGACGCGCCACCGGCGACAGCATCGCAAGGCGTCGCCGCTCAGGGACCGAGTGGCCCTAGCGGCCCCCCGAACGTCGTGCTGATCCTGACCGACGACCAGCGGTGGGACACGCTGTGGGCGATGCCGACGGTCACCCGCGAGATCGGAGACCGCGGGATCACGTTCGCGAACGGCTTCGTGTCCAATCCCCTGTGTTGCCCGAGCCGGGCGAGCATCCTGACGGGGCAGTACTCGCACTCGACCGGCGTGTACACGAACCACGGCGGCGAGCTTCACGGCGGCTTCCGGGCCTTCCGGGACCGCTCGACGATCGCCACGTGGCTGGACGAGGCCGGATACCGCACCGCACTGTTCGGCAAGTACCTGAACGGCTACACGGCCTCATACGTGCCACCCGGATGGGACACGTGGTTCGCCACCTACCGGAACGGCGGCTTCTACGACTATCTGGCCGCAGACGATTACGTGATGAAGCCGTATGGCTCCGACCGTGCAGACTACGGCACCACGGTGCTCGCTCAGGGGGCGGTCGGGTTCATCGAGTCGACACCGGCCGACACGCCGCTCTTCCTCTACTTCGCCCCCCACGCTCCGCACGAGCCGGCGACGGCGGCGCCCGGCGACGGGAACGCCTTCTCGGACCTCGAACCGTGGCGACCGGCAAGCTACGACGAGGACGACGTCTCCGACAAGCCCGAGTACATCGTCGAACGAGCACCCCTGGATCGGGCCGCAGCGTCCCGGATCGACGGGTTCCGGCGGAGGCAGTACCGTTCGCTGCTCGCGGTCGACCGGGCGATCGGCGAGATCGTCGATTCGCTGGAGGCGACAGGCCGCCTGTCGAATACGATCATCGTCTTCACGGCGGACAACGGGATGCTCTGGGGCGAGCACCGCTGGGACGCCAAGCTCGTTCCGTACGAGGAGAGCATCCGGGTGCCGTTCGTCGTGCGGTTCGACCCGGCGATCGGCGCGCCCAGGACGGACGAGCGCCTGGTCCTGAACGTCGACCTGGCGCCGACGTTCGCCGAGGTCGCGGGGATCGCGGCCCCGGCAGCCGAGGGACGGAGCCTCGTGCCGCTGTTCGACGAGGGCGGCGCTCGGGCGTGGCGGACCGACTTCCTCATCGAGCACATGCAGAAGGGGGCCGGCGGGGTTCCCACCTACTGCGGCGTGCGTGCCGAGCGGCATGTCTTCGTTCGCTACGCGACGGGCGAGGAGGAGCTCTACGATCTCGCGCGAGACCCCGCCCAGCTCGAGAACCTGGCCGTCGACGCCGGTTCCGCGACGCTGCGACGCGAGCTCCTTCGGCGCCTGCGCGAGCTCTGCGATCCCGCCCCGCCCGGGCTCGCCCTCTAGCGATCGGCTGCGAGCCTTGGCTCGGGCGATGCGTCTTCGAGGTGAAACGAAAAAGCGACGCGCTATCGGCAGGCGGGATCGTAGGGCCGGCCCGGCAGGAACTCCTCCCACTCCTCGCGCGTCAACGTGCGGTTGGCGATCGTGCAGGCACGCTGCTTCCAGGACTCGGGGTCGATGTCCCAGACCGCTCCCTCGCCGTTGCTCGCCGCGGTCAGCAGATGATGCCCGTCGGGGGACACATCGAGCGTCGTCCTGCCGCTGCCGGCCGTGAGCGTCGGACCGTACTGGCTTCCTGTGGCGACGTCCCAGAGGGACGCCCCGCTCTCAAAGCCGGAGACGGCGAGGGTCCGGCCGTCCGGGCTGAACTCGAGGCTGAACGCTCCGGTGCCGGCCAGGTCGAGCTCGTGGAGGAGCGTGCCGGTGCGGACGTCGACGAGGCGGACGACGGGGTGGCCGCCACCCATCGCCAGCGTGCGCCCGTCGGGGCTGAGCGCCACGAAGAAGTCTGGGGAATCACCTGGGAGTCGGTCCACGGTGGTGATCGGGGCCCCTGTGGCCACGTCCCGGACGACCGCGCCCCCCCGAAAGCCGAGTGCGGTCGCGACCATCGTCCCGTCGGCGCTGAAGTCGGGGTTCCCCCGACCGGCCCCGATCTCACGGAGACTGGCGCCGGTTGTCACGTCCAGGAGCCTCACGCCGGACTCGAACGTCACGGCGAGCATCCTTCCGTTCGGGCTGAAGTCGAGGCCAGGCCAACCGTCGAAGGCGTTGTCGCGCTCGGTCTGGTCACTGTGGAGCCGGGATCGCGAATCGACGTCCCATAGCGTGATGACGTTGCCGAAGGCCGAGGCCGCAAGCGTGCGCCCGTCCGGTGAGAAGGCGAGCGACTTGACCTCGCCGCCGGTTCCCAGCAGGGGGGGGCCGACCGGTGTGAGCTGCCGCACGTCCAAAAGCGCGATTCCCCGGCCCTGAAGGCCGACCGCGATGAGCCGGCCGTCGGGGCTGAACTCCCCCGGGTGGCCCTCGTAGCGCGCGGGGACGATCGCCGACTTGCGGTCGCTGGTGAACCTGAACGGCCGCGCGAGCCCACCCTCGCCCGTCATGCCCCACGCGATCGCGCTTCCGTCGTGGCTGACCGTGTAGAGGGTCTTCCCGTCGGGGCTGAAGACGGGCTGCTGGGCGGAGTTCCAGTGGCCGCGGAGCGTCTCGCGGGGTGCGGCCGACCCGACGTCCCACAGGGTCACGGTCCCGTCGGGGTTGGTCGACACGACCGTTTCGCCGAGCGGGCTGAACAGCAGCCAGGTCGGTCGTCCGCCGAGGCTGCCGGTCGCCGTCCGGACCTCCCCGGAGGGCAGGTCGACGAACTGGATGCCGCCCTCGATGCCGACCGCCGCCGTGCGACCGTCCGGACTGAGCGCGAGGGCATGCAGCCCCGTCTCGATCCGGAGCGTCCGCGTCTTCTGGCCGCCGCGGAGATCCCACACCGCCAGCTCGCCGTCCTCGGACACGGTGACGAGCGAGCGATCGTCCGGCGTGAGGGCGAAGTGAGGAGCCGCGTCACGGAAGCCGACGACGGCGCCTTCGAAGGCGTCCGGCTCGATCGAGGGACCGATCGGCCGGAGCGTGGTGGCGTCTCGGATCGTGATCCGCGCGTCGGTGCGAGCGCCGGCCTCGTAGAGGGTGACGAGCCGCGACCCGTCCTTCGTGAACGCCACGCGCCAGACGCCGTCGCTCTTCACCTGGGCCAGCTGCTCGCCCGTGCGCGCGTCGAGGAGGCGCAGGGCTGCGTCGCCGCCGACCGCGAGGGTTCTCCCGTCGGGGCTGTATGCGACGCTCTCCAGCCGGTTGCTCAGGGGCAGCGGGTTGCCGATCAGCCGGTAGGTCTCGGTGTCGAACAGCAGGAGCCCGTCCGTCTCGCCGATCACCGCCAGGGTCTTCCCGTCGGGGCTGATGGAAGCTGCTTTGAGCAGGCCGGTCCCGTGCATGATCCGAATCGCATCGGGGCTGCTGCGCCGGAGCGCGGCGAGCAGGTAGCCGCGGGTCTGGGGCGAGTCGTCGATCGCGACCGCCTGGCGCGCGAGCAGCAGCGAGAGGTCGAGGTCCTCCTCGACGAGCGCCTGGGCGCCGAGGCGCTGGGCGAGCTGGGCGGTCTCCGCGACGCGAGCCTGCACCGCCGCGCTTCGGGCTTCACCGCGCTGATCGACGGCGACCGCCGTGAGGACGCTCGCCACGAGCGCGGCCGCCGTGAGGGCCGCGACGATCCCACGGAGGCGGCGGATCGACCTCCGTTCCAGGGCGCGCTCCCGCGCCTGCCGTTCCGCCTCGGCCGCTCGTTCCTCGTCCCTGCGCTCGACGCTCGCCCGCAGGTACGCGGCCTCACCCGCCGACGGCGAGACCGTGGTGGTCTCGGCCCACGATGCGACGCGCTCGAGACGCGCCCCGCGGAGCAGGAAGCTGTCGTCCCTGCCCGCGGTCTCCCAGTCCGCCGCGGCCGACGCGAGCGCGTTCCGGACGCGGAGGTCGTCCCGCGCCTCGTCGATCCAGTCGCGGAGCCGATCCCAGGCGCCGAGGAGGGCCTCGTGGGCGACCTCGACGGTCGGCTCCCGAGTCCCCGGGTCGCGATCGAACGTGAGCAGACGATGACGCCCGTAGGCGTCGAGGGCCGACTCCATCGCGGCGGGATCGGTCTCCGCCGTGGACAGTTCGGACAGGCGCACGCGGCGGCGCGTGTCCGGCGTTCCCTCGCCGAGCGTCACGAGGCTGAGGAAGAGCTCGCGGACGGCGTCGCGGCCGCCGGCGTTCTTGGTCTCGAACAGATGCTCGGCGCTCGCCGCGAGGGCGCCGCCGATGCCGCCGATCTCTCGATACGCCTCGAGCGTCAGGCGTCCGTCCTGCCGCCGGTCGAACAGCTCGGTGAGCGCGTACTGCACGAGGGGTAGGGCTCCGGGCTGCTCGGCGACGTCGGTTGCAACCTGGGCGACGAGGGCGGACTCGACCGTCTGGCCGACCGAGCTCGCCGGCCGGACGATGGCGCGCTCGAGCTCGTCGGGCGCGAGGGGGGTCACGACCTCGGTGCAGGTTCCGAGCAGGTCGCCGAACCGCGGGAAGACGAGCGGGCGGTCGTAGAAGTCGGCGCGGAGCGTCAGGACGATCCGCACACGGCTGGTGGGGTCGGCAGCCGCCACCCGGAGGCTCTCGAGCAGCAACGAGCGCTCTGCCTCGTCCTCGGTCAGGGTGAAGACCTCCTCGAACTGGTCCACGACCAGGACCAGCTCCGAACCCTCCGGGAGCACTCGATCGATCGCCTGGAGCAGCCCGCGGGGTCCTGACTCCAGGATCTCGAGCAGTCTCGGTGGTGGCTCCGCGGCGACCCGCAGCAGCGCGGCCTCCAGCTGATCCATCGGATGCCGACCGGGGACGAGGTCGGTGATGAACCAGTCCGCCGAGCCCTCGATCCCCCCGCGCCGAAGGGCGGGCACCAGTCCGGCCCGGACCGCGGATGACTTCCCGCTTCCGCTCGGTCCGACGACGGCCAGGAAGCGCCCCTGTGGGCCCGAACGACTCCACCGCTTCAGCAGCCGGTCGACGAAGGCCTCCCGCCCGAAGAAGTCGTCGGCGTCCGCCTCGTCGAAGGGGCGGAGGCCCTTGTAGGGGTTGCGCGCCTCGAGCGGAGGCGCGGCCGCCACGGCAGTGATCTCCGCGGTCGGGAGCGCGTTCCGGAAGGCGTCGGCGAGCGACACAGCATCCCTGAACCGGTGCCTGGGGTCCTTGGCGGTAGCCGTGGCGATCACGTCGTCGACGGCCGGCGGGAGGTCCTTCCTTCGGGCGCGAGCCGGCGGGAGCGGGTCGTGAAGCTGGCGCTCATAGACCGCCAGGTCGGGCACGTCCCGGAAGGGGTGTTCGCCGACGAGCGCCTCGTACAGGACGACCCCGAGCGCATACACGTCGGTCCGCGCGGTGAGTGCCTCGCCGCGGATCTGCTCGGGAGCGAGGTAGAGCACCGACCCCTTGATCGTCCCGGGTTCCGTCCGGTCGGACGCCACGACGTCTTTGGCGATGCCGAAGTCCGCGAGGTACGCGTTCCCCTCCTCGTCTAACAGGATGTTGCTCGGCTTCACGTCCCGGTGGACGACCCCCTGGCGATGCGCGGAGGCGAGGGCCCCACCGACCTGGTCCAACATCTGAGCGGCCCGTTCGAGGTCGAAGGCTCCATCCTCGAGCGCCTCGGCGAGGTTCCCTCCCCGCAGGAACCGCATCACGAGGTACGCGCCACCGGGCTCGCGCCAGTAGTCGTACAGGGGGACGACGTGCGGGTGCTCGAGACGGGCGACGATCTGCGCCTCGGCCTCGAACCTGCGGATGAACTCGGGGTCGTTGGCGAGATGCGGGTGGATCGCCTTGATCGCGACGTCACGACGGACCACGGGTTGGATCGCCCGATACACGGCACCGAAGGCCCCCTCGCCGATCTGCTCGAGCAGCCGGTAGCCGCGCAGCGGCTCGCCCTCGAGATCGAGGTCGGGATCCTGGCGGAGGATCCGCTCGTGCAACGAACGCAGGTCATGTGAGGGATCGATCCCGAGCTCATCGGCGAGGATCGTCCGAGCCCGGTCGAAGGCCGCGAGGGCCTCGCCCTGCCGATCGGATCGATAGAGCGCGAGCATCAACGCGCCCCACAGATGCTCTCGGAGCGGATGGGTTCGCGTCAGGGTCTCGAGCTCCGTCACGACCCGAACGTGCTGACCGAGCTCGATCTCGGCGGAGAGCTTCTCCTCGACAGCTTGGAGCCTGAGCTCCTCCAGTCGGGCGATCTCGCCCGCGAGCGACGGCTCGTTCGCGAGGTCCGCCAGCGCGCCGCCTCGCCAGAGCTCGAGCGCTTCGGAAAGGATCCGATCCGTGGTCTCGGGCTCATGACCGTTGGAACGGGCCTCGCCCAGCAGGTCCTCGAAGCGGAGGGCATCCACCTCGTTGCGATCCGTGCTCAGGCGGTAGCCGGGGGCGCGCGCCTCGATCGAGTCCAGCGCGAGCGAGGATCGGATCCGAGAGACGTACACCCGGAGCGCGGACCTCGGATCCTCCGGGAGATCCTCCTCCCAGAGCGAGTCGATCAGCCGGCCCGCGGAGACCACCTTGTTGGCGTTCAGGACCAGGTGGGCGAGCAGGATCCTCTGTTTCGGGCCCCCGAGGGGGAGCGGGCCGTCCTCCCCGGTGACCTCGAGCGGCCCCAGGACGGCGAAACGCACGGGGCGACGGTACGCCTTGTCGCCCGCGGCTGGAACCCCCTCGTGCCGGGTGACTCCTTCGCGCACGTCGTGAGCATGCGCGCGGGACGTTTCAGACCTGTTTCGTCCCTCGTCCGGGGACCCAAGCCGGGCGGGCCTGTAAGCCAACCGAAACGCCCGCGCAACCCAACCGAAAGCATCGCCGCCGATGGTGCCTCCCGGAGAGGTCGGAGCGGATCCGGCCGGAAGGGAGGAGGAGATGAGGAGCCCACGATCCATCCGGGCGGTCGGGGCCATCGCGGCAGCGGCGCTCGTCTTCGTCGCCGCCGCGGCGGGCTACAGCCCGAAGAGCGGAGACGTCGCACGCGCAGCGCTGCCGAACGAGGTCTCGAAGTGGAACGAGATCGCCCAGAACACGGTCCTGGCGCAGGCGCCCAACGCCTCCGCGCCACCCGCCGCGTTCGTCTTCATGGCGATGGTGCAGGGCTCGGTGTACGGCGCTGTCAACGCGATCGACCGCGAGCATCGACCGTACCTCGTGATGGAGCGGGCCGACCCCGATGCCTCGAAGGAGGCGGCCGTGGCGACCGCGGCGTTCCGTGTCCTGGACACGGTCTTCCCGGCACAGCACGCCGCGCTCCAGGCCGCGTACGACGGCTCGCTCGGAGCCATCCCGGACGGACCGATGAAGGACGCCGGGATCGCCGTCGGTGCGGAGGCGGCCACCGCCATGCTCGCCGAGGGGCACGACGGACGATCCGGTCCGATCCCGCCGCTCCCCCCGCAGGGGCCGGGGTTCTGGGAGCCGCTGCTGACAGGTGGCGGCGTGCCGATCCTCGATCCGAGCCCGTGGGTGGCCCTCGCGGAACCGTTCCTGGTCAAGAGTTCGTCGCAGTTCCGCACGGACGGTCCGTACGCGCTCACCAGCGACGAGTACGCCGCGGACTTCAACGAGGTCAAGGCACTCGGCGACGTGGACAGTGCCGTCCGGACGGCCGAACAAACCCACATCGCCATCTTCTGGCAGAGCAATCCCGCCGCGACGTGGAACAGCGTGGCGCGACGCCTGGCTGGGGAACAGGAGCTCGACATCACGGAGAGCGCCGTCCTGTTCGGGTTGCTCAACCTGAGTGCCGCGGACGCGTCCATCAACTGTTGGAACGACAAGTACCACTACGGGTTCTGGCGGCCGATCGCGGCGATCCGCGAGGCCGACACCGACGGCAACCCGGCGACGGAACCGGACCCGACCTGGGCACCGTTCTTCCTGCCGCCCTATCCCGATCACCCGTCGGGAGCCAACTGCTTCGGAGCATCGAGCCTCAGCGCATTGAAGGCGTACTTCGGCGACGAGACCCCCTTCTACGTGACGAGCGCTCAGTTCCCCGGTGAGCAGCGTCCGTTCGAGCGGTTCTCCGATGCGATCAGCGAGATCATCGAGGCTCGCATCTGGGGAGGCCTGCACTTCCGCAACGCGGACGTGCAGGGGGCGACGCTCGGCAAGCAGGTCGTCCGCTACGCGAAGCTGCACTACTTCCAGCCGATGAACTGAGGATGTGCTTGCGAGGGGGCCGCGACACGTGGTCTCCTCGCGGCGCTCCCAGTCCCGGCGCTGATCAGAAGGGCTCGAAGCCCGCGCGGACGAGCATCGCGCGGACCTCGCGCTCCTCGTGCCCGCGATCCACGAGCTCCTTGTAGATGCGGACCGCCGCGAGCGAACGCCCGCACCGCGGGCAGAACAGGAAGTGGTGCTCGGCCGGCGTCTCGCACCACGGGCACCTCGTGATCTCGACGCGGTGGTCGGGCTCGAGCCCCGTGTCGGCGAGCGCGTCGATGTACCCCTTGCCGTAGTCCCACTGGATGTACTCGGCCTCGCGCACCTCGAACGCCGGCTCGTGCATCCGGGGTTCGCCTGTCTTCAACATGTGCTCGAGGTTCTCGCGCAGAAGCTCCCACTCGTAGAAGTGGTTCTCGCCGCAGTCCGGGCACGCGATCACGACGCCCTTCACGCCCTGCTGCTGGAACACGGTGCGCATCCCGCCGAGGTCGTCGAGGTCGGCGCGGATGTCGTCCTCCTCCCCGGGCTCGGGGCCGAAGGTCTCCTGTTCGTCGTCGCCGGTGGGCTCTTCCATCAGTCCACGTCCTCGTCTCGGAGGTCGAACGCCTTGAAGCCCTCCGCGAGCTCGTGGCCCGACTGCTCGCCCACCTCGCGGGCGGCCTCGCGCACCCACTCCTCGGCGTCCTCGACGCCCTGCGAGACGTGCTTGCGGAGCGCCTCGAGCTTCGTCTCGATCGTCTTCGTGATGTCGACGAAGGTATCGGCGTCGGCCGACGAGAGCCAGAGGTTCGGCACCTCGAACGGCTCGCGTCCCTCCTCGAGCAGCTCGGGGAACTGCGGACGGCTCGGCGCGTCGGGCATCACCGCGCAGAGCGCGAGCAGGCCGGCCTGCTTGTGATCCCAGTGGTTGATGTACCGCCTCTTGACCCACAGCTGCGACGGGTCCGGCGCGACGATCACCTCGGGCCTGACCTTGCGGACGACCCGGCACACGTCCCGCCGCGTGTCGAGGTTCACCTCCAGCTCGCCGTCGCGGTAGCCGAGGAAGCTGAGGCTCCGCACGCCGAGGACCTCGGCGGCCGCGCGCTGCTCGGCCTCGCGGATCGGGATCAGGCCCTCGCGCGTGACGCCGGGATCGTTCGAGCCGGCCGAGCCGTCCGTGACGATGCAGTAGTGGACGTCGGTCCCCTCCTTCGCCCACGCCGCGATCGTCCCGCCGCACATGAACTCGGCGTCGTCCGGGTGGGCGAAGATGACGAGCGCGCTCGCGAACCCCACGAAGCCAGGGTACCGGCTGCCGAAAGCTCCGTGGAGGGGCGCTTGCGGCGGGCCCGGCCGGGGGGCTCGATACCGCCCGTGGACGGGAGCGCCGTCGTCAGCGGAATCAACGTCCTCCTCGTCAGCGCGATCTGGCTCATGGTGGGGTTCAGCGTGTTCTCATCCTATGGGGTCGTCGCGCGCTTCTTTCTGGCCCTCGGCGCATGGCTCACGCTGCTCGTTCGGGTTCCGGGCGGGCGTCGTCTCGGCCGCCGGGCGTGGGTCCGAAGGCCCGAGGGATATGCCGCGGCGTCGAAGCAGCTCGTGGTACTCGGATCGGCGCTCAAAGGTGTCGCGCAGCTGCTCGCCGAGGGCATCGACGAACTGATCCCGGTACGCCGTATCTACGAGGATCGTCACCGCGTAGTACAGGCCTGCGAACGCCGCCACACCTGTGGCTACCCTGACCAGCTCCCAGGTCACTTGCACGCGCTCGCCGAACCAGGCGATCTCCCAGATGACGGAGTTCGTGTGCAAGAGCCACGCGCCGCGCACATCGGAGGAAACGAGCAGGGTGCCGAGCAGGACATAGAAGAGCCACACCGCCGCGCTCACGAACAGCACCTGCAACGATTCGCTGATCAGTGCAACGGCTGCGAGGTTCAAGCGCTCGCGACGGCGGAGGGGCACATCGCCCACCTGTGAGTCGGCCTGCACTTCACGGACGACCCCGGGAAGTCGCACGGAGAGGAAGCCGAAGCCAAGCACAACGAAAGTTCCGATCGCAGTCCAGTACGTCGCGGATCCCGTCGTCGTGAACACCTGCCAGATCTCCGTGGTGAAGAACATGACCAGCGAGAAGAACAGCAGGAGCGGTACGGTTCGGACGAGCACTGCGACCGAGGCGCCGAGCTGCCCGAAGAACCTGATACCCACCCATCGCACGATCGAGATGAGCCCGAATCCGACCACGAGGTAGGCGAGGCCGACGAGCGCAGCGTTCACCAGGATCGTGTTGACGCCGAAGACGAACTGGCCACTGAAGGCTATGGGGAGCAACGCGGGCAACACGATGAACGCGACGAGCTCTGGGGTGCCCACACGCCGAGGGATCGACCAGAACGGACGCCCTCGCACGACGTTCAGCACGCCGAAACCACCGAGCAGGACGGCCGCCCCGCCGAGCGCGAGCAGCAGGTTGGTCGTCCAGCTCGCCTCGATATCGAGCGCGTTGACGATCTCGATCACGAAGATCAATGCGAGGAACGGGCTGGCGCGCGTGAAGATGTCCTCGGTCACGGAGAGGTCGACGATCAAGTTCGGCAGGCCGTCGCGACGGAACCCTCGTTCGAGCTCACGGATGCGTTCTGTTCCCTCGTCCACCGAGGAATCGAACCACAGCCCACGCTGCGAGTTCATCGAGCGGCTCGCCCAACAACTGCAGGACGCGTTCCGCGAGCGCGCCGAGTACCTGCGGCCGCTCGCGGCGCGGGACGAACGCGTCGCCTCGAACGTCTAGGCGTCGTCCCGGCGAAGCGCCACGAGCCGGAGACCGCCACGCGGCCGCAAGGTAACCACCGGCTGGAGCCCGGGCGGCTCGCCCGAGACGGTGCGGAACCGCCAGCCTCTCGCCAGGGTGGCGAGCACGAGGGTCCCCTCCATCAGCGCGAACGGCTCCCCGATGCACCGGCGCGGTCCGCCGCCGAACGGGACGTACGCGAACCGCGATCCCTCGGGCCGGTCGGCGAGCCACCGCTCGGGTCGGAAAGACTCGACGTCCGGCCACCACCGCTCGTCGTGGTGCAGCAGCCACGGCGCGACGACGACGACGGAGCCGCTCGGGATCGTGAACTCCCCAGCCCGGTGATCCGCGACGGCGGTCCGGCCGATCGCCCAGGCGGGCGGGCGGAACCGGATCGCCTCGTCGAGCACCGCTCGCGTGTAGGCAAGCCGAGGGATGTCCTCGACGGTCGGCTCGCCGCCGAGCGCGTCGACCTCCTCGTGCAGCTTCGCCTCGGCGTCGGGGTTCAGCGAGAGCAGCCACCACGTCCATGTGAGCGCGATCGACGTCGTCTCGTGGCCGGCGAGGAACAACGTGAGCGCCTCGTCGCGCACCTGCTCGTCGCTCATGCCGACGCCGTCCTCGTTCGCACGCAGGAGCAGCGAGAGCAGGTCGTCCCCGCCCGCGCCGGTCGCGCGGCGCTCGGCGATCATCTCGGCGATCACGGCGTTGAGGTCGGACTCAACGCGGCGGAAGCGGCGCATCGTCGGCGAGGGCATCCGCGTCAGCAGCCGGAACAGCGGCGAGTAGACGCGGTCGAACATCCCGAGGGTGTCGGTGAGCGCGCGACGGACGATCGCGCTCCGCTCCTCATCGACGTCGGCGCCGAACAGCGTCTCGCCGACGACCGAGAGCGTGAGCGCGGACATCTGCGCGTGGACGTCCATCTCCTGACCGTCGTGCCACCGTTCGGCGGTTCGGGTCGCGCCGCGCACCATCGCGCCGGCGTAGGACGCGATGCGGTCGTGGTGGAACATCGGCTGGATCAGCCGGCGCTGCTTCTTATGATGCTCGCCCTCGCTCGTGAGCAGCGACTCGCCGAGCAGCATCTTTGCCGCCTGGATCGTCGGACCCTTGTGGAACGCCCGGTGGTCCGTGACGAACACGTCCCGGACGAGATCCGGATGGTTGAGGAGGAACGCGTCCCGGCCCGGAACGCGCACGCGGACGAGGTCGCCGTAGGTCGCGAGCTCCTCGAGCAGCCCGATCGGGTCGCGGCGGAACTTCCGGAGCGCGGCCAGGCGGGACCACGCGGGGCCGGGAGGAGCCGAGACCGTCCTCACCCGGCCATCATCGGGCAGTCCCGCGGGCCTGGCCACGTACCCTGTGGCGCATGTCCGATCTCCCCGAGGGCTACTCGATCCGTCCCGCGACGAGCGACGACGTCGACCCGGTCGCCGACGCGCTCGCGGCCGAAGACCTCGCTGCGACGGGCGCGGTCTTCTACGACGCGGACTTCGTCCGAGCCGTGTGGTCCGTGCTCGACCTGCCGAACGACACGTGGGTGATCGAGGCGCCCGGCGGCCGCGTGATCGGGCACGCGAACGTCGGCCGTGAGGGCGGAGACGTCGCGGAGGCCTGGGGCATCGTGCACCCGGGGCATCGCGGCCTGGGGATCGGGTCGCGGCTGCTCGACCTCGTCGACGAACGGGCTGCGGCGCTCCTTCCCCGAGGCGGACGGCTCCAACAGGCCGTCGGTGACACGGATCTCGTTGCCGCCGGGATGCTGCAGACACGTGGCTTCGACCGCGTCCGTTCGTTCCGGCACATGGAGATCGAACTCGAAGCCGGCCCGCCGTCGCCCGATCCACCCGCGGGGATCGAGATCCGAGAGATCGATCCCGAACGGGACTTGCCTACGGTCCATTCGGTCGTCGACGAAGGGTTCCGCGGCGAATGGGGATACCAGGAGAGCCCGTTCGAAGAGTGGCGTGCTCGCAACGTCGAGGACCGCGACTTCGACCCCGGCCTCTGGTTGCTCGCGAGCGAAGACGGCGAGCCGGTCGGCGCGCTGACCGGCGTGATGTCCGGCGACCGCGGATGGGTCCTCGAACTCGCCGTTCGATCGCGGTGGCGCGGTCGCGGCGTGGGGTCGGCGATGCTCCGCCGCTCGTTCGCGTCCTTCGCCGAGAGGGGCCTGCCGCGCGTGATGCTCAACGTCGACTCGGAGAACCCGACCGGCGCGGTCGGCGTGTACGAACGTGCCGGGATGCGCGCCGTTCGGAGCTGGGACGTCTACGAGCGGACGCTGCCGGCGTCCTGAGGTTCAGCTCGCCGGTCGATAGGCGAGCCGCACCACGCCAGAGCCGAACGTCGTCGCGCCGATCAGCTCGAGACGCACCGGTCCCACACCGTCGAAGATCCGCGGGCCGGCCGGCCATAGCGCCGGACTCACCCAGAACCAGAATTCGTCGATAAGGCCCTGGTCGATGAGGGCCTGGGTGAGCTCGCCTGCGCCGACGGCGACGAGCGTTCGGTCGTGGCTGTCCTTGAGGGCGGCCACGCTCCTGGACAGATCGCCTTCCAACAGGGTCGCGTTCCACTCCAACGGCGCGCGCAGGGTCCGAGACGCCACGTACTTGGGCATGCTGTTCATCTGATCCGCGAAGACCCCCAGGCCCGGGGCGTCGGTCAGCGTTGGCCAGACCGCCGCGAGACCCTCGTAGGTCTTGCGCCCCAAAACCATCGCGTCCGCCGAGAGGAACTGCTCGAGCGACACCTGATTGCTGTCGGCGTCGAGCACCAGCCATCCATCGGGCTCCGGCACCGGCGCCTCGAACGCGCCGTTCACGCTCATGGCGTTGTTGACGACCAATCGTCCCATCGGAGTCCTCCTCGTCCTCGAGCGGGGCGTGGTCCGCCCTCGCGATCCCGGTTCCCCTTTACTCCGGATCGTCGAACCGTACGGACGCCAGCTGCACCTCGGCCCGCTCGATGCATCCGGCGAGCCACTCGGCCTCCTGGGGTCCCCGCTCGTCCTCCCGGGGAAAGGCGAACTGGTTCAGCGTCTCGTCCGAGCCGAACTGGATCCCCTTCGTCGCCAGGTACTCCCCCACCGCGAACTCCCACGAGAACAGCGCGGTGCCGTCGCCGAACGCCTGCACCGTGTAGGTGAGGAAGCGGTTCGGGCTCGCCATGAAGACATCGACGCCTCGCGGGGTTCGACCGGTGCTGCGCGAGAACCCATAGCGACCGAGCGCCTGCTCGAAGTCCACGCGCCGAGCCTACTCGGACGCGATCACCTCCAGGTGCGGGACGTCGCCCGGCACCGGGACCGCCGCGGTCCGGCCGCGTGCGACGGAGCCTCGCGCCATGCCGAGGTTCGAGCGCAGGTCGTCCGTGCCGTTGTTCACCATCGTCGCCGCCTTCGCGATCTTGTTCTCGAGCACCGACTCCATCGCGTCGAGCAGCGAGGACACCTCGGCGAGCGCCACCTGCGCGTCGCCGGCGTCGCCGAACCGTCCCGCGAGGCTGTAGAGGAACAGGAGCACCGGCATCGCGGTCGAATACGGGACCACCACAACGCCGCGGGCGAACGCGTCCGCATGCGCCCGACGAAGGACGCCGTACGCCGCGTCGGGCACCGCGGCGACCGCGACCGGCGCGGTGAGCGCCGGATCGAGGTACTGCGCGACCTCGCGCGCGCGGATCGTCACCTGGCGCTCGACCTCGCGGGCCCGGGTCTCGCGCTCGTCCGGATCGGTCGCGACCTCGAGCGCCTCGAGCTCGGCGAGCGCCGTCCACTTCGAGTCGATCGGCAGGCGCCGCCCGTCGGGCAGCAGCAGCCCGAACTCGACCACTCGGCCGTTCACCCGGAGATCCGTCACGAGCAGCCCCGGCGGCAGCTGCGCGAGGTGCTCGCGAAGGACGTTCTCGCCCCCGCGACCCCGCGATCCGCCGCCCGCCAGGACCGAGGACAGTCGGCGCACGACCTCCCACGACTCGCGCTCGCGCACCTGACGCTCCTCCTCGCGGACGGCGAGCGTCTCGAGCGCGCGCCGCGCGCCCGCCAGCTCCGTCCGGACCTGCTCGGCCGAGCCGTCGCGCACGGCCGCCGAGTCGGCGAGCCGCCGCAGCTCGGCCGCCTGGAGCTCGAGCCGGTCCTCCACGCGCGTCGACGAGCCCTCCGGCTGCCGGCGCAGCACGACGAAGGCGGCGCCCATGCCGAGCCCGAGCACCAACCCCACCACGATCCACGTGAACGCCGTCATCAGCACCTCCTCCGGGGCCGCGCCGAGCGTACGGAGGGGGTCTGACACGGCGGGTACGATGCCCGCGTGACGCCCCCCGAGATCCCGCTCCTCCGCCTTTCGGGCACGCACCGCGACGTCGGCGAGCAGCTCGGCCTCCTGCGCGGCAGGTCTTTAGCGCGCGCGGCCGCGTTCAAGGACCGGCCGATCCCCGAGGGCCGGACGCGCCGGGAGCAGCTCGCGCTCGCCGACCGCTACCGAGAGGTCACCCGCGCCGCGTACCCCTGGTACCTCGACGAGGTCGAGGGCGCCGCGGAGGCGGCCGAGGTCGACCCCCTCGCGCTGTTCGCGACCGTGATCGAGGAGATCTGGTATGTGCCGTACGCGCGCCGGCTCGAAGGACGTTGCACGGACCTCGTCGCGGGCCCGCCGGCGACGGCCGACGGCCACGTGATCGTCGCGCACAACAACGACGTCACGCGCTCGTACCAGGAGGGGCTCGTCGCGATCGAGTGGACGATCCCGGACGAGCCGCGGGTCCTCACGATCTCGAACGACCTGTGGCTGTCGTGCGGCTGGAACGACGCCGGGATCACGATGGCCGGCAACGAGCTCGCGCCGCTCGACGAGCGGATCGGGATCCCGCGGATGATCCAGTACCGCTCGATGCTTCGGCAGCCCACGATGGAACGCGCGGTCGGCGAGGCGCTCCGCCACGACCGCGCCTCCTCCTACAACCAGGTCCTCGTGTCCGCGGACGAGGTCGTGAACGTCGAGGGCTCGGCCACCGACGCCGAGCTCACGACGCTCGACGAGCGCGGGCACCTCGTCCACACGAACCACTACGTGTGCGAACGCATGCTGCGCTACGAGGGCGACCACGACTACGTCCCGCATTCGAACCGCCGCTACGAGCGCGCCGCCGAGCTCCTCGGCTCGACCGAGCCCGACTCGGTCAGCATAGAGACGATGCGCGGGTTCCTCTCGGATCACGAGGGCGCGCCCGACAGCCTCTGCCGCCACCCCGAGCTCCACGGCGGCGAGGGCTCGGCGACGGTCTTCTGGTGGATCTCGGACGTGACCGACCTGCGGCTCGAGTTCGGCCGCGGGAACCCGTGCGACTCGGTCGCCCAGTCCTACGGGTTCCCGGAGGCGGCGGAGACGGCCGCCTGAGCCTGCGGGTAGGCTTGCCCGTCCGCTGACTGCTCCCCATCGAGGAAGGACGACAGCCCGATGCTCGACGTCGCGAAGCAGGCGGTCGAGGCCGCGATGGCGGCCGGCGCCGACTACGCCGACGGCCGCATCGTCGCCGAGGACACCGAATCCCTCACCGTCAGGAACCAGGAGATGGAGGGGATCGACCGCGCCACCTCCGAGGGTCTCGGCATCCGCGTCCTCGTGAACGGTTACTGGGGGTTCGCCGCGACCGCCCGCCGCGAGCCCGAGGAGATCGACCGTGCCGCGCGGCTCGCCGTCGAGATCGCCACGGCCGCCTCCCGCCTGCCGATGGAGCCGGTGCGCCTCGCCGAGGTCGAGCCCGCCACGGGCACGTGGCACTCGCCGATGCAGGAGGACCCGTTCAACGTCCCGCTCGAGGAGAAGGTGTCGCTGCTCATGGAGGCGACCCGGCGGATGCAATCGGTGCAGGGGCTGGCGTTCGCCGAGGGCGGCATCGACCTGTTCCGCCGCCGGACCGTCCTCGCCACGAGCGAGGGCACGGCCATCGACCAGACGACGGTCCAGTCGGGCGCCGGCATCGAGGCGACCGCGACGGCCGAGGGCGAGCTCCAGCGCCGGTCGTTCCCGAACTCGTTCCGCGGCCACATCTCGGCGGCGGGGTGGGAGCACATCCAGCGGCTGGGGCTGATCGAGGAGGCCGAGCGCACCGCGACCGAAGCGGTTGAGCTCCTGTCGGCGAAGGACTGCCCCAGCGAGGTCACGACGCTCGTGATCGACTCCGGCCAGGTCGAGCTCCAGATCCACGAGTCGATCGGGCACCCCGTCGAGCTCGATCGCGTGCTCGGGATGGAGGAGGCGTACGCGGGCTCCTCGTTCGTGAAGCCCGACGACCGAGGGAAGCTGCGGTACGCGAGCCCGCTCGTCTCGATCACGGCCGACGCGACGCTCTCCGGAGGCCTCGGGTCGTTCGGCTGGGACGACGAGGGGGTGCCGGCGCAGCGGATGCCGATCATCGAGGACGGCGTGTTCCAGAACTTCATCTCGAGCCGCGAGACCGCGAGCGTCCTCGGCCTCCCGTCCTCGGGCGCGATGCGCGCCGACGGGTGGGCGCACTACCCGCTGATCCGCATGACGAACATCTCGATCGAGCCGCGCGAGGGGTCGCTCGCCGACATCCTCGGCGATACGAAGGACGGCGTGTTCATGAGCACGAACACGTCGTGGTCGATCGACGACCACCGCGTGAACTTCCAGTTCGGCTGCGAGATCGCATGGCGCATCAAGGACGGCAAGCTCACCGAGATGTACCGGAACCCGAACTACACCGGGATCACGACCGAGTTCTGGGGATCATGCGACGCGGTCGGCGGCCGGGAGGAGTGGACCGTCTGGGGCACGCCGAACTGCGGCAAGGGCCAGCCCGGGCAGGTCGCGCGCGTCGGGCACGGCGCGTCGCCGGCGCGGTTCCGGAACGTGCAGCTCGGGGTGAGGGGATGACGTTCCAGGTGCGCCGCTGATGCCGGGGATGATCGGACCCGACGAGGCGCGCCGCGTCGCGGACGCCGCGCTCAGCCTGCCGGACGCCGACGGCGTCGAGGTTCTGTTCATGCACGAGTGGGGCGGGCTCACGCGGTTCGCCTCGAGCTCTATCCACCAGAGCACCCACCGCGAGGACACCGGCGTGAGCGTCCGCGTGATCAAGGAGAACCGGATCGGCGTCGCGTCGACGAACGACTTCACGATCGAGGGAGCGCGCCGGGCGGCCGACCACGCGCTCGAGATGGCGAACGTCGTCGCGCCCGATGCCTTGTTCCCCGGGCTCGCCCCGCAGGCCGAGGTCCCGGGGGTCGACCTGTACGACGAGGCCACGGCCTCGGCGACCCCCGCGTTCCGCGCCGACGGGGTCGCCGACCTCGTCGCGCAGTGCCCGGAGGGGTTCACGGCCGCGGGAGCGTTCGAGACGATCGCGAGCGAGGTGGCGGTCGCCAACACCGAGGGGCAGTTCTGCTGGTCGCCCTCGACGATGGCGTCGATCAACACAGTCGTGAGCGGCGGCGAGGGCGGCCACGGGTTCGCCGAGGTGTTCGAGTCCGCGACGTCGGACGTCGACCCGGTCGCGATCGGCAAACGCGCCGCGAGCAAGGCCGTCGACTCGCAGTCGCCGAGGGACATCGAGGCGGGGCGGTATCCCGTCGTGCTCGAGCCCGCGGCGGTTTCGACGCTCGTGGGGTTCCTCGCGTGGATCGGGTTCGGCGGGCGGTCGCTCGCCGAGGGGCGCTCGTGCTTCTCGGGCAAGGAGGGGCAGCGGGTGGCCGCGGGCGACGTCTCGATCTACGACGACGCGAGGGCTCGCGGAACGCTCGGGCTGCCGTTCGACTTCGAGGGCGTGCCGCGGTCGCGCGTCGATCTGATCAAGGACGGGACGTTCCTCGGCGGCGTCTACGACCTTCGGACCGCGAAGCAGGCCGGGATGAGAACGACGGGGCACGCGCTCCCGCCGCCGAACCCGGAGGGACCGTTCCCGTTGAACCTGTTCATGGAGCCGGGCGATGCGAGCGTCGAGGAGATGATCGCGAGGACCGAGCGGGGGCTGCTCGTCACGCGGTTCCACTACACGAACGTCGTCCACCCGATCGAGTCGACGATCACGGGCATGACGCGCGACGGGACGTTCCTGATCGAGAACGGCGAGATCGCGCACCCGGTGAAGAACCTGCGGTTCACCCAGTCGATCGTCGAGGCGCTCACGGGCACCGAGATGATCGGACGCGACACCGAGCTCGCGAGCGAGTTCTTCTTCTCGGCGAGCAGGGTGCCGGCGCTCAAGGTGGCGTCGTTCAACTTCAGCGGCCGGTCGGACCACTAGGACGGGGTAGCCCGGTCCGGAGTCGCTCGGAGCATGTCCACTATGGGGAACTCGGTTCCACGATGTGGAATACGTCCTCGGGCCTCTCTGCCCGACTCGGCCGCCCCGGCTCCCCCACGCATCGACGCCCGGGGGGAGCCCCGCTCGCCGGCGGGATAGACTGGGTGCCCACTTCCCGACGGAGGTACCGACGATGCAGGTCAGGGACATCATGCACGCCGACGTGAAGACCGCCGCGCCCGATGATTCGTTCGAACGCGTGGCCAACGTGCTCCGGGAGCACAGCATCTCCTCCGTGGTGGTCCTCGAGGGCGGCAAGCTCGCCGGCATCGTGACCGAGCGCGACCTCGTGAACCTCGTTGCCGAGGGCGGCGACCCCAAGACCACGAAGGTCGCCGAGCGCATGACGACGGACCTCGACACCGTCGACCCGAAGACCGACATCGCCGAGGCCGCCGATCACATGGCGCGGCTCAAGATCCGCCACCTGCCCGTCGTGCAGGAGGGCGAGCTCGCCGGGATCATCTCGATCCGCGACCTGACGAACTGGGCCGTCCACGAGCTCACGTCGGGGCACGAACTCCCCGACCTCGAACGCAGCCACACGGCACTCTCGGCCGCGGCCGAGGTCAACCGGGCTCAATAGGTTCGGATCCCGGCTCGGCGGGCTTCGCCGCTCGCTTCGAACGCGACGTCGTCGACTTCGTACTCGTCGACTTCGAACGCGAAGTCGACGCACGTTTCGAACGCGAGCTCGTCGCACGCGGTTTCGAGCCGGTGCTCGTCGACCCGTCCGGCGACCGTGCCCCCGCCGCGCGTTCGAACGGCAGTCGCGGGTTCTGCAACGACCCGAGCTGCGCGAGGTCGCGGGGGAACAGCAGCGCCACCGTCCAATCCGCGGCGATCTTCGCCTTCCGCGTGAGCGTCGGCA
The DNA here is from genome assembly GCA_036280655.1 of Actinomycetota bacterium. Lineage (GTDB taxonomy): Bacteria > Actinomycetota > UBA4738 > UBA4738 > HRBIN12 > DASSJM01. The sequence continues at coordinate 26,562 of DASUQI010000010.1, forward strand.
TCGCCCACAGGTGGTACGTGCGGTGCGCGAACCACGCGGCGAACCCCCGCAGCCGCAGGCCGAAGATCATCGCGACGCCCTTGTACCGGCCGAGCGAACACACCGCGCCGATCCCCCGGTAGTCGAACGGTTCGGGCCGCTGTCCTTCGAGCGCGGCGATCAGGTTCTTGGCGAGGCGCTTGCCCTCGCGAAGCCCGTGCTGCGCGGTCGGCGGGTTCGGCTGGCCGGTCCGGAGCTCCGGGATCGCGGCCGCGTCGCCGGCCGCCCACGCGTCGTCCAGGCCCTCGACGCGCAGGTACGCGTCGGTCCGGATGCGGCCCGTCTGGTCGACGGGGAAACCGGACTCCGCGGCGAGCGGCGACGGCTTGACCCCCGCCGTCCACACGAGCGTGTCCGCGTCGAACGACTGACCGTCGGAGAGCTCGATGTGTCCCCCGACCGCGGACTCGAGCCGCGTGTTCAGTAGGATCTCGATGCCGCGCTCGCGAAGCACCTCGTCCGCGTACCCCGCGAGGTCCTCCCCCAGCTCCGGCAGGATCGCCCCCGCCGCCTCCACGACCGCCCACCGCATCTCCGATGCGGAGAGGTCCGGATAGCTCTTGAGCGCGTCGCGCGCGAGGTCCTCGAGCTCGCCGAGCGCCTCGACCCCGGCGAACCCGCCGCCGACGAACACGAACGTGAGCGCCGCCCGCCGGCGTGCGGGGTCGTCGGTCTCGGCCGCGACGTCGAGCCGGGACAGCACGCGGTTGCGGAGCCAGATCGCCTCCTGCACGGTCTTGAAGCCGACGCCGTGCTCGGCGAGGCCCGGGATCGGGAGCACGCGGGCCCACGAGCCGGGCGCGAGCACGACGATGTCGTACGGGAGCTCGGTCGTGCTGCCGTCGGCGAGCACCACCCGGGCGGACTTCGCCACGTGGTCGACGCGTTCGATCTCGCCGATCACCACCTCGCATCGGCGCAGAACGTGTCGGAGGGGCACGACGACGGCGCGCGGGTCGATCGTCCCCGACGCCACCTCGGGCAGGAACGGCTGGTACTGCATGAAGTTCTCCGGATTGACCACGGTCACGCGGTAGCCGAGGTCGAGGGCCCGCCGAAGGTGCATCGCCGCGTAGAGGCCGGCGAAGCCGGCGCCGACCACGAGGATCCGCTTGCGCGCCATCACCTCGATGCTACGCGGCGGTCGGTGTGGTCACGAAAACGACCTCCGCGGCCCGCTCCAAAGGCTCCTTGTTCGCAGTCATACGGAGGAAGGCATTCGCCGGCGCGTTACTCTCTCGATGTGGAGCGCAGACCCCGACGACGGTGACTCCGGTCACGTTTCAAGAACGTACATAGCCGCCGACATTCCGACGGCGTAGCCACGCGTCCTGATGAACTCGTTGGAGTTCGGGTTGTCAGTGCGGATCGTTGTCCCGCACGACGGCGCCGATCGTCAGTCCGCGCAGCAGGCGAACCACCAGTCTTGCTCGCCCTCGACGGGCGTAAGCGTCACGATTCCCGCAGACCCCGGCGAGCGCGTGCCCTCGGGGTTGTACTCCAGCGACCACGACGTCGCGAAGGGCGCGCCGTGGGTGGACATGAAAAAGGCCCACGTGAGGCGGCCACCACTCAAGAACGTGCCACCGACCCGCTCGATGGAGGTCCCGGACGCCGCCAGGGCGGCCTTGATCAGCTGGTGGTCGGCGCGCGCAACGTCGTCGAACTGGACCGCTCGGTCAGTGAAGCCACCGCAGTCCTCGGGGTCTCCGTCGAAGAAATCGCCGCGCGGGTAGGTGAGGATGGCGCATCCGGCCGCGTCCATGAAGTACTCGACCTTCAGGTCCTCGAGGACGGGCAGGACTGTGGCCTTGAGGCGCCCGATCTGTTCGGCCTTCTCGGCCTCCGACGGCAGATCGCCGCGGATCACTCGCAAAAGGAGGAGGCCCCCGACCGCGGCCACAACGAGGACGATGACGACGGTGCCGAGCCTGGTCCTGGGCAGCCTCAAGAACCTGGGCTTCACCGGCCCTGAACCCATGAGAGCCTACGATCGACCGAGAACACACTACGCCGGCACCGGCACGCTGACGAGCTCGTGGGCGTCGCGTGCGCGCGAGACCGGCCTTCGCCCGAGTCAGCGGGGGAATGGGCGCGTCACGCCGGTGACGCTACCCATGCATGAGCTTCCCGATCGGCGGCCAAGCGCCGCGTTCAGCGAACGGCGGCGCCGCGGAGCTCGTCGAACGCCTCGGGGCGGCAGAGCGACGTGCCGAGCCGCACCGGCTCGTACCGCGTCCCGTGGCAGTCCGAGCCGCCGGTCGCCACGAGCCCGAGCTCGCCCGCCAGCGCTCGGTACTGGTCCACCTGTTCGGGGAGGTGGTCCGGGTGGTCCACTTCGAGCCCGCGCATCCCGGCGGCCGCCATGCGTTTGATCAGCTCGACCGGGACCGAGGTCTGGTCGCCCCACATGCCCGGGTGCGCGAGCACGCACACGCCGCCCGCGCCGAGGATCAGCGCGACCGCGTCCACCGGGTCGAGCGCGTGCTTCGGCACGTGGCCGGGCCGGCCGTCGCCGAGGTAGACGTCGAACGCCTCCTTCTCGGTCGCGACCGCCCCGATCTCGACCATCGCCTGCGCGACGTGCGGCCGGACGATCGTGGCGCCGTTCGCGATCCGCTGCACGCGCTCGAACTCGATCGGCACGCCGAGCGCCCGGAGCTTCTCGACCATGAGCTCCCCACGGCGGAACCGCTCGTCGCCCAGCCGCGAGAGCTCGGCCTGCAGCCCCTCGTTCGCCGGGTCCATCCAGTAGCAGAGGACGTGGACGCTTGTGGCCTCGTGCTCCGCGGAGAGCTCGATCCCGGGCACGACCTCGACGCCGAGCTCGGCCCCGGTCGCGAGCGCCTCGTCGAGCCCGTCGGTCGTGTCGTGGTCGGTGAGCGCGACGACGTCGAGGTCGCGTTCTGATGCGAGCCGGACGACCTCGGCCGGGGCGAACGTCCCGTCCGAGCGGTTCGAGTGCGCGTGCAGGTCGATGCGCGGCATGACGGCCCATGCTCGCAGACGGCCCGTACGCCGTCACCGCGAACGACGACTCAGGTCACCGCGACGAAGGACCGCGTGATCTCGGCGACCGTCGGAGCCCCGGCGAGCGACATCGCGTTCTCGAGCTCATCGCGAAGGATCCGCAGCACCGAGACGACGCCCTCCTCGCCGTCCACCGCGAGCCCCCAGGCTATGGCGCGGCCGACCAGCACCGCCGACGCGCCGAGCGCGAGCGCGATGAACGCGTCCGTGCCTCGCCGGATGCCGCCGTCCACGAGCACCGGGACCCTGCCGCCCACGGCCTCGACGATCTCGGGCAGCACGGTGATCGTGGCGGCCACGTGGTCGAGTTGCCGCGCTCCGTGGTTCGAGACGACGATGCCGTCGGCGCCCGCGTCGACCGCGAGCGAAGCGTCCTCGGCGGTCATGATGCCCTTCACGAGCAGCGGGAGCGGCGCGTGCTCGCGGACCCACGCGAGGTCGTCCCACGTGATCTTCGCATCGAACACGAGCTCGTCGTGCGGCAGGCCCACCGGCACGTCGAAGTCGTGCCGCGTGTCGCGGTGGCGGAGCCCGATCACCGGGAGGTCGACCGTGAAGCACACGGCCTGGAACCCCGCGACGGCGACGCGCTTGAGCATCTCGGCCGTGTACTCGCGGTCGGTGAACACGTACAGCTGCCACCACTTCGGCGCGTCGCTCGCGGCCGCGACCTCCTCGAGCCGGTCGCGCACGGTGCTCGAGACGACCATGACCGTGCCGGCCCGGGAGACGGCGCGCGCCGTCGCGCTCTCGCCGTCCGGGTGCGCGAGCTGCTGGTAGGCCCACGGCGCCACGAGGATCGGCATCGCGAGCCGCGTGCCGAACAGCTCGACGCCGAGGTCCGGCGGATGGACGCCGGTGAGCATCCGTGGGCGGATCACCCACCGGTCGAAGGCGCGGCGGTTCTCCGCCAGGGTCCACTCGTCCCCCGCGCCGCCGGCGTAGAAGTCGTAGACGTCGGGAGGAAGCCGTTCGCGCGCGACGGGCTCGAAGTCGTCCACCGTGAGGAGCAGCGGGTCGCCCACGGCCGAACCCTAATCGACTAGAGCTGCGAGGGCGGCACGGCGGTCGGCACCACGGTCTCGGCCCCGATGACGCGGAAGAAGCCGTCCTCGAACACGATCGTCTGCAACAGGAACGACGGCGGGCAGCACGCGGGCTCGCCGCCCGGGTACTGCGCCGAGTACTCGAGGATCGCGCCGCCCGAGATCACGACCGAGCCCCGGTCCGACGGGTCCGGGTGGGCGAGCACCTCCGGCACTGCGTCCTGACCGTAGCCGACGATGTCGTAGTCGAGCCGCAGCAGGTCCCCGACGCCGCGGAAGCCCACGAGCAGCTCGTCGACCCCGTCGCCGGTGAGGTCGGCCGCGAGCACGTTCACGTCCGACCAGCGCTCGCCGGTCGGGTCGGACGCCTGCAGCCACTCGACCCACCCGCCCGCATCGGGCACGAACGTGAAGATCCGCACGCCGAACGCGGGCGTGCCGGTCGCCGTCGCGCTCTGCTGCACCACCCAGACCACCCGCTGCCCGCCGACCAGCACCTCGCCGCACTCGCCGAGCACCCCCGGTTCGATCAGCGACTGACACGCGACCGTTGAGGGGACCGCGACGACCGGCCGGTCGCCCTCGCGGAGCACCCGCCCCTGGGTCCCGATCGCCGGCGCCTGTTCCGGCGGCGGGGTCTCGACCACGGTACCCGTCGGGCTCGGCGAGGCGGTCGGCGAAGGCGCCGGCGCCGCGAGCGGCTCGTCCTCGGCGCTCCCCACCAGGAACCCCACGGCGAAGCCGAGCACGGCGAGCCCGATCGCGCCCACGATCACGTAGGGACGGAGCCGCGGGTCCACAGCCGGACGCTACGAGACGGGCCGTGCCCGAACAAGCGCATCGACGACACCACGAACCACGCCGGGCGCGGCCGAGGCCACTGCTACGATGCGCTTCGGGTGCCCTCCTCCGCCGACCTTCGAGCCGCAGCGTTCCTGAAGGTCGTGACGTGGGCCCGGGTGGCCCTCGTCCCGGTGATCCTCGCGCTGATCCTCGCCGGCCCCGAGAAGCAGGACGCGTTCACGTTCGCCGCGGTCCTGTTCGCGATCGCCGCGCTCACCGACTTCTTCGACGGGCTGCTCGCGCGGCGGTGGGCGCAGGTGAGCGTGTTCGGCAACTTCCTCGACACGACGGCCGACAAGCTCCTCGTCTCGGGCGCGCTGATCGGCCTGCTCGTCGTCGACCGCGTGTCGCCGTGGATCGCGCTCATCATCATCGGCCGCGAGGTCCTCATCATCGGGCTGAAGGGCGCCGTCGCCTCCACGGGCGACCTCGTGCAGCCGTCGATCTGGGGCAAGCTGAAGGCGAACGTGCAGTTCCTCGCGGTGCTGCTCGCGATCTGGAGGCCGGGCCAGCCGGTCGGCGAGTACTACCTCGACCAGTACGTCATGGTCGCAGCCGCCGTGATCACCGTGCTCTCGGGCGCCGAGTACGTCGTGCGGTTCCGCGGCGCGATCACCAGGGGCGAGCGCACGCCCGCCGAGTGAGCGGACCCGTCCTCGTCACCGGCGGCAGCGGCGTCGTCGGCCGCGCGCTGATCGGCCGGCTCGTCGCCGACGGGCGCGAGGTTCGCGGGCTCGCGCGTTCGGAGGAGTCCGCCCGAACCGTCGGGTTGCTGGGCGCCGAGGTCGTCCGCGGCGACGTCCTCGAGCCCGCCTCCCTCCGCGTCGCGGCCGAGGGATGCACGACGATCTTCCACGTCGCCGGGGTCAACGCGATGTGCCTCCACGACCCCCGGCCCATGATGCGCGCGAACGTCGAGGGCTCGGCGAACGCCGTGCACGCCGCCGCCGAGGCCGGCGTCGAACGCGTCGTCTACACCTCCTCTTCCTCCGCGATCGGCGAGTCGCCGGGCACCGTCGGCCACGAGGACTCACCGCACCGCGGGTGGTACCTCTCCGAGTACGAGCGCTCGAAGCACCTCGCCGAACGCCGCGTCTTCGAGCTCGCCGCGGAGCTCGGCGTCCGGGTCGTCGCCGTGAACCCCGCCTCGGTGCAGGGACCCGGCCGGGCCACGGGTTCGGCGCGGCTGCTGCTCGACGTCGTGAACGGGAAGCTCCCGCTGCTCGTCGAGACCACGATCTCGCTCGTCGACATCGGCGACTGCTCCGAGGGCCACCTGCTCGCCGAGTCGCGCGGCACCCCGGGCGAGCGCTACCTGCTCTCGGGCTCGACGATCACGACCCGGGAAGCCGTCGAGCTCCTCGAGCAGCTCTGGGGCCTGCGCCGGGATGTCCGGTTCGGCCCGCCCTGGCTCGCGAAGGCCGGCGGCGCGGTGATCGGCACCGGGGCCAGGCTCCTCCGCCGCGACGCGCCGGTCTGCCCCGAGGCCGTCCGAACCCTCCTGCACGGCCACCGCTACGACGGCTCGAAAGCCACGCGCGAGCTCGGCCTCCGCTACACGCCGCTCGAGGTCACGCTGCTGCGGACGCTCGAGTGGTGCGCGGCCCAGGGCCTCGTCCGCCCTGGGCGAGGCCGGCGGGCGCGAACATAGGATGGTCCCGTGACCGCCCCGGAGGCCGCGACCGAGGAACGCCCCGACCGCAACCTCGCGCTCGAGCTCGTGCGCGTGACCGAGGCGGCCGCGCTCGCCGCCGGCCGATGGGTCGGGCGCGGCGACAAGATCGCCGCCGACCAGGCCGCCGTCGACGCGATGCGGCTGATGATCGACACGGTCTCGATGGACGGCGTCGTCGTGATCGGCGAGGGCGAGAAGGACGAGGCGCCGATGCTCTACAACGGCGAGGCCGTCGGCACCGGCGACGGCCCGGGCTGCGACGTCGCGGTCGACCCGATCGACGGCACCCGCCTCACCTCGGTCGGCCAGCCGAACGCCCTGTCCGTGATCGCGCTCGCCGAACGCGGCTCGATGTTCTTCCCCGGCGCCGCCGTCTACATGGAGAAGGTCGCAACCGGCCCCGAGGCGGCCGACGCGATCGACATCACCGCGCCGCCGGAGGAGAACGTCCGGCTCGTCGCGAAGGCGAAGGGCATCCGGCCCGAGGAGATCGGCGTCGTGATCCTCGACCGCGACCGCCACGCCGAGATGATCAAGCGCGTCCGAGAGGTCGGCGCGCGGGTGCACCTCATCACCGACGGCGACGTCGCCGGGGCGATCTCGGCCGCGACGACCCGTCGCTCGGGGCTCGACCTGCTCCTGGGGATCGGCGGCACGCCGGAGGGAGTCGTGGCGGCGGCCGCGCTGAAGTGCCTCGGCGGTGCGATCCAGGGCCGGCTGTTCCCGCGCAACGACGACGAGCGGCAGCAGCTGCTCGACGGCGGGTTCGACATCGGGCGGGTGCTGACGACCGACGACCTCGTCGCGGGCGACCACGTCTTCTTCGCGGCGACCGGGGTCACCGACGGCGCGCTCCTCCAGGGCGTGAAGTATTGGCCGGACGGCGCGACGACGTACTCGATGGTGATGCGGTCGCGTTCGGGGACCGTTCGGATCATCGAGGCCGAGCATCGGTTCGAGAAGCTCGAGCGCTTCTCGCGGATCTCGTACCGGCGCTAGCCGGAGCGCTTCCGGACCACGCGCCAGGCGATCGGCACGAGCCCCGCGGCCGCGAACAGCTTCAGCGTGTCGCCGACGACGAACGGCGCGAGGCCGATTTCGAGCGCCTCGCCGAGCGACACGTCGAGCGCCTGCATGAGCCACGGGATCGCGACCGCGTACAGGACGACCTCGCCGATGAACATCGCCCCGATCGCGGTCCGGATCGACCGGTCCCATCCGCGTTGTGCGAGGGCGCCGACGACCGCCGCCGAGAGGACGAACCCCCACAGGTAGCCGCCGGTGACTGCCGACAGGCGGAGGAACTCCACGCCCGAGTCACCGCCCGAGTAGAACGGCAGACCGAGCGCGCCCTGCGCCAGATACAGCAGCATCGAGACCCCGCCGAGCCCGGCTCCGAGCGAGGCGCCGACCAACAGGACGCCGAGCGTCTGACCGGTGATCGGCACCGGTGTGAACGGCAGCTTGATCTCGAACTGCGCGAGCGCCGCCACCAGCCAGCTCCCGGCGAACGCGAGCAGCACGCGCCATGCGACGTTCGACCGGACGCCGGAGGGGGATGCCGCGATCGCGAGCGTCGTCGAACTCATGCCATCGCCGACCGATACACGCCGGTGCCCTCCTTCTCGAGGATGCCCGATCGTACGCCTTCGGCGAGCGCGGACAGCAGAGCCTTGCGAACATCCGGGGTCTCGAAGGGATCCAGATACCCGCGCCGGAGCGCGAGGTCCTGGATCTTCGTCCAGTGCAGCGGCTCCCCCTCCTCCTCGAGGACCTTCACCGCCGCCTCGAGCGGCTCCATCACAGTTCACGCGCGGCCGGAAGCACCGTCCCGGCGAGCACGTCGAGCATCGACGGATCCGGCAGCGCGAACCACACCGGCGCCGCGCACACGATCAGCTCGCTCACGCCGAGCGCCGCGAACGCGCCGATCCGTTCGAGCACCTGATCCGGCATCCCGACCAAGCCGTCCTCCAGCAACGCCTCGAGCGGCGTCGACTCGACCACACCCGACGGCAGCCGCTCCTCGATCAGCTCGTACCGGCGCTTCACGTCGGCCTCGTCCTCGCCGACGACCGTGAACAGCCCGAGCGAGAGCCGGAACCCCTCCGGGTCGCGCCCCTCGCGTTCGCACGCCTCGCGCGCCGCGGCCGCCCGCGCCGCGTAGTCCTCGGGCGTCCACCGCCACACCGTGTTCCAGCCGTCGGCGTGCCGCGCCGCGATCCGGAGCAGCCGCGGCCCGCCCTTGCCCCCGACGAGCAGCGGCGGCCCCGGCTCCTGCACCGGGCGCGGGTGGTTGTACGCCTCCTTGAGCTCGAACCGCCCTCCCTCGAACGTCACGGGCTCGGGCCCGTTCAGCGCGCGGAGGTACGCGAGGGTGTCCTCGAGCAGCGCGAACCGCTCCCCCACGTTCCCGAACTGGTAGCCGAACGCCTCGTACTCCTCCTCGAACCAGCCCGCGCCGATGCCGAGCTCGAGCCGGCCGTCCGAGAGGCGGTCGATCGCCGTCGCCGACTTCGCGAGGATCGCCGGATGACGGAAGCCGGCCGAAAGCACGAGCGTGCCGAGCCGGACGCGCTCGGTGAGCGGGGCGAGCGACGCGAGCGTGGCGAGCGGCTCGAGCGCCCCGTACCGCGTCGGCCCGCCGCCGTACCGCTCGAGCGTCGAGAAGAAGTGGTCGGACACCCACAGGCTCTCGAACCCCAGCTGCTCCGCCCGCACCGCGACCTCGGCCACGGCGTCGAACCGGATCGGGTCCACGCCCGGGAGCGAGAAGTCGTACTGCGGGAGCGCGAGACCGATCCGCACGCCTACAGGAACCGCAGGACGTCGGCCGGCCCGGCCACCTCGGTGCCGGCCGGGAACTGGATCCCCGACGGAAGTTTCAGCCGCGGGTACACCGCGACCTCGTCGGCGAGGTGGACGCCCGGGTACACGACGACCTCGTCACCGAGCGCGACGAACCGCTCGATCGTCGTCGGGTTGAACGGCTCCGATCGGATCTCCGTCATCGAGCCGATCACGGCGTCGGACAGGTGCGCCGAGGGCCCGACGATCGCGCCGTCCCGGATCTGCGAGCGCTCGATCCACGCGTCGCGCTGCACTTCGATGTCGTCGTCGAGGTTCGAGTCGCTGATCCGGACGCCCGGGTGGATCTCGCAGAACCGGCCGATCCGTACCGCCGGGCCGATCCGGACCGAGCCGTCGGAGATCTTCTCGGCGAGCGTGGTGCCGCTCGTCGAGTCGCGCATCGCGAGCGACTCGGGCGCGATCCAGACGTTGCGTTCGGCGTCGAACGGCGGCCCGAGCAGCCGGTCCATCGCCTCGAACGACCCGCGCAGCACCTGCACCATCGTCTGCAGGTAGTCCTGGGCGTTCCCGAGGTCGCCGATCGCGCGCACCGGATACACGTGCACCGGGTAGCCGTTGCCGACGAGCCACGGCAGGAAGTCCTTGCCGAAGTCGAGCCGTTCGGTGCGCAGGCGTTCGACGTCCGGGCTCGTCGCGATCTCGCGGATCTTCGGCGTGTCGAGCAGGTAGAAGCCCGCGTTCGTCATGAGCGGGAGCCGCCGGAACTCCTCCTCGGTCTCGGCCTGGAAGTAGTCGCGGAGCTCCTCGAGCGTCGGCTTCTCGACGAAAACCTGGATCCGGTCCTCGTCGTTGGCGACGAGGACGCCGTACTTCTCGGCCACCTCGTCGGGCTCGCGCACCATCGCCGCGATCGTCGCGACGGCGCCGGTCCGCTGGTGCGCCTCGAGCATCGGTGCGAGGTCGAAGTCGATCACGGAGTCGGTCGGGAACACGAGCGCCGTCTGCGAGATGTCCCAGTGCTCGATCATCCGGAGCGCCGAGTCCGCGCTGCCGGTCGAGAGCGAGTCGTACTTCACCGGCGAGTACCTCACGTCGACGCCGAAGCCCTCGCCGTACCCGATCATCACCTTGATCTGGTAGCGGTTCTCCTTGCCGTGGGCGATCACGTAGTAGTCCTTGATCCCCTCGCTCGACAGGATCTGGATCACCCAGCGGATCAGGCGGCGGCCGAGGAACGACATCGCGGCCTTCGAGCGCAGGTAGCCGGGCGCCTTGAGCGTGAGCGGGCGGGCCCGGACCCCCTGACCGCCCGCGAGACCGATCCCGACGACCTCGGACACCTCGGCCATGACCTCGCCATGATATGGGGCTTCGCTCCAGGTCATCGTTCGACACGAGGAGGCAGGCCATGCAGGTGCAACCGTGGGGACGGGCGTTCGAGGGGCGCATCGACGAGCTCGAGATCGAGAGCGAGGTCCTGAAGGGCAACGTGCTCGGCGATCCGCACGTCCGGCCGCTCTGGGTCTACACGCCGCCGGGCTATGACGACGAGCCGGGCCGCCGGTACCCGAGTGTGTACATCATCCAGGGGTTGACCGGGCAGCTCGACATGTGGCGCAACCGCGAGCCGTTCCGCCACAACTTCCCCGAGAACACCGACGCGCTGTTCGCGTCCGGCGAAGCGCCGCCGGCGATCGTCGTGTTCGTCGACTGCTGGACCTCGCTCGGCGGGAGCCAGTTCCTGAACTCGCCGGGCACCGGCCGCTACCAGGACTTCCTGTGCGACGAGACGGTCGCGTTCGTCGACGAACGGTACCGCACGATCGCCGACCGGGACCACCGAGGCATCCAGGGCAAGTCGAGCGGCGGCTACGGCGCTTTCGTGGTTCCGATGATGCGGCCCGACGTGTTCGGGGCGCTCGCATCGCACGCCGGCGACGCGCTGTTCGAGGCGTGTTACCTGCCCGGCTTCCCGGCAACGGTCCGCGCGCTGCGCGAGCACTACGGCGGCTCGTACGAGCGGTTCTGGGAGGACTTCCGCTCGCGTCCGGCGATGACGAAGAAGGACGACGACAACCTGCTGAACGACTGGTGCATGGCCGCGTGCTACTCGGCCGACGAGGACGGGACCGTGCGGCTGCCGTTCGACACGGAGACCGGGGTGCTGATCGACGAGGTCTGGGAGCGCTGGCTCGCGGTCGACCCGGTGCGGATGGTGCCGGAGCACGCGGACGATCTGCGTTCGATGCGCGGGATCTGGATCGACGCCGGCACGCGGGACGAGTGGTACCTCGACAACGGCGCGGTCGCGGTCTCGAAGCAGCTCGAGGCGATCGACGTGGAGCACACCCTCGAGCTGTTCGACGCCGGGCACATGGCGATCGGGTACCGGTACCCGCGCTCGCTCGCGTTCCTCGCCGGGGTGCTTTCGGCTGCGGCGTGACGAAGGCGAAAGGCGATCGCGTCCGGCGAACCCCTACGCGCTCGTCCGGCCGCGTCGCCTGACCAGGAGCGCCATCCGGGACGCGATCGCCACCAGCATCGCGAGTCCGATGGGTTGCCAGAGGCTTGTCGCGGATACCAGCGTCTGTGTCGGATCCGGTTCTCCCGGTCGAGAAGTGGCCTGAGCGGGCGAGGCCCCGCTGTGTGTGACAACCAACCTTTCCGTTGACGAGATCACCGAATCCGATCCAGCACCCCTTGCCGCCCTTGCCGGGTGGACAGACCCACACGTGGTACCGGCCGCTTGACATCCGTGGCACGTTGAAGACGACGCTGACCGCGTAGGTTTCCCCAACCTCGGTCTTGTCCGGCAGCTGCTGGCCGATCCGCGCTCGCCAACAGATGGTGCGCCGGGCAGCAGGTAGCAGTACCAGAGTGGCCCGCTCCGAACGAGGTAGACGGCGTACGGTCCGTCCTCGGGTTGCCCGCTGCCTGGCCACGTCTCCACGACCGCGTGGGCCACGGCCCGATCGCCGGGTTCGTAGGAGTCTTGTTCGATTCGCAACGAGGAGCCCTTCGCCCACGCATGTGGAGACATCAGGCTCACGAGGAGGACAACCATCGCAACGCCTCGAGTGCCCTCTGGGCATCGAAAAGGTGACCCTCCCAGCTACCCTCCGGTTCCAGCCCCGCGAGCGACGGTGTACGCCAAAGAACGTTCGTCCGCGGTCTGGGAGACTGGCTGACCGCCCGCATACGGAGGACGTGACGCCCATGAGCCAGACCACCGACCCGATCCCCCCGCCCCCGCCGTCCGCACCGGTCGAGCCGACCGAGCCGCCGAAGCGCCGAGGCGGGGTCGTCGCCGTCGCGATCGGCGTGGCCCTCGCGCTCGTCGCCGGGGTTGCGATCTTCGCGCTCACCCGCAGCGACACCGCCGAGGCCCAGCCGCTCGCGCTCGCGTTCGAGCAGGGACAGAGCCAGACCTACGAGATCGACCAGACGATCGACGCCGAGATCGCCTCGGACGTGTTCGGCAGCGAGTCGATCTCGATGGACGTCTCGCAGGTGGTGGGCTGGGAGGTCACCTCGGTCGATGGGGAGGGCAACGCGACGATCGAGGTCACGGTCTCCGAGGTCTCGGGTTCGGTGAACGGCCAGCCGATCCCCACTGACGCCGCGTCCACGCCGCCGGTCGAGATCGTGATCGCGCCGGACGGCCGCGTCATCTCGGCCGGTGGGCTCGCGCTCGGCGGCGCCGGGCAGACCCAGGGCTTCGGCTTTCCCGGGATGGGCCAGCTCACGCCGATCCTGCCGGACGCCGGCGAGAAGGTCTCGGTCGGCGACACGTGGGAGAAGGAGTTCTCGCAGGACTTCCCGTTCGGCGAGGGCACGATCGACTTCTCGGCCACGAGCACGTACGAGCGCGACGAAGAGGTGAACGGCCGGACGGCCGCGGTGATCGTCACCGACCTGATCGTCCCGCTCGACTTCACGCTCAGCTTCTCCGACCTGCTCGAGACGCTCGGTCCCGAGCTCGCCGGGGCGACCGGCGCGGGCCAGCTCGAGGCGCTCGAGGACGCCTCGATCGCCTACGGTGGCCAGGGCGCGTTCACGCAGACGAGCTTCGTGGACCTCGACGCCAAGGAGCTGCTCCGCACCCAGAGCGAGGGGACGTTCGACATCGCGATGGAGTTCTCGGGCATCCCCGGCGTCGAGAGCGCGGGGACGATCGACTTCACCGGAGACTTCACCCAAGATCTCGAGCTGCAGTCCTGACGCGACCGGTTACGGGGTCTGGTCGACCGTTCCGGTGAGCACGACCTCGCCGGCAGCGTCGAGCACCGTCACCGTCGAGTAGCCGGTGAGCGGCTGCGTCTGGAACTGACGGAAGACCTCGGCGCCGCCGTCGGAATCGAGTTCGGCGATGCGGCCGGCGCGGAGCACCTGACCGGCGTCGTTCGAAAGCTGCACGCGGTACGGGAGACGGTCCGGGTCGTCGCTCAGGCCGTTGGCGATCACGATCACGAAGTCGAGCATCGTGGGCGAGACGAGCTGCAGGACGGCCGCGCCTCCGGTGCCCCCGGCGGCGGGCGCGAGCTGACCGAGCCGCGCCCCCTCGTTGCTCGAGATCTCCTCGCCGGGAATCACCTGCGACAGCACCACCTGGAACCGCTCGAGGGCGCGGGCCCGATCGCGTTCGGCCTGCTCCGCTCTGTCCGCGAACCGGTCGGCGCGACCCGCCATGACCGCGCCCCAGCCGAGGCTCGCCACCGCGACCATCGCGGCGACGATCGCGGCCGCCGCGGTTCTCGCGCGGCGGGGGGTGCCGGAGCCGCCGGCGACCCGCCGGACGCGGTCCACGACGCGCTCGTTCAGTCCCTGCGGGACCGATGCGGGAGTGAGCGAGTACGCGAGGATCGCGGCCGCCTGGCCGAGGTCCGAGGCCTCCTTGCGGCACCCGGCGCACCACTGGAGATGTCGCTCAACCTCTTTGCGGTCTTCGGGGGTGATCGTGTCTACCGCGAGCTCCGGAAGGAGCTCGCGGACCTCCAGGCAGGTCACGGCCGTTCCTTGTCCTGGTTCGCCCGTCGAACCTTGATGAGGGCGGTGCGGAGCCGCGTCTTGACGGTTCCGAGCGGCGTTCCGTCCGCCTCGGCGATCTCGCGGGCCGTGAAGCCGCCGAAGTACGCACGGGCGAGCAGCCGTTTCTCGGCATCGGACAGGGTCTCGAGCGCGCGGATCGCCGCGTCGCGCTCGATCAGCGGTTCGTCCTCGTCGGCCCCGATCACCTCGGGTACCTCGTCGACGAGCACGAGCTGCGGACGGGTGGCGCCGGTCTCGCGGCGCAGCCGGTCGACCGCCAGGTTATGGGCGATCGTCATGAGCCACGTTGACAGGCGTCCCCGGGAGGGGTCGAACCGCGCGGCCTTGCGCCACGCCGCGACGAAGACGTCCTGGGTCAATTCCTCCGCCGCCTCCGCGCTCCCGAGCAGCCGGAGGCCGAGCGTGAAGATCGGCCGCGCGTACCGCGCGTAGAGCGTTCGAACGGCCTCTTCGTTCCCGGCAAGGAGCGCCTCCACCAGCTGCTGCTCCTCGCGGGCGAGGAGCGGTCCGTCGGGGCGAGTGCTCACCCGTCTCCTTCCCGGTATACGGCCGACGCGCGGCCGCGAGTTTTCTGCTGGACCTTCGTCATCATGCCATGCCTGTGGGCCATCCGGCCCTCGGACATCTGACCTGATTCGTCGCTGTCGGACGTTCGGCCTGCGGTTTCAGTGCCCGTTCGACGAGAAATGCATGTAGTCCTTCGCTGAGGTCCAGTTCCCGCCCCACCCCCATCCGATCCGCCGGAACGCCCGAACGACCGCGTCCCCACGCACGACCATCCCCGGCCGGACGTCGGACCGGTCCACGTAGCGGCGGCCTCGGAGGGGGCGGACGTAGGAGCCGTCGACGTAGGGGTTCTCGACCGGGTTGAGGTCGATCGCTCGCCCGTAGGCGTGCTGGGACCAGGTCGTGGTCCCACGCACGTACCGGCAGTTGAACGCCGAGGTGTTGTCGTGGCGCATGGACGCCCGGTCGTCGGCGTCGAAGCTGTCGACGAGCCGGACCCGGTGGACCGCGAACCCCACCCGGTAGAGGCGCCGGAACACGCCGAGGGCCTCGTCGGCCCACCGGCGGTGCACGACGAGTCGGCCCCGCTGCGCCGTGCCGTCGAACCCGACGTAGGTCACCCGCACCTGCCGGAGGTTCCGGAGCGACACGGGACATCCCGGGCGCCACGAGGAGCCCGTCATCCACTCACGTGTCTCGCGGTCGAGCCGCGTCACCGAACCGGAGAAGGGGGGCAACTCCCCGGCGAGCGCGGGGATGGCCGAGGCGCCGAGCAACACGAGGAGCGCGACGCCGACGGCCGTGACCCGCATCGTGGGGAGGCTACCCCGGGCCGCCTGCCGCGAACCGCGACCGGTGCGATGATTCGAGGTGAGATGAACGTGCGTCAGCGGCGCCTCCTCGCGCCGGCAGGGCTGGCGATGGCGGCGCTCGGCCTGCTCGCGCCGGGCGCTTCGGGCCAGGCCGCGACGCCCACGGTGGTCGAGCTCCGGATCGACGGCGTCGTCGACCCCTTCATCGCGAACTACGTCGAGGGCGGGATCTCGTCGGCCGCCGACGAGGACGCCGCCGCCGTGCTGATCACGCTCGACACGCCGGGCGGGCTCGACTCCTCGATGCGCGAGATCACCCAGGCGATCCTGAACTCAGAGATCCCGGTGATCGGCTACGTGTCGCCGCAGGGCGCCCGGGCCGCGTCGGCGGGCACCTTCATCCTGCTCTCGACGAACATCGCGGCGATGGCGCCCGCGACGAACGTCGGCGCGGCGCAGCCGGTCGGCCTCTCGGGCGCCGTGGCATCGGAGAAGGCGGTGAACGACGCGGCCGAGTACATCGTGAGCATCGCCGAGCAGCGCGACCGGAACGCCGAGTGGGCCGAATCGGCGGTCCGCGACGCCGAGAGCGTCTCCGCCGAGCAGGCACTCGAGCTCGGCGTGATCGACCTCATCGCGTCCGACGTCCCGACGCTGCTCCGGGACGTCGACGGGACGACGGTCGACGTCGCCGGCGACGAGACCGTGACGCTCGACCTCACCGGCGCGACGGTGCAGCAGGAGGACCTCGGCGCGTTCGCCGGCTTCCTGCACGGGCTGCTCGATCCGAACCTCGCGTTCCTGTTCTTCTGGCTCGGCCTCGCGCTGATCGTCGCCGAGTTCTTCATCCCCGGCGGGGTGGCCGGGACGCTCGGCGTGCTGATGCTCGTGTCCTCGCTCGTGGCGCTCGGGATGCTACCGGTGCAGCTGATCGGGGTCGTGCTGCTGGTCGCGTCGGTCGTGTTCTTCGTGCTCGAGCTCCTGCATCCGGGCGTCGGGTTGCCGGCGATCGCCGGCGTGATCTCGCTCGTGCTGGGAGGCCTGTTCCTGTTCGACACGTCGGTGCCGGGCGTCTCGGTGTCGTGGCTCGTGATCGTGCCCGTCGCGGGGTTCGCCGTCCTGTTCTTCCTCATCGTCGTCCGCAAGGCGATGCAGCTCCGGCACTGGGAGGTCACGACCCGGGACGAGCAGCTCGTCGGCGCCGAGGGGACCGTCGTGCAGACGCTCGACCCGACCGGCGTCGTGAAGGTCGCGGCCGAGGAGTGGTCGGCCCGCACGGTCCGCGGGACGCCCCGCCGCGGCGACAAGGTGCGTGTCGTGAGGATGGAGGGGCTCACCCTGGAGGTCGAGCCCGTCGAGACGCCGGCGACGGCGTCCGTTGAAGGAGATCGGAGGGAACCGTGATCCCGTTGGCGATCGGCGTCGGCGTCGTGTTGCTGCTGCTCGTTCTGATCCTGCCCCAGGCGCTCCGGATCGTCCGCGAGTACCAGCGCCTGATGGTGTTCCGCCTGGGCCGTGCGATCGGCGCGAAGGGGCCGGGGCTCGTCTTCCTGATCCCGTTCATCGACAGGGGCGTGATGGTCGACCTGCGCGAGCTCTACCTCGAGATCCCCCACCAGACCGCGATCACCGAGGACAACGCGACCATCTCCATCGACTTCATCGTGTTCTACCGCGTGGTCGACGCCGCGATGTCCGTGATCGAGGTCGGCAACTTCGCCGGCGCGGCGCAGAACATCGCGTCGACGACGCTGCGTTCGGTGGTCGGCGACATGAACCTCGACGAGGTGCTCGCCAAGCGCGAGGCGATGAACGAGATCCTGCGGGTGAAGCTCGACGAGGTGACCGAGCGCTGGGGCGTCAAGGTCACGAACGTCGAGATCCGCGAGATCATCCCGCCACCGGCGATCCAGGACGCGATGACCCGGCAGATGTCGGCCGAGCGCAACCGGCGCGCCGTCGTCACCGAGGCCGAGGGCACGAAGCAGGCCGCGATCACCGTGGCCGAGGGCAACAAGGCCTCCGCGATCCTGAACGCCGAGGGCGACCGCCAGGCCGCGATCCTCCGGGCCGAGGGGTTCGCGCTCGCGCTCACGAAGATCTACGAGTCGGCGTCCGGCGTCGACGCGAAGACGATGAGTCTGCAGTACCTCGAGGCGCTGAAGCAGATCGGCCAGTCGGCGTCGACGAAGTTCGTGATCCCGATGGAGTTCACGCAGCTGCTCTCGGGGCTGTCCGGGTTCGCGGAACGCAGCTTCGGCGACGGCAAGGGGAGCGCGTAGGACCTCCCTCGGAACCCACGGCCCCCGCGCGGTGTAGAGCGGGATGACCGACCGAGTGGAGGGCCGTCCACTGGAGGACGTCGACCTTGCCCGTCTCGCGCGGGACGGTGACGTCCACGCCTACGGCGAGCTCGTGGAGCGGTACCGGGAGGTGGCGTTCCGAACGGCATGGCTGATCACCCGGAGCACGGCGGACGCGGAGGATGCCGCGCAGGAGGCCTTCGTGAAGGCCTTCTACGCGCTGGGGCGCTTCCGGGCCGGGGAGGCGTTCCGCCCGTGGGTCCTGCGCATCGTCGCGAACGAGGCGAAGAACCGCCGGCGCTCCGCGGGTCGCCGCGAGCGCCTTGCTCTGCGCGTCGCCGGCGAGCGCGGTCCGGGGGACGCGGCCCCGTCCCCCGAGACCGCGGCGGTCGAGGTCGAGCGGCGCGAAGACCTGCTGGCCGCGCTCGAACAGCTGCCGGAGCGCGACCGACTGGTGGTCGCGTACCGGTACCTGCTCGAGCTCTCAGAGTCCGAGACCGCCGAGGCGCTCGGGGTGCGGCCCGGGACCGTGAAGTCGCGCCTGTCGCGGGCGCTCGGACGCTTGCGGACGGAGATGGACGCGGAGGCCTCGGATGGGTGAGGAGCGGAACATGAGCGAGGAGCGGCTGGTCGCGGCGCTCGCCGCGCTTGGGCCGGAGATCGCGTACCCGCCCACGCCCGCCCTCGTCCCCGCGGTCACGGCCCGACTCAGCGCGCCCCAGGCTCGAAGGCCGGTCGCTCCGGGTCGCGCGCGCTGGACCCGCCGGCGCATGCTCGTGCTCGTGGCCGTCGGCGTGCTCGCCGCCCTCGCGATCGCGGCGGCGGCCCGCCTCGCGATCGGCGCGTTCGAGGTCCGCGAGCAGCCGGCTTCGACGCCGAGCCCCTCGCAGTCGCCGGTGCAGCCCGGCGTGCTCGGCGAACCGGTGCCGCCGGAGGACGCGGCCGAGGCCGCGGGGTTCGAGCCCGCGCTGCCCGAGGGACCGCCGCCCGACGAGGTCTACGTGGTCGACAGTCCGTTCGGCGACCCGGGGCTCCTGTACGTGTGGATGCCGAGCGAGACCTACCCCCAGATCCCCGGGTCCGAGTGGGGCATGGTGCTGATGGCGTTCCAGGGCGACGCCGAGACCGTGATCAAGTACGTGGAGCGCTTCGAGGACGTCGAGGGGACCTCCGTCGAGGGCCGGTCGGCCTACTGGGTCGACGTGCCGCACGTGGTCGAGATCGAGACCGAGGCCGGGTTCGAGACGTTCGCCGTGCGGGGCAACGTGCTCGTCTGGGAGGGCGAGGACGGTATCTCCTACCGGATGGAGACTGCGCTCGGCCTGGTCGAGGCGCTCGAGCTCGCGAGCTCCGCGACACGGTGACCCGGGGAACCTCGCCGTTCCGGGCGGTGTAGAGGTTTCGACGCACGGACGGAAGGAGGGCTCCATGACCCGTCGGATCGGGATCGCGCTCGCCGCGACGTTCCTGGTCGTCCTGCTCGTGCCCGCCGCCCCAGCGATCGCGGGCGGAGGCTGCCACACGGGCCCCACGCAGGGCGAAGGCGACACCGTCGAGCTCAAGGATGCGTGCTTCACCCCGTCGAACCTGTCGATCGACCCGGGCGAGTCGGTCACGTTCGTGAACCTTGACGACATCACCCACAACGTCGGCGGCGGCGGGTGGGGGTACTTCGAGGACATGTCGCAGGGCGACACCTTCACGGCCACGTTCGACGAGGCCGGGACGTACCCGTACGCCTGCTCGTACCACCCGGGCATGACCGGCGCGGTCATCGTCGGCGGCGGCACCGGCGTGGGGAGCGGCGAGGCCATCACGGTCGATGCGTTCGAACAGCCCCAACCGTCGCCCGTGGTCGAGGTGCGGACGGTGTCCGAGCCCTCGAGCGGCACCACGGTGGCGATCGGCTGGCTCGCCGGCGCCGTGATCGGCGTGGCGCTCGGGTTCGGGATCGCCGCGCTCGTGCGGCGGAACGCGCGGCCCATCGCGTAGGGAACGCCTCACAGGAGGAACGCTCGTCGGGAACCGCGACCCCCTCCGCCCGGTCTGCTCGGGTGGACCGGCGGAGAAGGGGTGGCGATGGTCCGGCGAGCGTTCCTCACCCTCGTGCTGAGCGGGATCGCGCTGGCGATCCCGGTGCCCGCCTCGGCGGGCGGCGGCGGGTGCTCCGAGGTCACCGAGGGCACCGGCACGACCGTCGAGATGCTCTACGCTTGCCTGACGCCGACCCTGTTGCGCGTCCAGCCCGGCGAGACCGTCACGTTCGTGAACCGCGACGAGTTCCGGCACGTGATCTCGGGCTCCGGCTACGCCTGGAGCAGCGACGGGAACATGAAACCCGGCGAGGCGTTCACCGCGACGTTCCGCAACGACGGGGTGTACCCGTACCAGTGCTTCCTGCACCCCGGCATGGCGGGCGCCGTGATCGTGGGCGACGCAACCGGTCCCGGCGCCGCGGACCGAGGTGGCGTGTTCGTGGCTCCGTTCGAGGTCGAACAGCAGCCCCCCGAGGTCGTCTACGTGACCCGGGCGCCCCAACCGGGTGCGACGTCGACGTCATCCGGATCGCCGGTTGCGCTTGTCGGCGGCATCCTGGTCGGCGTCGCGGTCGGGGCGATCGTGACGCTCGGTGTGCGGAGCTCGGCCGCGCGGCGCCGCATGAGAGACGTGACGACCTGATGGCGACCCGCGCGACCTCCCTCCCCTTCCCCAGGGTCCGGCGCCGGCACGTCCGCGTTCGGCACCCGGCGCCGGTGGTCGGCGTCCTCCTCGTGCTCGTGTCGGTGGCCTCGCTCGCGACCGCGCTCGGCAGGCTGCCGGTCGAGGCCTCCCCTCCGCGCGCCGAACAGGTTGCAGGGCTCGCCGCGCTGCGGCCACCCGCGTCGCTCGACACGATCCCCGGGATCGAGGAGGCGGCGTGGCCGAGGAGCCGGTATCCGGTGGGCGGCTTCGCGTTCGTCCGGTGCACGAACCTGTGGACGGCCCACGCCGACGGCTCCGCGCCTCGTCGCATCCTGACGATGCCGGGCATCTCGTCGCCGACCTTCTCCCCCGATGGACGGACGATCGCGTTCCTCGCCGCGGGAACGGCCGGGACCGAGATCTGGCTCGCGGCGGCCGACGGCTCGGTCGCGCGGCGGCTCGGGACGATCGCGGTGGACGGCGAACCGGTCCTGACGAACGTCGGCCCGCTCGCGTGGTCGCCGGACGGCACCCGGCTCGCGTTCTCGCTGATGCCGGCCGCCCTGCGCGGCGGCACGCCGAGCCACTGGGCTCTGCGGCTGGACGCCGGGATGTTCGACCCGATCGGCGAGGGCGGCGACGAACCCGTCTGGCTCGGCCGCCAGGTCCTCGTGGCCGGGCGGGACGGCGGCGGGGTGGACAACCTCTGGGGCGACCGGTGGACCGCACGACGGCTGTCGAAGCTCGGGGACGTCGAGGCGCTCGCGTTCGCGCCGGGCTGGTGGGCCTGGGAGTGGGAGAAGCAGACGGCGGTGCTCGCCGACGACGGCGACGAGCTCGCGCTCTCCTGGCAGAAGCGGCCGTGGGGCGTCGGCTCCGATCTCGAGACGGCCCCGCCCGCCGGATACGCGTTCGACCCGGGCAGCGGGCTCGCGATCCTGCAGCACGGGACCGTCGCCGTGACGCTCCTCGACCCATCGGGCGAACGCGATCTCGGGCTCTTCGACCCGAGCTCGTTCACGTGGGAGACGCTGGACTACGCGTGGGACGCGGCCGGGAGCCCGGCCCCGGCGGTCGTCGGCTCCATCGAGGAGCAGCGCGCGGTCGAGCTCGCGCGCGACGTGCTCTGGAGCCTCGGACGGCCGGATCGGGTCCAAGCCGACCTGCTGCTCGCCGAGCCGCTGGATCCGGGCCTCATCCCGTTCGCGCACGTCGGCTCCGCGATCGACGACGCGGTGCGCGAGGGCGATGCGTGGACGATCCCCGCGCACACCTATGGCCGGATGGGCGCCGCGATCGGTACCCGCGACGTAACGGTGACGGTTCAGGGGGTGGACGGACGGCTCGCGGCGACGCTCGCGGCGGCCGGTCCGATCGTCCGCCTCCGAACCGTGGACGACGCGGCCCGCTTCCTCGAACGCGTCCTCACCGTCCCGGTGATCGCCCCCGCGGGGCTCCCCGAGGGCACCCGACTCGCGTCGCGCTGGGCGGTCGAGGCCTGGTCGTGGCGGGGTAGGACGACCGGGTCGCTGCACGTCGTCGCGCCCGGGATCGGCCGGCTCGACTTCTTCTACGGGGACGGAGGGCTCGGCTGCGGCGCGTACCCGGTGCCGCTCGAGCTCGGGACCGGGACCCAGGCGATCGTCCAGGACCCCGAGATGAGCGACGGCTACAACGCGATCGCCTGGCCCGCGGCGCCGAAGGACTCGAGCGGTCCCTTCGGCATCTCGGCGAACACCTCGACCGAGACGCTCGTCGCGATCGCGACCGCGATGGATGCCTCGAGGCGCTCGACCCGGTCAGACTAGGCCGGCAGCGGGATCCGCGCCTGCTGGAGCTGCAGCGTGAAGTCGTGCGGGTTCGAGCTTGCGCCGAGGGCCGCCTCGACCGAGACCTTCCCGGCCTTCACGAGACCGAGCAGGCTCTGGTCGAACGTGCTCAGCACGAGGCCGCGCGGCTCGTCGGCAAGCTGGCTGATCACGTCGGGCAGCCCCATCTCGTCGAAACCCGGGCCGCCGAACCGCAGCTTGCGAGCACCGCCGAGTACGAGCCGCGCTGCCGGAACGCGTTCACCCGGAACCGACCGACGCCCGCGAGCGAGTACGCGAAGTCGATCTCGCCCGATGTCTCGAGCCGCTCACGCCGTTCGGGCGGGACGATCGCCTCGACGATCGTGGTCGCCTCGTCGTTGCCGAGCGGCGCGTGGTCGAGCGGGATCAGCGCGCCCGCGTCGCGGATCTTCGGCGGCGTGCCGACCTTGATGTGCAGGTCCGAGGCCTCGCGGCGGACGACCTCAGCGAGCCACGCATCGAACTCGTCGAGCACGGTCTGGCCGGGTCGTTCGTGGATCTCGGCGAGGTGGACGGTGTCACGGTCGTGAGCCTGATGCTGGGTCGGGCCGTCGCCCTCGGGCCGGTCTGGTTCGATCATGCCCTGTCCTCCTCACCCGGGTCAGCTCGTGCGGTAGGTCTATCGGACGACCCGGGGGCCTCCCTGAGCGGGGAGCCCGATCAGGCGCGGCGGGCCGAGAACCTGCAGGTCGCGCGCTCGGTGAGGGGCGCGAACTCCTTCAGCTCGAGCGGCGGCGAAAGCGCCCCCAGCATCCCCTCGAGGAGGCCCTTGTGGACTGCGCACACGAGCTCGCGATGGTCCTCGAGCAGCTCGCGGAACGGGCAGTCGCGGAGCGTGACCTCGACGGCACCCCCGTCCTCGCGGCGGAACCGCGGATCGAACCCGGCGGAGGCCATCGCCTCCTGCAGCACGGCGAGGTTGTGGCGCGCCGCAGCACGCGTCCCCGGCTTCGGGCCACCGCGGATCGCGAGGTAGCGTCCCCACTCCTTCGCGAGGTCGGCGGCGCGGGTCCGCGACCTCGCGCCCGCGGCGAGGCCGGCGAGGATCTCGGCGAGCAGGCGGAAGTCGCGGTTCTCGCGTTCGGCAGTCTCGAGCGCGACGTAGAGCGTCTGCGGCCGGCCGACCGAGCTCCCCCGCCGGATCTCGCGCCGGACCAGCCCGGCCTCCTCGAGCCGTCGCAGGTGCGGGCGGAGCGTGTTCGGATGCAGCGAGAGCCGCGTGGCGAGCTCGCGGACGGACACGGCGCGTCCCGACAGGCCGAGGTACCGATACAGGCGGAAGCGCGTGTCGTCGGCGAGTGCCTTGTGGATCTCGAGCGCGGTGGCCTCACGCGTGGGCATCGCGGGCTCCGAGCACGTGCGGCCGAACGGAGGCGTCGACGCCTACCGACGCCCCGCGTACCATGGGAGTAAGCACGGTCCGCACCGTGGGAATCAGGATAATCCCGCTCGAACCAGGGAGGTCACCCCGTTGGTCACCGAGGACCAGGTCAGACAGGCCCTCCGAGGCGTCATGGACCCCGAGATCGGCCGCCCGATCGAGGACCTCGGCATGCTGCGCGGGATCCAGATCGAGGAGGGCGGGCTCGTCCGTGTGCACGTCCTCATCACGATCGAGGGCTGCCCGCTCAAGGACCGGATCACGAGCGACGTGACCGCGGCGCTCGCGCCGATCGAGGGCGTCGAAAACGTCGAGGTCGCGCTCGCGCCGATGAGCGAAGAGCAGCGCGCCTCCCTCGTCGCGACGCTCCGGGGCGGCGAGGCGCAGCCCCAGCAGCAGAAGACGTTCTTCGCGGGCTCCGACACGACGGTGATCGCTGTCGCCTCGGGCAAGGGCGGCGTCGGCAAGTCGAGCGTCACGGTGAACCTCGCGTGCGCGCTCGCCGCCGAGGGCCACCGCGTGGGGGTGCTCGACGCCGACGTCTGGGGGTTCAGCGTCCCGCGGATGATGGGCGTGACCGGCAAGCCGGTCGGGTTCAACGACATGATCCTGCCGCTCGAGTCGCACGGCGTGAAGGTGATCTCGATGGGGTTCTTCGTCCCCGAGGAGACGCCGGTGATCTGGCGCGGCCCGATGCTCCACAAGGCGATCGAGCAGTTCCTCGGCGACGTCTACTGGGGCGAACTCGACTTCCTGCTCTGCGACCTCCCGCCCGGCACCGGCGACGTCTCGATCAGCCTCGCGTCGTTCCTGCCGGGCGCGACGATGCTCGTCGTCACGACCCCGCAGGAGGCGGCGCGCAAGGTGGCCGAACGCGCGGGCAAGATGGCCGAGCGGACGAACCTCCGGCCGATCGGCGTGATCGAGAACATGTCGTGGTACGTCTGCCCGCACTGCGGCGAACGCGAGTTTATCTTCGGGACCGGTGGCGGCGACGAGGCGGCCGAGACCCTCGGCGTGCCGCTCCTCGCGCAGGTGCCGCTGGTCACCGAGCTCCGCGACGGCGGCGACCGCGGCAAGCCGATCGTGGTGAACGATCCCGACGGGCCTGCGAGCGTGGCGCTCCGCGACGCGGCCCGGAAGATCGCGCAGGAGACGCGGTCGAAGGTTCGCAAGCCGCTGCCGCTGATGGCCAAGCCCGGCGCGCCCGTCACCGCCGGTGGGCACCACGGCCACGCCCACTGATCGACGTTCCCCAGGCGGCAAGGAGGTCCCCGCCGGGCCCGAGGCGCGGTTCGCGTGCGCCTGGTGCGGCGCGACCGCCGCGATCGTCCGCGCCGTCCCGGCCGGTCACCGCGTGGGCTTCGACCGGCCGTCGGGCTCGGACACGTACGCGCAAGACGGCGTCTACGTCCGGTTCCTCGGAGAGCAGTGGACGGCGGTGGAGGATCCCGACGTACCGGCGACTGACCACGGTGCTCGCCGCGCCCGACGTCGATGCCTCGGCCCTCTGGGCCGGGTTCCCGGCGCTGGCGCGCTTCCGGTGCCCGGCGTGCGAGAGGTGCTACTGCGCCGCGCACTGGGTCGAGGTGCCGGTCTTCGACGATGGGTTCTACGACTTCACGACGGGGACCTGCCCGCGGGGCCACGAGGCGATGATCGACGACTGAGGGCTATGGCTCGGAGAGCTCCTCCGTCTGCGGGCCGACGTCCCCCTCGGCGGGACGGCCGCCCTCGGGTCCCCTCGGTCGCATCGCCCAGATGATCAGCGTGACGATGCAGACGATCGACACGGTCAGTCCCGTCCACTGGCTCCCGGTGAGGCCGAAGACCTGTTTGTCGACGCGCAGGAAATCCTCGACGACGCGGACGAGTCCGTAGATCGCGCCGAACGTGAGCGTGAGGACCCCGAGCCGCCGCGGCTGCCGCGACATCGCGTACAGGATCAGGAACAGCACGGTCGCGAGGAACATGTCGTAGAGCGCGGTCTGGTGGACGCCGACGCCGGTCGAGAGCACCTGGCCCGACGCCGAGGTCAGCGTCGCGTTCGCGTGCGAGATCGTGAGGACCTGGCCCTGCTCCAGGGTCGTCCGGCAGGTGTCGGCGACGCACGAGAACCCCGCCGGCGTGCCGCCCTCGTATTGGAACGCGAGGAGCCAGCTCGTCGGCTTGCCGAAGTGGTCCCCGATGATCAGGTCGCCGATCCGGCCGAACGCGATCCCGAACGCGAGACCGATCACCGCGCCGTCCATCACCTGGAAGAACGACAGGTGGAACTTGCGCATGATCGGGATGTTGATGAGCACCGCGCCCGCGATCCCGCCGAGGAGCGTGAGCCCCCCGTTCCACAGCGCGAGCATGTCCCCGATGCCGTCGAACTCGGAGAAGTGGCCGATCACGTAGAACAGCCGAGCGCCGATGATCGTCCCGATCAGCGCCCAGAACACCATCGTGTTGATCTGGTCGACCGTGACGCCGCGCTTCGGCCCCTCGTGCTGAAGGATCCACGCGCCGAACAGGAACCCGACCGCGATGCCGATCCCGTGCGGGCTGATCGCGAAGTCTCCGAACAGGTGGATGCGGTCGAGGACGGGCCAGCCGATCGAAGCGAGCACGCCGCTCACGTGGCCGAGTCTATCGGCGCTCGTCGAACAGGGAGGCGACGGCCCGTCCGAGCAGCAGCCCGCCGGCGACGTCCGCCGGGTAGTGGACGCCGAGGTACGGTCGGGACGCGCCAACCGCGCCGGCCAGCGCGTCGAGTCCGAGCCGCGCCGAGGCGCTCGCCTCGAGCTCGTCGGCGGCCACCGTCGTGAAGGCAAGCAGGACGGCCGGGTGGGTGCTCGGCCAGGAGGAGCCGTTCGGCCGCGCGATGCGGCGGTTGGTGCCCTCGGGATCGGCGTCCGACGGGCGCGGACGGTCGAACACCCGCTTCAGGCCCTGGCCGGCGAGCCAGGCGATCCCGGCGGCAGCCATCCCTCGCGCCGCGGCCCTCCGGCGGCCCGAGGCGGCGAGCACCGCCGCGGCGCCGGCCGACGCCCAGATCGAGCCCAGCTCCGTGATCCCGCCGAAGACCCGGTCGGTCGCCGGCCCCCGGTCGCGGTTCGCGGCGCGGAAGGCCTCCTCGTCGAGCTCGCGGCCGCGCCCGGCCGAGCTCCACGCACCGACCGCGAGCGCCCCGCCGACGAGGGCGGCAGCTCGGACCACCGAGCGAGCGTTCATCCGGTGGATGATGCGAGGATACGGGCGTCCGTGTCACGCGGGTGCGTCGGCGCGACGCTCCCGGTGAACCGAGCGAGCGAAGGAGCGGGCGATGCGCAGGGAGGACGACTCGGAACCTCGGGGCGAGCGGAACGACCCCGGGGGAGGCCGCAGCCAGCCGATCGAGGAGCCGCCCCCGAGCATCACCCCCCGACGGGTCGTGATCGTGCTCCTCGCGATCCTGCTGCTGATCTTCGCGGTCGTGAACTTCGACCCCGTGAACGTGAACTTCCTCGCGTTCGACACCGACGCGCGCCTGTTCACCGTGATCGTGGTCTCGGCCGCGCTCGGGTTCGCGATCGGCTACTTCGTCGGCCGGCCGAGCCGGGAGGAACGGCGAATCCTGCGGCGGCGCGACCGACGGGGCGACTAGCGGGGGTCACCTCCGCGGTATCGCTCCTCGATCTCCTGCTTCTGCGCGAGCGTCCCGTGGCGGAGCGCGAGGTGCGCGCCGCCGAAGCGCCCGAGGCTCCGCGCCGCGAGCTCGCCGAGCGGACCGCCGCGGAACCGATAGTCGATCACGTGTTCCAGCAGGCTCCGGTCGCCGGCGAGCGCCTCGACCGACGACGTCACGGTGGCGTCGAGCAACCCCGTGAGCCGGATCTTCGAGCGGTGCGGCGGGTCCCATTCGAGCACCTCTCCCTCGACGGTCGAGCGGAACGCCATGAAGCGCATCTCGGTCGTGTAGTGGGTGCCCTCGTGGAGGCCATCGGCCGGCACGCCGTCGACCCGGACGATGTGTCGGTCCCAGTGCGGCAGGTTCCGCGGGTCCGAGATCACCTCCCAGACCTCCTCGGGCGGCGCGTCGATCACGATGTCGAACTCGACGAGCGTCATCCCAGCGTCACCGTCCCGGAGTCCCAGCCCCGCCACCAGACGAGGCGTTCGGCGTCGATGCCGACGACGGCGGCCGACGCCGGGTCCGCGCCCGCCGCCCGAGCGAGTCTCACCACGGACCGCAGGCCGGACTCGAGCGCGCCCGGGATGGCGGTGCGTCCCAGCCCGCAGATCATCGTCCCTACCATCTCTCGCGCGCGCCAGGACGAGGGACGGTCGACGCAGAGCGCGGCCGGGGCAACCGGCCCAGCGCCGGCGGCCGTGACCACCTCGGCGTTGAGGACCGCGTAGACCCCAGGGCCCTCGAGCACCCATCTCGCGGGCAGGACGACCGGGCCGTCGTCGGTCGCGAGCGCGAGCGCGCCGGGCCCGGCGTCGCCGAGCGCGCCGGCGAGCCGAGGCTCGAGCGCGTCGAACACTCCCGCCCCGGCCTTCGGCACGCGGAAACGCTCGACCCCGTCCCCCTCGTCGCCCCACTCCCCCCACGCGCTCGCGATGCGATCGCCCTCGATCACCGCCGAACGCTCGATCCGAAGCTCCGCGAACACGCGGCCCGGCGGCGTCCACGCGAGCGGCACGTGGTTCGCGTCTACGGCGTAGCCGGCGAAGAACCTGGCGTTCTTCCGCGTGTACCTCGCGGCGGCGAGCGCGATCACCGGGCTCTCGCGGAACGACCGACCCCAGCTCTCGGGATCGAGGAGGTCGTAGGTCGCCGCGGTCCCGGTGAAGATCGCCGCACGCTCCCCCACGCGGACCAGTCCGGCCACGCGAGGATCATGCGCCCACGCACTCGCCTTCACCGAGCCGCGCGACGTCGTCACCCACACGCGGTCGCCGGCCTCGGCGAACACCATCGGCGTCACGTGCGGCCCGAACCGCGTGGACGTCGCCACGTGACAGAAGGAACCCTGCGCGAGCAGCTCGCGGACCGGCGCGGGGACCGGATCGCTCACGCGGACGGTTCCGCCTCGCGCACCACCGGCACGGCGATCATCAGACCCGTCCACAGGACGTGGCACGCGAGCGGCGCGAGGATCCCGCCGCTCCACCACGCGAGCGCCACCCACACCCCGCCGCCGACGATCGCCCCCGCCGCGATCGCCAGGTTCGCGCTCGGCAGGTTCGCGAGCACGAACGCGAGCCACGCGAGGACGGGAGCCCACCCGCTGCCGTCGAGCGCCTTCGTGAGCTCCCCCTGGAACAGCCCGCGCCAGAACAACTCCTCCCCCGGCACGGAGATCGCGATCGAGAGCAGCAGGGCCGCCACGAGCGAGAGCCCGCCCTGCTTCCGGTACATCTCGACCGAGTGGCGGCGGAACGTCTCCCACCGGCCGATGATCAGGATCGCTTCCCGCGTGGCCACGTACAGCGCGAGCCCGGCGGCGAGGCCGAGGGTGAGCGACACGATCGCGCTCACATCGGGCGACCACGCCGGCGGCCCCAGCAGGAGCGCGGTGACCCCCATCGCGCCGAGGACCGGCGGCATCGTCTTCCAGATGTTCCGGCCGCGGGCGACGAGGCTCCACGCGACCATCTCCGCGAGGAGCCCGGCCACCATCGCGACGGCTTCCATCGGTCAGGGGAGGAACGCGACCTTCGCGGCGAACTCGGCCGTGAGCGCGGTGATGACGGCGAGGTAGAAGAAGCCGGTCGCGGCCTGGACCGCGGACGACCGCGTGCCCTTCAGCGTCGCGCGGATCATCACGGCGATCAGCGCCGTGGCGCCCACCATCCCGAGCGCGATCCACGACGCGAGCCCCGCCGAGGTGAGCAGCGGGTTGAAGTCCGACGACGCCTCGGTCGGCCCGAACCCGCCGAGAATCAGCGCCACGGCCTCGAGGCCGACACCGACGAACAGGAAGTTCGTGAAGCGGTTGATCGGCGCGCGCGTGAGTCCCCGGTCGGTGAGGTACCAGTGGCCGAGCAGCAGCCCGGCGAACACCGCGCCGAGGAAGGCCGCGCCGGCGAGCAGCTGGAGGAACGCGACCGCCCACGACCCCTCGGCGGTTGCGGCCATCGCGGCGAGCACTGCGATCGAGACCGGGACCGAGGCGATCCCGACGACCCGGGCGGCCGCGTGGCGCTTCGCGAACATCAGCGCCACCCACACGAGGACGACGAGCGAGAGCGCGGCGGAGAGCCCGACCGACCACGCGCCGGCGTCGCTCCCCACGGTCGCCCCGGCCGCCGCAGCACCCCACGTCGCGAGCGACAGCGCGAGGAGGATCGAGCCCGTGAGCGTGAAGAACCCGCGCTTGACCTCGTTCCACAACGGGGTGAGGAACAACAGGACGAGGCCGCCCGCGACCGTCTCCGCGAGCACCAGGGCCATCACGCCGGCGGGGCCCGTCACTCGCCCACCCACACGCCCGTCATCGCGGGCCAGCCTACCCGCGCCGAC
The DNA here is from genome assembly GCA_036280655.1 of Actinomycetota bacterium. Lineage (GTDB taxonomy): Bacteria > Actinomycetota > UBA4738 > UBA4738 > HRBIN12 > DASSJM01. The sequence goes on from DASUQI010000010.1 coordinate 57,086, forward strand.
GTGTTCGGCCGCACGTTCGGACCGCGCGCCGGTAGGCTTGCCCGTCACATGGACGACTGGCGCTCCTACGACGCGGTGGCCGAGACCTACGCGCGGGTCCACGCGCCCCGCCTCGCCGAGCCCGCCCACGACCTCGTGGAGATCGCGGACGTGCGCGAGGGATGGCGGGTCCTGGACGTCGGGACCGGCACCGGCGTAGCGGCGATCGCGGCCGGGAAGGCCGGCGCCAGGGCCATCGGCATCGACGAGGCGCAGGAGATGCTCCGCGAGGCCCGCGCCGCCGACGTCGGGCTGCGCCTCGCGGCGGCCGAGGCGATCGACCTGCCGTTCCGCGACGGGTCGTTCGACGCGGTGCTCGCGAACTTCGTGATCGCGCACTTCGCGAAGTACAAGACGGCCCTGTACGACATGCTCCGCGTGACGCGGTCGGGCGGCCGGCTCGCCGTCACCGCGTGGGCCGACGGCGCCGACGACCTCACCCGCACCTGGCTCGAGCTCGTGGAGTCGGTCGTCCCGCGCGAGGTGCTCCAGCCGGCGATGGACGAGCGACTCCCCTGGCGCGAACGCTTTCGGCAACGCGCGCCGCTCGAAGAGGCGCTGATGGAGGCGGGGGTCCGTCACGTCCGGACCGAGACGCGGAAGTACCGGTTCCAGTACTCGCTCGACGAGTACCTCGAGGGCCTGGGGACGTGGGCGACCGGTCGCTTCGTGCGCTCGATGCTCGGCGAGCAGGCGTTCGCCGCGTTCCTCCAGCGGGCGCGCGCGGTGTTCGCCGAGCGGTTCGCCGACCCCGTGAACGACTTCCGCGAGGTGCTGTTCGCCTCCGGGACGAAGCCCTAGGACAGGTCCAGCCGCCGGAACGACTCGGCGTGCCGAACGCCGATCCTGCTCCCCGCCTCCTCGGCCTCCTTCGGGATCCACTCCTCGAAGTAGCCGAGCATCCCGCCCGCCACCTGGCTCTCGTGCTTGGCGAGCGCGGCGAGCTTGGTCTCGAGGTGTCCGGTTACGTCCTCGAGGTGGTTCGGCTCGTTCGTGAGCCCGAGCCACAGGTCGGTGACCTGGTGCGCCTGGAGACCCTGGACGAGGTGCTCGGGGAAGAAGTGCGGGTTGCCGGCGCCGGGGAAGATCGAGTCGACCGCGATCTCACCCGCGGTGCGATGGTCGGCGTGGTTCACGTAGCGGTCGTCGAGGAACCACGCGGTCGGGTCGCAGGAGACCAGCGTCGAGGGGCGGAGCTCGCGGATCGCGCTCACGACGTCGCGGCGAATCTGGGGGCTGTTCTCGAGCTCGCCGTCGCGCACACCGAGGACCCTCGTCTCCCGGACGCCGAGCACCTCGGCGGCGGCGATGGTCTCGCGCTCGCGCGTTTCCGCGAGCTCCGCCGGGTCGACCGAGGCGTCGCTCGACCCACGGTCGCCGTTCGTCAGGACGAGCAGGTGCACCGTGCGCCCGGCCGCGCACCACTTCGCGATCGTGCCGCCGGCCGTGATCTCGGCGTCGTCCGGATGCGCGAAGACCGCGAGGACCGGGCCGTCGCTCACGGTCGGCGCCGGATCCTCAGCGCCGGGTGCCCGAGCTCTTCGAGAGCACGTAGCGCACGAGCGTCCGGACCGGCGAGCCGGTCGCGCCCTTCGGGTAGTAGTCGCCCACGCGATCGGAGAACGCCGGGCCCGCGATGTCGAGGTGCACCCACGGCGTGTCGCCCACGAACTCGCGCAGGAACATCGCCGCGGTGATCGCGCCCCCGTAGCGCTTGCCGATGTTCTTGATGTCCGCGATGTCCGAGTCGATCAGCTTGCGGTACGGCTCGTGCATCGGGAGCTCCCACCCCGGCTCGCCGGCCTCGTCGCCCGCCGCGAGGACGTCGTCGATCAGATCGGTGTCGTTGCCCATCGCCCCCCACACGTCCGAGCCCAGCGCGATCATGCAGGCGCCGGTGAGCGTCGCCGTGTCGATGATCACCTTCGGCTTCTGCTCGGCGAGGTAGGCGAGCGCGTCCGCGAGCACGAGGCGTCCCTCGGCGTCGGTGTTGAGCACCTCGGACGTCGTGCCCCCGCGGTGATGGAGCACGTCGCCGGGGCGGATCGCCGAGCCGCTCGGCATGTTCTCGGCCGAGGGGATCGCCGCGATCACGTTCACCCGGGGCTTCAGGAGCGCGATCGCGCGCATCGTCCCCAGGATCGAGGCGGCGCCGCCCATGTCCGACTTCATCCACTCCATCCCGGTGGCGTCCTTGATCGACAGCCCGCCGGAGTCGAACGCGATGCCCTTGCCGGTGAACGCGATCGGCGCGCCCTTGCCGCCGCCCGTGTACCGGAGCTCGATCATCCGCGGCGGGCGAACGCTCCCCTGCCCGACGCCGAGGATGCCGCCGAAGCCGCCCTTCTTGAGCTCGGTCTCGGTCCAGATCTTGCAGGTGAGGCCGACCTCCTTCGACATCTTCTGCGCCTCGCGGGCGAGCTCGGCGGGCGGGAGGTCGAGGGCCGGGGTGTTCACGAGGTCGCGGGCCCAGGCTTGCGACTCGGCGATCACCTGGCCGCGCTCGATCGCCGCCTTCGCGGCCTTCGCCGCCTTCGCGTCGGTCCGCCCGGCCCCGAGGATCTCGACCTCCTTGAGCGCCGAGCCACGGCCGTCGCTCGAGGACTTGTAGCGGTCGAACCGATGGGAGCCGAGCACGAGTCCCTCGACCGTCGCCTGGATCGCGTCCTCGGTGAGCCTGCCGCGGACGATCTGCGGGAGCGTCGTCGCGATGCTCGCGCGCTTCGAGAGCTTCGGTGCCACGCGGCCGATCGCGCGCCGGCAGGCATCGGCGTCGGCGTCGTCGCGGCTCCCGACCCCCAGGAGGAGCACCGCCTTCGCCTCGAGGCCCTCCACGCCGGTGTTCGGGACGAGGAGGAACTCCCCGCGCTTGCCCTGGGCGCCCGACGCCTCGTACAACCCGAGCAGGTCGAGGCCCTTGACGTCGCTCACGCCCGGGCCCGCCGTGGGGCCCCCGAAGACCGGCAACACGAGCAGGTCGACGGATCGCGTGGTCGGACGTTCCGTCGAGAACGAGAAGGTGGGCATCGGGGACTCCTTGTCTCGGGGCCGAAGCCGAAGTCTATCGGCGGCCGGCAGGTGACGCCCGGGCGATAGGCTTCGCGCCGTGGACGCCCGAGACCTTCGCGACCTCGTCCGCTTCGACGAGGACGGCCCGCATCACGAGGACCTGTTCGAGTCCGACCACCTGTGGTCCGAGGTCGTGTGCCTCGATCGCAACCAGAGCGTCGGGACGATCCACGACAAGGACTCGGACGCGCTCGTCCTCGTCGTGACCGGCCGCGTCGTCGCCCAGGTCAACCGCGGGCGCAAGCGGCTCGAGCAGTGGGAGGCGGCGCTCGTGCCCGCCGGATCCGACCTCTCGATCACGAACGCCACCGAGGACCCCTCGGTCGTGCTGCTGGTCGCGGCGCCCCCGCCGGTCAGTCGCGCGGTCGGCGAGTAGCCGCCCGCGAGAGCAGCGCCGCCACGCCGAACGCGACGAGGAAGCTCGGGATGCTCGCGCCGAGTCGCGAGTCGAACAGCGGGAACGGCAGGCCGAGCGCCCCGAACGCGTCGCCGAGCACATCTACCCAGCCGTCGGGTCCCGTCGGCACGCTCCACTGGTAGACGACAAAGCCGAGTACCCACGGCACGAACGCGGGCCACCGCACCCCGCTCCGCTCGAACAGCGCGGCCTCCCCGTAGCGGCCGCGGCAGCGCACGAAGTAGTCGGCGAGTAGGACCGCGGCGAGCGGCACGAACACCGACCCGATCAGGAACAGGAACGTCTCGTAGCGCTCGACCGTGAAGGCGAGCGCGAGGATGAGGCCGACCGTGCCCACGATCAGGATCAGCGGCGCCTGGCGCGCCTTGGGCGCGACGTTCCGCGCCGAGACCGCGGCCGAGTAGATGTCGGCGAACGCGTTGTCGCTCTCGCCGACGAGGAGCGCGAGCAGCACGATCCCGCCCCCGGCGAGGAACACGATCCCGCCGCCGATCCCCACGGCGTCCGCGCCCACCCCGGTCACGAGCACGAGCAGTGCGCCGAGCGCGTAGAACCACGCGTTGCCGACCGCGTAGCCGGCGTACGTCCCGATCGCGGCCCGCGAGCCCGGCCGCGCGAACCGGCTATAGTCGGCGGCGAGCGGCAGCCACGAGATCGGCATCACGATCACGAGGTCGACGGCGAGCCAGAACGGCAGACCGCCCGCGGCCGGCGTCTCCCAGATCGCCCACCCACTCCCGGCCCGCAGCACGTCGACCGTGATCCACACGGCCGCGCCGAGCAACACGTAGATCCCGAACCGCTGGAGCCAGCGTCGAACGACGAAGACCGGCCCGCCGAGCGCGAGCGCGGTGCACACGACGGCGACGACGACGATCCAGAACGCGCGGGACCCGAACCCGAACAGGCGCTCCGACGCGACGCTCGCGACCTCGCCCATCGCCCAGAACTCGACCGCCGTCCACCCGACGAGCTGCACGACGTTGATCACCGACGGGACGAACGAGCCACGCTCCCCCAGGACCGGCCGGAGCAAGACCATCGTCGGCACGCCCTCGCGCTGGCCGGCGAGCGCGACGAGCGCGAGCGGGACGCACCCGATCAGCGACCCCACCGCGATCGCGAGCAGCGCCTGCGGCGGCCCGAGCGCGGGCACGAGCAGCGCGCCGGTCACCATCACGAGCAGGCCGATCGATAGGTCGAACCACAGGATCGCCGCGTCGAGGCCGCCGAGTCGCCGTTCTGCGACGGGGATCGGGCGGAGGCCGGGCGCGGCGTCCTCGCGCCCGAGGATCCGCTCGATGCGTTGCGTGACGCTCGCCACGGGTGCTCCCTCCGCCGGTCTGAACCGGTTCAGGTTCCAAGGGTCGCCGGCGGAGGATCGTGTCAGCCGGCCTCTCAGCCCGTGCCCCGGACTCCCCTGCTTCGGGTCCGATGGTACCGCCCGCTACGATGCCCGGATGACGACACGCGACGAGGCGATCCGGCTCCTGGAAGACCAGCACGCGGAGGTCGCGGCACTGCTCGCCGAGCTCGACACTTCAGCCTTCGAGCGGCGCGGCACGATCGGCGGCGGCGAGTGGTCGGCGAAGGACCTCGCCGCGCATCTCGGCGCGTGGGAGGGGTTCGTGCTCGAGGTGCTCGAGGCGTTCGGCCGCGGCGAGCGACCCGCGTTCGAGGACGAGTTCCTCGAGCCGGGGGCGACCGACCGGCTCAACGCCCGCGAGGAGCGACGGTTCCTCGACGCCCCGGCCGACGAGGTCCTGGCGAGGTTCGAGGACCTGCACCGCAGCGTGGTCGGCGTGATCGGGTCGATGTCCGACGACGGATGGGCGGCCGCATACCCGTACGACCCGGACGACGCGACGATCGGCGACCGGGTGGGCTCGCTCCTCGGCTCGGACGACGGCCGGTTCCGCCACGCGTCGGCGCACCTGCCCGACCTCCGCGACTACGTCGGCTCGATCAGCCGCTGAAGGTTCGCGAGCCCCGAGCGCATCAGCCGCTTCATGAACGGCCGGTAGACCCAGAGCGCGAGCTCACCGAGGAGCGGGATCGGCATCGACAGCTCCTCCGTCCAGGTGAAGCGCGTGCCCGCCGCCTCGGGCTCGAACCACCACGTGCCGACGCCGCGGACGAACCCGCGATGGGTCATCTCGAGCCGGCGCGGCGGGTCCCACGCCGTCACCTCGAGCTGCTCGGTGAACGTCGAGACGCCGAGGACACGGTTGCGAACCTCGATCCGAGCGCCCACGCCTTCGCGTTCGGGCGTGACGACCCGGACCCAGACCGCGTCGCGGATCCACTCCGGCTGCTCCTCCCATCGGATCGCGAACGCCCATGCGGCGCCGGCCGGCACGGGGAGCGCGACCGACGCCTCGACCTGCACGGGTCAGGACCCGGACGGCATGGCTACAGGCCGGACCCATCGCCGCGCAGCGCACGACGCGACGGCAACGTCTCGCGGATCGAGACCACGAGACCGAGCGCGACCACGGCGGGGATCGCGTTGACGAGGAACGCGCCGGTGAACCCGAACGCGTTCGCGGACCATCCGGCCACGAGCGGACCGATCACGAACCCCAGGTCGCCAGAGAACCGGAACACGGCGACCGCCGTCCCCTTCAGCTCCTGCGGCGTGACGTCCGAGAGCATCGGCGCGGGGGGGACACCCGCGTAGCCGCTCGCGACCCCGAGCAACCCCATCGCGATCATGAACATGAGCGGCGTCGAGGCGAGGCCGAACACCGCCGTGATCGCGGCCAGTCCCGCGAGCGCGGGGATCAGCACGGCGCGTCGGCCGCGGTGGTCGGTCGCATGGCCCGCCGGGTACAGCGTGACGAGCTCGGTCGCCGTCGCGATCGCGAGGCCGAGACCGACGCCGCCGAGCGTGAGCATGAGGTTCGGGTCCTCGGTCCCGAACAGCGGCACCAGCGTCTGGAAGAGCGCGCCGATCATCCACAGGTAGACGAGGTTCACGAACAGGACCGTCACGAGCGGCCGGCCCCACGGGAGCCGCCGCAGACCGCCCTTGCGGACCTCGTGCTCGTGGCGCGGCGGGTCGTGGAGCGTCCGCCAGAACAGGAGGGCGGCGACGAAGCACGCCCCCGCGTAGACGTACAGCGGAGTCTCGAGCTCGAACGCGTTCGCGATCACCCCACCGAGCGGCCCGCCGGCGATGAAGCCGAGGTTGAACGACGCGTAGAACACGCTCATCGCCCGCCCCGAGTTCTCCGGCGGGATCGTACGGAGCAGGAACGAGAGCAGGGCGGCGAAGAACAGGGCCGACCCGATCCCGCCGAGCGCGCGGAACAGGACGAGCAGCGGGAAGGTCGGCGCCATCGCCGCCGCCACGGACGAGACGCCCACCCACACCGACCCGAGCACCGTCATCGCGCGCTCGCCGTAGCGATCGATGAACTTGCCGACGAACGGGTCGGCGACGAGCCGCGCGAACGAGAACGCGGAGATCAGCAGGCCGACGGCGTCGTAGCCGACGCCGAAGCTGCGCGCGTAGTTGGGCAGGACCGGGGCGAGGATGCCGAACCCCAGCATGACCACGAAGGTCCCGAGCATGGCGGCCCGGATCTCGGGAAGCCGGAGGATGCCCCGGATCCCCAACTCCTCCGTCTTCGCCACGGCGGTCAGTCTACGGACCGTCGCCGATGGTCCCGTCGAGTGGCCGGCTTCGCGGTTGCGATGCATCGCTCGCTGCACTTTCATGACGCCGTGCCCGATCCGACGAGCGGCGCCGTCGCCGCGACGAGCCTCATCACACCGGGCTCGGACGTCGTGCGCGGCGACGGGCGGTGGCCTCGCGAGGAGGTCGAGCAGGCCGTCGCATGGGAGGACGGCGTCATCACGTACGTGGGACCGGCCGACGGGCTCACGAGCGTCGATTCCGAGTGGTTCGAGGGCTGCACGATCGCGCCGGGGTTCGTCGACTGCCACACGCACCTGCCGTTCGTCGGGTGGCGCGCGGACGAGTTCGAGGCGCGCCTGTCCGGCGCGACGTACCGGGACCTCCATGGCGAGGGCGGCATCGGCCGGAGCGCCCGGCTGTTCGCCGAGGCGAGCGACGACGAGGTGCTCGCGTTCTGCCGGCCGCTCGTGCGGGAGATGGCGGATCTCGGGACGACGACGCTCGAGCTCAAGACCGGGTATGGCCTGTCCGTCGAGGGCGAGCTGCGGCAGGCACGGCTCGCCCGGCGGCTCGCCGAGGAGGCGCCGCAGACGTGCGTCGTGACGCTGCTCGCGTGCCACGCGGTGCCGAAGGGCATGGATCGCCGGGATTGGGTCCGCGCCGCCTGCGACGAGCTGATCCCGGCCGCGGTCTCGGAGGCCCTCGTCGATGGCGTCGACGTCTACGTCGAGGACATCGCGTTCACGCTCGAGGACCTGACCGAGGTCGCCCGCAGCGCTGCGGAGCACGGGCTGCCGATCCGGTGCCACGCCGACCAGCTCGGAGCGTCGGGGGCGGCGGAGGCGGCGGTCGCGCTCGGCGCCCGGAGCGCCGACCACCTCAACCACGTCTCAGAGAGGGGGATCGCGGCACTCGGCGGCGCGCCGGGGACGGTGGCGGTGCTCCTGCCCACCTCGACCCTGTTCCTGCGGGCCTCGCCGCCCGACGCCCGGGGGCTCATCGAGGCGGGCGCGACGGTCGCATTCGCCACGGACTGCAACCCCGGGACGTCGCCGATCGTCTCCGTTCCCGAGGTGATCGCGATCGGGTGCTCGATGTACGGGCTCACGCCGGCCGAGGCGCTCGCGGCAACCACGGTGAACGCCGCGGCGGCGCTCGGCCTCGCCGGGAACCGGGGTACGCTTTCGGTGGGCGCGCCCGCCGACCTGTTGATCCTCGACGCGGACGCCTTCCGGCAGGTGCCGTACCGGCCGGGACACGGCCCGGTGCTGCGCACGTTCGCGAACGGGGAAAGGGTGGGAGGTCGGTGAGGAAGGCGTCGCCGCTCGTGCTGGCCGCGGCGCTGTTCGGCGCGCTCGCGCCGGCGACGGCTGCGGCGCAGACCGGCCCGAGCCTCACGCTCGCGGCCTCAGACGGCTCCATCAGGTTCGGCGAACAGGTGGTGCTGTCCGGCTCGCTCTCGCACGCGAGCGGCGGCGAGGCGATCGAGATCCTCGACGGCTCGGCGGCCGTCGTCGCGACCGTCACCGCGGCGCCGAACGGGTCGTTCGAGGCGACGATCGAACCCGACGGGACCGGCGACTACGTGGCGGCGTTCGGGGGCGCCCAGAGCGAGCCGGTGACCGTTCGCGTCCGGGCGGTCGTCTCGGTCCGGATGTCGAACGTGCGGCTGTTCGACGTGGTGAAGGTCCGAGGCGACGTCCAGCCCGCACGGCCGGGAGAGCGGGTCGAGGTGAGGCTCGTGCTCGGCGACCGCGTGATCGACGCGAAGGGCGCGGCGATGGGCGCGGCGGGCGGGTTCTCCGTCCAGTTCGAGGTCCCGAAGCCGGGACGGTATCGGGCGAAGGCCTCGTTCGAGAGCGAGGACCTGCGTCGCGGGAGCGACACCTCGCGGTCGGACGTCACACCGCTCCCCTCGCTGAACTCGGGAGACCGGGGAACCTTCGTCCGCCTGCTCGAGTCGCGGCTCGTCGAGCTCGACTACCGGCTTGCGGGTGCGACGGACGGGAGCTATGACTTCCGCACCGCGGACGCCGTCGTCGCGTTCCACAAGGTCCAGGGGATGGCTCGATCGTTCGCCGTCTCTTCGGCGACCTGGCGTCGCCTCGCCGAGCCACGCCGGCCGCAGCCGAGGAGGACCTGGGAGGGATTCCACGTCGAGGTCGACCAGACGCGGCAGGTGCTCTACCTGGTTCGGGACGGCGAGATCGACGACGTCCTACACGTCTCGACGGGGGCGAACGGCGCGACCCGCGACGGCTCGTTCCGCGTGCACCGCAAGCTCGCGGGGTTCAGCCCGAACCACCTGTACTACCCGAGCTACTTCGACGGGCTGCGCGCGCTCCACGGCTGGACCGAGGTGCCGACGTACCCGGCGAGCCACGGCTGCGTCCGGATCCCGTACTGGAACGCGAGGTGGATCTACGCGCGCGTCGACTACGGGGACCGCGTCGTCGTCTACCACTGACGCCGAACGGCACGGGGTCGCTACATCGACTCGTAGGGCGTGAACAGCGCCGGGACGTCGTTCTCGGCGAGCTTCGCTCGCAGCTCTGCGCTCGGCTCACCGAGGATCTCGCCGTGCACCACCGTGACCGTCGCGAGGACCGCCTCGGACAGGTCGGCGAGATTCGCGGCGTGCTCGATGGCCGCCTCGGAGTCCCGGTACCGCTCGATGATGACGCATTCGGTCCGGTCGTCGTTCATGTAGGTGTCGTACTGCAGGGTTCCGGGCTCCTTGGCCCGCACGATCTCCATCGCCTGAGCGGACAAGCGCTCGAACTCGTCGCGCTTGCCTTCGAGGAACCTGAATCGAGCGATACCCACGAGCTCACCCACGGCTCACCCCCTGACGTCTCGGCCTCTCATCCCTGCGCGTTACCCCGGCCCGGTCGCCTCGATGCAGCGTGATCCGCGGAGAGAGCACCTAGCCGAGCGACCCGGTCGTTCCCTCGACGGCCGCGAGGATCGCCCCGGTCCGAACGAGATCCACGGCCCGGTCGATGTCCGGCCCGAGCTCCCGGTCCTCGTCGAGGAACCTCACACGTTGGCGGACCGCGTCACGAGCCGCCTTCGTCGCCGCCGCCGGCTCGAGCGGCAACCGGAGATCGAGCGCCTGTGTTGCGACGAGCGCCTCGAGCGCGATCACGACCTCGGCGTTCGCGACCACCTCCCGAGCGTGGCGCGCCGCCGTCATCCCCATGCTCACGTGGTCCTCCTGCCCGGCGCTCGAGCCGATCGAGTCGACGGATGCGGGGTGCGCGAGCGTCTTGCATTCGGACACGAGCGACGCCGCCGTGTACTGCACGAGCATGAACCCGGAGTTCAGCCCGCTCTCCTCGACGAGGAACGCCGGCAGCCCGTTGTTCCTGGCCGGGTCGAGCAGCCGGTAGAGGCGTCGTTCGGCGATGCTCGCGAGCGGGACGAGCGCGGCCGCGAGCGCGTCGAGCGCCACCGCGACCGGCTGCCCGTGGAAGTTCCCACCCGAGAGGACCTCGTCGTCGTCCGCGAAGACGATCGGGTTGTCCGAGACCGCGTTCGACTCCACCTCGAGGACGCCGCGCGCGAACCGCAGGACCTCGCGGGTCGCGCCGTTCACCTGCGGCGAGCACCGGAGCGAGTACGCGTCTTGTACGAGGTGCTCGCTCTCGCGATGCGACGCGACGATCGGGCTGCCGGCGAGCAGCCGGCGGAGGTTCACGGCCGACGCGACCACGCCGGGATGCGGTCGGAGCGACGTGAGCCGCTCGTCGAACACGGCGTCCGACCCCAGCGCCGCCTCGACGCTCATCGCGGCCGTCACGTCGGCGGTCCGCACGAGCCGTTCGGCACGGTCGGCGGCGAGGATCCCGACGGCGAGCATCCCCTGGGTCCCGTTCACGAGCGCGAGCCCCTCCTTGGCACCGAGCTCGACCGGCTCGAGGCCGGCGTTCGCGAGCGCGTCGGCGGCCGGGACGGGCTCGCCGTCGACAAGCAGCTCTCCCGCGCCGAGGAGCGGGAGCGCGAGGTTCGCGAGCGGCGCGAGGTCGCCGGAGGCGCCGAGCGATCCCTGCTCGGGCACGACCGGGACGAGGTCGCGGTTCAGCATCTCGACCATGCGCTCGACGATCAGCTCGCGCACGCCCGAGTGCCCAAGCGCGAGCACGTGCGCGCGGAGCAGCAGCATCGCGCGCGCCTCTTCCTTCGAAAGGGGGCGGCCGACCGCGGTCGCGTGCGATCGCACGATCCCGGCCTGGAGCACGTCGGCCTGGTGCGGCTCGATGCGAACGTTCGCGAGCGACCCGAACCCCGTCGTCACGCCGTAGACGGTCGCGTAGGACGCGACGGCGCGTTCGACGACGTCGCGGGCGGCCGAGATCCGATCCCTCGCGCTCGACGGGAGTTCGACATCGGCGCCGCGAGCGACCGCCACGACGTCCTCGAGCGTGAGGGGCTCCCCCACCCGGACCGGCACGGCGCAAGGCTACGGAGCGCGTCTCCCCCCGGCAAACCACGCCGGAGGGCTACGCTGGCCGGGCATGTCGAACCCGTGGGAGCACCTCGACCCGGAGCCGAGGCCCGAAGGCGAGCGGGCCTCCGAGGACGAGCCCGGCGGCGAACCCGAAGACGCCCCGAGCCCCGCCCCGGGTTGGTCGCCCAAGCCGCGGACGCAGCGTCCAGCGCCGGCGAAGCGTCGCGGCGAACCGGGCGCGACGAAGGCCTTCCTTCGCGGCGCGACGAAGCGGTGCCCGCGCTGCGGGGCCGGAGGCCTGTTCTCGAGCTGGTTCAGGATCCGCGAGAAGTGCTCCCGCTGCGGACTGCGGCTCGAACGCGAGGAGGGCGGCTTCCTCGGCGCGATCACGCTGAACTACATCGCAACGGCGGTCGCCTGGGTCGCGCTGCTCGTGATCTGGCTGATCGTCGACCTGCCCGACCTGCACGTCGCGGCGCTCACGATCGCCTCGCTGGCCGTCGCGGTGCTCGTGCCGCTGCTCTTCTGGCCCTTCTCGAAGACGATCTGGTCCGCCGTCGACTACCTGATCTACCGGACGAGCCCCGACTACGGCTCACGGGAGGCCGCCGACCGCGCGAGCGGCAACGGCGGCCGTCACTGAGCTACTCGCGCCAGGGCAGCCGGACGCCGCGGTCGGCCGCCACCGCGAGCGCCTCGTCGTAGCCGGCGTCCGCGTGGCGGATGACGCCGGTCCCCGGGTCGGTCGTGAGGACGCGCTCGAGACGCCCCGCGGCATTCTCGGTGCCGTCGGCCACGACCACCATCCCCGCGTGGATCGAGTACCCGATCCCGACGCCGCCGCCGTGATGCACGCTCACCCAGTGCGCGCCGGCCGCCGTGTTGAGCAGCGCGTTCAGGATCGGCCAGTCGGCGATCGCATCCGAGCCGTCCTTCATCGCCTCGGTCTCCCGGTACGGCGACGCCACGCTCCCGCTGTCGAGGTGGTCGCGGCCGATCACGATCGGCGCCGAGAGCTCGCCGCTCGCCACCATCTCGTTGAAGCGCAGCCCGGCCTTCGAACGCTCGCCGTAGCCGAGCCAGCAGATCCGCGCCGGCAGGCCCTGGTACGCGACCCGGTCCTCGGCGAGCTCGAGCCATCGCTGCAGCCGCTCGCTCTCGGGGAAGAGCTCGGCCACCGCCCGGTCGGTCTTCGCGATGTCCTCGGCGTCACCGGAAAGCGCCGCCCACCGGAACGGCCCCTTGCCCTCGCAGAACATCGGCCGGACGAAGGCCGGCACGAACCCCGGGTACGCGTACGCACGCTCGTGCGACAGGCCGCCGGCCTCGGCGCCCGCCCGCAGGTTGTTGCCGTAGTCGAACGCGACCGCACCGCCCTCGAGGAAGCCGACGATCGCCTCGACGTGCTTCGCCATCGACGCGAACGCGCGCCGCTCGTACTCGGCCGGAGTGTCCTCGCGAAGCTTCGCCGCGTCGTCGAGCGAGAGCCCGTCGGGCACGTAGCCGCCGAGCGGATCGTGCGCGCTCGTCTGGTCGGTGACGAGGTCCGGCGCGAAGCCGCGCGCGAGCAACGTCGGGAGCACCTCGGCGCAGTTGCCGACGAGCCCGATCGAGACGGCCTCCTTCGCGACGCGAGCCTCCTCCACCCACCGCAGCGCCTCGTCGAGTTCGTCGGTCTCGCGGTCCAGGTATCTGGTCTTGATGCGGCGTTCGATGCGGGCGGGATCGACCTCGACGCACAGCACGACGCCGCCGTTCATCGTCACGGCGAGCGGCTGCGCACCGCCCATCCCGCCGAGCCCGCCGGTCAGCGTCACGGTCCCGGCGAGCGAGCCGCCGAACCGCTGCGACGCGGCCTCGGCGAACGTCTCGTACGTGCCTTGCAGGATCCCCTGGGTCCCGATGTAGATCCACGAGCCCGCCGTCATCTGCCCGTACATCGTGAGCCCGGCGTGCTCCAGATCGCGGAAGGTGTCCCAGTCCGCCCACTTCGGGACCAGCATCGAGTTCGAGATCAGGACCCGCGGCGCCATCTCGTGCGTCCGGAACACGCCGACCGGCTTGCCCGACTGGACGAGCATCGTCTCGTCGTCGTCGAGTCCCCGGAGCGTCCGCACGATCGCGTCGAAGGCCTCCCACGACCGCGCCGCCCGGCCCGTCCCTCCGTAGACCACGAGGTCCTGCGGCCGTTCGGCGACGTCCGGGTCCAGGTTGTTCATCAGCATCCGGAGCGCCGCCTCCTGCGGCCAGGAACGGCAGGAGAGCGTCGTGCCTCGGGGCGCCCGGACCTCGCGCACGCTCACGCTCGCGATGATAGTGCGGACCGTGGCGAGGGATGCCGGGTCAGGCGGGGCGGCCGGCCCGCGCCGGCCGCGCCAAGACCTCTCGGATGCGCTCGAGGAGCGCCGGCGGGTCGAACGGCTTCACGAGATACTCGTCCGCGCCCACGGCGAAGCCCTCGAGCTTGCCCTCCGACAGCCCGCGGGCGGTCAGCAGGATCACCTTGGTGGCCGCGGTGCGTTCGTCGTTCCGGAGCCGCCGGGTGAGCTCGAAGCCGTCCACGGTCGGCATCATCACGTCGGCGACCACGAGGTCGGGACGGCGCTCGAGCGCGAGCTCCAGCGCCGCCGCCCCGTTCCGGGCCGTCCGCACCTCGAACCCCGCCGCCGTGAGCTCGATCTGGAGTAACCGGGCGATGAAGGGGTCGTCGTCGACGACGAGCAGCGACGTCGCCGGCTCGTCCGCGGGCAGGACGGGAGCTCCCTGGGTATCCACGGGATGACCATCGGCACGTTCGGGCGGGCGGTGGAGCCGCCACTCGACGACACCCGGAGAACGGCCGCGACGGTTCGTGGGAGGATGTGCCCGCCTGAAGGATCGTCGGGGAGGCGCGCGGTGGAAGTGCTCGATTCGTTCCTGGACGCGGTGGGCGACACGCCGCTGGTCCGCCTCCGAAACGTCTCCCGGGGCGTGAACCCGACCCTGCTGGCCAAGCTCGAGATGCTGAACCCCGGCGGCAGCGTGAAGGACCGCATCGGCCTTCGGATGATCGAGGCGGCCGAACGCGACGGTCGGCTGCAGCCGGGCGGGACGATCGTCGAGCCGACCTCGGGCAACACCGGTCACGGGCTCGCGATCGCGGCCGCGGTCCGCGGCTACCGCTGCATCTTCGTGATGCCGGACAAGATGAGCCAGGAGAAGATCTCGCTCCTGCGCGCGTACGGGGCCGAGGTCGTGATCTGCCCGACCGCCGTGCCGCCCGAGTCGCCCGAGTCCTACTACCGGGTCGCCGACCGCCTGACCGAGGAGATCCCCGGAGCCTTCCAGCCGAACCAGTACATGAACCCCGAGAACCCCGAGGCGCACTACGCGACCACGGGCCCCGAGATCTGGCGGCAGACCGACGGCGAGATCGACGTGTTCGTCGCCGGCGTCGGGACCGGCGGGACGATCACCGGCGCGGCGCGGTACCTGAAGGAGCAGAACCCCGACCTCCTCGTGGTCGGCGCCGACCCCGAGGGCTCGATCTACTCGGGCAACGTGCACCCGTACCTCACCGAAGGGATCGGCGAGGACTTCTGGCCGGCGACGTTCGACCCTGGACTCGTCGATCGGTACGTGCGCGTGACCGACCGCGACGCGTTCCGCATGGCGAGAAGGATCACCCGCGAGGAGGGCATCCTCGTCGGCTCGTCGTCGGGGACCGCGGTCGTCGCGGCGCTCGAGGTCGCGTCCGAGCTCCCCGAGGACGCGACGATCGTCGTGATCCTGCCCGACACGGGCCGCAACTACCTCTCGAAGGCCTTCTCGGACACCTGGCTGATCCAGTACGGGCTCATGGAGCGGCCCGAGATGATCCGCGTCGAGGAGGTCCTGTCGGCCAAGCGGGGCGAGGTCCCGCCGCTCGTCACGGTGAAGGCGCACGACAAGGTCCGCCAGGCGATCGACGTGCTGCAGGAGTTCGGGATCTCGCAGGCCCCGGTCGTGCGCGAGCCCGGGATGGACGTCGCGCAGTTCGTCGGCGCGGTCCACGAGAACGCGCTGCTCGACCGGATCTTCCGCGACCCCGACGCCCTCCAGGCCGACGTGGCCGAGGTCATGGGGCCGCCGATCGGCATGGTCGAGTTCGACGCGCCGATCGAGCTCGCGTTCGAGACGTTGCAGCACGGTCCCGCCGTCCTTCTCGAGAAGGCCGGGCAGGTCCTCGGGGTCCTCACCCGGAGCGACCTGCTCGAGTTCCTCGCGCATCGTTCCCGCGTCTGAGGTGCGAGCGCTCGGGATCGACGTCGGGGTTCGCAAGGGGCTCGACCTCGTCCTGCTGGACGCGGACCGTACCGTGGTCGACACGGCTCGGCACGTGCTCGTAGACGACCTCCCGAAGCTCGTGCCGGACTTCCGTCCCGACGTCGTGGCGATCGACGCGCCGCCGGGGTGGGCGAGCGCCGGCCGATCGCGCCTGACCGAACGCGAGCTGCGGTGGTTCGGCATCCAATGCTTCAACACGCCCTCGGACTCGCGGATGGCCGAGCATCCGTTCTACGAGTGGATGACGATCGGCTTCGCGGCGTTCGCGGCGATCGACGAGCCGTTCCCCCGCTACCGGGGCGGCTCCGTGAAGGGCACGGCGGTCGAGGTCTTCCCGCACGCGAGCGCGGTCGTGCTCGCCGGCTGCCTGCCGCCCAAGGGCCCGAGCCCGCACGCGTGGCGCCGCAGCGTCCTACGCGAGCGCGGCATGGACGTCTCGGGACTGCGCTCAGGCGACCAGGTCGACGCGGCCCTCGCGGCGCTCACCGGGCTGTACGCGCTCGAGCGGCGCTTCAGCGCTCCCGGCGACCCGAAGGAGGGACAGATCGTGGTGCCATCGGCCACGCTACCGGCGCGGCCGTATCGGCGCGGCGAGTCGCCGAAGCCCGAGCGGCGGCAGCCAGCGCTCCCCGGCCTCGCCGCGTGCGGGTGCGGCGACCCGTCGTGCACGGCGCTCACCGCGCGGGAGTTCGCGCCGGGCCACGATGCGAAGCGGAAGTCGGCGCTGTGGGGGCTGGCGCGTTCGGGACAGGAGGCGGTCGACGAGCTGCAGCGGCGCGGCTGGGCGATCCCGCCGGAGATGCGATGAGCGACGAGCGGCGCGACGACGGCGAGCTGCGGTTCGAGACGCGCGCGATCCACGTCGGGCAGGACCCGGAGGCCGAGTTCGGCTCCGTGAACGTCCCGATCTACCAGACGTCCACGTTCGCGCAGCCGGCGGTCGGAAAGCCGAAGGCGTGGGACTACGCGCGGGCCGGCAACCCGACCCGCGAGGCGCTGCAGCAGGTGCTCGCGTCGCTCGAGGGCGGGGCTCGGGCGCTGTGCTTCTCGAGCGGGCTCGGCGCGACGACGACGCTGCTGCTCACGCTCAAGCCGGGCGATCACGTGTTGATCTCGGACGACGTGTACGGTGGGACGTACCGGCTACTCTCGCGCGTGATGGACTCGTGGGGGCTCGAGTTCGACGTGGTCGACATGACGGACCTCATCGCGTGCCGCGCCGCCGTTCGGGAGGGCACGGCGCTCCTGTGGGTCGAGTCCCCTACGAACCCGTTCCTGAAGGTGATCGACATCGCCGCCCTCGCGGATCTCGCACACCAGGCGGGGGCGCGGTGTGTCGTGGACAACACGTTCGCGACGCCGTACCTACAGCGGCCGCTCGAGCTCGGCGCCGACGTGGTGCTGCACTCGATGACGAAGTACCTCGGCGGGCATTCGGACCTGATCGGCGGCGCGCTCGTCGCGAACGACGCCGAGCTGATCGAACGACTGACGTTCCTCGTGAACGCGGCCGGCGCGGTCCCAGGCCCGATGGACTGCTACCTCGCGCTGCGCGGCGTGAAGACGCTCGCGCTGCGGATGGACGCGCACTGCCGCGGCGCGAGGCAGATCGCGGAGTTCCTCCAGGGCCACCCGAAGGTCGCGAAGGTGCACTACCCCGGCCTGCCGGGCCACCCGGGGTTCGAGGTCGCGGTGCGGCAGATGAAGGACTTCGGCGGGATGGTGAGCTTCGAGGTCGGGAGCCGGGACGAGGCGATCCGGGTGGTCGAGTCGACGAAGCTGTTCTTCCTGGCCGAGTCGCTCGGCGGCGTAGAGTCGCTGATCGAACTCCCCGGTCCGATGACGCACGCGAGCGTCTCGGGCTCACCGATCGAGGTGCCCGAGACGCTGATCCGGCTCTCGGTCGGGATCGAGCACCCGGACGACCTCGTGGTGGATCTCGAGCAGGCGCTCGGTTAGAGCCCCACTTGCATCACGGCCTCACGCGGCCTCGCACGTCTCCGTGCGGAGGTACTGACGGCACTCCTCGGTCGTGAGCTCTCGCGTCACGTTCTCGCGCCCGATGCGCAACAGATCATCGATGTCCATCGCCCACACGCGCACGAGGCCGAGACCGTGGGACGCGAGCATCCTCCCGTCGGGACTGAAGGCGACCCCGCAGACGGCCCGGGTGTGCCCCCGGAGGACGAGGATGCTCTTCCCGGAGTCCGCGTCGTACACGCGAACCGCGCCGTCGTCTCCTCCGACCGCGACCAGCGAGCCGTCGGGACTGAAGGCAAGGGAGCACGTGAATGGCGTGCCACCGAGCAACTGCGACACGCGCTCATGTGTCTCGAGGTCCCAAACCTCAGGTACGTCGGTGCGTCCCACAAGCACCACTCGGGCACCGTCGGCGTCGAACGCGAACGGGCGGTCCGAGCGGGCAGGGATCTCGCCGACGATTGTTCGGCGTCGCCAATCTCGGAGCACGAGCTTGGGGCCGGTCGCCCCTGCGCTGACGACACCAAGCAAGCGGCCGTCCGGGCTGAAGCGTGTCCCCCACGCGTCCCGGCCCGTGCCGAACGATCGGATCGTTCTGCCCTCACGGTCGACGATCGTCGTGCCGGGCGTTCCCATGAACGAGCCTCTGCCGTCGACGAACCGCGACATCGCCAGAAGTTTCCCGTCAGGGCTCCAACCCGCGTACTGGCCCTCGAGCGAGCCTGCATTCAACCGCCCGAACAGTCGTTCTCCGCTCGGAACGTCCCAGGTCGAGATCCCGGCCGTGTACTCGGGGATCGCGATCGACCGGCCGTCCGCGCTCACATGGAGCCGATGCTCCCGGACGTCGGGACCGAACCTCCGAAGCGGTCGCCCGGTCGCCTGATTCCACTCCGTGAGCCGTCGATCGGCATCCACAGCCAGGAGGTGTCCGTTCGGAAGGAACGCCACGTCGCCGAAATGAAGCCCGGCCGGCAGGTTCGCCCACTCGGCGTCCCCCTGCGTTCCCGCGTCCCAGATAGCGACCGACGCCCCGTGGTACGCCGTGGCCGACACCCTCGACCCGTCTGGCGAGATGGCGACGTCCCCGACGTCTTCACGGGTCGCGAGCGACCGGAGCCAGAAGACCGGCTCGACGCTGGCGCGGTCGACCTCCCACACCGCTCCAACCGTCACCAGCCGGGTGGAATCGAGGCTCCACTCGACCTGATGGCTGGGACCTCGGAAGGATGTGGCACGGATCGTCCCCGTGCCCGCATGCCAGATGTCCAGGGCGCTGGCGGACACCGTCGCGAGGGCCTTCCCGTCCGGACTCCACGCCACGGACCCGATCGGGTACGTCGTGACCGACTTGGTGCTCGAAGAGATCCGGCCGAAGCGATCCTCGCCGGTCACGACGTCGACCACGCGTACCTTGCCGTTATGCGGCGTGTCGACGAACGCGATCCACCGACCGTCGGGGCTGAGCGAGGTGTCCTTGGCGCCGAACGGAAGCGTCGTCGTCGTCCGGCCGGTCCGAGCTTCCACCACACGGATCGTCTTCTCGTCACCCCACGAGGCCGACACGAGTGTCCCGTCCCCGTCGAAGGACACGCCGGACACGCGTCCCGCCCCCCTGACCGTGGAGACGGGCTCGCCGGTCGCCGGGTCCCAGAGCCTCAGCGTGCCATCGTTTCCGGCGGTCGCCAGCAGGTCGCCGTCGGCGCTGAACGCGACGTCCCTGATGATTCGCGGATGAGCGCGGAACGTCAGGACGGGCTCGCCGGACGAGGAATCCCGGATGTCGATGACGCCCGGCTCGTCCGCGACCTGAGCTGCGAAGACTCCAGCGCTGCTCATCGCGATGGGTGGCCCGACGCCCGGCACCGTCTCGTCGATCCGTGACGCAGTGATCGCGCGGTGGAGCGCGTCCCGTGCCTCCGGCGACACCGAGCCGTCGATCGATCTGGTGACCTTCACGGCCTCGATCGCAAGCAGGACGCTTCGCTCCGGGTCCTCCTCGAGGTTGGCGATCGCCGCGGCGGCGAGCTCCCTCGCCCGGGCAACACGCGCCTCGCGCTCCGCCCGGTCGCTCTGGCTCGTCGCGACGATCGTGAGCGATCCGGCGACGAGGGCGGCGACCGCGAAGACCGCGACGAGCCCCTGGAGGCGCCGGCGGGAACGGCGTTCGACCTCGCGCTCCCGCTCGAGCCGCGCCCGCTCCTCGCCGTGTTCCCGATCCCGCTGTTCCAGGCTCTCTTTGAGGTAGCCGCGCTCCGTCTTCCCGAGCGCGAACCCGGTCGCCTGCGCCCACGTCTCCAGCTGCTCCAGGCGTACCCCCCGGAGAAGGAAGCTTGGATTCTCCCCAGAGCCGTTCCACTCGGTCGCGGCGCGGGTCAGTCGCAGGTTGTGTCGGAGGTCCTCCCTCGCCTCGTCGATCCAGTCGCGGAATCGTTCCCACGCGGTGAGGAGCGCCTCGTGGCCGATCTCGACCGTCGGCTCGCGGGTCGCGGGCTCCCGGTCGAACGTGAGGAAGCGGTGGGTCCCGAACGCCTCCAGCACGCCGTCTACCGCACCGGGCCCGACCTCGAGGCCGTCGAGCTCGCTCCTTGCGACGCGTCGACGTGTGTCCTGTCGCCCCTCCCCGAGTGTCACGAGCCGGAGGAAGACCTGCCGGATCGCGCGCCGACCCTCCAGCTCCGTCGTCCGATAGATCTCGTCGGCCCGGGTCGACAGGGCACCGGCCACGCCGCCGATGCCCTGATACGCCGGGAGCGTGAGCCGGTCCTCCTCTCGTCGCTCGAACAGCTCGGTGAGCGCGTACTGCAGCAGCGGAAGGGCACCGGGCTCGTGTGCGACATCCGCGATCATCTCCGCCACGAGGCCGGGGTCGGGACGGACGCCCACCCGCTCGACGGGCTCCCGGATCGCCTGCTCGAGCTCGTCGGGCGTGAGCGGCGGCACGGCCTCGGTCCTGGTCGCCAGCAGCTCGCCGAACCTCGGGTAGGCGAGCGGCCGATCGTAGAAGTCAGCGCGGAGTGTGGCGATCACCCGGAGGCGACTCGCGGGGTCGGCGACCGCGACGCGCAGCGACTCGAGGAAGAGCTCCCGTTCCCCCTCGTCCGTCGTCAGCGTGAAGAGCTCCTCGAGCTGATCGACGACCAGGACGACCTCGCCGTCACCGGGCAGGACCAGATCGATCGTCTCGAGCAGCCCCCGTGAGCCGGCGATCAGGTGGTCGCGAACCCTGGCGACCGGACGCACCGCGACCCTGAGCAGGGCCGCCTCGAGCTCGTCGATCGGCTGAGCGCCGGGGAACATCTCCGCCACCGACACCGCATCCGTCCCGGCGAGGGCACCCTGTCGGATCGCCGGGATGAGGCCGGCCCGGACCACGGACGATTTGCCGCACCCGCTCGGCCCCACGACGGCGAGGAAGCGTGCGGTGCGCCCGGGCTCGTTCAGCCGGGCGAGGAGACGCTGTGTGAGCTCACCCCGGCCGCTGAAGTCCCGCGCGTCAGCCTCGCCGTACGGACGGAGCCCCTTATAGGGATTGCGGCTCTGGGCGAGCACCGGGATCTCGATGTCGGTCGCGTCGACGATCCCGCGGGCCGTGGCGACGAACGCCCCTGCATCCAACTCCGCTCCGGCCTCGACCGACTCTGCGAGGACGGCGACGGGATCGGACGGAGCGTCACCGAGCAGCCGCCGCGAGAGTCGGGCCAACGCTCGAACGTCCTCAGCTCGCTCGACCGGCTCGTCGACGCCGATCGCGAAGTCGCACAGGTACGCGTTCCCCTCGGCGTCAAAGAGCACGTTCGACGCGCGGACGTCCCCGTGGGTGATGCCCTGCCGATGTGCGAACGCGAGGGCCGACGCGATCTGCTCCACCACCCGGCGCGCGCGCTCGGGCTCGAGCGGTTCCGCGCGTGCCTCGAGGCCGTCCAGGGTGCCGCCGCGCAGGTACCGCGTGACGACGTACGCTCGCCCCGGCTCGCGCCAGTAGTCGTAGATCGGCGCGACGTGCGGATGCTCCAGCGCGGAGACGGCCTGCGCCTCAGGTTCGAACCGCCGGACGAACTCCGGGTCGGCGGCGAACCGTTCATGGACAACCTTGACCGCCACGTCGCGACCGACGTGCGGCTGGATCGCCCGGAAGACCGTGCCGACCGCGCCCTGGCCGATCTTCTCGAGGAGCCGGTAGCCGCGGAGCGGCTCGCCGCGCAGGTCGAGCCCCGGATCCTGCTTGAGGATCCGCTCCTGGAGCCTCGTGAGCCCTGGCGAGGGATCGATCCCGAGCTCGTCGGCCAGGATCTCTCGCGCGCGCTGGTACGCGCCGAGCGCCTCGGCTTGCCGCCCCTCCCGGTACAGCGCCAGCATCAGGAGCGCCCACAGCCGCTCGCGCAGGAGGTGGTCGGCGAGCAGGAGCTCGAGCGCGCCGATCGCGGTCGCCTGGTCGCCGATCGACAGGAGCCCCTCGATCCGATCCTCCTGCGCCTCGATCCGAAGCTCGTTCAGCCGCGCGGCCTCCGCGAGCAACGACGGCTGATCACCGAGGTCGGCGAGCGCCGGTCCTCGCCAGAGCGCGAGCGCGTCGTCGAGATCGGCGAGCGCGACACCAGGGTCGACGGGCAGCTGCTTCTTCGCGTCGCGCAGGAGCGCGTCGAACCGCGATGCGTCGAGCTCAAAGGGCTCGAGCAACAACACGTAGCCGGGTGGCCGGCCCTCGAGCCGTCCGTCCCCGAGGGACTTCCTCAGGTTCGAGACGTAGGTCTGGAGCGTGTTCCGCGCCTTCTCGGGCGGCACCTCGCCCCAGACGGCGTCGATCAGGATGTCGGCGGGAACAACCTGGTTCGCCCGGATGAGCAGGTTGGCCAGGACGGCCCGTTGCTTCGGCCCCCCGAGCGGGAGCGGGCCGTCCCCCGCGTCGACCTCGAGGGGTCCCAGGACGCGGAACCGCATCGGGCGACCGTAGCGAGCACGGGTGCTCATCTGCAAGACGGATCCTGCCCGCCGGCGCTCAAGGATCGCGCAAGACGGTCCTTGAGCGGTCCTTGCGCACCTCCCACTCGAGCCTTGAGCGACGGCCGCCACGCTCCCCCTGCCCTCATCGGGAGGGCGGTGGAGGAAGGGGGAGGCGATGGGCAGGACGATCGGAAGGAACGGCGCCGTCGCGGTACTGGCAGCGGCTCTGGTGGTGTCGGGATTGTTCGTCGGCGTCTCGTACGGGAGCGGAGGCGAGATCACCGACCCTCAGGTGATCGAGCTCACGACGGTCGGGTGCACAACGGACGACAGTGACCCGGCGACCGAGTGCAGCGTCTACCGGCTCGAGGACACGGAGGGACAACGAAGCGGGTCGGTCGTCCGATTCAGGGTTCCAGTGTGGGATGTGGACGGGACCCAGGTCGGCCGTGCCTTCCTGGAGTGCGTCACCTCCACGGGCGCCGGGTCGGTGTGCACGAACGTGCTCTCGCTGAAGGAGGGCCCGTACACAGACCTCGGCACGATCGTCTCGACGGGAATCGGGTTGCCGCCGAGAGCGATCACCGGCGGGTCCGGGGCCTACCTGAACGTCCGCGGTGAGATGACCGGAGCGACGGTCGGGGGCGCCTTCGTTCTCACGTTGAACCTGATCCCGTAGTCCATGCGTGCCTCATCGACTTGGCCTGGATCCGCTGGGACGAGAGGAGCGAGCCCGGATGGAGCCCGACGACCACCGGATGGCAGCTCGGGACGGCAACAAGGAGGACGGTCTCGGATCGGAGGAGGACGCGTCGACGAACCGGGCTCGTCTCCGGTTGGTGTTGGCGACGTTCACCCTGGTCGTCGTCCTCGCGCTGATCGTCATCGGCATCGTCCGGATCGTCCAGGCGTGACGCGCAGGCACACCCGTCGACGCGAGCCGGCGGCGTACTTCACGGCCCTCGGTGAGCGTCCAAGTGAACGAACCGGTTCGACATCGACCACAGAAGGGAGATGCACATGACCACCGTTCGAACCACCCACCGAACGTGGACCGCCGTGATCGCGTTCGCGATCCTGAGCGTCGTCGTCGTCGAGACACCGGCGAACGCGACGCCGGGAAGCAGCGTTCGCGACTGGAACCTCAACGCGTCGAACGCGCTGTTCAACCCGCCGGCGGGTTCGCCGCCCGGCGCCGGGATGGCGCTGCCGGGCTTCCTGCATCTCGCGATGGTGCAGGGCGCCGTTTACGACGCCGTCAACGCGATCGACGGCGGGTACGAGCCCTACCTGGAGGGACTACCGGACGCGTCGCCGACCGATTCGGTCGACGCGGCCGTCGCGACGGCCGCCCACGATGTGCTCGTCGGCCTAACGAACCCGCAGATCGACGTGCTCCTGCTGTCGGCCGCCACGCGAACCTGGCTCGACGCGGCGCGCGATGCGTCGCTCGCCGCGATCCCCGACGGCGTCGACAAGACCGGCGGGATTGCGATCGGGGCGGCGGCCGCGGACGCGATGCTGGACGCGCGCGATGACGACGGCCGGTTCGTGCCGTTCTCATTCGCCGTCGGCGACGACCCCGGAGAGTGGCGACCGACGCCGCCCGGTTTCGTGAACGACCCGTTCGCGTGGGTCGCCCACGTCGATCCGTTCCTGCTCGAAAGCACCTCGCAATTCCGGACTGACGGCCCGAACGCGCTCTCGAGCGCGAAGTACGTCGCGGACTACAACGAGGTCAAGGAGCTGGGCTCGCTCACGAGCACGAGCCGGAGCGCCGAGCAGACGGCCGTCGCGCTCTTCTACATCGAGAACTCGATCGTGATGTTCAACCGGACCTTCCGGCAGATCGCCGAGGACGAGGGGCTCACCCCGGTCGAGGAAGCGCGGTTGTTCGGCATGCTGAACCTCGTCGGGGCGGACGCGGTCATCAACTGCTGGGACGACAAGGAGTTCCACGGCTTCTGGAGGCCGATCACCGCGATCCGTCTGGGAGACGATGACACGAACGACGCGACCGAAGGCGATCCGACTTGGACGCCGCTGTTCCCGACACCTCCGGGAACGCCGCCGTACCCAGACCACCCGTCCGGCTACAACTGCATCACCGGGTCGATGATGACCGCGGCCAAGGAGTTCTTCGGGTCCAACCAGATGGCGTTCACGGTCCACAGCAACTCGTCGGGCGCAGACCGCGACTACGACCGGTTCACGGACGTCTACCGGGACACGATCGACGCGCGGGTGTACCTCGGCATCCACTTCCGGACGGCCGACGTGCAGGGCGCGGTGCTCGGCAAGAAGGTCGCCGCGTGGGCGACAAAGCACTACTTCCAGCCGGTCGACTGAGGGACCACGGTGGGGGCCGCGGGATTCGCCGTCCCCACCTCCTGGTAGGAGGTTGCAGATGAAGACATCGCTGAGTACAGGGTGGCGGAGGCCATCCACGCGGCTCGCCGGCGTGATCGGTATGGCGTTCGCGCTCGTCACCGGAGGATGCACCGGTACTGGTAGGAACGACGCTCCCGATACGAGCGGGGGTGCTGAGGTCCAGGAAGCGAGATTCGTCGCGACCGACTATTCCTACCCAGTCGCGCCGGCACAGCTCGAGGAAGGGCTCGTCCACGTCTCCGCCGAGAACCACGGCACCGTGGGTCATGAATTCACCTTGACGGGGATCGGTGACGCCAGTGCCCTGGACGTCCTGGAGGACTTCCGGGGGACCGGGCTCTCCGGCGAGCCGTTCCCTCCGTACGTCGATCAGGCGGCGGTGCCACCTTTCGTGAGTGTGAGCCCCGGAGAGGCGGATGAGGCGACCATGACGCTGTCGGAGGGGCACTACATTCTGTGGTGCACCATCACAGACGTCGCCGAGGGTGATCGCTCGAGGCCGCATTTCAAGCTGGGGATGATCCGCGAGATCGAGGTCGTGGCGTCAGACAAGACGCTGGTGCTCCCCGAGGCCGACGGGACGATCACCGCCCGGGACTACTCGTACGACGTGGATCTGGAGGCGGGCGACCGCACCGTGAACTTCGTGAACGAGGGACCCGATCAGATCCACCTGGCCACGATCGAGGTGTACCCGGAAGGGGTCACCGAGGAGGAGGCACGCGAAGCATTCGAGGAGAAGCGCGATGGCCCGTCCGGCGTCGGATTCAGCGGGATCTTCAGCACCGGCCTGGGTGCGCAGATCGTCCTCCCGGCAGACGCGCTCCAGTCGGGCCGGACATACCTGTTTCAGTGCTTCGTCCCGGACAGGGAGGGCGGCAAGCCTCATGTGACCTCGTACGACATGTTTTCGATCGTCACGATCGAGTAGCGCCGTATCGCTCAGTCGATCACGAGCTCGCCGTCGGCCGTCGCGAGCGCGACGCGGCGGATCTGTGGTTCGTCGCTCGTGACACGGATCGGCAGCTCCTCGTCGCCGAGCCACGCGTGGAGCCGCTCTGCGTCGCCGCCGACCTCGACCCAGGCGATGCCCTCGGCACGGACGCCGTGGCCCGCCCGAGCGCTCCCCGGATGCAGCGACCCGGGGACGTCCCACGTGAGGAAGAACGGCATCCACGGCTCGCGCCTCGGATCGTCGAGCCCGGCCATCCGCCATCGCAGGACCTCGCCGTCGGGACGCTCCCGGGATCCGGCGTCGACCTCGAGCCCCAGTCGCTCCCCGATCAGCACGACGTCGTCGCTCGCGACGGCGATCGTGTACCACCCCTCGCCCGCCTCGGTCCGTTCGAGCACCGAGCGTCCGAACGTCGTGGCCGCCGCCTCGGCCTCGTCGACCACGCCGATCAGCTCGAGGTACTGATCGCCGAGCGGCACGATCCGGTTCGCTGTCCCCCATCCGGCGTGCCGGCCGCCGACGAGCGAGTCGAGGCCGAACTCCGTCCGGAACCTCGCGGCGGCCTCCTCGAGATCGCGGACCGCGTACACGACGTGGTCGATCCGGAGCATGGACGAACCCTAACGGAGCGCCGCCCCTAGACTCGTCGGATGCCTCGTGCACTGATGGCGTCGTTCGTCCTCGCGCAGTTCCTCGCGCCCCGTGCCGCGATGGCGCAGGAAGGGTTCGAGCCGGCCGCCGACGGGTTCGACTTCGCCGTCAACATCGCTTTCGCGCCCGACGGCACGATCTTCGTGGCGGACAAGGACATCGGCGAGATCCGCGTCGTCCGCGACGGCGAGATCCTCGACGAGCCGTTCGCGAGCGTGGAGACGGCGGCACCCGTGAACGAGATGGGGCTGCTCGGCGTCGCCGTGCATCCGGACTTCCCGGACGAACCATGGGTCTACGCGTATTACTCCGACTCCGAAGATGAACGGAACCGGCTCGTGCGGTTCCGCGCCGACGGCGACGTCGCCACCGAACGAGAAGATCTCCTCGACCTGTTGCCCACGACGTTCGGCTGGCACAACGGAGGCGACCTCGCTTTCGGGCCCGACGGGATGCTCTACGTCACGGTGGGCGAAGGGCACATCTCGGCCCGGGCACAGGAAGAGGACGAGCTGGGCGGACGGATCCTGCGCCTCGACCCCGACGGCTCGGTACCGGAGGACAACCCATTCGGTCCGGACAATCCCACGTACGCCCTCGGGGTTCGGAACTCGTTCGGCATCTGCACCGACCCGGCCTCAGGCGATCTCTGGATGACGGACAACGGCCCCGACCGCGATGATGAGGTCAACCTCGTCGAGGCGGGCGCGAACCTCGGCTGGCCGGACCGGCTCGGTGAGAGTGGTGATCCCGAGTTCCTCGACCCCGTCCTGACGTTCCCGGAAACGATCGTGGTCACCGGTTGCGCCGTCTCGGGTGACGACCTCTACTTCGGCGAGGGCTACGCCGGGAACCTCCACCGGATGCGGCTGCCGGGTCCGGACGAGCAGATCGTCGGACGGTTCGAAGGCGGGGTCACCGACGTGGCGGTCGCCCCCGACGGCGCGCTCTGGGTCGTCACGCCGAACGTGCTCTACCGGCGGGCCCCCGCCCAGGCGACGAGCCCCACGTCACCGAGCGAGACGTCGCAGACCGAGACGAGAACCCCCTCCGAGACGCCGTCGCCGAGCGCGTCGCCCTCGCCCACGGGAGAGGGAGGCGGGCTCACGACCACGGCGGGGCTCGTCGTCGCGGGCCTCCTGATCGGTGGGCTCCTCCTGATGCGGAACCGCCTGCTCAGGCGCTAGGCCTTCGGGCGCTTCATGTAGGCGACGGTCGACTGGCCGCCCATCGGGTTCTGGATCTGCGCGACCGAGACGAGCTCCCACCCGTCGTCGCCGAACGTGTTCAGGATCTCGCCCGGGTTGTGCTCGAGCAGCGGCGCCACGAAGTACTCCCACTTCTGCATCAGGAACTCTCCTTGGTCTCGCTCCCGGGGGCTCCGCTCGCCTCCGGCTCGTCTGCGCCCCCGGACCCCCGGTCCAAGCGATCCTTCGTGCGCTGGATGCAGACGCCCATGATCACCGTCAGCCCGGCCTCCTCGGCGATGCGGCGAGCGTCGTCGTTCACGATGCCGTCCTGGAGCCAGAGCACCTTCGCGCGGCGGCGGACCGCCTGCTCCGCGACCTCGGGCGTGTGCTCCGCGCGCCGGAACACGTCGACGACGTCGATCTCGACGTCGTCCGGGACGTCGTCGAGCGAGGGGTAGGCCCGCTCGCCGAGCACCTCGGCCTCGTTCGGGTTCACCGGGACGATCCGGTAGCCCTTCTGCTGGAGGTACGTGGACACGTCGTTCGAGTGCCGCAGCGGGTTCGAGGACAGGCCGACGACGGCGATCGTCTTCGCGTCGCCGAGGATCGACCGCAGCTCGACATCCGATGGTGCGTAGCCGTCCCGTTCGTCGCTCATCGTCAGCCATCCTTCCGTCGGATCAGCTCGATCAGCTCGTGGAGGATCTTCGCCGTCACGCCCCACACCGTGTTCCCGTCCGACATCGGGTACGCGAAGCCGCGGTAGATGTGGCCGTCGCGCGGCCACTCGACGGTCGTCTCGGCCGCGTCGAGCTCCTCGAGGCCGTACCACAGCACCTCGGCGATCTCCCCCGCGTTCGGCGTGAACGCGGGCTCGCCGCGCAACAGCCCGACGAACGGGACCACGAGGATCGCCGAGACGAACGTGTGCACCGGCTCGAGCGCGCCGACGACCTCGACGTCGCCCCGCGCGAGCCCGAGCTCCTCCTCGCTTTCGCGCAGGGCCGTGGCAGCGAGGTCCTCGTCCTCGGCGTGCTGGAGCCCTCCCGGGAAGGAGATCTCGCCCGGGTGTCGGGGCAGGTCCTCGGTGCGGCGGGTGAAGACGAGCCGCTCGCCGTCGACGAGCGGCAGCAGCACCGCCGCAAGCCGGTCGCCCGCCGCCGGCTCGGGGCTCGGGTGCGGGTCGAGGAGTCCGGGCAGGCGCGTCCGTAGGTCGCTCGGGTACATTCGCCGCCATGGTAGATGCTGCCGCGCTCGACGCCGTCGCCGCCGCCGTCGACCCGAAGCAGGTCGTCCACTTCGCGCAGACGCTGATCGGGACCCCGAGCGAGAACCCGGGGGGCACCGAGGACGAGGTCGCGGAGGTCGTCGAGGGCCTCCTGGTCGCGCTCGGCGCCACCTCCCGCATCGTCCGGGGCGAGGCCGGGCGCCCGAGCGTGGTCGCCCGGATCGGCGACGGCGGCAGCCCACGGTTGGCATGGAACGGCCACCTCGACGTCGTCCCGGTCGGCGACCCGGAGACGTGGGAGTACCCGCCGTTCGGCGGCGAGATCGTCGACGGACGCCTGATCGGCCGCGGGGCCGCCGACATGAAGGGCGCCATCGCCTCGGCGTTCGCCGCGGTCGCCGCCCTCGGGCGGAGCTCGGTCGAGCTCGGGGGCACGCTCGACCTCCACCTCGTGGCGGACGAGGAGATGGCCGGGTACCACGGCACGCAGGTGCTGCTCGAACAGGGACTGCTCGACCAGGACGCCGCGATCGTCGGCGAGGCCACCAGCCTCGACCTCGGGCTCGCCGAACGCGGCGGCGCGTGGGTCGTGGCGACCGCCCGCGGTCGTTCGGCGCACGGGTCGCGGCCGCACCTCGGCGTGAACGCGATCACGACGATGTCGCGGTTCCTGCTGCGGATCCACGAGGTCCTCCCCGACCTCGAGCATCCGCTCGCGGGCCGCCCGACCGTGAACGCGGCGACGATCGAGGGCGGGAGCGCGCCGAACGTCGTCGCCGACCGCTGCGTCGTCGACATCGACCGGCGGACGATCCCGGGCGAGCGGTCCCAGGAGGAGGTGCTCGAGCCGTTCGAGCGGCTGGCGGCGTCGATCAGGGACGAGGACCCCGACGCGGACCTGTCGTTCGAGCTGCGGATGTGGCTCGACGCCGCCGAGGCCGACCCCGCGTGGCCGATCTCCGAGCGATGCCGCTCCGCGATCGAGGGCGTCCTTGGGCGTCCGAGCCAGGACGTAGGGTTCACCGGCATCACCGACGCGCGGTACTACCTGAACGACGCGAAGATCCCCACGGTGCTCCTCGGGCCCGGGACGCTCGCGATCGCGCACACGGCGAACGAGTGGGTCGAGGTCGACGAGCTCGTGGCGGCGGCGCGGATCTACGCGCGGGTGTTCGCGGACATCCTCGCCCCCTCATGACCCGGCGGGTCGACGTCTACGTGATCGGCGGAGGCGGCACCGGCTCCGAGGTCGCGTATCGGCTCGGTCGCACGAGGCCCGACCTGCGCGTGGCGCTCGCCGAGCGCGACCGGCTCGGCGGCGAGTGCACGAACGACGGCTGCGTCCCCACGAAGGTGATGCTCCGGAGTGCCAGGATCGCGCAGACGGCCCGCGACGCGGAGCGCTTCGGCGTGCGGATCCCAACGGTCGAGATCGACTTCGCCGCCGTGCGCGAACGCGTCCGCGCGGTGATCGACCACCAGACGCGGGAAGGGCCGCGGCCGTTCGAGCGGCTCGGGATCACCGTCCACCTGCAGGAGGCGAAGCTGGCCGGCGATCGGCGGGTCGAGCTCGCCGACGGCACCGAGGTGGACGCCGAGCACGTCGTGCTCGCGACCGGGACCGCGCCCACGGTGCCGCCCGTCCCCGGACTCGCCGACGGCCCGTACTGGACGAACAAGGAGGCGATCTGGAAGCCGGACGCGCCGCCCGACTCGCTCGCCGTGGTCGGAGCCGGCGCGGTCGGGATCGAGTTCGCGCAGATCTATTCGCGCTTCGGGACGCGGGTGACCGTGCTCGAGGTGCTGCCGCAGATCCTGCCGAACGAGGACCACGAGGCCGCTGCGGCGCTCGCGCCGGTCCTCGAGGGCGAGGGCGTGCGCCTGCTTCCCGACACCACGCTCGAACGCGCCGAGCACGACGGGCGCCGGTGGACCCTCACGCCCTCGGGCGGCGGGGCCATCGAGGCCGACGAGGTGCTCGTCGCGGCAGGACGCCGACCGGTGTTCGACGTGCACGATCTCGACGCCGCGGGGATCGAGCTCGACGACGCGGGACGGCCCGTCCTCACCGACACGCTCCGCACCACGGCGCCGAACGTCTGGGTCGCCGGCGACGGGACCGGCGAGCTCCTGTTCACCCACGTCGGCTCGTACGAGGCAGGGATCGTCGTGGACGACATCCTCGGGACGCCGCAGCCGCGTGACTACCGGGTGGTCCCGCGCGTGACGTTCTGCGACCCCGAGGTCGCGAGCGTCGGGCTCACCGAGCTGGCGGCCGCCGAGGCCGGCCACGAGGTCCGGACCGCGACGGTGCCGCTCTCCGAGAACGAGCGCTCGCTCATCGACGGGAGGCCCGAGGGACTCGTGAAGCTCGTCGCGGACGCGAGGACCGGCGAGTTGCTCGGCGGCCACATCGTCGGCGAGGAGGCCGGGGCGATGATCCACGAGGTCGTCGCGGCGATGGCCGGGAAGCTCACTCCGGCAACCGTCGGCGGGGCGATCCACGCGTACCCGACCTTCTCCGAGAGCGTCCAGGGCGCCTTCGTGCAGCTCGCGGAGCGGTCCTGACGCTCCCCCCGGGGTATCCTGGGGGGCATGGAGAGCACCGCGACCGTCATCACGGTCACCGACAAGGCCGCCGGCAGGATCCGCCAGCTCGCCGAGAAGGAGGGGCGCCCCGACCCGCTGCTCCGGGTCCGCGTGGTCGCCGGCGGGTGCTCCGGGTTCGCCTACGAGCTCGGCTTCGCCGACGGGCCCGAACCGGACGACCACGTCGTGCCTGGCGAGGGCGGCGTCCGCGTCCTCGTGGACCCCACGAGCGCGCCGATCGTCGAGGGCTCGACCCTCGAGTTCAACGACGCGCTGCTCGGCGGCGGGCTCAAGATGCTGAACCCGCGCGCCAAGCACGAGTGCGCGTGCGGCGATTCCTTCGCGATCTGATCGTCTGAGACGGCGGCGCCCGGCGCCGCTTCGCTTACGCGACCTCGACCGTTCCGGTCATCTGCGGGTGGAACCGGCAGATGAAGCCCGTGCTCTCCGTGACGTCGACGGTCACCGTGGCGGACTCGCCCGCCGCGATCTCCTGGTCGACGCTCCCGTCGTCGAGCGTGAAGGTGTGGGCGGCGCTGTCGTCGTTCGTGATCGTGACCTCGGTCGGGCCGGAGACGCTGATCGTATTCGGATCGAACGCGAAGTCTGCGATCGTGATCGAGGTCCCTCCGCCACCGCCACCGGTCTCGGCCGTCTCGCCGCCACCGCCGCCGGTATCGTCGCCGCCCTCGTCGTCACCGCCGCACGCCGCGAGCACCAATGAGAGCGCGAACACCCCGGCCAGCAGCCGGAGCCATCTCGCCTTGACCATCCCGCACCTCCGTCGTCGGGCGAACGGCCAGCCTAGCCCACGGGGCCGAAAAAGGCGGTGCCACAAGGGGCCTGGCTCGCGTGCGCCCGGACTAGACTGCCGACATGCCATCGAGCGCCGACAAGACGCAGTGGCGGGAGCTCTACCACGAGGTCGTCCTCACCGGCCTGTGCACCGGATGCACCGCCTGCATCGTCGCCTGCCCCTTCCACGTGCTCGGCTACGAGGACGACGTCCCCGTGCAGCTGCAGGAGGACGGACCCGACGTCTGTCTGCACGGCGATCGCGGATGCTCGCTCTGCACGCTCGCTTGTCCGCGGTTCCGCGAGTGGGAGACCGAGATCGACCAGCTGCTGTTCGGGCAGACGCGGAAGCCCGAGGAGGTCATCGGGCAGTACCAGGACATCGTCCTCGCCCGCGCGACCGCGCCCGAGGCGCTCATGCAGGGACAGGACGGCGGGGTGATCTCGGCGCTGCTGATCTGGGGGCTCCGGAACGGCGAGATCGACGGGGCGCTCACGTCCCGGCTCTCGGACGAGCGGCAGTGGGACGCGGAACCGACGGTCGTGACCGACGAGGAGGGCGTGCTCGCGACGGCAGGGTCGCGCTACACGTACTCGGCGAACCCGCTCGCGCTCGTGAAGGCGGCCGAACTGGGGCTCTCGAAAGTCGCGCTCGTCGGCATGTCCTGCCAGGCGAGCGTCACGGGTTCGATGGCGGCGCGCGGCGTCAACAAGTGGGCGAAGAAGATCGCGTGGACGTTCGGGCTCCTCTGCTCGAAGAGCTTCACCTACGACGGGCTGATGGTCGAGATCGCGCAGAACCGGCTCGGCCTCTCGCTCGACGACCTCGTCCGCGTGAACGTGAAGGGCAAGCTGCTCTTCTACACGCAGGACGGCGAGGAGGTCACCTACTCACTGAAGCAGGCCCACGAGTTCACCCGGCCGGGGTGCCTGCGCTGTCCCGACTTCGCCGCCGAGCACGCGGACATCTCGTTCGGCGGGCTCGGCCAGAGCGACGGCTGGACGCTCACGATCATCCGCACGGACAAGGGGCGCGACCTGTGGGACCGGGCGGCGGCCGACGGCGTCATCGAGTGGCGACCCGGATCCGAGGACGAGGCGGCGATCTCCCTGATGTCCAAGCTCGCCGCGAGGTCGCGGGCACGGTGGCCGGAGGACACGCCGTGGGCCGAGGCCGGCAGCGTGCCCGAGCCACCCGCCGAGAGCGTGGGGGCCTCGCCGGGCTCGAACCCCGCCTGACCTGGTCCATCGGGGCCCGGCCCCGGCCGATAATCAGTTGAGCGGCCTCTCGGCCAAGGAGCCGGTGCGTGGAGACGATCAGGGCGAGCGAGGAGGCGGCGGCGCGCCGGGGCGCGACGCTGGAGGCGGTGGCGTTCGCCGCCCAGCGCCTTCTCGAGGAGCCCGACTGGCAGCAGGTGATCCCCGAGATCGTCAAGCGGCTCGCGGAGGCGGTCGAGGTCTCACGGGCCTACGTGTACGAGAACCGGACCGAGGGCGGCGAGCTCCGCGCCGTACTCCGCGCTCAGTGGGTGACGCGCGGCGAGCTCGCCGTCGTGACCGAGGGCGCCGAGCTCGGCTACGGGGACCTCGAACGGTGGGTGACCATCCTCGGCGCGGGCCAGATCCTGAGCGGCCCCGTCTCCGGCTTCCCCGCCGCCGAACGACCCACGCTCGAGGCGCACCAGGTCCGCTCGCTGCTCATCGTCCCGCTCATGGTCGGCGGCGACTGGTGGGGCTACATCGGGTTCGACGACTGCGTCGGCGAGCGCGCGTGGGGCCCGGACGAGACCGACGCGCTGCGCGCCGCGGCGGGGACGCTCGCGGCCGCGATCAACCGAGAGCGCTCGGAGCGTCGGTTGCGCGAGGCCGAGGCGCGGTTCCGATCGATCGTGGAGACGACGCCAGCGATCACGTACCAGGAGCACGAGACGAAGGGGTACGACGTCGAGGGCTCGGTCCTGTACGTGAGCCCGCAGGTCGAGCGGATCCTCGGGTACTCCGCCCGCGACTGGGCGGAGATCCCCGGGTTCTGGGCGAGCCTGCTCCATCCCGACGATCGCGAGGCCGTGATCCGCGAGAGCGAGCGGACCACCCGCACGGGCGAGCCGTATCGGCAGGAGTACCGGATGATCGCCGCCGACGGCCGGGTCGTCTGGTTCCGGGACGAGTCGGTGCTGATCCACGACGAACAGGGGGGACCCCTGCTGTGGCAGGGCGTGATGGTCGACGTCACGGAGCGCAAGGAGGCCGAGGCGCAACTGCGCGAGGCCGAGGTCATGTTCCGAACGGTCGTCGAGCACCTGCCGGCCGTCACGTACCGCGAGGCGCTCGACGACCCGAACCCCGAGCGCTTCTACATGAGTCCCCGCAGCGTCGAGGTCTTCGGCCACACGCCCGAGCAGTGGACCTGGACCCCGGAATTCTGGGAGCAGAACCTGCACCCCGAGGACCGGGACCGCGTCCTCGCGCTCGACGCGGAGACGAACCGGACCCGCGAGCCGTTCGTGGCCGAGTACCGCTTCCGCAAAGCGGACGGCACCTTCGTCTGGATCCACGACGAGGCGACGCTCGTCGAGCGGCCGAACGGCGAGGCGTTCTGGCAGGGGTTCCTGCTGGACATCACGCCCCGCAAGGACGCCGAGTCCGCGCTCGCGGAAACCGAGGAGCGGTACCGCCTGCTCGTCGAGCGCAGTCCTGTCTCGATCTACGTCCAGGACGTCGACCCCGACACCGGCGGGTCGGTGACGTCCTACCTCTCGCCCGCGAACGAGGCGCTGATCGGCTACACGGCCGAGGAGGTCGCCGCGGACCCAACGCTGTGGACGCGGCTGATCCACCCCGACGACCGCGACCGGGTCCTCGCCGCCGACCGTTCGTCCAACGCCGACGGCGGCGAGTTCTCTCTCGAGTACCGCGTGATCCATAAGGACGGTCACGTCGTGTGGGTGCAGGACGTCGCGACGTTCCGAGCGTCCGGCGACCGCCGCTACTGGCAGGGGTTCATGCTCGACATCACCGAGCGCAAGGAGGCCGAGTCGAAGCTCGAGCGGGCGCTCGAGGTCGAGCGGGACGCGTCGCAGCGCCTGCGAGCGCTCGACGAGATGAAGAACACGTTCCTGCAGGCCGTCTCCCACGACCTGCGGACGCCGCTCGCTGCGATCCTCGGGCTCGCGGTGACGCTCGAGCGCGGCGACGTTCAGCTCGGCCCTGCGGAGTCGCGCCACATGGCCGGCCGCATCGCCGAGAACGCGCGCAAGCTCGACCGGCTCGTGACGGACCTGCTCGATCTCGACCGGCTCGCGCGCGGCATCGTCGAGCCGAAGCTGCATCCCACCGACGTGGGCGAGCTCGTCGAGCGCGTGGTCGCCGTCTCCGACCTCGCGGCGGCGGGCCGGGTGAGCGTCGAGGCGCCGGCGGTCGTGGCGAACGTGGACGGCGCGAAGATCGAGCGGATCGTCGAGAACCTGCTCGCGAACGCCGCCCGCCACACGCCCGAGGACGCGACCGTCTGGGTGCGGGTCTCGCCCCACGAGGCCGGCTTGCTGATCGTCGTCGAGGACGACGGGCCGGGCATCCCCGCGGAGATACGGGAGCAGGTGTTCGAGCCCTTCCGGCAGGGACCCCAATCCCCCGATCACGCACCCGGCGTCGGCGTGGGGCTCGCCCTCGTCGGCCGGTTCGCCGAGCTCATGGGCGGCCGAGCCTGGGTCGAGGAGCGCGCGGGCGGCGGGGCGTCGTTCCGGGTCTACCTCGCCGACGGACCGCGGACCTCAGCCGAGGTCGGCACCGCCGGGTAGGCCGCGTCGTGACCGCCCGCTCGATCTCGTCGAGCGGGTCGACCACGGCGACATCGGAGAGGTCGCACCATCCGGCCGCACGGAACTCGTCGAGGGCAGACCGGAGTTCGCTCACGCGGATGCCCACCGAGTCGAACGCATGTTCGAATCTTAGTCGATGGGTGTGACACGAGGTCAGCGCCGCGGAAGGACATCCTCCATTCCGCAGGCAACCTCGGCGGGAGCGACTCAGCCCGGTACCTCCCGCGATCGCGGGGAACTCGGGAAGAGAAAAGGAACGCTCAGCCGATCGTCGGCCAACCGGCGACGACCGGGTGGTCCACGGCCGCCGGGCCCACCTGGGCGGCGCCTCCGGGCGAGCCCACGCCGCTCACGTCGTCGTTGAACCACTCGGCGTTCACCGGCGTGAACTGCTTCCACTCGGCCGGGACGTCGTCCTCGTAGAAGATCGCGGTGACGGGGCAGACCGGCTCGCACGCGCCGCAGTCGACGCACTCGTCCGGGTGGATGTACAGCATCCGGGGACCCTCGTAGATGCAGTCGACGGGGCACTCGTCCACGCAGGCCCGGTCCTTCACATCGATGCAGGGCTCGCAGATCGTGTAGGTCATCGCGTTTTCCCCTTTTCCACCGTGTTGACCGTGTTAACCGCCAGTCTACGGCAAGGCCTCAGCCGGGTGCCAGGGCCGACAGGGTGGCCTCGATCGAAGCCGCCGTGTCGGCCATGGCCACGGGATAGACGACCGGGAGATCGGCCCCCGCCTCGCGGAAGGCCTCGATCCGGTCGCGGGCCTCGTCGCCGATCGCGCAGACGGCGCGGACGAGCGCCTCCGGGTCCTCGGCCCCGAGCCCCACCTGCTCGAACTGCCGGGCGTACGCGGGGATCGCTGCGTACTGGGCGGCCGCCTCGGCGAGGGCGGGCCACGCCCCCGCCTCGTCCTCCCCCACCCAGGAGCGGACGTAGACGCCGATCGCGACCTCGCCCGGGTCGCGCCCGGCCGCCTCCGCACCCTCTCGGATCCGTGCGGCCGCGAACGCCACGCGTTCGGGCGGACACCAGTTGAGGAGCACCCCGTCGGCCATCTCGCCCGCGAGCCGCATCGCCCTCGGGCCGAGCGCCGAGATCCAGATCGGGACGCGCGACCCCGGCGCGAGCGTGAGCCTCCGGCGCCCTCCGTCGACCTCCGCGGTCTCGCCGCCGAGGAGCGCGCGGAGGTCGCGGACCCGTTCGCGCAGCCGTTCGAGCGCGCCTGCCCCGGCGCCGCCGGTCCCGATGCCGAGGATCAGGCGCCCCAGCGAGCGCTCGTGCACCGTCGCTGCGGCCATCGCGGTCAGCATCGTCGCGCGCGAACCCATCGGGACGACGCCGGTGCCGAGCAACAGGTGGCGCGTCTCGCCGGCGATCGCTCCGAGCGTCACGAACGCGTCGCGCCCGGCGATCTCGGGCAGGAACAACGCCCCGTATCCCGCGTCCTCGGAGGCCCGCACGATCGCCGCGAGGTCGCCCCACGCCAGCGGGTCGCGGAGGGCGAAGGCCGTGCCCGACGGTTGTCGCCGCTCGCTCACGGCTGGCATCGTCCCACGCGATGGAGCCGCTACGGTTCACGACCGAGGACGGCGTCTCGCTCGAGGGCGAGCTCCGGCTTCCCGAGGACGACCCCCGCGGGTCGGCGGTGATCTGCCACGCCCACCCACGTCACGGCGGGAGCAAGGACCACCCGATCCTGTGGGCGATCCGTAACGAGCTCGCTCATCGCGGGTTCGCGGTCCTCGCGTTCAACTTCCGCGGCACGATGGGAAGCGCCGGGACGCACGGCGGCGGCCGCTCGGAGACGAAGGACGTCGCGGCCGCGATCGGCCGGGTCAAGCAGGAGGCCGAGGGACCGACCGTGGTCGTCGGGTGGTCGTTCGGCGCGAACGTGGGGCTTCGAGAGGCGCTCGAGGACGAGCGCGTGGCCGCCCTCGCGCTCGTCGGGCTGCCGCTGGAGCACAAGCTCGAGATCCCGGAGGTCCCGTCGGCGTCCGAGCTCCGGCCGTTCCGCCTCCCCGTGCTCCTGTTGGCCGGCGAGCACGACGAGTACGCGCCCGAGCCTCGGGTCCGGGAGCTCGCTACCGCCTTCCCGCACTCGGAGGTCGCCATCGTCCCCGGCACCGACCACTACCTCTGGCGGCACGAACGCGATGCGGCGGCGATCGTCGGAGGGTTCGCCGAGCGGGTGCTGCCGACCTAGGTGGGCGGGTCGCGGCGCTCCTGGTCCTCGGGGCGCCGCCGCCCGAACGATCGCGCCAGCAGGAACGGCAGGAACAGGATCGTGAACCCGAACAGGCGCGGGAAGACGAACACGCCCAGCAGCACGAACGCGAGCGAGCCGGCGACCCACGCGACGGGGCTCGAGTACCAGGGCCGCTCGGGGTCGCCGATCCACCGGTTGCGGAACGCGACGATGATCGCGGCGATCGCGATGAAGATCGCCGCAGGGGCCAGGATCAACCCGAGCGTGCCCACGCCCACAGCCTACGTCTCGGCCGGCAGGAAGTCCCCCCTGACCTCGACGCCCTCGCGCTCCAGGTCGGCAACGAACGCCTCGGGCTCGAACGCGGTCTCGGGCGGGTGCACGCCCGGCGGGACCCGGCCCTCCGCCAGCCAGCGGGCGGTGATCGCGATCGGGATCGCCGTGCCGAACGCGCCGGCGGACAGGCCCTCCGGCGCCGGGCGGATCTGCGCGAGCGAGCGGTAGGTCGCCGGCTCGCCGTCGCGGGTCCCCATCACCCGGACGTCGATCGTCTCTTCGTCGTTCGGCTCCCCCTCCTCGCCGCCATCCCCGCCCAGCCGCTCGAGCGCCGCGACGAGGACCTCGCGCGGCACGACCGGGCCCGTCGAGGTCATCACCGGATCCCGCGAGGCGAGGCCGGTCTCAACGAGGAACGCGAACCCGTCGTGGATCGGTCGGGGCAGCGCGAGCCGCCACCGCACGTCGCGGACGCCGGGGATCGTTCGAGGAAGCGTCGCCGGCTCCGAGTGGAGCGTGTACATCGCCGGCTGCGTCCCGACCGGCTCGGGGAACTCCCATTCGACGACGCCCGAGCCCGCCGGCACCTCGAGCGCCTCCCCGTCCTCGAACACGATCGCCGGAAGCGTGAACTCGTCGACGATCGTCTCGGCCGAGTAAGGCACGCCGAACCCGGCGGCGTCCTCGCCGAGGTCGACGGACCCGTCCACCATGTCGATCGAACGCACCGAGCCCTCGTCGAGCCGGTCGGCGCCGAGTCGCGCGAGCACGTTCGTGATGCCGGGCGCCGAGCCGATCCCCATCACGGCCGAGAGCCCGGCGTCCCGGAACCGCTCGTGCAGCTCCCACTGTTTGAGGGTCACGTGGTACAGACCGCCGAGGTCCGCGTAATGGGTCCCGGCCGCGAGCGCCGCTTCCATCACCTCGAGGTTGAGCCGGTACGGCAAGCACGCCGCGACCGCCGAGACGTCCTTCAGCACCGCCGCGAACTCTCCGGCGTTCGCGTCGAACCCGCGGCCCTCCGCCCCGGCGCGCTCGGCGACCCGGGCCGCGCGTCCGCCGTCCACGTCGAGGACGAGCAGGTCGGCGTCGCCGTGCCGGGCGAGCAGCACTGCCGCGGCGCTCCCCATCGCGCCGGCCCCGAGGACTGCGATGCGGCTCAACGGGTCAGAGCGGAACGTGCGAGAGGACCATGATCCGCGGCTCGGTCATCTCCTCCATCGCGTACTTCAGGCCCTCGCGGCCGAACCCCGAGTCCTTCGAGCCGCCGTACGGCATCTGGTCCGCGCGGAACGCCGAGACGTCGTTCACGATGATGCCGCCGACCTCGATGTCGCGGTGTGCCTGGAACGCGCGGTTCACGTCGTTCGTGAAGACGCCGGCCTGCAGGCCGAACCGCGAGTCGTTCACGGTCGCGATCGCCTCCTCGTAGGTCTGGTACGGGCTGATCGTGACGACCGGGCCGAAGATCTCCTCGCGGCACACCTTCATGTCCGGCGTGACGTCGGCGATCAGCGTCGGCTGGTAGAAGGGCTCCTCGCCCTTGCCGCCGGTGAGGATCGTCGCGCCCTGGGAGACCGCCTCCTGCACCCACTCGTCGATGCGGCCGACCTCGCTCTTCTGGATCACCGGGCCGACGTCGACCGTCGGGTCCATCGGGTCGCCGACCTTCAGGCTCTCGACCTGCTTCACGAGGCGAGCCGAGAAGTCCTCGTAGACCTCGGACTGCACGAGCACCCGCTGCACGCTGATGCAGCTCTGCCCGGCCTGGTAGTACCCGCCGAACGCCACGCGCTGCGCCGCGAGGTCGAGGTCGGCGTCCGAGTGCACGATCACGCCCGCGTTGCCGCCGAGCTCGAGCGTGACGCGCTTCCTGGGATCGAGGCCCTTCAGGTACCACCCGATCTCGCTCGAGCCCGTGAACGAGATCTTGCGGAACCGGTCGTCGCGCGCCATCCCGTCCGCCACCTTCGAAGACACCGGCAACACCTGGTACATGCCCTTCGGCAGGTCGGTCTCGGCGAAGAACTCGGCCAGCCGGAGCGAGCCGAGCGGCGTCGCCGAGGCCGGCTTCACGACGATCGGCGCCCCCACGGCGAGCGACGGCGCCACCTTGTGGGCCACGAGGTTCAGCGGGAAGTTGAACGGCGTGATCCCGAGCACCGGCCCGAACGCGAACCGGCGGATCAGCCCGATCCGCGAGCCGAGCGACGCCTCGGTGTCGAGCCGCACGAGCTCGTCGTCGCCGTGCCGGATCACCTCGCTCGCCCACCGGAACGTCGAGATCGCCCGCGTCGCCTCCACCGTCGCCCACTTGAGCGGCTTGCCGCCCTCCCTGGCGATCAGCTCGGCGTTCTCCTCCACGGTCTCGGCGAGGCGCTTCGAGATGTGGTCGAGCGCGTTCGCGCGCGCGTGCACCGGGAGGTGTCGCGCCTCCTCGAACGCCGCCGCCGCGGTCGCGACCGCTTCCTCGACGTCGGCGTCGGTCGGCACGCCGATCTCGGCGACCACGCCGTCGTCGTAGGGACTGCGGACCTCGAACGAGCCCTCGCCGGTCCGCCACTCGCCGTTCACCAGGAACGGACGTGCCGTCATGATTCGCTCACTTCCTTTCGCGTCGAGAGCAGCGTCTAGTCGAGCGACGCCATCACGTGCTTGACGTTGGTGTACTCCTCGATCGAGTAGATCGACATGTCCTTCCCGTATCCGCTCTGCTTGTACCCGCCGTGCGGCATCTCGGGGGTGAGCGGGATGTGGGTGTTGATCCACACGGTGCCGAACTGCAGCTTGCGCGACATCCGCAGCGCGCGCCCGACGTCGCGGGTCCACACCGAGGCGGCGAGCCCGTAGTCGACGCCGTTCGCCCACGCGAGCGCCTGGTCCTCGTCGGAGAACTGCTGCACGGTCACGACCGGGCCGAACACCTCGTTCTGGATGATCTCGGACTCGTGCTCGACGTCGGTGACGACGGTCGGCGCGTACCACGATCCCGGCTGGTCGATCACCTCGCCGCCGACGCGGATCTTCGCGCCGTAGCCCCTCGCGCGCTCGACGAACCCGTGGATCCGCTCGAGCTGCACGTCCGAGACGACCGAACCCATCGCGTGCTCCTCGTCCCAGATGTCGCCGATCTTCATCTCGGAGACCTTCGAGACCACCTCGGAGACCAGGTCGTCGTAGACCTTCGGGCCGGCGAGCACGCGCGTGGCCGCGGTGCAGTCCTGGCCTGAGTTGAAGAAGCCGGCGACCTGGATCCACTCGGCCGCGGTGGCGACGTCGGCGTCGTCGAACACGATCACCGGCGCCTTGCCGCCGAGCTCGAGGTGCACCCGCTTCAGCGTCTCGGCCGCGTTCCTCGCGATCAGCCGGCCGGTGGAGCTCTCGCCGGTGAGCGACACGATCCCGACGTCCGGGTGCTTCACGATCGCGTCGCCCACGGGCTCGCCGTCGCCGGTCACGACGTTGAACACGCCCGGCGGGAAGACCTCGGCCTCCTGGATCAGCTGCGCGAACTTCAGAAGCGTGAGCGGTGTGTTCTCGGCGGGCTTGATCACGACCGTGTTGCCGGCCGCGAGCGCCGGCCCGAGCTTCCACGCGGCCATGTACAGCGGGTAGTTCCACGGCGCGATGAGCCCGGCGACGCCGATCGGCTCGCGCCGCAGCATGCTCGTGAACCCCTTCATGTACTCGCCGGCCGCCAGACCCTCGAGGACGCGGGCGCCGGAGGCGAAGAACCGGAACTGGTCGGCGATGACCGGGATCTCCTCGGTCATCGTGAGCGCGTGCACCTTGCCGACGTTCTCGGACTCGAGCTTTCCGATCTCGTCGCCGTGCTCCTCGACGAGGTCGGCCATCTTGAGGAGCGCCCGGCTCCGCTCGCCCGGCGTCGCGTCGGACCAGGTCTCTTCGTAGGCCTTCTTCGCCGCCTTGACGGCGCGGTCGACGTCGGCGGCCGTGCCCTCGGGGACCTCGGCGATCACCTCGCCGTGCGCGGGGCTGACGATCTCGCGCTTGTTGCCGTCGGAGGCGTCGGTCCACTCGCCGCCGATGAACATCTTGAAGCTCTTCACGTCCCCCATCGATGCCTCCCCTTCGAACGCGGGGACGGGTCGCCCCGCAGGTCGCTGTGCCTGCCAGTATGCCGAAATCCCCAGTTCTCGTACCACCGCAAGGGGGTTTCGCAACGGCGAAGCCCGTCGTACCCTTGATCGACAGGGAGGTGGTGCTCGTGCAGCGCTACCTGGTGGTGGCCAACCAGACCCTCGGCGCCGAGACCCTCGCCAACCGGCTCCGCGACCTCGCCCGCCACGGTCCCGTCTCGTTCACCCTCGTCGTTCCCGCGACCCCGCCCCGCGACCACGTCTGGACCGAGGGCGAGGCGCGGGCGACCGCCAAGGCGAGCCTGGACGCGGCGATGGCGCGGTTCGCGGGCCTCGACGCCGAGCTCGAGGGCGAGGTCGGCGACGGGAACCCGATGCTCGCGATCGGGGACGCGATCCGCGACCACGGACCGTTCGACGGGATCGTGATCTCCACGTTTCCCAAGGGCCTGTCGAAGTGGCTCAAGGTGGACCTGCCGCACCGTTGCGAGGCCGCCTACGGGATCCCGGTCACGCACGTGGTCGGCGAGCCGGAGCACGCGGGTTCGGGCAGACGCAGGCAGTAGATTTCGGCTGAGTCATGTTGACTTAGTCCACTTGACTCATCTATCATTCGGGTTCATGGCAAGAGCTGAACACGTGGCCTCCAAGGCCATCGTGAACGTGCACGAGGCGAAGACGCACCTGTCGCGCCTGCTCGAACGGGTGCAGCACGGCGAGGAGGTCGTCATCGCGAAGGCGGGGAAACCGGTCGCGCGGCTTGTCCCGATCGAGCCGGCGCCGGGGAAGCGCCCGATCGGCCGGGACAAGGGCAAGATCTGGATGTCGGACGACTTCGACGAGCCGCTCCCCTGGCAGATCTTCCCCGGGTTCCCGCTCCAGTGAGGGTCCTCCTCGATTCGCTCGCGATCCTGTGGGCGACGCTCGCCGACGATCGGCTCCCTCCAGCCGTGCTCGATCTGGTCGAGGACCGCTCGAACGTGATGGTCGTCAGCGTCGCCACCACGTGGGAACTGACGCTCAAAGCGATGGCGGGTCGGCTGGACCTGCCGGAACCTGCGGACGCCTACTTCGACGGGCTCGTTCGTGATTTCGGCTACGAACTTCTCCCCGTTCACCAGCGCCACGTCGCGGCCCTACCGGAGTTGCCACCCGTGCACGCCGACCCCTTCGATCGCATGTTGGTCGCGCAGGCGCTGGTGGAGGACCTCGACGTGGTCACGGGCGACGAGCGCATCCGGCGTTACCCGGTTCGCACGATCTGGTAAGCGCCCCCGCACGCCCGGCGCAGGGGTCTCGCCGGCGTGGGAGACTGGCGCCACCCTCACGAGGAGGCTCGACGCGTGGACATCCCGCAGGAGCGCAAGGTCGTCACCGAGATCCCGGGGCCGAGGTCGCGCGAGTGGTTCGAGCGCCGCGCGAACGCCGTCCCGCAGGCCGTGTTCAACATCCACCCGATCGTCACGGCGCGCGGCTCGGGCGCGATCATCGAGGACGTCGACGGCAACCGCCTGATCGACTTCGCGACCGGCATCTCCGTCCTGAACGTCGGACACACCTCGCCCGAGGTCGTCAAAGCGGCGCAGCGGCAGCTCGAGCTCGACACGCACACCTGCTTCCACGTCACCGCGAACGAGCCGTACATCGAGCTCGCCGAGCGGCTGAACGCGCTCGCGCC
This sequence comes from Actinomycetota bacterium, assembly GCA_036280655.1. Classification (GTDB taxonomy): domain Bacteria; phylum Actinomycetota; class UBA4738; order UBA4738; family HRBIN12; genus DASSJM01. The sequence continues at coordinate 101,818 of DASUQI010000010.1, forward strand.
CGGCGACTTCGAGAAGAAGACGATGTTCGCGAACTCGGGCGCCGAGGCCGTCGAGAACGCGGTGAAGATCGCGCGGAAGGCGACCGGGCGGCAGGCGGTGGTGACGTTCGACCACGCGTTCCACGGGCGGACGCTGCTCGCGATGTCGCTCACGGCCAAGGTGATGCCGTACAAGCAGGGCATGGGGCCGTTCGCGCCCGAGATCTACCGGCTCCCGTTCGCCTACCCGTACCGCTGGCCGGGCGGGGCCGAGCGCTGCGCCGAGGAGGCGCTCGACTACGCGCGCGAGGAGATCCACAAGCACATCGGCGAGGAGAACGTCGCCGCGGTGATCCTCGAGCCGATCCAGGGCGAGGGCGGATTCATCGTCCCGGCCGAGGGCTTCGTGAAGGGCCTCGCCGAGTTCTGCTCGGAGCACGGGATCCTGTTCATCGCGGACGAGATCCAGAGCGGCATGGGCCGCGCCGGCCGCTGGTTCGCGATCGAGGACGAGGGCGTCGTGCCCGACCTGATCACGAGCGCGAAGTCGCTCGGGGGCGGGCTGCCGATCAGCGGGGTGACGGGCCGGGCCGACGTGATGGACTCGGTGCACGTCGGCGGCCTCGGGGGCACGTACGGCGGGAACCCGGTCGCGGCGGCCGCGGCGCTCACGGTGCTCGATCAGATCGAGCGCGAGGGCCTGCTCGAGCGCTCGCGGACGCTCGGCCAGAAGGTGCTCGGGCGGCTGCGCGAGCTGCAGGACCGCCACGAGGTGATCGGCGAGGTTCGCGGCCGCGGGATGATGACCGCGATCGAGCTTGTGAGCGACCGCGGGACGAAGGAGCCATTGAGCGGTCCGGACGGGAACGCGATCGTCAAGCGGTGCCTGGATGAGGGCGTCGTGATCCTGAAGGCCGGGACCTACGACAACGTGATCCGGCTGCTGCCGCCGCTCACGATCGACGAGGGCCTGCTCGACGAGGGCCTCGACGTTCTGGACTCCGCGCTCGGCGCGTAGTTCGAGGCCGCGCTCGGTCGGCTGCTAGCGTCGGAGCATGGCGGAGGGCGAGGTCGAACGGGAGCGGACCTCCCGCCTCCGCCGCATCGCGGTCGACGTCACGCCGCTCCGCGTCTCGCGCGACTACCGGCGCCTCTGGCTCGGGCTGCTCGCGTCGACGTTCGGCTCGCAGTTCACGATCGTCGCGACCTACCTGCAGGTCTACGAGCTCACCGAATCGACCGCGGCGGTCGGCCTCCTCGGGCTCGTGGGATTCGTCGGACTCGTAGCAGGGACGCTCGCCGGAAGCACGTTCCTCGACGCGTTCGACCGCCGCAAGATCCTCATCGCGTCCCAGGTCGGCTATCTCGGATCGTCGGGACTCCTGTTCGCGGGCGCCCTGCAGGGGGATCCGCCTCTCGCCCTGATCTACGTCGCGGTCGCCGGGATCGCCGCGACGAGCGCGATCGACAGCCCGACGCGGAGCGCCATCACGCCGCGTCTGATCGACCGGAGCCTCCTTCCGGCCGCCGCGGCGCTCAACCAGGTCCTGTGGAACGGCGCGGGGCTGATCGGGCCGGCGCTCGCCGGCATCGTGGTGGGCGCCTGGGGGTACTCGTGGGCCTACGCGATCGACCTGATCTCGGTCGGGCTGCTGCTCCTGTCCTCAATGCTGATCCGGCCGTTGCCGCCGGCCGAGGGCGAGCGCGCGACGGTCGGGTGGCGGGCGGTCAGGGAAGGCTTCGCCTTCCTCCGTGGCCGCAAGGTCCTCCAGTCGACGTTCGTGATCGACATCATCGCGATGGTGTTCGGGATGCCTCGGGCGCTGTTCCCCATCCTCGCGCTCACGCAGTTCCACCGAGGACCGGAGGTCGTGGGGCTACTGTTCGCGGCGCCTGCCGTCGGCGCGTTCCTCGGCGCGGCGACGACGGGCTGGGTCGGCCGGATCAGGCACCAGGGGCTCGCGGTGATCTGGGCCGTGGTCGTCTGGGGCGCGGGGATCGCGGCGTTCGGCCTCGTCGGCTCGAACCTGTGGCTCGGCCTGTTCCTCCTCGCGGTGGCCGGCGCCGCCGACGTCATCTCGGCCGTGTTCCGCAACACGATCCTGCAGGTCACGGTCCCCGAGAACCTCCGGGGCCGACTGTTCGGGATCCACATCCTCGTCGTCACCGGCGGTCCGCGTCTCGGCGACCTCGAGGCGGGGCTCGTGGCGGCGGCGTTCGGGCCGATCGTCTCGGTGGTCTCGGGCGGGTTGCTGTGCATCGTGGGCGCCGGAATCGTCGCCTGGCGGGTCCCCGCGTTCCGCCGGTATCACGCCGGCGACCCTGGCTAACTAAGCTGCGCCCGTGGCACCTCCACGCGCCGAGCTCGTCGAACTCCGGGTGCTCGACGGCCCGAACCTCTACTTCCCACGTCCCGCGGTGAAGGTGACGCTCGGCGTGGGGGGCTGGGTCGCCGCGCCGGCCGAACGCGTCGAGTCCGCGATGGAGCGCGCCGGCGCGACCGGACGCCCGGGCAAGCCGGGTTCCGACCTCCGTCGCCGGACGATCGCTCGCCTCGCCGGACGCCTGACGTGGCGGCTCGCACGCGCGTCCGGGGTTCGTCTCGCGGTCCGCGCCCGGCCGGGTCCCGAACCCGACCAGGTCGTGGTCGCGTTCCCGTGGCGGCGACGGACGGCGGCCGAGGCGCTGGGGGCCGAGGTCGCGCCGCTCGTCCACGAGGCCGGCGGACGCCGCTCGGTCGAGCGGATGCTCGTCGAGGCCGGCGAACGGCTCCGCGCCGTCGAGGCCGGGGACGAGCCCGAGGTGACCGATCCCGACCGACCCGTGATCTCGGTGACCGGGACGAACGGCAAGACCACGGTCGTCCGGCTGCTCGCACACATCGTCCGGACGGCCGGGCGCACGGTCGCGTACTCGTCCACCGACGGCGTGTACCGAGGTGAGAGCGAGCTGGTCGAGGCCGGCGACTACTCGGGGTTCGGCGGCGCCGCGACGGCGCTCGCCCAGGAGCCGGACGTGGCGGTGCTCGAGACGGCGCGCGGCGGGATCCTGCTTCGCGGGATCGGCGTCCTCCACAACGACGTCGCCGTCGTGACCAACGTCTCCGAAGACCATCTCGATCTGCACGGGATCCACACGCTCGACCAGCTCGCCGAGGTGAAGTCGACGATCACGCGGATCACGCGGCCGGAGGGCTGGGACGTGCTGAACGCTGACGACCCCCGCGTGCTAGCGATGCGGCGCGGCGCGACGGGGCGGGCGTGGCTCTGCTCGCTTGACCCGTGGCATCCGGGGATCCGCGACGTGCTCGCCGAGGGGGGACGCGCGACGGTCCCGCTCGACGGCGCGATGACCGTGCTGGCGGGTTCGCGGTCGCACCCGCTCGTCCCATTGCTCGACGTGCCGGTCACGATCGCCGGCATCTCCCGCCACAACGTGATGAACGCGATGCAGGCCGCGTCGGCCGCGCTCGCGATCGGGCTGCCCGAACGCGCCGTGGCGAAGGGCCTGAAGACGTTCGTGATGGATCCGGACCGCAACCCCGGCCGCGCGAACCTGTTCGAGCTCGACGGGCGGGTGATCGTCGTGGACTACGCGCACAACGAGGCGGGGATGATCGGCCTCACCGAGATCCTGGGCGGGCTGCGGAAACCGGGCCGCCAGGTCTGGATCGTCATCTGCGCGGCCGGAGACCGGACCGACAAGATCCTGCACGACTACGCCTACCGTGCCGCGCGCGGCTCGGACCACGTCGCGATCGCCGAGCTCGTGCGGTACCTCCGCGGCCGGGAGCGCGAGGCCGTGGTCGAACGGCTCGCAGACGGCGCCCGCGACGGCGGCGCCGTGGAGCTCGACGTCTACGCGGACGAGCTCGCGGGGCTCCGCGGCGTGCACTCTCGTTCGAAGCGAGGGGACGTGATCGGCGTGACCGCGCTGGGGATGCGCCCCCAGCTCTTCGCGTGGCTCGAGGAGGCGGGCGCGTCGAGGATGACGCCAGGGCGCGTTCGGCAGCGGGTGCGGGCGGCAGCCGCGTCGCCGGCGACGATGACCGGCCGGAACTAGCTCTCGGGCGGCGTCACGACCCCGTTGGCCTCGACGCCCGCGAGCCGGGTCCGGGTCCCGTCGGGGGAGCGGATCACGATCGCCCGAACCTCCGTCGCGTCCCCGAGCCCGAAGTGCACGCGCGGATCCTCCGAGGAGAGGTAGCTGCCGCCGGCCAGGACCTCGCGAACGAGGGCACGCCCGTCGGGCAGCACCACCGTGACCCGGGTCCCGGGGGCGAAGCCGTCGAGCTCGACCTCGAGCCAGTTGCCGTCCGCGGACGAGTTCTCGAGCAGGACGAGCGAGCCGCCGATCGTGTTGACGGCGAGGTCGACGTCTCCGTCGTTGTCGTAGTCGGCCGTCGCGAGCCCCCGCCCGTTGATCCGCATCGTGCCGGCCGAGTCGGCGTCGGCCCCGACGTCGGCGAACCGCGGGGTCGCGCCCGGGGTCGAGACGTTCTCGAGGACCTGGATCGGCTCGGCATCCTCCGCCAGGCTCGCGACCGGGATGTCGCCGTTCACGAGCACGAGGTCGAGATCGGTGTCGAGGTCGAGATCGACCCACGAGGCGCCCCAGCCCGTGAACGAGTCGCCGAGCGCGGACGCGAAGTCGGCGCGCGCGTCAGTGAACCCGGCTGCCCCGCCGCCGGCGCGGTAGATCGCATGGTCCTGTCCCCGCGCGTTCGTGACGAACAGGTCGGACCGGCCGTCCCCGTCGTAATCGGCGACCGCGATGCCCATCCCGGCGTTCGGGTCCGCGACCCCCTGCCGCGCGGCGACGTCCCGGAGGCGGAAGCCGAGGCCGAGCGGATCCGCGTTCGCTCCGCCCGGCCAGGGCACGTTCCGGTAGAGCTCGTTCGGGTCAAGGTCGTTCGCCACGTACACGTCGGGGCGGCCGTCGCCGTCGAGATCCGACACGACCGCGCCGAGGCCGTGCCTCGGGTCGCCGGCGTCGACACCGGCCTGCTCCCCCACCTCGCGGAACGTCGTCCGGCCGTCGTCCTCGCGACCCTGGTTCAGGTACAGGAGGTCGCGCACGCCGCGGTGGTTCTGCGGGAAGCCCTCGAAGGAATCCGGGATCGGGGCGTTGGGATCCGCGTAGCCGGCGACGAACAGGTCCGGCAGCCCGTCGCCGTTCACGTCCCCGACCGCCGCGCCGGTGTGCCAACCGTAGTCGTCGATCCCCGCGGCTCGCGCGCCCTCCGTGAACCGCCCGCCGCCGCGGTTCCACAGGAGCGCGTCGTAGGTGTTCGAGGTGACGTAGAGGTCGGTGCGGCCGTCCAGGTCGAAGTCGGCCGCGACGCACCCGTTCCCGCGGAGCGCGAGGTTGGCCCCCGAGGCCTGACTCATGTCGACGAACCGCCCGCCCTCGTTGTGGAACAGTGCGCTCCGTGGCAGGTCGCCCTGTTCCCTCCAGCGCGCGACATCCTGTTCCGAGTACGAGTTGACGACGAACAGGTCGAGCCAGCCGTCCCCGTCGAAGTCCAGCCAGCAGAGGCCGCCGCCCATCGCCGACTCGGTGTCGCCGACATTCACCGAGTAGCGGAAGGAGTCCTGTCGGAAGCGCAGCCCGACCTCGCCGGCGACGTCGCGCAGGCCGGGCGCGACGTCGCCGGTCGCGCCCGCGAAGACCCCGACGCCCTCCGGAGGTGGTGACGGTTCGGCCGCCGGGTCCCGTTCGCGCAGGACCTCGAAGATCCCGCCCGCCGTCGTCAGTTCGAACGTCCGCTCGAAGGCGAGCGGCTGCACCCCGACGAGCGTCACGACGGCGAGGGGCGGCCCCTGACCCTGTCCCGCCTCGAGCATGACGCTCGCGCGATCGACCTCGCTCCCGGGGACGCCGAGGCGCGCGAGCGCGACGCTCACGATCTCACGAGCGGTGCCGGAGTCGAGCTGGGTCGCCACGCCTTCCGAAGGTAGGATCAGCACCTCCGCCACGTCATCGGCGGAGGTCCCGGGCGTGTCCGCGGCCACGACGCTCGGAGGTGCGGCGAGGCTCACGACGACGACGAGGACCCCGGCGACGACGGCCCCCGAGAGCAGCAGCGCCCCTCGGGCGGGGCGACCGGCCGACCCGAGCTGTCGACGTGCGCGCTCGACCACCGGCGCGGTTCGGCGGGCGGACCGGATGATCTCGAACAGCGCCCACGCCGCGCACACGACCGTGAGGGACGCGAGGACGGCGACCTTCGTCGCCCACTCCGTCGTCTGCGGCGCGATCAGGAGCACGGAGACCAGCCCGATCGCGATCCCGAAGGTCCGGCGCGCCCGGGCCTCCTCGGGGGCCGTCTTCGGGTCGGTGATCATGAAAAACAGGAAGACGAGGATCTCGGGCGAGAACACGAGGATCCGCCACAGCTCCGTTCCCGTGATCGGCCCGAGGTGCCAGCGCGCGGTCATCGCGTGGTCGGTGGCGGCGAGCAGCGCGGCGCCCGCCGCGAACACGAGCCAGAACCCGAGCGCGACCCCAAGCAGATGCAACCGACGCAGGATCGCGAACCCGCCGACCACGATCAGCGCGAGGGCGAGGGCGAGCCACGGCGACATCGGCCCCCACCAGAAGTCGAGCGGCTCGGCGCGGGTCGGGCCGAGCACGAGGAAACAGACGACGAGGCCGATGTTCGACGGGTTGAAGATGTGACGCCCGTGCCGGCGGATCACGTACTTGGAGAGCAGCGAGATCGCGGCCGTGCCGGCGAAGATCCACCATCCGTTCATGCTCCACCAGTCGCCGTGCTCGGTCCCGGGGACGCGGAGGATGAAGGCGACGCTGTTCCCGGTCAGCAGCGCGCTCGCGGGCCACATGACCACGTGCTGCAACCGGAACGTGATCGCGACCTCGAGCACCGCGCACGTGAGCAGGGAGATGAGGATCTGCGAGATCGAGAGCCGGAACTCGAACGACACCTGGCCGAGGATCTGCAGCGAGAAGATGATCGCCGCGAGGTGCAGGCGCGGATCGCGCGGCGTCGGCAGGAGCAGCGGGTAGTCGGTGCCCCGGATCCGCAGGGTACGGCTCGGCGCGGTCACGTGCTCAGTATGCCCGGCGTCCCTCGGCCCGTCCGGGGCCGAGGAGCCTCAAAGGTAACCGTGCTTCAGGATGCGGTCGGCGCTCTTCCCGTACCCCTCGGAGGTGACCGCGAGGAAGCCGAGGGAGTCCGCGATCCGGTCGATCGTGTTGAACAGGAACCCGACGAACAGGGCGTCGACCACGCCGGCCTCGCTCACACCCGCCTCCAGGAGCGGGGTGACGTCCGTCGCCCCGAGCTCGTCCGGCCGGAGCGTCATCGTCTCGAGCAGGCCGAGGGCCGCCCGGACCCGCGCGCCCACCGGGGCGGTGCGCCAGTCCGCGAGGACGGCAGCCGTCTCCTCCGCTCCGAAGCTCTTCGACGCGACCGCGCCGTGGGAGCCCGTTCAGAACTCGCATCGGTTCCGTTCGGAGACGAACGCGGCGAACAGCTCTCGCTCGCCCACCGTCCACTCCGACGGACCGCGCATGATCTCCTCCGCCAGCTCGTTGAACGGCGTGCCGAAGAACGCCGGCTTGAACGAGAGCGTCTTCACGACGTCGAGGGTCGGGTCCCCCGTCACGAGCCGGATCATCGCGAACTTCGCCTTCGCGCCGACGCCCCGGCCGCGGGCGACCGCCTGCAGCCGCATCAGCCCTCCCCCCGAGCGTCGCGCACCGCGCGCAGGCCGGCCTCGAGGCGTTCGCGGGCGGCGCCGTAGGCGGCGGCGACACTCATCTCGAACACCTCGTCGTCGCCGGCACCTACCTCCGCGAGCCCTGCCACCATCCGGTCGGTGACCCGGTACGCGTGCCGGTGGATCGTGTCCACGAAGGCCGCGAACGGTTCGGGGACCACGTCGTTCCGGGCCGCGGCCTGCCGCGCCCCCCGCGGAAGGACCCCGCGCCCGTCCAGGATCGCGGCCCCCAGGGCGTCGAGCTTCTGCCGGTGGCGGTCGGTCGGATCGTCGGCTGGCATGGAGACGGAGTATGAGGGCGCGGCTCCGGGCTGGCAACGGAGGTCGACCGGTGCGACCTGCGGCTTCGCCCGACGGCCTCGCTCCGGGAGATGCTGTTCCACCACGACCCGAGAGGAGCGGGACATGAACGGCTTGGAGGGGAAGGTGGCGCTCGTCACGGGGGCGAGCAAGGGGATCGGGGCGGCGGTCGCCCGGCTCCTGGCGGACGAGGGCGTGCGGCTCGGACTCGCCTCGCGCGCCGGAGCCGATCTCGGCATCGACGGCGCGCTGGCACGCTCGTGCGACGTTCGCGAACCGGGCGCGATCGCGACGTTCGCCGGCGAGGTGGCCGAACGCTTCGGGGGCATCGACATCGTCGTCGTGAACGCCGGCGTCGGATCGTACGGCCCCTTCCTCGACCTGCGAGAGGAGGAGATGGAGGAGATCGTCGACGTGAACGTCAAGGGGACGCTGTACACGCTCCGCGCGGCGCTCCCCCACCTCCTGCAGCGCGACGAGGCCGACGTCGTCACGATCGCGTCCGAGGCCGGGCGCCGCGGCCTGCCGTTCGAGGCCGTCTACTGCGCGTCGAAGTTCGCGCAGGTCGGACTCACGGCCGCGCTCGACCACGAGCTCCGACCGCACGGGATCCGCTGCACCAACGTGTGCCCGGGCGGGGTCGCGACCGAGTTCGCGATGGGTCGTGGGCGCACGCCCGACATGCCCGAGCTCAAGGAGATGATGCGCTCGGAGGACGTCGCCGAGGCGGTGCGGTTCGTCCTCACGCGGCCGCGGAACCACCGGATCCTCGAGATGGCGTTCCGGCCGATGAGCGAGGCGTCGTGGGGATGAGCGACCGCGTCCTTCGCTGGGGGGTCCTGTCGACCGCGAACATCAATCGCAAGGTGGTCCCTGCGACCCAGCGGGCCGATCGCTGCGAGGTCGTCGCGATCGCCTCGCGCGATCGGGAGGCGGCGGCGCGCGGGGCCTCCGAGTACGGGATCTCGAGGGCCCATGGGTCCTACGAGGCGCTCCTGGCCGACCCCGAAGTCGACGCGGTGTACAACCCGCTCCCGAACCACCTCCACGCCGAGTGGACGATCGCCGCCGCGGAGGCCGGCAAGCACGTCCTCTGCGAGAAGCCGCTCGCGATGAACGCCGACGAGGCCGAGCGGATGGTCGAGGCGTGCGCGTCCGCGGGCGTGGTGCTGATGGAGGCGTTCATGTACCGGCTGCACCCGTCGTGGGAGGGGGCCCGCGAGCTCGTCCGGTCGGGGCGGATCGGCGAGCTTCGATCGGTCCAGAGCTGGTTCTCGTACTTCAACGACGACCCCGCGAACATCCGCAACATCGCGGAGGCGGGCGGCGGGGCGCTCTACGACATCGGCTGCTACACGGTGAACCTCTCGCGGATGTTGTTCGGGTCCGAGCCGTCGAGGATCCAGGCGTCGATGACGATCGACGAGACGCTGGGCGTCGACGTGCTCACGAGCGCGGTCCTCGAGTTCGGCCGCGGAGTCGCGGCGTTCACGGTCACCACGCGGGCCGAGACCGACCAGCGCGTGCACGTCTACGGGACGGAAGGACGGATCTCGGTCGGCATCCCGTTCAACATCCCGCCGAACCGGCCGACCGAGGTGTTCCTCACCGCGGGCGGCGATCCGCCCGTCGCGCCCCACACCGAGACGATCACGTTCGAGACGGCCGACCAGTACACGGTGCAGGCCGAGCGGTTCGCGCGCGCGGTCCTGGACGGGGAGCCGGTGCCGATCCCGGTCGAGGACTCGATCGGCAACATGCGGGCGATCGACGAGATCTTCCGGCTCGGTCGGGGCTAGCCCGCGGGCGTCAGCGGGCGCCGAGCAGCAGGTCGACCGTGAGCTGGTCGAGCCGTTCGTACGGCTGTCCGCGGGCCGCGATCGCGCGCCGGTCGAGCTCGAGCGCGTCGAGTCCCGCCGCGCGCTCGGGCGTGTACGCGCCGAGCAGCGGCGAGACCGACCCGTCGTCGTCCTCGATCTGCGCGACGAGCTCCTGGATCTCCGGGTCGGTGTTCCAGCGCTCGGCCTTCTCCTTGAGGATCAGGTACGTGCGCATGCACCCGCGCGCGAACGCCTTCACGTCCTCGTAGTCCGAGGTCCGGTACGCGTGCGCGTCGAAATGCCTGCTGCCCTCGTACCCCACGTCCTCGAGGAGCTTCACGAGGAAGAACGCGGCCTTCGGGTTCGCCGAGCCGAACCGCAGGTCCTGGTCGTATCGGCCCGGGATCTGGTCGTTCAGGTCGATGTGGAACAGCTTGCCCATCGACCACGCCTGCGCGACGTGATGCGTGAAGTTCAGGCCCGCCATGTGCTCGTGGGCGACCTCCGGGTTCACGCCCACCATCTCCTCGTGCTCGAGCGTGGAGATGAACGCCAGCATCGCGCCGGTCGTCGACAGGTAGATGTCGCCGCGGGGCTCGTTCGGCTTGGACTCGAGCGCGAACCTGAGGTCGTAGCCCTGGTCCTTCACGTAGCCGCACAGGAAGTTCAGGGCGTCCGCGTACCACCCCAGGGCGCGGAGCGGATGCTTCGAGGAGTCGGTCTCCACGCCCTCGCGGCCGCCCCAGAACACGTAGGTCGTCGCTCCCAGCTCGACGCCGAGGTCTATCGCTCGCATCGTCTTCTGGAGCGCGAGCGCGCGGACCCTCGGGTCGTTCGCCGTGAAGGCGCCGTCGCGGAAGACGGGATCGCGGAACAGGTTCGTGGTGGCCATCGGGACCACGAGGCCGGTCGCGTCGAGCGCCTTGCGGAAATCCGACACGATCTGGTCGCGCTCGTGGGCGCTCGCGTCGATCGGCACGAGGTCGTTGTCGTGCAGGTTCACGCCCCAGGCGCCGACCTCCGCGAGGAGCTCGACGAGCTGGACCGGCGAGAGCGCCTCGCGCACCGGCTCGCCGAACGGGTCGATCCCGATGTTCCCGACGGTCCACAGGCCGAACGAGAACCGGTGCTCCGGCCGAGGTTCGTACGTCACGCGTCGTCACCTCCCGCCGGGGCTCGTGCCCGCCACATCACACGGCGCCGCGGGCCGCGCGCCGGCGCTTGGTAAGCGCGTCCAGCAGCACCGCCCCGAGCAGCACAAGGCCCGTGATCACGAACTTGTTGCCCGAGGACAGCCCGAGCAGGTTCATCCCGTTGTCGATCGACGCGATGACGAGCGCTCCGAGCAGGGCCGCGACGACCCGGCCGGTCCCGCCGAACAGGCTCGCGCCGCCGATCACGGCCGCGGCGATCACGTTGAGGAGCAGGTCGCTCCCCCCGGAATTCGTAGATACCGACCGGAGCCTGGAGGCCAGGATCACCCCGCCGACGCCAGCCATGAACCCGCCGATCATGAACACCGCGATCCGAACGCGGTCGACGTTGATCCCCGCGCGCCGCGCCGCCTCCGCGTTCCCGCCGACGGCGTAGACGTGCCGGCCGAACCGCGTCCTCGCCGCGACGAACGACCAGAACACAAGGAAGACGAGCAGGATCACCGTCACCTTCGGCACGCCTCGATCCCGGTTCGCGAACCAGATCGCCGCGAACGTGACCACGGCGAGACCGACCGTCTGCGCGGCGATCACCAACCCCGGCTTCGCGTAGAGCCCGCCCGCGCGACGGGAGCGGGCCGTCTGCAGCTGCGAGAGCCCGTACCCCGCAACCACGACGACACCGATCACCCACCCCCAGAAAGTGGTGAGGAAGTCGTTCGCGATGCCGATGACCGTCTCGTTCTGGATGCGGATCGTCCCTGAGGTCGCGTACTGGATCGTCATGATGAGAACCACGCCCGACCAGATCAGCAGGCCCGCCAGCGTCACGACGAAGGACGGCACGCCTGCCCTCGTGATCACGGTCGCGTGCAGGAACCCGATGATCGTCGTGACGGCGAGCGCGACGCCGATCGCCGCCCATGCCGGCCAGTTCGAGGCCTCCGGCCGGAGCAGCAGGGTCATCAGGACGCCCCCGACGGCGCTCACGAACGCCACGGAGAGGTCGATCTCCCCGATCAGGAGCACGAAGACGATTCCGATCGCGATCGTCGCCATCGCCGCCATCTGCAGCAAGAGGTTCGTGAAGTTCCGCGGGGTGAAGAAGGTGTCGTCGAGCATCCCGAACACGACCGCGATCACGACCAGGCCGATCACGATGGGGATCGACCCGAGCTCGCCGCCCCGGATCGCCTCCCAGCGCCGGCTCAGGTACTCAGACAGAGATTCCCGGGCGGCGGGCCGTTCGGGCCCCGCGTCCGGGAGCTCGGTCGCGGAGACGCCCCGTCCGAGCTCGACCTCTTCGGCCGTCTCGTTCTGTTCGGTCGTCATGCTTCCGCTGCCGCCTCGGTCATGCCCGGCACGTGCGTCAGCGTCCCCGCCGTGATCGCGTGCACGACCTCCTGCTGGTCGGTCTTGGCCGTCTCGAAGAGCGCGACCCGCTGCCCCAGCCGCAGCACAGTGATCCGGTCGGCGGACTCGAAGATGTCGTGCAGGTTGTGGGAGATGATGACGACGCCGAGACCACGCTCGGCGAGGCGTCGAACGAGGTCGAGGACCTGGCGCGTTTGCGCGACGCCAAGCGCGGCGGTGGGCTCGTCGAGGATCACGAGCTTCGAGTTCCACATGACCGACTTCGCGACGGCGACCGCCTGTCGCTGGCCGCCGGACAATCCGGCCACGATCTGGCGGACCGAACGCAGCGACGTGACGGCCAGGCTGTCGAGCGTCTCGCGCGAGGCCTGTTCCATGCTCGACTCGTCGAGCACGACCCCAAGGCGGGTCCGTTCCCGGCCGAGGTACATGTTCGCCACGACGTCGAGGTTGTCCGCGAGCGCGAGGTCCTGGTAGACGACCTCGATGCCGAGCTTGGCCGCGTCCCGCGGGCCGTGGATGGAGACCGGGCTCCCTTCGAACCGAACCGCTCCCTCGTCGAAGGGATGGATCCCGACGACGCTCTTGATGAGCGTCGACTTGCCGGCGCCGTTGTCGCCGACGAGCGCCATCACCTCGCCGCGCCTGACCTCGAAGTCAACGCGGTAGAGGGCACGGACTGCGCCGAAGGACTTCGAGACGCCAACGCATTCGAGCAGCGGGGTGTCGGCCACAGGCCCTCCTCGTCATCCTCCGCAACGGCCGGACCCTGCGGGAGCGCCGCCTCCGGCGCCCCCGCCTGGCTCGTCTCCGTCTCCCGCTAGGCGGCGTTCTCCTGGCAGAAGTCGGTCTGCGCGATGTCCCCGGTACAGATCTCCTCGATCGTCCGGAACCCGTCGGCGATCACGGTGTCCATGATGTTGTCGATCGTCACCCCGATCGGGACCAAGGCGACGTACGGGACGACGCCGTCGCCGGTGGCCGAGTCGGCCGGCGTGCCGTCGGCGGCGTTGATGCCGATGATCGCGACCGTCGAGCCTCCCGACGCGAGCGTGGACGTGTAGCCGGTCGCCGCCGACTCGTAGTCCTCGCCGTTCCGCAGCGCAAGCGCGATCGCGGCCGTGACCCCGGCCTCGTCCTGGATCGGCTTGTAGACGCTCACCGTCTGGAGGCCGAGGGCGACGTTCTGGATCCCCTCCGCCGTCGCGTCCTGCCCGCTCACCGGGATCGGATCGAGCCCCGCGGCCTCAACCGCGTTGATGGTCGAGTTCGCCAGACCGTCGTTCGCGGCGAACACCGCGTCGACCTCGTTGTTCGCCGACACGAGGATCTGCTCCATGATCGTCTGAGCCTCGGCGTTGTCCCACCCCGGCACGAACTGGTCGTCGACGAGCGCCCAGTCGCCGGCATCAACGCGCGCCTCGACCGTCGCGGCATAGCCCTCGCGGAACAGGAACGAGTTGTTGTCCTCCTCGCCGCCGTTCAGCATCACGACCTGCGGCTGGTCGAGCCCGAGGGCATCGATCGCCGGCTCCATCGCGGTCGCCATCGCCTCGCCCACCGCGACGTTGTCGAAGCTCACGTAGGCGGCGCCGCCCGAGCCGCCGGTGTTGAACCGGTCGTACTCGACGACCTCTACCCCGGCCTCCTTGGCCTGGTCGATGATCGTGGCGCCCGAGCCGGTGTCGAGGCTCGTCAGCACGATCACGCTCGCGCCGTCCGCGATCGCCTGCTCCGCCTGCGACTGCTGCGTCGCGGCATCGCCCTCGGCGTTCACGACGTTGAAGTCCTCACCGTTCACGAGGCCGGCGGCCTCGAACGCCTCGGTGAACAGCGGGAGGTCGTCCCCTTCCCAGCGGTCGGACGACGCCGTGTCGGGCAGCAGGACCCAGATCGGACCGCCGGCTTCGCCCGTGGCGCCCCCGGTCTCCCCGTCCCCGCCATCCTCGTCGCTGGTGCACGCCGCGGCGATCAATCCCGAGATCGCCAGCAGCGCCAACAGCGACCGAACGGAACGCTTCCGCATACCGCCCCCTCCGTTGTCGTGGCGCAGACCCGTGGGTGTGACGAGGCCCCACGCCCCCTTCGCGTGCGCCCGAGCGTATGCCGTCGCCCGGCGAATCTGCAAGTCTCCCGTAGAACGCGCCCACCGCGGGGCAGCCGCGGAGCAGGAGGCCGAGCCACGACATGTCGAGCGGAGACCCGATCCGCGTAGGGCTGGTGGGCTACGGGCTCGCGGGTGCCGTGTTCCACGGGCCGCTGATCGCCTCGACGCCGGGGATGGTCGTCGGGTCCGTCGTGACCAGCGACCCGGAACGGCAGTCCCGGGCCCGGCAGGCGCATCCGGATGCCCGCATCGTCCCGAACATCGACGAGCTGTGGGCGGCCGCCTCGGACCACGATCTCGTCGTGATCGGGTCGCCGAACCGCTCCCACGTGCCGATCGCGCTCCGGGCCCTCGAGGAGGGTTTGCACGTCGTGATCGACAAGCCGATGGCGCCCACCGCGGCCGAAGGGCAGAAGGTCGTCGAGGAGGCGGCGGCGCGCGACCTGCTGCTCACGGTGTTCCAGAACCGGCGCTGGGACGGCGACTTCCTGACGCTTCGACCCCTCCTCCAGGAGAACGCACTCGGCGAGGTCATCCGGTTCGAATCACGGTTCGAGCGGTGGCGGCCCGCCGTGCGGCCGGACGCGTGGCGCGAGCGGTCCGAGGCCGAGGAGGCCGGCGGCCTCCTGTTCGACCTCGGGGCTCACCTGATCGACCAGGCCGTCCAGCTGTTCGGCCCGCCGACGCGCGTCTACGCGGAGGTCGACCGCAGCCGCCCGGGGGCGGAGGTGGACGACGACACGTTCGTCGCGCTCGAGCACGCGAGCGGCGTCCGGAGCCATCTGTGGATGAACGTCCTCGCCGCGATCCGCGATCCGCGGATGCGGGTGCTCGGCCTGGCCGGCACCTACGAGAAGTACGGGCTCGACGTGCAGGAGGAGGCGCTCGCGAACGGGATGCGTCCCGGGGATCCCGACTGGGGACGGGAGCCCGCGGATGCCTGGGGGCGGCTCGTCACCGACGACGGCGAGCGGACGGTCGAGACCGAGGCCGGGGCGTACGAGCGGTTCTACGGCGGCGTCGTCGAGGCGCTGCGCTCGTCCGGCCCGCCGCCGGTCGACCCGCTCGAAAGCGTGGGGGTGCTGCGCATCATCGAGGCCGCGTTCGACAGCGCGCGCAGCGGTTCGGTCGTGGCGTTCGAGCCCTCGACTCGCTAGGTCCGGGACGCGGCGTCCTCGACGCACAGGACCGCCCACGGGATCGCCTCAAGGCGCTCGGGCGCGATCGACCGCCCGCACACGTCGCACGCCCCGTAGGTCCCCTCGTCGAGCTTCTCGAGCGCGCGCTCGACGTCGCGGAGCTTCGCGTCGAGCTGCCGGGCGGCGTCCACCTGCGCGATCCGTTCGACGGCCTGCGAGGTGCCTTCGCCCACACGCTTGCCGAACGACACCGTCGCGGTCGGGTCGCGAGGCGCGGCGGTGAGCTCCTCCAGCTCGGCCCGGAGCTCGGCGCGGGCGCGCTCGAGCGACGCTCGGATGCGATCCGGATCCACGTCAGACGCCGAGGAAGTCGGGGTCGCCCCCGGCCTGCTCGACCGAGCCGTTGCCCTCGAGCGAGGCGAACACGGTCGGTGCCGCGAGCGATCGGCGGCCCTCGAGCTCCTTGAAGACCTCGGTGGCGTAGTCCACGCACAGCACGACGAGGTCGCCGGGCCGCGAACGGTCGAGCGCCTTGCGCGTCGCGTCCATCTCGTCGACCACGACCTCGGCGTTGCCGGCGCGCGCCCCGGTCGACATCGCCTCGTGCACCCCCTCGAGCACGAGCGCGGCCGTCTCGCCGCGCTCCCGGCCCCGAGGGTTCCGGTCCTCGCGCACGATCACGTCGTCGAAATACCGCGCCGCGACCCGCCCGAGCTCGCGCATGTCGTCGTCGCGCCGGTCGCCCGCGGTCGCGACCACCGCGACCCGGAGGTTCGCGCTCCACGAGGGCGCGCTCGGGCGCCCGCCGGCCGGCGCCTCTGACGTGAGGCGCTCGACGAAGTCGCCGAGGGTCTCGAGCCCGGCGGCGTTGTGCGCGTAGTCGATCACGACCTTCACGCCGTCGAGGTCGAACACGTTCAGGCGGCCGGGCGCCTGGTAGATCGACGTTGTGAACGAGCGCAGCCCCTGCCGGATGTCGTGGAGGTGGGCCCCGGCGGCGTGCGCGGCGGCGGCGGCGGCCATCGCGTTCTGGAC
>DASUQI010000011.1:0-22439 GCA_036280655.1 Actinomycetota bacterium
GTGTCCACGAGGAACGTCGTCCTGTCCGGGAAGTCGCGCGCGAACGCCCGGAAGGCCTCCTTCTCGCTGGGGAACGACTCGATGTAGGAGTGCGCCATCGTGCCGCTCGGACGAAGCCCGTAGCGGCGGGCCGCCTCGACGTTGCTCGTGGCTGCGAACCCGACGATCGATGAACACCGCGCGACCGCGACCGCGGCGTCGAGCCCCTGCGTCCGTCGCAGCGAGAAGTCGACGACGTCGCGACCCCCGGCGGCGATCACGCACCGCGCGGCCTTCGACGCGATCGTCGTCTGGAACGTGATCTGGTTCAGCAGGAGGGGCTCGACGAGCTGCGCGACGGCGATCGGCGCCGTGATCTCGAGGAGTGGCTCGTTCGCGTAGACGATGCGGCCCTCCGGCACGGCCCACACGTCGCCGTGGAACCGCAGGTCGCCGAGCTGGGACAGGACCTCGTCCTCGAACCCGAGCTCCCGGCCGAGGTACTCGAGGTCGTCGTCGCCGAACGCGAACGACTCGAGGAACTCGATGCAGGGCTCGAGCCCCGCGGCCACGAGGAAACCTCTCTGCGGTGGGAGCCGGCGGACGAACAGGCTGAACGTCGCGTCGCCCTGCATGCCGCGGCGGAGGTAGCTCCGCGCCATGTTGAGCTCGTAGAGGTCGGTGAGCAGGGCGCTCGGGACCATGCCCGAAGGCTACCGAAGGGGGCTGCGCCGCAGCCGGGCCGGCTAGGCCGGCGACTCGGCGGGCCGGGCGTGATCGTGGACGTGCGCCTCGCGCCGGTGCTCGCTCTCCTCGTCCCGGTGGGGCGTGTGGACGTGGTCCACGCCCGGATGGTTGTGGTCGTGCTCGTGGGTGGACAGCAGGTGTCCCCAGTTCTCCCCCTTGTGCAGGTAGTGCGTGACGTGGAAGTGCTTGTGCTCGTGCACGACCGCCTCGTGCTGATGATGCCCTTGCGCGCGCTCCTCCATGCGGTCACCTCCGGTCGCTGCCTACCCGTTTCCCGGCGGCTCACGCGCCCCGGTCGACCGCTCGGGGCCGGCTCGGGTACCGTCGCCACGCCATGAGCGGCCCACCGGACTTCCGGATCGAGACGAGCGAGCTCCGCGCCGAGGACGAGTTCGCCGAGTTCGGCCCCGACGACCTCGAGTACTACGTCGGGGTCGGGGGGACGTTCGACCGGCTGCCGTTCGCGGCCGACGAGGCCGCGCTCGCCGCGAGCGGCGCCGACGTGGCGATCGTCGGGGCCCCGCTCGACGACGGGACCTCCGGGCGGCCCGGGGCGCGGTTCGGCCCGCGCGCGATCCGGATGGCGCCGACCACGTGGGGGTCCGATGCGTGGTCGATCCAGCTCGGTGTCGAGCCGTACGAGCACCTCACCGTCGTGGACGCGGGCGACGCTCCGGTCGTGGCGTCCCGGCACGCGCGCGGGCTCCGCGTGATCCACGAGAAGGTGCTCCGGGTCGCACACACCGGGGCGCTGCCGGTCGTGCTCGGCGGCGACCACTCGGTCACGTACCCGTCCGCGGCGGCCGTCGCGCGCCACGTCCACCCGTCGGCGCTCGGCATCGTGCACTTCGACGCGCACGCCGACACCGGGGCGAGCGTCCACGGCTCCCTGATCTCGCACGGGACGCCGATGCGCCGGCTGATCGAGGAGGGGTGGGTCGCGGGTCGGAACTTCGTGCAGGTGGGCCTCCGCGGGTACTGGCCCGACCGGGAGACGTTCGCCTGGATGGAGTCGCAGGGGATGAGCTGGCACTCGATCGTCGAGATCGAGGAGCGCGGCATCGACGCCGTCGTGGCCGACGCGATCGCCGAGGCGCTCGACGGCCCGGAGCGCGTCTACCTCTCGGTCGACATCGACGTGGTCGACCCGGGGATGGCGCCCGGCACCGGGACCCCGGAGCCCGGCGGCCTCCTGGGGCGCGAGCTGCTCACCGCCGTCCGCAGGATCGTGGGGGAGGTGGACCTCGCCGGGATGGACGTCGTCGAGGTCTCGCCGCCGTACGACCAGAGCGAGGTCACCGCGCTCCTCGCCTATCGTGTGGTGATGGAGGCGATCTCGGCGCTCGCCGCGAAGAGGGCGTGATGGTGGATCGCGCACGGTTCATGGAGATCACGGCCGACGCGCTCGACGACCTGCCCGAGTGGGTGCAGGAGCGGCTCGAGAACGTCGAGGTGATCGTCGAGGACCGCCCGCCGCGGGACGACCCGGGCCTGCTCGGCCGCTACCACGGCGTCCCGCTGACGAGCCGGGGCGAGTTCCACACGGGGGCCGTGCTGCCCGACACGATCACGCTCTACCAGCGCACGATCGAGCGCGTCGCGCGGGACGACGAGGACCTCGAGCGGGTGATCATCCACACGGTCGAGCACGAGGTCGCGCACCACTTCGGTATCAGCGACGACCGCCTGCGTGAGATCGACCGTTACTGATGGCGTCGACGCAGCCCGAGCTCGACGAGCGGCTGATGCGGCTCGCGCTCGAACACGCCGAGACGGCGCGCTCGAACGGCGACGTGCCGGTGGGCGCGGTCGTCGCCCGCGGCGAGGAGGTCCTCGGCGAGGCGGGCAACGCGCGCGAACGCGACCGGGACCCCACCGCGCACGCCGAGATCCTGGCGCTCCGGCGGGCGTCGTCGGAGCTCGGCAGCTGGCACCTGGAGGGGTGCACGTTGGTCGTGACGCTCGAGCCGTGTGCGATGTGCTCGGGCGCGCTCGTCCTCGCGAGGATCGACCGGCTCGTGTTCGGCGCGGCGGACCCGAAGGCGGGGTTCGCCGGCTCGCTCGGTGATCTCGTCCGCGACCCCCGGCTCAACCACCGCGTCGAGGTGACGAGCGGCGTGCTCGAGGCCGCGTGCGGCGAGGTGCTCCGGGCGTTCTTCGCGGAACGGCGCTAGCGCTCGTTCTCCTCCGCGGCCCTCGCCCGGCGCTCCTCCATGACGACGCCGATCCGGTCCCGAACCCTGGGGATCTCCTCCTCCATCGCGCGGAAATCGCGTTCGTGCATCACCACGAGCGTGACGTCGGAGCTTGCGACGACGGTCGCCGTGCGGGGCACGTCGAGGAGCAGCGCGATCTCGCCGAAGAAGTCGCCCGGGCCGAGGTGGGCGATGTGCCGGTCGTCGTGGGTCACCTCGGCGGAACCGGTCTCGATCACCATGAACTCGTGCGGGTAGGCGCCCTCGTTCACCAGGCGCTTGTTGGCGGGGACGTCGATCTCGTCCGTCCAGCGCTCGAGGCGTTCATACTCGTGGTCGGACAGGCCCTCGAACAGCGGGATCTTGCGCAGGCGGTCGGCCTTCATGGGGACTCCTCCGTTCGTCGGCGCCGGGATGCGTCGCGCGAAATCCTGCCACAGGGCGCCGGAGGCGTGCTTGCTAGACTCGCCCCGGAGGCGTGCCGGAGTGGACGAACGGGACCGCCTCGAAAGCGGTTAGGGGCCTAATCCGCCTCTCACAGGTTCGAATCCTGTCGCCTCCGCGCGCGCCGGCCGCCCTCCGCGGGCGGCCGTTGGCGTCTCAGGCGCCGTGCCAGTCCGCCATGTGGTTGGCCTGGGTCGGCAGGTACGCGCCGGGTCCGAAGTGCTCGTCGTAGAACCCGAGGTCCAGGTGGTGGGCCTGCAGGTAGGTCAGGCAGAACAGGCTCGGCACGGTCCCGGGGAACTTCCCGAACCGGTCGAGCACGTACTGCGCCTGGAGCGCGACGCACGCCCGAAACTCATCCGAGTGCATCTGCGCAGCGGAGCGCACGCGGCTGCTCTCCTTCCACGGTCCCGGCGTGTCGACGTGGAACGGCCCGCCCGGCCCGAACTTCCGCTCGGCGAAGGGCTCGCCGCCCGTGCAGCGCCTCGATCAACGGGAACGACAGGGCCGTTTCCAGGCCTCGTGGCGTCGTCCGGGTGGCCATCTTGCGCTCCTCTCGCCGTCGGGAGCGCGACGGTACCCCGAGGCGCCGTGGGCCTGCTCGCTACACTTGCCCGCGGAGGCCTGCCCGAGCGGACGAAGGGGCACGCCTGGAGAGCGTGTAGGCGGGCAACCGCCTCGCGGGTTCGAATCCCGCGGCCTCCGCCATCTAGGAAAGCCGCTTCGTGTACCTCGTGTACTGACGGACGACGCGCATCCCGACCTTCTCGTACAGGCCGAGCGCACCGGTGCGCGAATCGGTCGAGAGCCCGGCGACGCGCCGGCCGCGTTCGCGGAACGCCCCGAAGGCGGTCCGCAGCAACGCCCTCGCGATCCCGCGATGTCGGTGGGTGGCTTTCGTGGCGAGCTGATGGACCCACCCCTCGCCCGCGTCGGGGACGTCGTAGGAGATCACGGCGCCTACGAGCTCATCCCCGTCGAACGCGAGCGGCGACAGGTCCGGCGCGAACGCCGGATGCGCGAACACCTGCGGCGCCCAGACCTCGAAGGACTCGGGCTCGCGCCCCGGCCACTCGCTGAAGGCCGGGTCGACCATCTCGTGGACGGCCCGCGCATCCTCGTCGCGGTACGTGCGGATCGAGATGCCCTCGATCGGCTCGGGCGGATCCGGCGGCTCCTCGAGCGAGATCCGGAGGATCCACGAGGTGAACGTCGGCTCGTAGCCGTTCGCGAGGAACAGGTCGCGCGCACCGGTGTTCGCGTCGGTCTTCGTCTGGCCGACGTCGGCGTCACCGAGCTCGCGGGCTCGGCCCTCGATCCACCCGAACAGCGCGGTGCCGATCCCGCGGCCTCGATGGGACGGCCGGACGTCGGCCTCGGCGCGCTGCCGGTACAGCTCGGCCCACGCGACCGCCTCGTCGCCGTCGAACACGAGGACCAGGTCGTGCGCCGGGTCGAATCCCGTGCGCTCGAACCCGACCACCACGTCGTCCAGGTCGGCCTCGACGACGTGATGGTCCACCCTCTCGGCCGCGGAGATCACGTCGAAGATCGCCTCGGCGTCCTCGGGCGTCCCGGGACGGGCTGAGAGCCCGTTCGGGAGCTTCACGACGTCCTCCACCCGACGCATCGATCGCCGCCGATCGGGCCGGGCAGCGATCCGAGCGACTCGAGCGCGCCTCGGACGTCGTCGAACGTCTCCCACGGAAGGAACGGCACGCCGTCCCGCTCGCAGATCCGCACCAACGCGTCCTTCGCGAACACGACGTCCGAGTACAGCGCGCCGTACCGGTCGGACTGGCCCTCTCCGACGAACGCGACCGGTCCGTGGCGTTCGCGAAGGCCGATCGCGGCGAGCATCTTGCACGTCCCGCAGCCGACGCACTCGGGGTGGCCGTTCGGATGGCGGAGCTCCGGCCGGCCGTCGTCGTGGACGAGCTCGTTCGTAACGACCGGCAGTCGTCCGAGCCCCGCCGCCTCGAGGATCGGGCGGACGTAAAACCCGAAGCCGTCCGACGCGAGCGTGATCGGGATCGCGCGCTCCTCGGCCCACGCCACGAAGCCGGGGAACGTCGGATCGAGAGTCCCCTCCTCGAGCGCGAAGGCGAGCATCGTGCCCATCGATCCGCTCAGCATCGCGGCCTGGTGTCCCGCCGCCTCGCGCAGCCCCATCTCCCCGCTGTCGACCGCGTCGTCGTACCGCTCCCACCCCGGCTGGCCGAACCGGTCGAGCAGCAGTTCCGAGACGTCCTGCAGGCACGCCGTGCCGTCGAAGTCCACGAGGAGCGCTCCCACCCGCATCGGTCGAGCGTACCGGCCGGGCGGCGGGCGATGATGCCGCGATGTGGTGGGTGTGGCTCGGGGTGTTCGGCGCGGTCGCGCTGTCGTCGGCCGCCCAGGCGGTCTCCGGGTTCGGCTTCGCATTGATCGGCGCGCCGCTCGTGGCGCTCCTCGTGGGCCCGCACGATGCCGTGGTGGGTCTGACGATGATCGGGATCGTCCTGGTCTCGCAGCTCACGCTCCGGTCGCGCGGTCATGTGGAATGGCCGGTCGTGTTCGTGGTGACGGCCGCCGCGATCCTCGGGATGCCGTTCGGGCTGCTCGTGCTCGAACGTGCGGACGAGCGGACCCTCACGGCGATCATCGCGATCGTCGTGATCGTGTTCGCGATCCTGCTCTGGCGGGGGCTGCGGGTGCCGCCGAACCGGATCACCCACGGCATCGCCGGGTTCGTCGCGGGCGTCCTGTCGACGAGCACCAGCACGAGCGGCCCGCCGATCGTGATCGCGCTCTCGGGTCGGGGACTCACCCCCTCGGCGTTCCGGGGGACGATCTCGGCGATCTTCCTCGTGCAGGGCAGTGTGGCGATGCTCGCGTTCGCGCTCGGCGGCGAGATCACGTCGGGCGCGTTCGGCGTGGCCGCGGCGGGGCTGCCCGGTCTGCTCCTCGGTTCCTATATCGGGGAGCACGGGTTCAAGCGGCTCGACGCGGAGACGTTCCGCCGGCTCGTGTTCGCGATGCTGCTGCTCTCGGCGGTCGTCTCCCTGATCGGCGCCCTGCTCTCGTAGTCGGGCCACGGGGGCACGACCGCAGCGTTGGGAGCCGGTTGACCGCGATCGCCAACGGTGCGTCTACTCCCGGCGATGAGCGACGAGTACACCTACGCGACGTACGGGGATCGGATCGCCGAGATCTACGACGAACGGGAGAGGGTTCCGACGGACGAGGTCGCCGCAGCCTCGTTCCTGAAGGAGGTCGCGGGCGGCGGTCCGGCTCTGGAGCTCGGGATCGGAACCGGCCGGGTGGCCCTGCCGCTCATGGAAGCGGGCGTCGAGGTCCATGGCATCGACACATCGGAGGAGATGGTCGAGCGACTCCGTGCGAAGCCCGGTGGGGACGCCGTCAAGATGACCATGGGAAGCTTCGCGGACTTCTCCATCGACGCGCGGTTCCCGCTCATCTATGCGCATCCGCTACGCCTACGTCTCGGAGCTCGACCTCATGGCCCGCCTCGCGGGCCTGCGGCTCCGCGAGCGTTGGTCCGCATGGGACCGCTCGCCCTTCCCGTCTCCCGGCGGTGGCCACATCTCCGTGTGGGAGCGAGTCGAAGAGGCGACCTGATCGAACGCCGAGTCGTCGCCGACGCACTCGTATACTCGCCGAGGTGGCCGTGCTAGGCGGGGAGCCAGCGGTGCCCTGTACCCGCAATCCGCTTCAGCGGGGCTGAATCCCCGCCCGAGGCCCGGCGGGCCCGTAGTCGCTCCCGGCACGGGGCGTTGAAGGTCGGGTCCCGCGCGACGCCAACCTGCGAACTCGGTCAGGCCCGGAAGGGAGCAGCCGTAAGCGGGCCCTGGCGGGTGCCGCGGGGACGCCTGACCGGAGCTTCCGGCCGGTGACGCGCTCGAGTCCGTCCTGGTCGACGGCGGGTGCACGGCTGCCACTACCTTCCCGTAGGCTTCCCCGACGGACGACCGGGGGTTGATGTTGGCCGACGAAAAGCCGTACCAGTCGCTCTACCGGAAGTACCGCCCCCAGGGCCCGGACGAGATCCTCGGGCAGGACCACGTGGTCCGGGCGCTCTCCGGGGCCGTTCGGGAGGGCCGGCTGGCCCACGCGTTCCTGTTCTGTGGCCCCCGCGGGACCGGGAAGACCTCGACCGCCCGGATCCTGGCCAAGATGGTGAACTGCGAGCAGGGTCCGACGGCCGAACCCTGCGGCACGTGCGAGCAGTGCGTCGCGGTCCGCGAGGGCCAGCACCTCGACGTCGTCGAGATCGATGCGGCCTCGCACGGCGGTGTGGACGATGCCCGCGACCTTCGCGAGAAGGCGCCGACCGCCCCGGTCCAAGGCCGCGAGAAGGTCTACATCATCGACGAGGCGCAGCGGCTGTCGCGCGAGGCATTCGACGCGCTGCTGAAGGTGTTCGAGGAACCGCCGCCGGGCGTGCGGTTCGTGCTCGCGACCACCGAGCCCCACAAGATGCCGGCGACGATCGTCGGCCGGTGCCAGCGGTTCGACTTCAGGCGCGTGCCGGTCGAGGCCGTGGCCGACCACCTCGAGCGCGTGGCCAAGGACGAGGGCGTGACGATCTCGGCCGAGGCTGCCCACGCGATCGCCCGCCAGTCCGAGGGCTCGGTTCGGGATGCGCTGTCGCTGCTCGACCAGGCGTCGGTGCTCGGCGCCGAGACGGTGGACGAGACCGTGGTCACGGCGCTGATCGGCGCCGGGCGGAGCGACGTGCAGTACGCGCTCGCCGACGCGGTGGCGGTCGGCGACGCGAAGAGCGTGTTCGAGCTCGTGAGCCGGCTCGTGCAGGAGGGCCAGGACCTCCGCCACGTGACGAACGAGGTGCTCGCGCACTTCCGCAACCTCCTGCTCGTGAAGACCGCGCCCGGCCAGTCCGACCTGCTCGACGTGACGGATGACGAGTCCGAACGGCTCACGGTGCAGGCGGCGAAGTACACGGCCGGCGAGCTCGGCCGCGCGATCGCGCTGCTGATCGACGCCCAGACCGACATGCGGTGGACCACGTCGCCGAGGCTCTCGCTCGAGCTCGCGCTGATCCGCGCGACGATCCCCGAGACCGACGCGACTCCCGAGGCCCTCGTGTCGCGGCTCGAACGCCTCGAGCGCGTCGCCGGCATCTCTGCGGGCTCTCCGACCGGCTCCGGGGTGGCGTCTCCAGGCTCCGCATCGCCGCCGAGCGAACCGTCTCGGACCGCTCCGAGCGCCGCGGGCGGCTCAGAGTCACCTTCCGACGCCACCCCTGCGCCGTCGAAGACTGGCGCGGATGGCGAGGCGGGTGCCGGCAGCGCGGCCGACCCGTCGCCCCCGTCGGAGGCGCTGAGGCCGAAGCGGTCGACCACGCCTGACGAAGCGAGCCGCGACGAGGAGGCCGCGGCCGGCCCCGACGAGCCTTCCACGGAGCCGGTGGCGCCGGTGCTGGGTGCGGGGACGGGAGCGGTGGACGTCACGATGCTCCGCGCGAGCTGGCCGACCGTGATCGGTCACCTCCGGAGCCAGCAGAAGGCCGTGCTTCCCTCGTTCCTGGAGAGCGGGACGCCGGCGGCGTTCGACGGGCAGATGCTCGAGATCGTGTTCCCGCCCGACCGCAAGCTCGCGGTCCAGAAGGTGCAGGAGCGCGAGGCCGAGCTGCGCCAGGCGCTCCAGGACCTGTTCGGCATCGCGCCGAAGATCCGGTGCGAGATGCGGAACTCGGTCGTGGACGTCACCGAGCCGATCGAGGACGAGCCGCTCTCGGAGGAGGAGGCGCTCGCGCACCTGTCGGCCGAGCTCGGCGCCACCCCGTCGACCGAGGACGGCGCGTAGGTGTACGAGGGGCCGATCCAGGACCTGATCGACGAGCTCTCCCGGCTCCCGGGGATCGGCCCGAAGTCGGCGCAGCGGCTCGCGTTCCATCTCGTGAAGGCGCCGCCGGAGGACGCGAAGCGGCTGTCCGAGGCGATCGTCCGCGCGAAGGAGCGCATCTTCTTCTGCCGCGAGTGCGGCAACGTCGCCGAGGGGGAGCTCTGCCGGATCTGCCGCGACGAGGGGCGCGAGCGCACGATGCTCTGCGTCGTCGAGGAGCCGAAGGACGTCTCGACGATCGAGAAGGCCGGCGTGATCAAGGGCCGGTACCACGTGCTCGGCGGCGCGATCAGCCCGCTCGACGGGATCGGCCCCGAGGACCTCCGCGTGCAGGAGCTGCTCGACCGCGTCCAGCGCGACTCGGTCACCGAGGTGATCATCGCGACGAACCCGAACCTCGAGGGCAACGCGACCGCGATGTACGTGGCGGCGATGCTGAAGCCGCTCGGCATCACGGTCACGCGGCTCGCGAGCGGGCTCCCCGTCGGCGGGGACCTCGAATACGCCGACGAGGTGACGCTCTCCCAGGCCCTCGAGGGCCGCCGCGAGATGTAGATGGCCGAACAGGAGACCGTTCGGCGCGACAAGCGCGTCGAGCTCGCCGCGGCCGTCCTGCTCTCGATCGCCACGCTCCTCACGGCCTGGGCCGCGTACCAGGCGACACGATGGAGCGGTGAGCAGGCCGAGTCGTACACGACGGCCTCCGCGCTCCGCACGGAGTCGGTCCGCGCCGCGAACATCGCGCGGAACCAAACGCTGATCGACGTGAACACGTTCATCGCGTGGCTCGACGCGTCCGTCGAAGGCGATCAGGCGCTCGCCGACGACATCCAGGACCGGATGCGCGAGGAGTTCCGGCCCGCCTTCGACGAGTGGCTCGCCTCGGCGCCCCCCGGCGAGCTCCCCGAGGGGACGCCGTTCGAGCTCGATTCGTACACCCTCGCCGAGGAGGAGAACGCCGCCGAGCTCGAGCGCCGGGCGGCGGCCGCCTTCGACGACGGCCGGGAGGCGAACCAGACCGGCGACAACTTCGTGCTGGCCGCGGTGCTCCTCGCCTCGGTGCTGTTCTTCGCCGGACTCGCCGGGACGCTCGACTCGCGCGCGCCGCAGGTGATCCTGCTGACGCTCGCGGTCGTGATGCTGGTCTCCGGGACGATCGTGGTCGTGCTGTTGCCGCAGAACGTCGGGGTCTGACGCCTCAGCCGGCCCGGCGTCGCTGGATCCGGGTCGCGACGAACCACACGATCAAGGCGAGGAGCCCGATCGGGATCAGGTAGCCGAGCCCGATCACGATCGCGGCGATCACGCCGACGAACCCGGCGACCGCGCGCTCGAACGCGTTCGGGATGCTCGCGGTCTCGACCTCGTCGCCCGGCTCGGCGCCCTCCTCGCGGAGATCGACGTGCACGGTCGCGAGCGAGGTCCGGTCGTCGAGCACCTGGAGCTGTCCCTGGATCGCCTCGATGTCGAGTTGCGTCTCGTCGAGCTCGTTCTGTACGCGGATCGTCTGCTCGATCGTGGTCGCGTCCGCCTGGAGTCCGAGGAGCACCTCGCGACGGGCCTTCGCGATCGAGAGTCGCGCCCGCAGGTCGACGTAGTTCGCGGTGACGTCCTTGCCGCGGACGGATTCGACGTCGACGGTCCCGAGACCGCGGACCGCGCGCAACGTCTCGGCCAGATTCCCCGCCGGAACCCGGAGCGTCAGGTTCCCGGTGCGGGTTCGGCTCAGCGATTCGGACACGAACCCGCCGTTGCGCTCGGCCGCGTCGACCACCTCGGCGAACCGCTCGTCGAGCGTGTTCCGCGGGATCACGACCGAGAGCTCGGCGGTGCGGATGATCTTCGTCAGGGAAGGCGCGGGTCCTCCGGCGCCCCCTCCCGCTTGGTCACCGGGAACGGTGCCGGGTGTCGGCTCAGGTGGTTCTGCGGCGCCGGTCTCGCCGGTGGCCCCGGTCGCCCCCTGTGCTGGAACGGCGCTGCCGGCGTCGTCAGACCCGAGGTTCGACCGGACGAGCAGCCCGACGAGGCCGGCAGCGACGAGGATGCAGACGGCCGCGACGGCGAGGCCGCCCACCCACTCCCTGCGCGGCTTCCTTCTCTCCGGTAGCGGGCGCAGGATCGAGTGCTCGCGCTTCGCCGCGTCGAGCAGGTCGCCGTGGACCTTGTTCAGGTAGTCGATCGCCGTTTCCATCGCCTGGTCTCCAGCTCGATCGGTTCCTTGTGACTCTCGGCATCGAGGTCGCCCGCGATCCGCCGCAGCCCGCGGCTCACGCGGGCGCGGGCCACGACCTCCGTCGTGCCGAGCTCCTCGGCCGTCTCGCGGTAGCTCCGGCCGTCGATCACCCGCAGCCGCACCGCCTCGCGCTGGCCCTCGGGCAGCGCCGCCATCGCCTCGCGGATCCGGTCGCCCTGCTCCGCGAAGTCGATCAGCTCCTCGATCCGCTCGAAGTCGCTTTCGCCCACGGTCCGCTCCGGCATCCCGAGCCGCCGCCTCGCCCGGGCGTCGACCGCACCGTTCCTGAAGTACCGCGACAGTAGGTTGCGCCCGATCCCGTAGAGCCACGCCGCCCCGTCGGCGCCCTGGTCACGGAACCGCCCGCGTGAGGCGAACGCCTCGGCGAACGTCTCCGCCACGAGCTCGGCCGCCGACTCCGCGTCGAGCGTGCGACGCGCGAAGAACGCGAGCATCGGCTCCGCGTGTCGCTCGAACAGCACGCCGAAGGCCTCCGGCTCCCGCTGCGACCGGACGATGAGGCCGACGTCGTCGAGGTCCGCGTGCACGGCGTCTCCCAGGAGCGCTGTCACCTCTTCTATGCCGTTCGGGCGGCGAGCTGTGACACGTCGCCGTTCCCCTCATTGGTACGCTGCCCGCCCATGCCCGAGACGCCCGACCCGCTCGACGAGTTCCCGCGGCAGGTCGCCCGGACGCGCGGGTTCACGCTCGGTGTCCCCAGGTCGTTCACGGTCTCGCCCGACGGCGAGCGGGTGGTGTTCCTCCGGACGAAGACCGGCGACGACCCGGTCAGCTGCCTGTGGGTCTTCGACGTCGAGGGCGCGAAGGAACGGCTCGTGTTCGATCCCGGCGCCGAGGAGGCCGAGCAGGAGCTCACCGAGGCCGAGATCGCCCGGCGCGAGCGCGCCCGCGAGCGTTCGTCCGGCGTCACGGCGTACGCGACCGACGATCCGGTTCGGCGCGCGGTGTTCGTCGTCGGCGGGCGGCTGTTCCTCGCCGACCTCGTCGAGGGCTCGGCGCGGGAGCTGAGCGCGCCCGGTGCGGTCGACGACCCCCGGCTGGATCCAGGCGGCGAGCGCATCGCGTTCGTCGTCGAGGGGGCGCTCCACGTTCGCGACGTCCAGGGCGGCGTCCGGGAGCTCGCGAAGCCGGACGAGCCGAACACCTTCTGGGGTCTGCCGGAGTTCGCCGCCGCCGAGGAGATGCGACGGTTCCGTGGCCACTGGTGGTCGCCCGACGGGACGAAGCTCGCCGCGGTGCATGTCGACGAGCACCAGGTCCTCGAGTGGTTCATCGGCGACCCGACCGATCCGGCCGCGCGTCCGCGTTCGGTCCGCTACCCGCAGGCCGGCACGACCGACGCGACCGTCACGCTCTGGGTGTTCGACCTCGCGAGCGGCGACCGCACGCAGGTCCGGTGGGACGCCGAGCAGTTCCCCTACCTCGGCAGGGTGCTCTGGGAGGAGGGGGGCCCGCTCGCGCTACTCGTCCAGACGCGCGATCAGGGCACCGTCCGGCTCCTCGAGGCCGACGAGACGACCGGCGAGACGATCGTGGTGGCCGAACGCACCGACCCGCAGTGGGTCGACCTGTTCGAGGAGGCGCCGGTCCGGCTGAGCGACGGGCGCGTCGTCGACGTCGACGCGGATCGCGAGGCGGACACGTACCGGCTGACCGTGGACGGCGCCCCGGTGACGCCGCCCGGCCTGCAGGTGCGCGAGGTGCTCTCGGCGGACGACGGCGTCCTGTTCCGGGCGTCCGAGGACGACCCCGCCGAGATCGGCCTGTGGCGATGGGACGGCGGCGATCCGGTCAAGGTCTCTGAGGAGCCCGGCGTGCATTCGGGCGCGCGGGGAGGGGACGTGCTCGTCGGCGTCTCGGCGACGGTCGAGCAGACGCGTTCGACCACGACCGTCCTGCGAGGTAACGAGTCCATCGGGACGATCGAGAACGTCGCCGAGGTGCCCGTCGTGCGGCCCGAGCCTCGCTTCCTGCGGTTGGGGGAACGGGAGCACTCGTCCGCCCTGTTCCTGCCCGGCGGACGCGAACCCGACGGGCAGCTGCCGGTGCTCATGGATCCGTACGGGGGACCGACCGGCGCCCGCGTCCTCCGGGCCGGCGGCGCGCACCTCACGTCGCAGTGGTTCGCCGACCACGGGTTCGCGGTCCTGGTCGTCGACGGCCGGGGCGTGGACGGGCGCGGCCCGGCGTGGGATCGCGAGGTGTACCGGGACTTCTCTGTCACGCTCGAGGACCAGGTCGACGCGCTGAACGCGGCGGCGGAGCGGTTCGACTTCCTGGATCTCGGACACGTGGGGATCCGCGGATGGTCGTTCGGCGGGCTGCTGGCGGCCCTTGCGATCCTCCGGCGCCCCGACATCTTCCACGCCGGGGTCGTCGGGGCGCCCGTCACCGACGAGCGGCTCTACGACACCTTCTACATGGAGCGGTTCCTCGGGAAGCCGCAGGACGAGCCGGAGGCGTATCGGAAGAGCTCGCCACTCGTGGACGCCGCGTCGCTCTCGCGCCCGATGCTGCTGATCCACGGGCTCGCGGACGACAACGTCTTCGTCGCGAACACGCTCAGGCTGTCGGCCGCGCTGTTCGAGGCCGGCAAGCACCACGAGCTCGTGCTGATACCGAACGCCACGCACTTCACCCGCTCGGCGGCCCTGACCGAGAACCTGCTGCGGGTCCAGATCGACTTCCTGAGGCGCTCGCTGAGGGTCTGAGCCTTTTCGCGGTCGAGCCATACCGTTTCTCGTATCGAGGCTGTCCGCGACATCCCTCGTATCGAGGCGCGAGGATCCCACCGAGGCATGTCATACTCCGTATGACATGCCCCGAACCTCCCGCGTCCTTGCCGTCTCGGTGCCGCCCGAGGTCGCCCGCGAGTTCGATCGGCTCGCCGAGCGGGAGGGCCGGAACCGCAGCGAGCTGTTCCGGGAGATGCTCCGCATCTACCGGGTCTACCGCGAGACCCGGACGTTCGAGTCCCTCCAGCGCTACGGCGCGGCACGGGCCGCCGGGGCCGGGATCCGGACGGAGGCGGACGTGCGCCGCGTGATCAGGAACGCTCGCCAGTGAGGGTGACGCTCGGGGCGGCCGAGCTCGCGTCCGCCTTCGTCGCGCCGGGGAGCGAAGAGGAGGCGGCCTATCGGCGGGCCCTCGAGGGAGAGGACGACCTCGTCACGTCACCCGCCGTGCTGCTCGAGCTCGCGACGCTGCTCGTGGAGGCGCTCCGGTGGGACCCGGCCATGGCCGAGCACGCGGTGTCGCACGTTGCCCGGGCCGCGGCCGCCGTTGTGGCGCAGGCCGACCCAGGCTGAGCGGGCCTAGGCGAGCGACGCCCAGCCCTCGACGACCGGGTGGTCCTTGGCCTGCGGCCCTGCCTGCGCGGCGCCCCCCGGTGAGCCCAGGCCGGTCACGCTGTCCGCGAACCACTCGGCGTTCACGGCCTGGAACTGCTTCCAATCCGCCGGGGTGTCGTCCTCGCTGAAGATCGCCGTGACGGGGCAGACGGGCACGCAGGCGTCGCAGTCCACGCATTCATCGGGCTGGATGTAGAGCATCCGGGGTCCCTCGTAGATGCAGTCGACCGGACACTCGTCGACGCAGGCCCTGTCCTTCACGTCGATGCAGGGTTCCGCGATCACGTACGCCATGGGTGGCGATTATCCCCCGGAAACGTGCTTCAAACCCGGAGCCTCGGGGCCTACCGGCGGGCTATCCGAAAGGCCGACCGCGAGGGGCCCGGGAGAGCTCCCTGGAGAGGGGGAGAGCCGACCCGCCATCTCTACGCAAGAGAGAGCCCGCACGCCGAGCACTCGGCCGAGCCCTCCGGGTTGAGCGTGCCGCATCGAGGACATTCGGTCCCGCTCCTCCCGGCTCGCACCAGCAGGACACCCACGAGGATCCCGAGCAGGAAGCTTCCTCCCGAGACGGCTAGGAACCCGAACGGTCGCAGCCCCTCGGAGGCGCGGAGTCCGAAGTCCCTCGGCAGGGACGCGATGGCGATGACGGTCCCCAGCGCCAAGCCCAGGAATCCGCTCGTCACGACGGTGACCACGGCGTGGCGGTAGAACCAGTGTGGTTGCGCACCCATGCGCGTTCGCCTCGTGGACCTTCCCGACCCACTGTGGAACGGAAGCAGCAGGATGTCCAGGGTCCCAAACCCCCACTGCTACCCTCCTCACATGCCCATCGTGGTGCAGAAATACGGCGGGACATCGGTCGGGTCGCCCGAGCGGATCGGCTTCGTCGCGGACCGGATCGTGCAGGCTCGGAACGAGGGCAACGACGTCGTCGCGGTGGTCTCGGCGATGGGCGAGACCACCGACGAGCTCCTCCAGATGGCCGCCGAGATCACCCCCACCCCCGAGCCCCGGGAGCTCGACATGCTGCTCACCTCCGGCGAGAGGATCGCGATGTCGCTCCTCGCGATCGCGGTGAACGCCCGCGGCTGCCGCGCAGCCTCCTACACGGGGTCCCAGGCCGGGATCATCACCGACACCCGACACGGCCAGGCCAAGATCGTCGAGATCCGGCCGGGGCGCATCAAGGAGTCGCTCGACGCCGGCAACGTCGTGATCCTCGCCGGCTTCCAGGGCCTGTCGACCGAGTTCGACATCACGACGCTCGGCCGGGGCGGCTCGGACACGACGGCCGTCGCGATGGCCGGCGCGCTCGGCGCGACGGCGTGCGAGATCTACACCGACGTCGACGGCATCTACACGGCGGATCCGAGGCTGTTCCCCGCGGCGAGGAAGATCGACCGCATCTCCTACGAGGAGATGCTCGAGCTCGCGGCCGGGGGCGCCAGGGTCCTCGGTTTGCGGTCGGTGGAGTACGCTCGGAAGCACGGGATCCGCCTGCACGTGCGGAGCTCGTTCGGCGACCGGCCCGGCACGTGGGTCGCCGGCGACGACGGCCACGACGGCGAGGGCGGCATGGACGGCCTACCGATGCTCGAGAGCGCGCTGATCCGCGGCGTCGCGCTGGACGACCAGGAGGCGAAGGTCACCCTCGACGAGGTGCCCGACCGCCCCGGGATCGCCGCGGCGATCTTCAAGGCGATCGCCGCCGAGGGGATCCACGTCGACATGATCGTGCAGAACGTCTCCCACGAGGGCCGGACGGACCTCTCGTTCACGCTGCCGCGCGCCGACCTCCCGCGTGTGGACGCGGTGCTCTCGGGGATCGTCACCGACGTCGGCGCCGTCCGATACGAGACCGACGACGGCATCGCCAAGCTCTCGCTCGTCGGCGCCGGGATCAAGTCGAACCCGGGCGTCGCGGCGGACATGTTCGACGCGCTCGCGGCCGAGGGCGTGAACATCGAGATGATCTCGACGTCGTCGATCCGGATCTCCTGCGTGATCCGGTCCGAGGACGCCGAGCGGGCGATGCGAGCCATCGTGCAGCGCTTCGAGCTCGAGGGCGAGCCGCTCGCGGAGGAGGCGTAGCGATGGTCGTCTGCCCCCAGTGCCGCGAGATCAACGACGAGGACCGGCCGGTCTGCCAGAAGTGCGGCACGTCGCTCGAGGCCACGGCCGTGGCGCTGCTCCCGCGCCGGGCCGACTCCGAGCGGCCGCCCATCGAGATCAAGAAGCCGACGCCGCCGTCCAAGACGCGGCCGCTGCTCGTGCTCGCGGCGCTCGTCGGGATCGCCGCCGGCGTCAGCGCGTTCTTCGCGTTCCAACCCGACCCGTGCCAGGGGACGAACTTCGAGTCCGACAACTTCGGCTACTGCCTCGTCGTCCCCGAGGGCTGGGAGGCGGGGCCGGCGCAGTTCGGCGCGGACGTGACGCTCGACCAGTTCGCCCCGCCCACCGGCGCGGCGACCGTAGTGGTCGAGGCCGTCGACCTCGAGACCGGGACCGAGCTCGAGCAGTGGTCCAACTTCGTCCGCCAGCGCGACGAGGACGCGGGTCTCACGCCGGGTCCCGCGAGCGAGTCCGACCTCGACGGCACGGACGCGCTGCAGTGGGACGTCTCGGTCTCCGCGGAGGACGGCGAGACCTTCCTCATGCGCGAGGTGGTCACCGTCAAGGGCGACGTGGGCTGGCGCGTCACGCTGAACGACCTTCAGGACGGGTTCGACACGAGCGCGGTCGTGTTCAACGACATGCTCGAGTCCTGGCAGTTCAGCTGACGCGGCGTCCGGCGCGCGCGAGGAACTCCAGCACCCGCTCGAGGAAGTCGGTCGCGGCGCCCTCGTCGTGGTCGGGCAGGCTCGAGTCGACGAACAGGTGCTTGTCGCCCTCGTACAGGAACAGGTCGGCGTCCTTCGTCGACCCGACGATCTCGCGGGCGGCGTCGAGGTCGCCCTCTGCGACCCAATCGTCGTCCTCCATCATGTGGATCTGGAGCGGGACGCCCTCGGGCCACGGGGTGTCGAACTCGGCCGGCGGGAATGCGCCCGAGACGAACACCGCCCCTTTCGCGCCCGGGCGCGTCTGGGCCAGCGCCTGTGCCGGCATGACCCCGAGCGAGATCCCCGCGTAGACGAGCTCGTTCGGCAGGCCCTCGGCGGCGGCCTGGCCGCGCTCGAGGATCGTTCCGAACCCGACCTCCTTCGCGTACCCGACGCCGGCGTCGATCTCGTCGAACGTCTTGCCGTCGTAGAGGTCCGGCGTATGCACGGTGTGCCCCACGTCCCGGATCTCGTCGGCGAGGGACCGGACGCCCTTCGTCAGCCCCTGGGCGTGGTGGAAGAGGAGGAGTTCGGCCATGAGCCCGAGTCTAGTCACGGGCGTGCTTGATGGTGGCCTGAGGCTCACGAGCGGCCACGACCTCGGCCGCTACCATGAACGGTCATGCGCGTCGCGATCGTGGGTGCAACCGGGGCTGTCGGGCGGACGATGCTCGGGATCCTCGAGGAGCGGTCGTTCCCGCTCGACGAGCTCAAGCTGCTCGCCTCCGAGCGGACGGCGGGGACGCGGCTGCGGTTCGGCGGCGAGGACCGGACGGTCGAGGTGCTCACGCCCGAGGCGCTCGACGGCGTCGACCTGGCCCTCTCCTCCTGTGGGAGCGCGATCGCGCAGACCTGGGTGCCTCAGGCGGCCGAGGCCGGCACTACCGTGGTCGACAACTCGAGCGCGTTCCGGATGGAGCCCTGGGCCGAGCTCGTGATCCCCGAGGTGAACCCCGCGGCGCTCGAGCGCGGCGCGAAGGTCTACGCGGTCCCGAACTGCACGATCATCACGGCGCTCATGGCGGTCGCGCCGCTCCACCGGGCGGCCGGCCTGCGCTCGCTCCACCTTTCCTCCTACCAGTCGGTCTCCGGGGCCGGCGCGAAGGGCGTGCGGGAGCTCTCCGAGCAGGTCGAGAAGCTCCACGGGATGGAGGAAGAGCTCGCGAGGCCCGATCTCGACGCGCTGCCGGTCGGGGACGTGTTCGGCAAGACGATCGCTTACAACGTCGTCGCGAAGATCGACGTCTTCGACGAGGAGAGCGGGTTCACGTTCGAGGAGATCAAGGTGCAGCGCGAGGCGAAGCGGCTGCTGTCGCTGCCGGAGCTCGAGACCTCGGCGACCTGCGTCCGGGTGCCGGTGCCCGTGGGGCACAGCGTGAGCGTGCATGCCACGTTCGACCGGCCGATCTCGGTAGCGGAGGCGCGGGACGTGGTCGCGGCGGCCGAGGGCGTGCAGCTCCGCGACGACCCGGCGAACGAGGTCTATCCGAGCCCGCTCGAGTCGGCGGGGATCGACGACGTCCTCGTCGGGCGGATCCGCCGGCCCGAGGGTCGGGACGACGCCCTCCTGCTGTTCGCGTGCGGGGACAACCTCCGCAAGGGCGCGGCGCTCAACGCCGTCCAGATCGCCGAACGCCTCGTGGCCGCCGCGTGAGCGCGGCCGACTGCATCTTCTGCGGGATCGTCGCGGGGAAGGCACCGGCCGAGGTGGTCGCGCAGGACGACCGTGCGCTCGCCTTCATGGACATCAACCCTGCCACCGACGGGCACACGCTGGTCGTTCCGAGGACCCATGCCGAGGACATCTGGGATCTCGAGCCCGAGGACGGCCGTGCGGTCTGGACCTTGGCGCAGGAGGTCGCCGCCGCGATCCGGGCAGGGCTCGAGCCCGACGGCCTGACCCTGTTCCAGGCGAACCGGAAGGCGGGCTGGCAGGACGTGTTCCACTTCCATCTGCATCTGGTCCCCAGGTGGGGTGACGACGGCCTCATCAGGCCGTGGCGCTCGGAGGGGTCCCGGCGCGCCGGGGTCGAGGCGGCGGCGGCCAAGATCCGAGCGGCGGCACCGTCGTAGCGCCGTCGGGTCGACGGCGAGCGGCTCAGAAGAAATCGTGCATCCACGGCGCCGGCCCGCCGAATAGCCGGGCCAGGAACGGCGCCTGGGCTTCGTCGAGCTGCCCGAGCGCCACCGCGTCGAACGGCGACAGGAAGCCGCTGTACATGGCCGAGAGCGCGCCGATCGTGACGGGCCGGGCCTTGGAAGTCGTCGGGGACACCGCCACCGACCCCGAGCCGTCGGCCTCGAGCAGCCAGGGGCCGCGGTTCTCGGGGAACAGCCCGTCCTCGACCGCCAGCACCGCCTCGCCCGACACCGGCGGGTACCCGCGCTGCGACAGCGCGGCCGGCACGTCCAGGAGCCGCAGCATCCAGCGGTAGGTCCAGACGGGCAGCACGCGCTGCTCCTCGACGAGCAGTCCGAGCGGATGCGCCGGGGGACCGGTGAACCGAAGCGCGACGCCGAGCCCGCGGAAGCCGCGCAGATACGAAAGGAGTGACGCGTACCCCTCGACCGACGTCGCGACGAGGTGGCGACACTGGATCAGGTAGTTGAAGTCGATCGCGCCCTTCGCGGGGCCGTACGTGAACGACGCGTAGCCCTCGATCCCGTTCGGCCCGCGCGCGACCACCGCGCGTTGCACGTCGTCGCTGAACCATCGGCCGAGGACCTTGTCGCGCCACCAGTCGGGGTCGTCGCAGTCGATCGGTCCCGAGTGACCGGAGACCGACGCGCGGTAACACGCGCGGACGCCGTCCAGGTCGCGTTCGAGCGAGAACTCCTCGACCGGCAGCGGTCCCGAGGGTCCGCGCGGGAGATCGTCGAGCGCGACCTCGTGCCGCGTCATCGTTCCCGCTTGCTCGTATCCCATTCCTCTATATGGGCGCTGCGTCGCCGGGTACAGCGCGCTGAGCGGTTGACCACGTTCGCGCGCGTCCTCGAGCAGCACGGTGACCGCTTGCGTCGCGAGACCACCGCCGCGGTGCTCCGGCAACGTGACGACGCCCCAGATGCCGCTCATCTCGAGCTCGCGCCCGCCGAACCATTGACGGAAGTCGCGCGCGGCCGCGGCCGCGACGATGCGATCGCCGTCCGAGACGCATCGCATCTTCTCGACGGGCAGCCACGCGGCGCGTTCCGCGTGTCCCGAGGACATGTTGAACGCGATGGCCATGAGCCCGACGATCTCGTCGCGATGCTCGTCGCCCGGCGTGAAGACGTCGGCCTCGGTCATCGAACGAACTCGCACGCGCACGGCTTCGCGCCGCACCTCGGGCAGCCGTGCGCGTAGCGCGCCGCGGCATCGTCGAGTTCGACGTCCGTGAGGTTGGCGAGCGACGTCAGCCAGGCGAGCACGTCGCCGAACTCGTGCACGAGCTGATCGCGGTCGCCGTCGCGGAGAGCGCGCGCGAGCTCACCGACCTCCTCGGTGAACCACCGGAACGTGGCGTCGGAACCGCGTCGCGAATCGCGTTCGAGGTACGTGTCGCGGAGCGTATCTTGGAGCGAAGCGATCTCCATCGCTTCGAGTCTATCCGTGCTGCTCCTGCTTCCCCTCGAGCTCGGGGATGAGGACCGCTTCCCGGGCCTCGCGGTCCGACCGGGCCTTGCGTTCGGCGATCGACTTGAGCCTGTTGTAGACGCTCTGCCGCGTCATCTGCATGACCTCCGCGATCTCGCTGATCGATGCGCCGAGCTCCCTCGAGTCGCAGAGCGCGTCGTTCTCGAGTTCGTCGAGGTACGCGCGGGTCTCGCGGATCCCCTCCAAGGCGGTCAGGGGGAACCTCTGCTCAGACTCCAGCTTGCGGATCAACGCGCGGGGGAACTTCTGGTCGGGCACGGGCACACCCTAGTCGTCGATCCCAGGTACTGCAATCGCAAAAGAAGCCGAGCGCCGATGGGGGGACTCCGTAGGCCTTTCGACCTGCAGACGCTGCCGAACCGGATCGCAGCCTGTCAATCCGGTGGACGCTGCCTTTCCGGTGCATCCGAGATGAGAAACTTGCACAATCTTGTGCGCCCAAGCACAAAATAGTCCTTTCGGACCTGTCCATCGAGTTGACGCCGATGCTTCCTGGGGCATAGGTTCCTCGCTGGACATCGGACGTAACCCAGACGGGCGACACCGGTGTCCGAGGGAAAGAGGACGTAGGGGGCTCGCAGGGTGACCTTCTCCACCCACCCGAAAGACCCGCTTCGACTTCTTCGCGCCGGCGACCGTCGGCGCTCCGTGCGTCACGAGGTTGCAGGAGGCACGAGATGAAGGAACAGCATCGCGTTCGGCGCGGACGCGCCCGCCGGCTGATGGCCGGAGGGGTCTTCGTCATCGCTGGTTTCATGATCGCGACGGTCTTCGCGCCGGCAGCTTCCGCCGTGCCGATTACCATCGTGGACGACGCGGGCGCCGACGATGAGCCGGGTCAGAAGGATCTCAACTTCCTCACGGTCGATTACGGGGCGCCAGGCGCGAATACGATCGACGTCAACTGGGGATGGGATGACACGGCGACGTCGGGGAACAACACCCGTGACGCGTGTGCCCTGTTCGATTCGGACGGAGACGGCTTCGCGAACTTCTCTTACTGCATTATCGTGCAGACCAACGGCACGTCTACCGATCAGCTGTATTCCTGTGGAGACACAGCCGCCGACCGGTGCACCAACCCAAGGCTCCCGATCGCGGACACATCGACGTTTGCTGCATCGATCGTGCCGGACTCGG